>NZ_WOTH01000022.1 GCF_011516945.1 Acetobacter estunensis
AGGGCTGACTGAAGGTTCCGTTACTGACTTACCAGAAAAAAGGCTTGCCATGCCTTCGATCGCCTGGCGCTTCCATTGGGCGATCATCGTCTGATGCACGCCATGTTTCGACGCCAACTCCGCCAGCGTCAGTTCCCCACGGATCGCCTCCAGGGCAACCCGTGATTTGAACTCCGCCGCATACCGTTTCCGCGTAACCTTGCCCATAAAACACGTCCTCGTTCAGGCCAGATGATAGCTTATCGCCCTGTCCGAAAAATGGGGACCACTTCTAAATGGCCAACCCGACAGACTGCTAGGAAATTTACGATAAACCGTGTATCTGATTGCGCGGTTTATGTAGTTTACTGACAGAAAGCTCTAACTTTTATGATGGATGGCAAGCGGATTGCAGTGGTTCTGCCAGCGTATAACGCAGCGAAAACCCTGCAACAGACATATGACGAAATTCCGATGGATATCGTGGATGATGTCATTTTGACTGATGACGCCAGTAAAGATAACACGGCAGAGCTTGCGCGTTCACTCGGAATCCATGTTATAGAACATAACAGAAACCGTGGTTACGGCGGCAACCAGAAGACATGCTATGAAAGCGCCTTGGCACGGGGTGCTGACATCATCATCATGCTTCATCCTGACTATCAGTATTCTCCACGCCTGATCCGGGCCATGGCAGCCATGCTGACATCAGGCCATTATGGTGTCGTCATTGCCTCACGCATATTGGGCAAGGGCGCGCTGAAAGGTGGCATGCCGCTATATAAATACGTGGCAAACCGTGCCCTGACCTTGACGCAAAACATCCTCATGAATGCCAAGCTGTCAGAATATCATACCGGCTACCGGGGCTGGCGCAAGGAAGTGCTTGAAGCACTGCCGCTGGACCTGTGCTCGGATGATTTTGTTTTCGACAACCAGATGTTGGCGCAGGTTGTCAATGCAGGCTTTACGATTGGCGAAATTTCATGTCCGACACGTTACTTTGCTGAAGCATCCTCCATTAATTTCCGCCGTAGTGTCAAATATGGCCTTGGCGTTTTGAAAACGTCGGCTGCCTACCGGTTAAACCGTCTGGGTATTTACCGCGATAAAATTTTCAGAAAATGATCATACACCCCAGAAAAAATTATAAGTTCAACAATATTTCCAGAAAAAGCAGCGATTTTAATCGCAAGCTTTTTCTTTTATGTTTTTCTTTTATAATAATTTTTTCTGGTATTATTTTTTTACGGTATGATGATATTTCATATACTGTTCATACTATGCTTGCCCTTGCCAATAGTAACAGTATATATCATAGCTGGATAACCTATGAACTTATCCAGATCATAGTGGCGTTGTGCGGCATCCTGCCCGCTTCAGCCACGGCAATGGGAATTGGCGCCGCCTATGGTATCGTAGACGGCTTTCTCCTTGCCGCGCCCGCAACCATGATCGGGGCGCTGATTTCCTTCGGACTTTCCCGGACTTTCCTGCGCGGCTTCATTCACCGCATCCTGCGTAAAAGCGCCAAACTAGACAAGCTTGATCAAGTTCTCTCAGCAGAAGGGTGGAAAATTGCCTGTCTTTTCCGTCTTTCCCCTATTATGCCCTTTTCCATTACCAGTTATGCACTGGGCATGAGCGCCCTGTCCCTTCGGGCTTATGTAATCGGTACGCTCGCCTCACTTCCGGCGCTGCTGGGGTACATCACCATAGGGGCATTAACGGTACAAGGCTTCAGCTCTGCTACCGATGCAAGCGTTTCATGGGTGCATACTGCCATTCTCGTGATGGGAGGCATAGGTACGGTTGTATTAGTCGGGCACCTTAGCCGTGTCATCTCAAGAATTCTGTCTAAGCATATTGAGTGATCTGGCATTCAGTCGCCTGAACACAAAGGTGACACCTGTCCCATCGACCGGATAACAAAGGCATGAAAGCAGACCGACATCACGAATGTCCAGACGTTCAACTTTCATGCGCCTTTTTCTTTCAGCCCTGCTGTTGTCCAACAAGGCGCAGCATGTAGCCCAGTTCGGTCTTGCTCATCTTCTTTGCCTGCGCCAGCAGGGCGTCACGGTCAATATACCCCATGCGGAACGCAACCTCAGTAGGTGACCCGACCAGCATGCCCTGCCGGGACTGAATGGTCTGCACGAAATTGCCCGCCTGCATCAGGCTGTCGGGCATGCCGGCATCCAGCCAGGCGCAGCCGCGTCCCAACCGGTCAACATGCAGCGTGCCTTCTTCCAGGTACATCTTGTTCAGGTCGGTGATTTCCAGTTCACCGCGTGCACTTGGCCTGACCTGCCGTGCAAACTCCGTCACGCGTTGATCATAGAAATACAATCCGGTCACGGCCCAGCTGGATTCGGGCTGCTCAGGTTTTTCGACAATACTCAATGCACGGCCATGCGCATCGAAAGAGACCACGCCATACCGTTCCGGGTCACGTACCTGATAGGCAAAGACGGTGGCACCTTTCGCCTGCTGGACCCGCTGTGCCGCAGCCTGCAGCAGGCCACTCAGGTGATCGGCAAAGATCAGGTTGTCACCCAGCGCCAGCGCGCAGGGCGCACCATCTATCCAATCTTCCCCGATCAGGAAGGCCTGTGCCAGCCCATCGGGCGAAGACTGGATACGATAGGTGAAACGGACCCCGAACTGCGATCCATTGCCCAGAAGCCGTTGGAACTGCGGCATATCCTGCGGTGTGGTGATGATCAGGATATCCTGGATGCCCGCCAGCATGAGGGTCGTGAGGGGATAGTAGATCATCGGCTTGTCATAGACGGGCAGCAACTGCTTGGATGTTGCAAGCGTCATCGGATGCAGGCGCGTTCCAGACCCACCGGCCAGCAAAATGCCCTTTATCGGCTTGGCTTGTGTCGTAGCGGATGCGGTTGTCATGCTTGGGTTCCCAGCCTCTGGCCTGTATAGCGTTGGGCGCGGATGCCTTCCCACCAGACCCGGTTGTCTAGATACCATTGGACCGTGCGCCGTATGCCGGTTTCGAAATCATGCCGCGCTTTCCACCCCAGCGCCTGTTCTGCGTGGGTGGGATCAATTTCATACCGGAAATCGTGGCCCGGACGGTCGTTGACAAACTGGATCAGGCGTTCACGCGGACCTTTGGGGTCAGGCGCAAGTTCATCCAGCACAGCACAGATGGTTTTGACCACCTGCAGGTTGGTACGGGGCTGGCGCGCGCCAATGGCGTAGGTTTCACCGGGCTGGCCGTGTTCGATGGCCCGCACAAGCGCCTCGGCATGGTCTTCGACAAACAGCCAGTCGCGGATGTTCTCACCCGTGCCGTAAACCGGCAGGTTCTTGCCCTCGATGGCGTTGATGGTGGCCAACGGGATAAGTTTTTCGGGGAAATGCCAGATACCGTAATTATTCGTCGTGTTGGTCACGAAGGTGGGCAGGCCATAGGTATGGTGCCAGGCCCGCACGATATGGTCGGACGCCGCCTTGGATGCGGAATAGGGGCTGCGGGGATCATAGGGCGTGGTTTCGGTAAAGGGCGGGTCGCCAGCACCCAGATGGCCGAAAACCTCATCGGTTGAAATATGATGAAAACGGAAAGCTTTCTGCCGGGCGGCATCCAGTCCCTTCCAGTAGGTGTGCGCCGCTTCGAGTAACGTATAGGTACCAATCACGTTGCTCTGCATGAACACGCCCGGCCCATCTATGGAACGGTCCACATGGCTTTCCGCCGCAAGGTGCATGACGGCATCGGGCTGATAGGTTTCAAACACGTGTTTCATCGCCGGAGCATCAAGGATATTGGCGGCAACGTGGCGGTAAGAGCTGCTGGATGCGACTTCCGCCACGGCCTCGGGCGATGCCGCATAGGTCATGCAGTCGACATTAAGGACACTATGTTCTGTTTTGTGAATGAGGTGTCTTACCACGGCGGAACCGATAAACCCGCACCCTCCACTCAGCACTATCCTCATTGTGTCTATCTAATTCCAAATACTTATTGATTGTTTTACGAAATAAATACAGATCAGTCGATTGCCTTTGCCTCAATTCACCTCATTTGGTCCTCAACTTACCCATAACAAAGACGGAACCATTCGACCTGCCCTGTCACACTGCCATTGTGGCGGCATTTCCGCCAACCATCGGAACCTAAAGTTAAAACTCCGAACCCGATGGTGCCAAGGTTTCATGATACACTTCATTGAGCGTAAGTCCAACCGGCGCCGTACGCGGGCATTGCGGGTTGTGGAAGGCCCACTTCACGATAGCCGTATGAAGCCCTGCCCTGCTTCTAAACACATGCAGATAAACGCATTCGTATTTCAATGAACTGCTACAGACGCCGCGATTTTACATCCGGGACACAGCACGCACTGCTACATTCTGTGACCATGCGGTCGGCGTGACATTAACGGGCAACAAGCTTATCATAAGTGCCATTATTGCCTTATGGGAAAGGAAAAATTCACTGTGGCAGAGCGGCTTGCAAGGCTGGTATTTCCAGCAATGATTGGCACGGCATTCTTCCTTGTCATGGTGGCGCTGTACTGCCTTGGTTTCATGCCGCTCTATCATGAGATCATACAATTCTGGGGAATCAAGCCTTTCGATTTCCCATTCGTTGACACGGATACAGTGCTTTCCGCGATCCGCTGTATCAACAAGGGAGTGGATGTTTATGCCGCCAATCCCTGCGATGTCCTCAATCGTGTATACGACTATTCACCACTGTGGACTGTGCTGAGAGTGTTTCCCATGACACGGGCATGGCTACCTCCGATTGGCATGGGCGTGGATATTATTTTTCTCCTTTCGCTTTCGCTCCTGCCGGTTGGACGGTCGTGGCGGAATGCAAGGTGGATTACGGCGGGCATCGTATCAAGCGCAACCGTGTTTGCAATGGAGCGCGGGAATAATGATCTCGTGCTGTTCGTGCTTGCCGTGGGGGCTGCGACACTGGTGTGCCAGTCCGACAGATGGCGCCTGCTGGGGTATGGGTGTGCCCTGCTGGCCGGGCTGCTCAAATACTACCCCATGACCCTAATGCTGATTGCCACGCGCGAGCGCCCCGGCCGGTTCATGGCAGTTGCCGCCGCAAGTATAATGGCCGTTGCCCTGTTTTCCATTGTGACCTGGCATGATCTGGTCCGGGCATTATCACTGATTCCAACCGGTTCGTATTTTGGAGACATGTTTGGCTCGGTCACGCTGGGCGGTGGCCTGACCGAACGGCTGGGCCTGCCGCCTGTCGCCCTAAAAATCATTCGGCTTGCCCTGTCCCTTTTGGCAATCAGTATTGGGGTACGGCTTGGAACGCGTTCGCATGAATGTGGCGCGCTCACCGTATTGAACGAGCGGGAACGCGCGTTCCTGCTGGTCGGTGCACTGCTGATCCTGAGTTGCTTCTTTACGGCGCAGAATATCGGCTACCGTGCCGTGCATCTCATCCTCGTGCTGCCCGCCCTGTCTGTGCTGCGCGATACCAGCAATATCCGCATTTTCCGGTATGCCCTGCCTCTGGCAATCGGCCTGTTATGGTCAGGCGCATGGTACCATGACATCGTGGCCGTGGCTGCCGCCACAATCCGGCACCATGGTTACAGCCTTGTGCAGACAGGGTTATGGCTTGTGCGAGAGGCAATGTGGTGGTCACTCGTCACACTCCTTGTATCCTGCGTGACAGATCTTCTCCTTGCATCGAATACTGTCAGTGCATGCCTTCGTTATGTTAACAGGCACGCTTATAAGAGCCTGATCCGAAAGTTTTTGAACAATACCAGCCTGTTGTGATTCATCCGTCTTTACGAAGAGATGGAGTGAATGATGACATGGACTGGTATTGCCCGACGTGAACATAGCCGGGAAGGACTGCGATATCCATCGGATATGATGGACGGGGAATGGGCTTTGATCGTGCCATTTGTGCCCCCTGCGAAACGGGGCGGTCGCCCTCGCACGACGGATATGCGCGAGGTGGTCAACGCGATGCTCTACATAGCCTCGGCCGGGTGCGCGTGGCGCCTGCTGCCGAAATGCTTTCCGCCGGTCTCGACCGTCAGGCGCTATTTTTACGCCTGGCGTGATACCGGGCTGTTCGAGGTCATGAATACGGTGCTGGTCATGAGCCTGCGCGAGATCGAGGGGCGTGAAGCCTCCCCGAGCGCGGGCGTGATTGACAGCCAGTCGGTGAAAACTACGGAAAGCGGCGGGCTTTCGGGCTTATGACGCGGGCAGGAAGGTCAAGGGCCGCAAGCGCCATATCGTGACTGATACCTGCGGCTTCCTGATCTTTCTCCTCGTTCATGCCGCCGATATCCAGGATCGTGATGGGGCCGTTGATGTCCTGGCGGCAATACGCAGGCGCTTTCCCTGGCTGCGCCACATCTTCGCTGATGGCGGCTATGCTGGCGAGAAATTGCGATCCGCGCTCGCCTCCATGGGAAAATGGACGGTCGAAATCATCAGGCGGTCCGATACGGTGAAAGGCTTTCAGATCCTGCCGCGCCGCTGGGTGGTTGAACGGACATTCGCCTGGCTGGGACGGTGCAGGCGGCTCGCCAAAGATTGGGAACAATCCATTGCGTCCTCAACCGCATGGGCATTGATCGCCTCGATCCGCATGCTCACACGACGGACAGCAAGGCATTGTCAAGCTTGAAAAACTTTCGGATCGGGCTCTAAGCGGACACTTGAAACTGAAGCCCCCTCGCGGGGGCTGACTGCTCTGTGGCGGCCCGACAGGCCGCCATCCCTTCGGCGTGTGCCGCATCAGTCCGCCGCATGAAACGTCACCTTTATGCCGAACGCCGACATGATGCGGAACAGGCTGGTCAGGTCGAGATCGCCTTTTCCAGACAGGGCTTCCTTCGCAATATCGTCCGCTCCCTGCGCGCGCGCTATGACCGAAAGAGCATGAGCAAACGCCGCTGCGTCGCCATCTGCCCATGCCATGTTCAGAAGTTCCTCCTGCATCCGAGGATCTTGTGCCGCCTTGACGCTATCAAACACATCCAGTCCAGAAGTCTTCATCGGGTATTCCAAGTCCTTGCTATTGGGGCGCGGCAGTAGCTGGTTTTCTATGGTGCCATGCGAGATTTTCTGATTTCCTTCTGTGCTGTGCGGGCGTATCCAGCAGCCCGCAGCGACCAGCTTTTCTCTTGGCTGGTAACGCCATAAGCCGTCAGAAGGGGCAGGGCGACTTCAGGATAGGGAATGATTCTGGCTGGTTCATCCTGATAAGCCAATCCGTAAGCGCCGAACGGGGAAAACCGCACGATCGTCAGATCCGATGGAGCCGGAAAGGCTACCGGCGTGATAAAGGCCCGCATCGGGCGCTGATGACGCTTGAACAAAGTCACCCGGTTCTTGCCTTCGAGAGCCACGTAAAGCGGCATCGTTCCGATACGGGCATATCTCGGGGCCTCTGAGCAATATTTGTCGTTATCGCTCACAATACCATCAGACCATTCCATGATCTCGTGATCGTAATCTCTCCCCTGATCCGGTCGGTCCCGATACTGCCCCGAGATGACAAGCGTCGGGTCGATAGTCTCTGGAACCATGTCATCATAGCTGTAAAACGCATCGGAAAAGGGAAGCGCGTCGCGTAGAAATTTCTTCGGAAAAATCGCCCTGCGTTCGTAGAAGCGTTCATACGGATCATCGACTTCCGTCAGGCTTTCATCCAGTCGGTCCTTGAACGATACAAAAGCTCGACATGCTGAAATCAGTTGAGTGTCAGACAAGATTTTTCTCTTTTTGTGATTGCCATGAAATTCTTTCGGTCATCGGAATGTGGGAGAGCTATCTTTCGGGGGCTTGATCTCCGCTCTAGTTCGTAAGGCCGCGAGCCAGGTGCGCTGCCCCTGTCTCCCGACCAACTCACCGGAGCCAGCCGCCGCCCTGCGCTGCGCTGCGGTCGCCATCTGTCTCCGCCCATCCGGGTAACGATCGGAAGCCCGGTATATCCCCCCGATGCTCGCCCCCCCCAAGGGGGCTGCGCTGATGCCAGCAGCCTCGCTCCGGTCTAGGGGATCATCCACCCCATCTTCCTGCGCTCCCTTTGGTCGCTCCGTGCAGACGGGTCCCCTGAGATGACCCCTAGACCTGCGCTGCGTTGCCGGCGGATCTGAAGGTGTCGGGACGAAAGGCGTCGCTGCGCTGCCTTTCGCCCTGCCGCTGGCAGGTCGAACGAAAGGCTGGGGCTTTGATCCGGTTTTTGGCAAGCGGTTTTTTCGTGCTGAACGGGAATTTTTTCGGAGAATTTTTGCATTTTTCTCTTGCCAGACCCTTATTATATCGCGTATATAATAAGGGCACCGGACGAAAAGGAGGGAGACGGTCTCCCCCATCACCGGGGCCACGGGAGGGTAAACCCATGAATCATTTCGTTTCTTCTCGCTTTTCCCGCAATCTCGGCCGCGATCCGCTGTCCGACGAAGCCCTGCGCCATCTGGCGAAGTCCATCTTCGCGGAAGACAAGCACGAGAGCCGCAGCGACCGATACGCCTACATCCCCACTTATGAAGTGCTCGCGGGAATGCGGAAAGAAGGCTTCGAGCCGGTCTATGCCAAGCAGGGCGGTTCGCGCGTGCCGGGTAAGGCGGATTTTACCAAGCACCTGATCCGCTTCCGTCACAAGGGCGAAGCCGGGACCGTCCGCAAGGTCGGCGGCATCTATCCGGAAGTCGTGCTGGTCAACAGCCATGACGGCACGAGCGCCTATAAGGTCATGGCCGGGCTGATGCGTCTGGTCTGCCTTAACGGGCTGATGGTGTCAGATCGGGAGCTTGCTTCCGTGTCCGTCCACCACAAGGGCGACGTGATGGCGCAGGTCATCGAGGGCAGCTTCAAGGTGCTGTCCGAGAGCTGCCGCGCGGTTGAAGCCGCAGACGCTTGGTCCGGTGTCAGCCTGAACCATGACGAACAGATGATCCTTGCCGGGGCGGCCCATGAAATCCGCTTCGGGGAGGAAGCCGAAACCCCGATCGAGCCGCGCCAGCTTCTGGCCCCGCGCCGCCGTGATGATCTCGGTTCCGATCTGTGGACCGTCGGAAACGTGGTGCAGGAAAACGTCATCCGGGGCGGTCTCCGGGCATGGGGGCGCGATGCCAACGGCCGCCGCCGTCGCGTGTCCACCCGCGAAGTCAAAGCCATTGATGCGGACGTGAAGATCAACCGCGCCCTGTGGCGTCTCAACGAGGAAATGGCCCGGCTGAAAGGAGGCGGAGCATTCATGCAGGACGCCGCCTGATCCCGTCATCCGGCACGCCTCACCCGAGGCGTGCCCCCTGCCCTTCAGGATGGAACGTAACCCATGAGCGAAGCATTCGAAATTGCGCAGACCATTCCCACCGAGCGCCCCTTGAGCTTCGACGAAGCCGCCGCCCTTGTCCGCTCACACGTCGGGACACCGCAGGATGTCGGCTATCAGATGTTCGACAATATCGCCTCGGCCATCAAAGCCCTCTCGCACCAGAGCAGACTTGCCGGGGCCGATTATGATTGCCTGTCATGTGGCAATGGCTGGACCTATGAAGGCATCGACCCCGCACCCGACCCGGCCACCTGCCCCTTTTGCGGAAGGGAGGGCAACTCGCCGTTGAGGGCATGGGAGGGCGAACGCAAAGACATCTGACTCCGGGGGCGATATGCCCCCATTTCCGCGCGCGCCGAACCGGAAGCCCGCTTCGCGGGCTAAGAGTAGCCGGGCGGCCTACCGGCCGCCGTATCCTCTAGCGTAGCCTCTAACGTGTCCTGTTCCGTATCCTCTGGTGTATCCTGAATCGGCCAATTTTCGCACTGATGCCGCGCAAGCTGGGTGCTCGTGCGGGCTTTTTCGGGGGCTTGATTTCCGCTCTAGTTCGTAAGGCCGCGAGCCAGGTGCGCGCACCTGTCTCCCGACCAACTCACCGGAGCCAGCCGCCGCCCTGCGCTGCGCTGCGGTCGCCATCTGTCTCCGCCCATCCGGGTAACGATCGGAAGCCCGGTATATCCCCCCGATGCTCGCCCCCCCAAGGGGGCTGCGCTGATGCCAGCAGCCTCGCTCCGGTCTAGGGGATCATCCACCCCATCTTCCTGCGCTCCCTTTGGTCGCTCCGTGCAGACGGGTCCCCTGAGATGCCCCCTAGACCTGCGCTGCGTTGCCGGCGGATCTGAAGGTGTCGGGACGAAAGGCGTCGCTGCGCTGCCTTTCGCCCTGCCGCTGGCAGGTCGAACGAAAGGCTGGGGCTTTGAGGGGGCGGATACAAGGGTAATTTTTGTCGGGAAACCGCCATTTTCTGTGTGAAAAACTGCATTTTTCTCTTGCCTCTCTATTATTATATCGTGTATATAATAAGAACACCGGGCGGGAAAACGTGGGGGGATGGTCCTCCCTCCCCGCCCGGTGCAGGGAGGGTAAACCCTATGTCACTTCTTTCCGGTCTGGTGGGCTTCCTGTTCCGCTCTAAAAAGATGCCACCTCGCCCCAATCCAGCGGACGTTCTTGATCGCGCCATCACCGATACGAAGGCATGGTACAGCCGCCTGTCCGACCGGCTGGCTGATACCTCGGAAGATTCCTATGCGACCCGAAACGAACTGCGTGACCGGATGTATTATGTCCAGCACTTTGAAGAGGCGATGAAACAGGCCCGGGCCAGCAGTTCCATGACCGTCGATTTCAGCGTCAGGTATGGCGTCTATGATGACGCCGAGGACGACGCGATCGCCCGTTATGAAGCCGCATCATGTGGCCTGGAATATGTCCCAGACGAGCAGCGCGAAGAGGCCGAGTATGCGAGTGCCCTATGGGGTATCACCGACGTACAACAGGCGCTGGAAGCGGCGGGCTTTACCGTCCTCACCGGCTTTCATGCCTACCTGATCGACCCTGAAGAAAGCCAGCGCGCGATGGAAGCCTTCCATGCTGAGATACTGGCCGAGCAAGAGCAGGCAGCCTGCGCCTGAATCCGGGAGAGAGGCCGTCTTGCCGGCCTCTCCACCATTCGCGAGAAAAATTGCATTTTTCTCTTGAACCCTCTTTATTATATCTCGTATATATTAGAGGCGGGCCGGGAGGATAAAATCGTTCGATCCGTCGCACAGGGAGGATAAAATCGTTCGATCCGTCGCACAGGGAGGATAGCCCTATGTCCAAGGAAGACCACGCCGAAAAACAGGTATCGCCTCTTCACAATACCTTGCCGCTGATCCGGCTGGATCGCGACGAATACAGCACGATTTCGGCGATGAAGACAAAGCCGGATCTGATGGCCTACTGGACCCGTAAGGGCCGCGTTCGCGCCTGCGAAGCCGCCGTCCTGCCGGATCTGTGGGTCACGACCATCGGCAGCGACGGCACCGAGATCGAGGGCTTGGTGCTGTCATGCCTGTGGGAAGGTCCACGGGATCAGCGCACCAGCTACGATCTGGACTCTGTTTATACCGTCCTGGTCCCGTTCATCGGCTTCGGTCGGGTGGCGGGCTGGATGACAACAGATACCGTTCTCTCCCGTATCGACAGCACGGGGCTGCGTATCGACTGAAGCGATTCAAAAAACAAACGGGTTTTTGTTGTGATTTCGGCAGGAGGACCGCAGCATGAATGCCATATCGTCAATAAATATGGGCCGGAAGCGGAGCATGACGCAGACAAATGACAGTCCTGCGAATGGCAAGCGAACCGGACCGGTAGCCGATGCGGTTCTTGCCCTGCGCATCATGGTCGATGCACGGACCGAAGCGAAAATGGTCCTGATGGATCTCACGAGCTATGTCGATGCCGTGTCCCATCTGGAAGCCAAACTGGCAGAGGAAGCAGAACGCCAGAATATTTCGGCGGATTTTGAAAAACTCGCCGAGTACAGTCTCGAAGATGCCTTACGGGTTGTCGAGTTCGAGCTGGATGAGCTGATGGCCCATCTCATGAGCCTGGCCGTGGCGATGAAAGCAGAGAATGCGCCAGTCGAGCGCATCCGATCATGGGTGCAAAGCGCGGCCGATACCTACGGCATGGCCTTCCGGATCATGGTGCCCGTGTCACGGCTCAGATCACTGGTCGATGCCGCCCTACGGGAGCCGCCCCCTGATGACGCCGAGCCAGCCGGGGAAGCTCACCTGGACGACTAGGCCAGCAGGCACGGACGATCGTGGTAAACGTCCGTGTCTCTATTATATCGCGGATATAAAAGGATGAAGCGATGACTGATCGCGTGAGATACGAAGCTCTCGTCCGCCGCTATGAGCGGATGTCTGTTGCTCGGCCGGGATACCCGGTCGGCGCCGATGGCCCCTTCCCCGCACATATCCGCGTGGGATCGGTTCGTTTGCCCGTCCAGATGGAGGGCGGCCGGATCGTGGCGCTTGGCACCCATCCCCTGCCCCGCCAGGTCCTCGCGGATCTTCTGGTCGGGCTAGAGCGTGCGTGTCGGGTGTCATCGCGTATGGGAGGGCTGGCGTCATGACCTACCTCGCATCGCGACGGGTGGCGAAGCATCGCCATGTCTATCTGGCCGGCCCGGACCTGTCGGTCCTGGCTGTCAAGGAAAGCCGGGACACGGCAGCACGGTCGGCCGTGCAGCTCGCGCGCAGGCGCGGCATGTCGGTTTCCCTGTGGGCAATGGACCTGAAATTGAGGCCCGGATCGAAGATCCGGCCCCGCTATGGCATCTATCTCGGAGAAGCGCATGTTTGACCCTGCCCACGGCAGCGGGCGGCCGGCTCTCTCGTTATTATATCCGATATATGTTAAAGGAGAGGATCTGTGCCTTGAAAGAGTTTCGATGTCTGAATCCGCGTCTGCTGTCCCTGTCCTTGATCGCACCCCGCGCCTGACGCTGTTCCGCGTCAAGCCCGCAGTGCGCCGGCAGCTCGAAGAGTATGTAAACGATAACGACACCTCCATGCGCTGCGCCATCCTTCAGGCGCTGAACACGATCGGCGTGCATGTGGAGCGCGAGGATCTGGTGCCCGAACGCAAGCGGCGTCTCAAACCGCACACGGGCGACGACACGGGCGAGCTGGTCGGGCTCTCTGTCAGCCTGCCGGTCTATGTCCGCGTTGCGGCAGAACTTTGGATGCGCGAGCACCCAGGAATGCGCCTCGTGAACATGGTCCTGACCGGACTGAAGGAAATGGGCTTCGAGATTGATGACGAAGACCTGACTGCAAAATGGACCTGGAAACCCTTTGTGGGGTGACGCTCACAGCCCGCCAGCTCAAACCAACAAACCACGGAAAAAACCCATGACCGCGAAACAGGACAATCAACGGGCGGCACTGGCACGCCTGATTAAAATTGCAAAGGGTGATACGGGACAATCGCGACGTGTCGCGGATTTCCTGCTGGCATGGTGGAATGCAGGATCGTGCGGATCGTTTGATCTCACGTCGCTATGGGCGCTCGATAGGGCCATCGTGGAAGATATGACAGTCGTTTTCGGTCTAATTGGTCAGGCCGGCAATTACCCCGATCAGCTCGATCCTACCCTTGGCCCGGAATTCGCCGCGATCATCGCGCAATGGCGACCGGCACTGGCCGATCATAACCAGATGACGATGCGTTGACCGCAAGGTGCTGGCCCCAAGGGCCGCGCCACCCCATAACGAGTTGATCTCTTGCGGCCTCATGGCGAGTGTGCGCTAAACCGCGGCACGATATAAGAGCCAAGTTCATCAATGACTTCTGATGCCGGACGATGGCCATACTTGAGATTGAGAATTACATGATCGACGCCAATCGACTCAAGCGACTCCAATAGCGCCATCAGATGATTTCGACCCAGCCGGTAGCCCAGATGGATTGACACCGGCGGTGCGTCCGGACGTACGTCCAGGTCAATGTAAAGCGACTGGAGGAAAGGTTTGTAGACGTCCCCAACTTGGGCTTTGACCGCCTCTCGCCATTTCGCCACCATCGTCTTCTGCAATTGGGGTGCCCGTGGATAGGTGATCCACCCAGAACTCTCCCGCGCGATCCATTCTATGGACTGGCGACTGTTGCCCGTCACGAAAAATGGGATCTCGTCCGTAGTCGGCTTCGGAATCAGGTCCGCACTCTCCAATCGGCCGCTACTCCATTGCAGCGGCTCGAAGCTGGTTCGCTGAGCTTTGCGGATCACTTCCAGATGTTCTTGGAAAATGTTGCCTCGTTGATCCGGGTCAACGTCAAATGCAGGGAACTCCACAGGTCTGTCGCCCGAGGCGACGCCCATTAGGAAGCGGCCACCACTCAACTGGTCCACGCTTGCAGCCGCCTTGGCCGTGTGCAGTGGGTTGCGCAGCGGGATCGCTATCGACGCAGTTCCCAGCGCAATTGTGGACGTCTGTGCTGCGATGAAGCCCAAGTAGACCCAGGGATCAAAAACCTGGCCTACATCGCCGAAGCTGGGATCGCGCAACGGCACGTCCCGGAACCAGAGCGCGGAGAAGCCCAGTGCTTCCGCACGACGGCCCAACTCGACCTGGTTGCACATCGTCGGCGTATCGCCCTGGAAGGCCTCGATGGGAAAAAACAGCCCCAGTCTCAAGTGGCCGGCCTTGAAGGCTCGACCGAACCCCCGGTGCTGCTGATAAGGGGTTGTACTTGGCTGATACATTTTCAGGCTCCTCTGGCCTCAAGGTTTCCATCATCCGCGCGCAGCGTCACTGCCGCGTCGAAGCTGCGAACGCGGCCAGTCCTGAGTGATGCGCTCAGGCAAATCCGGGTTGGTGATGAAGGGACGACCGAACGCGATCAGATCGCCCCCATCCCGCACCTGCTCGCTGACGGAAGGGGGCGGCCATAAGGTCGTTCGGAATGGGCGGGAGCACGATACGGTTTTTCAGGGTGGAAGGTCCCAACAGTGTGCTTCCAAACAGTATTTCCCCGCCCATTCCAATATTCCTAAATATCCAGAAACCTCGATGTTGTTAGGGAAAATCTTGGCGATGAATTGAACTCAAAACACGCCGAGCGGCGCTTCGTTCAGGCTGATATAGATGTTCTTCTTCTCACTGTACGCGTCCAACATGGACTTGTGAGTTTCACGACCGAGACCGGACTTCTTGTATCCACCGAACGGGGCATGGGCCGGAATTTCGTGGTAGGTGTTGACCCACATACGACCGGTTTCGATGGCCCGTGCCACACGGATTGCACGGTTGATGTCCTGGGTCCAGACAGCGCCAGCTAGGCCATAGTCGGAAGCATTGGCCAGCGCCACCACTTCGTCTTCATCCTTGAACGGCAGCACGGTGACGACCGGTCCGAATATCTCCTCTTGGGCGATGCGCATGTCATTGCGCACGTCGACGATGATCGTCGGCTTGATGAAGAAGCCGGCATCGTATTCACCGCCAGTCAGTCGCTCACCACCCGTCAGGATGCGGGCACCTTCTTCCTTGGCCAGCTCGATGTAGCCCATGATGCGGTCGGTCTGGATCTGGCTGACCTGGGCACCCATCTGTGTATTAGGGTCGAGTGGATTGCCCACGCGAACCTTTTCAAAGCGCTCCTTGAGCTCGGCGACGAAGCGCTCATAGATTGACTCATGCACGAACAGGCGAGAGCCGGACTCGCATACTTCGCCCTGGTTCCAAAGAATGCCAAGTGCAGCCGCCTCGACAGCCCGATCCCAATTGGCATCAGGAAATATGATGTTGGCTGACTTCCCGCCAAGCTCTAGCGTGGCGGGAATGATCCTCTTGGCTGCCGCAGCCGCCACGACTTCGCCGATACGCGTCGAGCCGGTGAAAGCGAGCTTGGCGATCTGGGGATGATCGAGAATCGCTTGGCCAACCTCTGTGCCCAGACCAGTGACGACGTTGACCACGCCGGCCGGAAGAACCTTGGCGAAAATCTTTGCCAACTCCAGGATCGTGACCGGTGTCATTTCCGATGGCTTGATTACCACCGTGTTGCCCATGGCGATCGCTGGGGCGATTTTCCAGGCAGCCATCAGAAGAGGGAAGTTCCAAGGGATGACCTGACCGACTACGCCGAGTGGTTCGCTCAGCGTCAAACTCATCGTCTGGTGGTCAAGCATGGAAGCTTCATCCGAATGGCTGCGTATCGCACCGGCGAAGTAGCGAAAATGGTCGATGGCCAGCGGCACATCCACTCGGGCCTCGCGGACCGGCTTGCCGACATCCATGCTCTCAAACGCCACGAAACGCTCGGCATCGGCTTCGAGCAGATCGGCAATCTTCAACAGCGCGTTGGCACGTTCAGCCGGAGAAGTCTTGCCCCAGGACTTGAATGCGTGGGCAGCCGCCTGGACAGCACGGTCTACGTCTCCAGCCGTGCCGAGCGGAATCTTGGTGAGGAATGCACCGTTAGCCGGGTTGATACTGTCGATGGTCTCGCCACTTTCACTGTCAACCCATTGGTTGTCGATGAAATGACCGTAGTGGCTATCAGGGGCATGGTTTGGAGTGGTCTGGTTGTGTGTCAACGCGGTGAACTCCTGTGACCTGTGTGAATGACATAGCCAACATAGCTACATATCGCGATATGTCTATATCTGGATTTATAGATGCATGGTGTCGTACTGTGTCGTGTGCGCAAGTGCGCTCGCTGTTTTGCCCCGCTAAACTAAGCCTTCATGCTTAACTGTGCGTCCGCCTACTGCTTAATCCGATAAGAGAACACGTTTCGATTGAAATCTGAGACATCGATTTTTTGTCGGTTTAGCGCGGTTTTCATTGAGAAAAATGTGAATTTCTGCGAAATTCCTGTTCCCACGAATAGGGAATCACAGCCATGAAGAGACTGCTTATTGCAATCGGGGCAGCAATGGTCGGCGTCGCTGTTTCGTACTCGCCCGCGGCCCACGCAGAGCCTTGCGCGACCTTGTTGTGCATGTCGGGCATGCCCGCATCTGGTGCTGGATGTGGCGGACCTATCAGCGACTTCTTCAGCATTCAGGTATGGGGCTTTTGGGGATACGAGCCAGGAGCAACGGCGACGAAGCGAGCGGCCTATTTGAACTCGTGCGCTGGCGCCGCAGAGAACGAGGCGATCGTGCAGCGGATTATCGGATCATACGGAACGCTGCTCGCAGCCCCATAATAGATGATATGGTTCCTATCTCTGCGCCTTGGTAAAATATCGGGAAGAGGGTTCCGGGAATGATATTTTACCAGTCATTCGCTATAGTATTTTGGACGAGTGGGACTGGCCTGCTCACTTATTAAAGGAAGTCCATCATGGTCGATGACAGCGAAGACTTGCCCGAATGCGAACCTGCACCGATTGCCTCCCAACCTGCACCTGAAGACCCCCATAGGGCTACGATGCTGCTGTTTCACCAACTACTGTTTCGAGTAATGAGCTGGGCAGGAGAAGGGTATCGTATTCCTCGGGTCAATCTGGAAGGGGAAGCCATCGCGAATTTGAAAAAATTTGTGGTGGATAATGGATGGGGCTCGATCGCTATCCGAGAGAACATCAAAAACGCGGTTGTCAGGATAATTGGCGCGCGCGTTGAACAATATTGCAAGGATCATCCCGAGACAAAATTGGTTGATGAGCGCTCACGTATGATGAGTGAAGTGATGGACTATACTGCCCGCGCGAACATGATCAGTGATTTTATCCTGGCCAAGCCGGCAAAGCCACTCCGTCGGCGATAAGATCGCGTGGTCATCCAAGTATTCCGCACTGCACGTCAGTCTTGTCTTGGCGAACAAGACTAGAGTTTTACGATAACGGATGATGCGTGCGGGCTTTTTTCGGGGGCTTGATCTCCGCTCTAGTTCGTAAGGCCGCGAGCCAGGTGCGCTGCACCTGTCTCCCGGCCAACTCACCGGAGCCAGCCGCCGCCCTGCGCTGCGCTGCGCTGCGGTCGCCATCTGTCTCCGCCCATCCGGGTAACGATCGGAAGCCCGGTATATCCCCCCGATGCTCGCCCCCCCAAGGGGGCTGCGCTGATGCCAGCAGCCTCGCTCCGGTCTAGGGGATCATCCACCCCATCTTCCTGCGCTCCCTTTGGTCGCTCCGTGCAGACGGGTCCCCTGAGATGCCCCCTAGACCTGCGCTGCGTTGCCGGCGGATCTGAAGGTGTCGGGACGAAAGGCGTCGCTGCGCTGCCTTTCGCCCTGCCGCTGGCAGGTCGAACGAAAGGCTGGGGTTTTGAGGGGGCGGATACAAGGGTAATTTTTGTCGGGAAACCGCCATTTTCTGTGTGAAAGACTGCATTTTTCTCTTGCCTCTCTCTTATTATATCGTGTATATAATAAGAACACCGGGCGGGAAGGCGGGACCAATCCCCAGCCGCCCGGTGGAGGGAGGGTAAACCCTATGTCAGATGTTTATCTGTCTGTTTTCGCCGGAGTATTCGGTGTTTTAACCTTTGTTTTCTTTGCCGCCGCGTATCTGTCGGAAGTCCCAGAGGCTCCATCAGAAGGCGTTCTGGAAAACCCGCGCTGTCTTCTTTGTGGCGCTCTTGCCTGTTGCTGTTTTGGCAGCTTCGTCGCGCTGATGTTCTGCCTCACACTTATCAATCATTGAAGGAGCTCAACCATGTTCCCATCCATCAATCTCTCTGGTCGTGTCGGCAAGGATGCGACGCGCAAGACGTTCGGTAACGGCGGCGGATATGTGGTTTTCCGCGTAGCGTGCTCGAAGAATGTTCGTTCGCAGCAGTCCGAAACCGGCTGGCGCGAGCTGACCGAATGGGTCGAAGTCCGCGTCGATCTCCGGCAGGAAAAGCGCGCCGAGTATGTCGAAAAAAATGCGACACAGGGGCGGCAGGTTGAGGTCCGGGGTGATCTGCGTTCAGCCACGTTCCGGCCGCAGGGCGCAACCAATGATGTCACGATCTGGTACGTCGATCCGATGGATTTCGAATTCAAGGGCCGTCCCGTACAGCAGCGCGGGCAGGGGGCCGATGCTCCACCGGCCGACCAGTGGGAGGGTGAAGATCCGTTCGACCGGAAATAAGCAGGGGAGGGGAGCCGTCTTCGGGCGGCTCTTCGCTTGATTTTTCAGGCCTGTTCGCGCACATGCTATCGTGTCGTCGCGTGACGGGTTTACCCTCCCATATTTGCTTCGCAAGATGCAGACACGCGGCGACACCATCCCCATAAATTCTTGGTTCCGCTTGCAAAAGCGGCTATTATGACCGCTTACCAGTCAGGAGTGAGCGTGATGGGACAGACCCTTTCCGCCAGACCGATCAGCGCAGACGAATCCGCGCAGCGTCGTCGCGCCGTCGAGGAAGCCCGGGCGGCAAACTACCGGCAGGGATATGTCCATGATCCGGTTCTCGAAGAGGCGAACGAACGCTATATCCGGGGCGTAATTTCGCTCGAAGACCTGCGCCGCGAGATGCGCGACGCCATCCGGGCCGGTCGCTAATTCGCGGCCGCCATGAGTGCCGGCGATCCGGGGCGCGGTTATACCTATCCCACCAATTCCAACGATCCGGATCAGCAGGATGTCTTGCGCAACCGGCTGGACCTGCGGTCGCGCGCGGCACTCAATCGGGCCGAATACAGGATCACCAGTGACCGCATGATCGACATCCGGCTGGGCTCAGGCCCGGCCGGTAATTTCGATGCGGCGCACCTGAAAGCCATTCATCAGCACCTCTTCGGCGAGATTTACGAATGGGCCGGACATACGCGCAACGAACGGCCCGTTGTGGATGGACGGCCGGTCGAGCCTATCGAATTCATGACCAAGGGCAGCACGACTTTCCTGCCGGGTTCGAGGCTCGATCGCGGACTGGCCGAGGCATTCCGGCCGATCCGTGATCCCGATGTCCTGAAGGGCTCTAACGTCGAGCAGTTTTCCGCCGTGGCCGGTCGCGTCATGTCCGAGCTTAATTTTGTCCATCCTTTCCGCGAGGGAAATGGGCGGGTTCAGGAAGCCTTCATCGCCACGCTTGGACAGAAGTATGGGCATGATGTCGATTTCTCCGTTATCACCAAGCCGCGAATGCTGGCCGCCTCCATCGCGGGTGCTGATGACCCTGCCAACCCGGCCATGCGTCATCTGGTCGAGGACGCGACGGACCGCGGAAGGGTGGCTGCCCTTCGGACAGCGTTCGAGCATCTGCGACAGCAGGGTGCGGAGCCTTTGGCCCAAGACGTACGGACCGCGCGTCCCGGCGAACAGATCACGGGCGTACTGCTCGCCACAGATACGCACAGCAGCAGCGTGAACACGGGCAAGGGCATCATCGTCGTACCGACGCAGGATCTCGGCCGCCAGAGGGCGGCCTCAGGCGACGATGTGACCGTGACTGTCAAATCCGGGTTCTCCGCAGCTGCGGCAGACCGTACAGCGCAGGAAAAGCCCGCCGCCAGCCAGCGCGCTGCAAGCTACTGGTCCGGCCAGGTGCAGAAAGGGCAGGGCGCGCGATCCAGCCCCGCAGGCGTTATGAAGGAACCGGACGCGCCCGCAGCCAAGCCGCGAGGCCCGAAGCTCCGCTAACCAGAAGGACCGCGCCCTGTTTCTTTCTCCCGAAACGCTCTGGTTGATTGGCGGCTCCTGCGTAATTGGTGCGGTCGTATGGCATGTCCGCCGCCGGCCGCTTGGCGAGGCAACGCTGGCGACGCTCTCGCCCGGCACGCCGGCCGAGAGCGTGCAGGAACTGCCCGAGCAGAACCAGACAGGGCGGGAAGCTATCCTGCGCAAACGCTATCAGAGGCCATCGTGTGGAAAGTACGCTAAACAACGTTTAGCATGAACAGTAGAAGAACGTCTGGGTAGCGTGATCTTGTCTGAGGGCAAGTCGCTGTTTCTTTGTTGAACAACGGCAAGCAGCACGGAAGTTAGCGGATGAAATATTCGCTAACGCGCCAATATGGCTGTTCACGAGAAAGTACGACGGTTTCAACCGCGTTGGGTTTGTTAGCGAAACGCGTCTGGAACTGAATGATCTGATAGTCACCCGCCGGCGTGCCCGGCAGCGTTTTTGTCTGCATCACGCTTTGGAAGGTGCGTGATGACGGGCGTCCCAACGGTTGTCGTACAGACTGGATCGTAGTGGCCCACTGCGCCGAGGTGATCTTTGCCTTGAACAGTGTGCCTGCGGCTTGCCAGCTTGCATCCCACTGCCCTTCATCAAGCAATTCGACCCATTTGCGGGCATCCGCCGATGCCTTTGTTTCGGCAGGACGGGCAATGCTTGTCGAAATATTCTGGGCGGAAACCCGGGCGTCGTCCTGCCCGCTGATGGTCAAAAGCGCTGCGGCCGCAATGATAAGAGACATGATAAGCATTCCTCCGGTAAGCCTGTTCTGAAAAGCATAGATTGGCCCGATTGGCCAGTTTATGATGTTTTGAAAGCATAAATGGGCCGGCTGCTCGTGATCACTTCAGCATAAGTTGGCTGCAGAAGGCAGCTTGTCACAGCTGCATGGTTGGGTCGCCGCCTCCCGGCGCTACATATAGGCGGGTGCTTTAGGGCTACTTTTCGGCTGGCGGTTTTGTCGACTGCTCGGGAAGCCTCGTGTGGGGTTGATCGAAAAATTCACGTTGCATTTCAAGAAACCGGTACTTCGGTTCTTCCACCCGCTTGCGATAAGCCGGCGAAAGACACCACACCAGCACCACGGCGAGGACACATACGAGCAAGGCAATGACGATGAAGGCAAACATGCAGCGGTCCCTCGATCAGGTAACGATGGTGACATTCGCCATCAGGGCTTGTTCACTGGCGCCGCGGCTTTCAGCGAACCCTGTTCGGCTGCCTGCCCGTATAGCGAGCGCACATAAGCGGCCAGCGCTTGGCGGTCCGGTTCGCTGAGCGTTGGAAAAGCAAGCATGGCCGTTCCGGGAACACCCACGCGGAGTACGCGGTCAATCTCGCTCACGTCGGGCTGGAGATGCCGGAAGTTGTAGGGCCGCGGTTTGAACGCAAGCGATGCCGGACCGTCGCCACCGCCGCCGACGCCGTGACATGCCGTGCAGTTTTGCGCATACAGTTCTACACCCCGCGAGACGCCGCCGGGCTCGGACGTTGCCGGTTCTGCGGCCGCATGTAGTGTCGACACGAAGGCCCCAAGGTCAGCGACCTGCTGTGCGGTCAGGTCTCGCCAGGCCGGCATCGAGCTACCAACGACTCCATCATGCAAAATGCCGGCAAAAGCGCCTTCGCTGTAACGGAACACGGTGAGGTTGGTAGGGTGTGGCAGCAACGATGCGCTAGCCACCGACGCGCCATTGCCCAGCGCACCGTGGCAGCCTGCACAATTCTGTGCGAACAGCGTTGCCCCCCGATTGGCGACCCCTGTTGGAGAAAGCGTCCGTGGCAGTTCCCTGCCAGGACTCGCCAAATGCGCGCGTGCGCCATTCGCGTCCAGCGATGCATCGCTGTCAGGCTGCATGCCCGGCATGGCTTCATTGGGCGCATCGTGCGCGGCGCTCCCCGCCTGCATGCGTGCGCGGCCCAAGGTTTTCATATAGGCCAGCAGATCCTTGGCCACGTCGGTTGGCTGGTTGGGGCTGCCTTTGAACATCCAGGCAAAGCCGGGCATCACCGAGCCCGGAACGATGAGCCGTGGATTGTAGAGGTGGGTCAACTGCCAGTCGTCGCTGCGGACTCCGGATTCACGCGCGAGGTCGGGCCCGATTCGTCGGGTGCCCCACAGCTGCGGCGACTCGAACTTGGTTTCCCATGGTGTGGTCGGCGGTCCCCAGCGACGCACGTCCTCGGGCGTGCTGCGCACCTGCTCGCTATGGCAGTACGCGCAGCCCTGGGTGCCATAGGTAATACGGCCTCTGGCCTCGGCCGGCGTGAAGGGAGCCAGCGTCAACGGCGCATGATCATGGATCGATTTCTCCAGCCGTAAACCAGGCAGGATCCCGAGCGCCACGACAGACAATACGAAGAAGCCGATGCCTGCCACAAAAAGAATCATCTGGGCGGCGCCAAACCAGCGTTTGCGCGGCAGCAGGCTCATGCTGGCACCCGCGCCGCGGCGGTAACACGTGGGCCGCTCAGCATGGCAGCAATCAGGAAACCGAAGCCGGCCAGAATAGGGACGGCCGAAACAACGCGCCACCACCAATACGGCATCGATGCACGCACCGAATCCATCCACGGCACGTGCTCGCCCCACAGCTCGCCCTGCACCAGTCCAGCCATCGTCAGGTCGGCGACCATCAGCGTCAGTCCACCCAGAATCAGCCAGAACGCGGCATTGGCACGACCATTGTGATAGCGCGCGCCGGGCGTGCGCTGCCACGCATGCAGCAGGGCACCGATAGCAATGAAGCTGGCAAAGCCGAGCATCGCCAGATGCGAGTGGCCGATTACCCAGTCACTGAAATGAATCAGCCGCTGCACAGGCATTGCGGCCTGTCCCGCACCCTGGATGCTCACCAGCAGGTAAAACACCACGCCCACCGTCACAAAACGCAGAGGTACGTCGCGCATCGCCATGGCGCCGGATCCGCGTAGCGACATCAGCTGATTGAACACCACCATGATGACGTCGACGCCCAGCAGCATCGAAGCAGCAATCGCTGCGCGCTGGGTATCCATCGGAATGGCCGAGTACACGTAGTGATGTGTGCCATTGAGAGGGTAGACAAAAAACAGCACCCAGAACCCGAGAATCGACAGAAAGTGGCTGTAGACCGGCTTGCCGGTCACGGCGGGGATGACGTAATACGACATGGACAGGATAAAAGGCGTCACCAGCAGGCCGACCGCGTCGTGGATCCACAAGCCGCTGAACGCCGCTCCCACGGCGCCGGGAGTGAACTCGGGAATCAGGCTGCCCATCGGAAACGACAGCAGGGTAAACACGCCGCCACCCAGCGCATACCACGCCGAAATGTACAGTCGATCGCGCTCAGGCCCGCGCACGATCGGCCAAAGAAACTGGACCCCGAGCAACACCAGGCACAGTTCCGTCATCGCATTGATGAGCAGCGGAAACTCGGTCCATTCCAGTGGTTTGATCGCCAAGAGCCAGTGCGGCAGGTTCGCCTCGACTAGCGCCCAGCCCGGCAGCACCATGCCGAAATTCCACAGCACGAACAGCGTCCAGCCCAGGCCTCGGCTGGTCACCGCACGTCCCGACAATCGCGGCGTGGCGAAATACAGAAAAGCCAGAAACGCGTTACCCAGCCAGCCGAACATGATGCCCTGCGTATGGTTGTAACGCAGCAGACCCCAGGTCGCCCACGGTTCGCTACCAAGAAAATTCGGCAGCACGAACTTGATCGCGACGACGGTGCCGAAGACCGCTGACAGGATCAGCGTAGTCAGGGCCGCAAGCCCATGCGCACGCAGCAGCCCGTGTTCGGTGCCGGCCAACGTCCCGGTGATCGGCAGATCGAGTTCGCTGTCGCCGTGTGTATCTATCGCCACACTGCTCATGGATTGGGCGCGCCTTTCATGGTCGTACCGCCGGATGGCACCGATGCGCTGCCGAGCACATGACCGTTGACCGTCTTGCCGTACATCGAACTGGCCGAATCATGAAACTTGGCGCGGGTTGCCTCCACGGTTCCCAGATAGCGCGGATCCTGTGGACGATCCTGACTATTCATATAGGTCGCCACGTCCCAGGCGTCCTGATCAGAGAGGGTGTTACCGCGACTGAGCGGCATGTTCGCCTTGATGAAGGCTGCTGCGTTCTTGATGCTGCCCATGCCGGCGCCCCAGTTGAACGACCCTGGCCCCCACAGGGCAGGAAATGCCATGCTGCCATCGGCGGCGATCTGACCGCCTCCGTCCTTGGCATGGCAAAGCGCGCATTTGGCCTCGTAGACGGTCTGCCCGCGGGCGTAGTCGGCAGGCAGCGGAGGTTTGTCGAGTTTCGGATAGCCACGGCCGGGAAGCTTGTCATCCACCGGCGCGCCTTTCGCCAGCCAGTAGGCGTAGGTCTCCAATGCCACGAGTGTCTTGTCACCCAACGGCGGCGCCTTCCCGTTCATGCTGAACTTGAAGCAGCCCTGCAGGCGTTCTTCGAATGTATTGACGTGACCATTCTTGGCTCGGTAAGCAGGATACGCCACGTACGCGGCCCACATCGGCGCCGCGCCGGCCTTACGGCCAGCGTCCAGGTGACAGCTGCTGCAGTGCAGCTGATTGCCGACAAACTCGGGCGCGTTCTCTTTCGGGTGCTCGAAAATCTGTTCGCCCAGGCTCACCATCTTGCCGAAATCGTCCTTTGGCATGGATGCCTCCGAAGGCGGCGCAAAGGGCTTCTTCTCGGGCTTCGGCGCCGCCGGTTTGGCAACGACGACCGCGACCGGCTTTGGTTCGTCGGCCTCGTGGTAACCCGAAATGAAAATGGTGCCACCGGCGATAGCCAGTACACCGACAACGGCGGCGATAACGTAAGAGGTTTTCATGGCTTTTCCCCGGGTGTGGCAGGTGTCTGCTCACTGAAGTAATCGGCCACGGCCTGGACTTCGGCATCGGACAGTTTTTTCGCGATGCCGCCCATCAGGCCCAGCGGACCGGCATCGCGTGTACCCTTGCGCCACGCCTGTAGCTGGTTCACCAGATACAACGATGACTGCCCGGCGAGTGCTGGGAAGTTCGCGCCCACGCCCACGCCGCCCTGACCATGGCACGAGCTGCAAGCGGGCACGCCATCGGACCAGCGCCCGCGGTTAGCCAGCTGCTCGCCTATGCTGGAAGCAGTATTACCTGCAGTCCCGGAAGCAAGCGGCGTGACCTTGGTCGGAACCGGCAATTGCGTGTAATACGCTGCCAGTGATGCCATCTCGTCGGCCGACAGAGCTTTGGCGATAGGCGTCATCATGGCGTTTTGCCGCTGTCCGCTGGCGAAATCGGTCAGCTGGTTCTGCAAGTACTCAGGCGGCAAACCGACTAGCCGGGGGAAGCCTGCCACCGCGTTGCCTTCGCCCATAACGCCGTGGCAGCTCGCACAGGGCGGAGCGCCATGGCCGTTGCCAGCATTTGCAATTTGCGCGCCCTGAGTCATGTTAGCCGCCGCGACGCTGCTAGTCATCAGAAGGACGAGAATCAGCAGGCAGGCGCGCAGTTCAATGGGCAGGCGCATGATCGCTCCAGCCATAGCGGGCAAAGATTTTATATCCTTCGGGGCTTTTCAGAAACGCCACGAAACCGGTGGTCGCCGCATCCTTCTGGCCCTTGGCCGTCAGCGCTACGCCGCAGTCGCGGTAAATGGCGTGGTCGGCATCCAGCGGTACGACGTCGGCAATGCCCGGATTGGCCTTGGCCCAGATTGCATAGATGATCCACGCATCTACGCTCGCATCCTGCGTCCAGCGCGCCTTCGCTTTGGCGCTGTTCGGCGCGTAGAAAACAATGTTGTGACGCAACGCCTGCAACGTGCGGATGTCGCCGTCACGTCCGGCGATGTCTTCCCACATGCCGACCTGACCGGCACCGTTGACCACCATGACGCGCATACCCGGCTTGAGCAGGTCAGTGAAGCCACCGACATGCCGCGGGTTGCCGGGACGAACCAGAATAGCCGCTGGTCGCAGATACAGTGATTCGATGGTCCCGTCGAGCATCGCGCCACCGAACTGCGTGACGAAGTCACTCATCATCGCTTCCGAGCCGCTGTAGATCAGGTCGCCATCCTTTTTGAAATCGTCGGCCCAGGCGTCGGTGGGGCCAGCCGTGACGATGACCTCCACGCCGTGCGCATCGCCATAGGCTTTGGCAGCGGCTTTCATGGCAGGCGCCGGACCACCCGGGCCATAGATGTGGATGACTTCCGCCGCATGGGCGCTGCCCAGTGATACAGCGAAACAGAAGACTGCAGCGATGGCCCGTTTGATCATGCCGTGTACCCCTACGTTAATGCAGCGTCAACACCCGAATTATTTTTTGCCGCCGCCCGCGTAGGCCTTGAAGCCATAGCGTTCGAAGATGGCCAGCCCTTCGGGTGAGCGGACAAACTGCAGCCACTCACGGCCGGCTTCCTTATGCGCCGCGTCTTTCACCACCGCACCGCCGTAGATCGCCGTGCTGTTTTCTGATGCCGGAATATCCACGTGCGAAATGGGATGCCCGGCCTGCTCCTGGAATATCGCTTCCGATTGCCAGGTCACGCCGGCTTCGGCCCTTCCCTGCATGATCCACAGCGGCGTCTGACGATGGTGGATGTGCGTCAGCACGGTACTGCCGTCCTTCCGCTTCGTTTCGTAGACCATGGTTGCCAGCGATGGACCGCCCGCCTTGGTCAGCGCATCGGTGATCTGGCGAGAAATGCCCTCGAACTCCGGGTTCGGCATGGCCAGCTTGATATTAGGCTTGGCCAGATCAGCCAGCTTGGTAATGTGCTCGGGGTTGCCCTTTGCAACCATGATGGTGAGCGTGTTGGTGACGTAGGGCACAGCCGGCGCGTCGAGCGTGCCGTCGGCGACAAACTGCTGAACCTTCTTCAGACCTGCCAGATAGACATCCGGCTTGACCGTCCAGGTCATGTTACCGACAGTAACCGTGCCGCCGGCCTTCAGCTGTTTCATCAGCAAACCGGGGGGAATGGTCTCCCAGTAGATACGGCCCTTGAACTCGGGATGCAGTTTTTCGAACGCCTGCACTAGCGGCGCCATCGCAAAAAAATAGTTGCCACCGACGTACAGCGCAAGTTTGGGGTTAACCGGGTCACCGTGGAAATCGGCGAGATTGTCCGCATCAGGCACGGTAAAGTCGAAGCCGCGATCCGTGGCGTCGTCGTTGGCGCCGTTCTGCCAGGGCGGCGACAACGCCTCGTTGAAACGTTGCGAAGAAGCGTCCTGCGCCATGGATGGACTGGCGAGCGAGGTAAACAGTGCGCACAACAGACCGGCAGCCAGAGTCGACTGTTTCAACATGATGTATCTCCAAAGAAACGCATTCGAATTGGACAAGGAAATGGCGGACCGATCCTTACATCGGCATCAGGTCGTAACCCTCGTGCTCCAGCGTGGTAATCGTGGTCAGCCCGGACAGCGCGGTGGTGACCGACTTGTCCACATCTGCGTAAGTGAACTGATGCTCTGCGACGGCCTGGCCACAGACCGCCACATCCACGCCAGCCTTGCGCAGCGAGGCAATCAACGGCAGGTTGGGATTGGCACTGCCGAACTTGGCCCGATACGCTTCGTCACTCAGGGCCAGCGACGTCGCTTCGCCATAAGCAATGGCCACAAATTTCAGGTGCGAAACCGGCACGCCTGATGCGACATACAGATTGACGGTGCGGGCCACGTGATCCAGCGACGGATTCACGTCGGCCGGCGTCTTTGAGCCCTTGGTCAGCGAAAACACGATCTTGTAGGTCGCATCTTTTTCGGGCTTGTAGGCCGCGTTGGGCAGCATGTGCATCTTGCCGTAACTCTGGATGGTCGGCGTGGTCCAGAAACCTGGGTCTGAAAAGTTATGCTGGGCAAACGCAGTGGAGGCGGCAAGTGCGAGATTGACAAGGACGAAGATCTTGGCAAAACGGCGCATGGTCGATAATCCTGTTGGTGGGTGAGTAGGATGCCCCAATCTGAAATGCAACTAATCTGAAATGCAAGTTACTGCGTAGTGCCATATCATTTTGATATGAATGACGTTCATCGCTTATTCTCTTTTGCGCGATAATTGCGGCTGACAACCTCATTAAGGTCGCCAGGCACGCCTTCATTTCCCAGCCGGCGCTTTTGTAGCAAAGACCTACTTGGCGTAGTGTTGCTCGAACGGCTATTTGCGGCATACCGATGACGCATTCGGGAGATATGATGCGCAACTACGCCACCCGCTTATTCGCCATGGAGCGCACCGCTTAGGCGGCCGAACGCGGAATTGTCGACGTGGGTAGGCCAGCCTATAATCAGGCCCAGAAACACTATAGGCACCTATATCCTGCTGGTGATTCTCGCCATCTATCGGTTACGCCTTTTTGCTAGCGCGATCGCGCTGTTTGGCGCGACGCACCGGGCACTGTCAATAAGAGAAAAAGCATTTGGGTAAACTCGGGGCCAGAACGCGCCGGTTAGACGACTCCAAGGCCGTGAACGCGAGGGTGCTTGGGCTCCACGCCGCCCATATTTCATCGTTGACGCGTTACGTGGAGGCACAGTCCCGGCCAGGAGAATCCTTGCCTTACTTTGACCCCCTCGACGGCGGCGTCCATGCCTCCATGCTCGTTCTCCTTGAACGGCCCGCTCGGCATCCGATGCGACCGCGGTTTGTGTCTCGGGACAATCCTGGTCCGGCTCAGCAGAATCTCAAACGGTTTTTGCTGGAGGCCAACGTGCCGCGCAAGATGACGGTGCTTTGGAACCTGATCCCCTGGCTTCCGCCGGACGATCATCCGGTCAGCTCGGTTCGCCGGGCAGACATTGAGGCCATCGTGTGGAAAGTACGCTAAACAACGTTTAGCATGAACAGTAGAAGAACGTCTGGGTAGCGTGATCTTGTCTGAGGGCAAGTCGCTGTTTCTTTGTTGAACAACGGCAAGCAGCACGGAAGTTAGCGGATGAAATATCCGCTAACGCGCCAATATGGCTGTTCACGAGAAAGTACGACGGTTTCAACCGCGTTGGGTTTGTTAGCGAAACGCGTCTGGAACTGAATGATCTGATAGTCACCCGCTGGCGCGCCCGGCAGCGTTTTTGTCTGCATCACGCTTTGGAAAGTGCGTGATGACGGGCGTCCCAACGGTTGTCGTACAGACTGGATCGTAGTGGCCCACTGCGCCGGGGTGATCTTTGCCTTGAACAGTGTGCCTGCGGCTTGCCAGCTTGCATCCCACTGCCCTTCATCAAGCAATTCGACCCATTTGCGGGCATCGGCCGATGCCTTTGTTTCGGCAGGACGGGCAATGCTTGTCGAAATATTCTGGGCGGAAACCCGGGCGTCGTCCTGCCCGCTGATGGTCAAAAGCGCTGCGGCCGCAATGATAAGAGACATGATAAGCATTCCTCCGGTAAGCCACGCCAGGCGATGCCCCGACGATCGCGGCGGTGCTGGCTCTTTGGCTCTATCCACCGAAGAAGTTGCTTCGGCACCCCCAATTTCTTTGGGGCCGACATTATTGGGGGTGCCCCCATCCATCTCGGCGAGACGTCGGGCAGCTTCACGGCTGCTCGAAACGCCCAGCTTGCGCCGCGCATCGCGTAGGCGGTCATTTATTGTGTGCACCGACAGACCAAGCGTATTGGCGATGGATTTCGCGTCATGGCCGACCAGAAGCAGACGTAGAGCTTCTTTCTCGCGCGCGCTGAGAACCACTTGATCGTCTGTTGTCATGATACAGCCGATGGTGTCGGCCGCGCGACGCCAAGACGCTTCATCTCGCGATAGACAGTCGATCGCCCGATCCCGAGCTGACGCGCCGCTTCAGTCGGCGACACGCTCGCCGCGATAAGTTTTAGCGCCGCGCTGATCTTGTCGTTGTCGAGCGGCTGCCGCCCCGGCAGCCTGCCCTTTGCTCTCGCCGCTGCAATCCCGTCGCGTGTACGTTCTGAGATCAGTCGCCGCTCAAAATGCGCAATGGCGCCGAAGACGTGGAAGATCAGCTCTCCGGCTGCGGAGGAAGTGTCGATTTTCTCCTCCAGGCTGAGCAACGCTATTCCGCGTGAGCGGAGCATGGTCACCGTTGTCAGCAACTCTCCCAGTGAACGACCGAGGCGGTCGAGCCGCACAACCGCAAGCGTATCGCCCTTGCGTGCGTATTCCAGCAGCTCGTCCAGTCCTGGTCGCTCCATGCTCTTGCCCGACATCACATCGGTGAACACACGGATCGTACCGGCTTCTTCCAATCGCATACGCTGCCCGGCCACATCCTGATCACCGGTACTGACACGCGCGTATCCCAGAATGCCGCCCATGGCACCGTCTCCCAAACGACCGTTCTGTGGACACTGAGTGAATGACCATTCCGGATCGACAATATCCGTCCACATAATGCGTCTCTTTACTCTCCGCTGTCCATAGCCGAGACTGACCTTTTGTGGACGGAATGACAGCGTGACCAGGCTCAAACATCACCTGCTGACAGCCCAGGAACGGGATCAGATGCTCGCCATCCCGACAGACCGGGACAGTCTGGTCCGCCTTTACACTTTCGAGCCATCGGATCTGGATATCATCGGTTCCCGGCGCAGGCGACGCACCCAGATGGGCGTTGCCGTGCAACTGGCGTTACTCAGGCACCCGGGAACAACACTGGCTCAGTTTGTGCAGGACGTCGGATCGACGCCATCCGCGTTGGTCGCCTTCGTGGCAGACCAACTTGAGCTTTCCGGCAGCGACCTCGCCGATTACGCCGCGCGGGAGCAGACGATGACCGATCATGCCCGCGATCTGATGACGATCCTTGGCCTGCGCGCGCCCCAGAGAGTCGATATCCCGTTCATGATCGAGGCTGCGGCAAACGCAGCCTGGGCCACGGACAGCGGCATCGTAATCGTCCGGGCCGTGATGGACGCGCTACGCCATGCCAAAATCGCACTCCCTTCGATTTCAACCATCGAACGCGCCAGCATTGCGGGACGGGCGCGGGCCCGACGGAAGACCGCGCAGGCGTTAACGCAGGGCCTCACAGGCGATCAGGTCACGGCGCTGGATCGGCTTTTCGCCACAACGCCTGAAGGGAGCATCAGCCAACTTGCCTCGCTCAAGACCATACCGGTTGCCGTCAAGCCGGATCACATCAAGCGCATTCTGGAATTGTTGAGACAGGTTCGACAGATCGGGATTGATCCCGTCGTCGCCAAGCGCATTCACATCGACCGCTTTCACCAATACGTCCGGGAAGGCCGGATATCTCCGGCCTCGATGATCGAGCGCTACACGCCATCACGCCGTTACGCCACGCTCGTCGCTTTCCTGATCGATGCCGAGGAACGTCTGACGGACAGCGCCCTGGACATGGCTGACAAGCTGGTCGGCAGCATCTTTACCCGGGCACGGAACACAAAGGCCCGCAGCTTTTCGGCAACGTCGAAGAACGTCGCACGCCTGATGCGCCTGTTTCAGGCGACCATCGATGCCTTGGCCGAGGCGGCCAGCGACGGCAGAGATCCCATGGAAACTCTGGATGCCACGGTCGGATGGGCGACCCTGTTGAAAGCAAGGTCAGAGGTTGGGGCGATCGCCAGGACTGCCGACCTCGATCCTCTGACAGCCGCTGCGGAGCGTTATATTACCCTTCGAAAATTCGCGCCCGATCTGCTGGAAACGCTGGAATTCCAGGCAGGAAGAGGAGGCGCCAAGACCCTGGCTGCGATCACGTTGTTGCGGAACCTCAACAGAGCAGGCAAACGCGATTTACCTGGCGACGCACCGATGCCGTTTCGCAAGGAATGGCAGAAGATCGTTATCGATCAGGATGACAAGCCCAACCGGCGTCTGTGGGAAATCGCGACGCTCGCGCATTTGCGCAACAAGCTGCGTTCCGGTGATGTGTGGATCGAGCGGTCGGCCAATTATCGTCGCTTCGACAGCTACATGCTCAGTACGGAGCAGGCAAAACCGTTCATTGCCGAACTTGACCTTCCCCTGTCGGCGGATGAATGGCTGGATCAGCGCGCTCGCGAATTGGATAAACGCCTGAAGAAGTTTGCGCAAAGCCTGAAACGCGACGCTTTGCAAGGCGTACGATTCCGAGACGGGCACCTCCAGATATCGCCGATACGCGCAACAACGCCTCCCAAGGCGGAAGACCTGGCGCAACAGCTCAACGCCCTGATGCCGCCAATCCGCATCACGGAGCTGCTGCACGAGGTGGCGCAGGCCACCGGTTTTTTGAACGCCTTTACCAACCTGCGCACGGGCGAAGCCTGCCCCCACGAGAACGCGTTGCTTGCTGCCATTCTGGCGGACGCTACCAATCTGGGGCTGTCACGCATGGCTGCCGCGAGTCACGGCGTTACCCGTGATCAGCTCTTCTGGACCCACGACGCTTACGTCCGCGACGAAAATTACCGCAAGGCGCTGGCTATCCTCATCGACTCTCACCATCGTCTGCCATTTTCCCGCATCTGGGGTGAGGGTTCGAGTTCAAGCTCCGATGGACAGTTCTTTCGCGGGGCCAAGCGCGGTGCCTCAGGCGGAGACGTCAATGCCCGCTATGGCGTCGACCATGGGTTCAGCTTTTACACGCATGTGTCTGATCAGCGCGCCCCATACCATGTGAAGGTCATCTCGGCTGCGACACACGAAGCGCCATACGTGCTCGACGGCCTGACCAATCATGGAACGGGGCTTAAAATCACCGAGCATTATACCGACACGGGTGGTGCCACCGACCATGTCTTCGCGCTCTGCGCCCTGTTGGGTTTTCGCTTTTGCCCACGCCTGCGCGACTTTCCGGATAGACGCCTGGCGTCCATCGCACCGGCCAGTTCCTATCCCTCCATCAGCCCGCTGCTTGGCAAAACCATCCGCACCGACATCATTCGGGAACAATGGGAGGACGTGCTGCGGCTTGTCGGATCAATCAAGGCCGGGCATGTCGCGCCCTCCAGGATGTTGCGCAAGCTTGCTGCCTATGAGCGCCAGAATCGGCTCGACGTCGCACTCCAGGAAATCGGCAAGATCGAGCGCACTCTGTTCATGCTCGACTGGCTCGAAACCCCTGATCTGCGGCAAAGATGTCAGGCAGGGCTCAACAACAGCGAGCAGCGGCATGTGCTGACCCAGGCAATCCATACCTTCCGCCAGGGACGGATCATCGACCGCAGCCATGAAGCCCAGCAATACCGGGCGTCGGGCCTCAATCTCGTCATCGCGGCGATCGTCTACTGGAATACAGTCTATCTGCAAACCGCCGTCACACATCTGCGCTCAACATCGGCGGTCGTCCCGGAGGACCTGCTGGCGCATACTTCCCCGGTGGGATGGGAGCACATCGCCTTTTCCGGAGACTTCCTCTGGGACAAAGCCGCAGCTTCTGCGGGCCGCAAGACGCTCAATCTGTCGAAACAGGCTCGTGCCGCCTGATCGTTCCTTTATTGTTCATGCCAAACGTTGTTTAGCGTACCATCCACACGATGGCCTCTATCAGCCTAAAGCCCTTCTATCGGATTGGGAGCGCCGTGCCCTTCTTGCCTTTCGGTCGCAGATTCCAGCCGGACACTATGTTTGCCCGCAGGTGCGGCTTGCGGAGTTGGTAAGCATCGTGGTCGATCCACGCCGCTTTCCCGAGGCGTTGAATCGGGTGGCCGGTAAAAGTCTTGATTTCGTGGTGATCGAACTGGCGACGGGGCGGCCGGTCCTTGCCATCGAACTCGATGACAGAAGCCACCAGCAGCGACAGCGGCAGGACCGCGACCGCTTCGTCAACGACCTGATGGAAGCCCTCAACATTCCGTTGCAACGCTTTACGCCATCGATGTCGCTCGACGTTTCCGGGCACTTCGTGCCCGGTCCGTCAGCGCGTCAGGTACTTGCGCGGCCAGCGCGCTAAGGCAGCCAGCGCCGCACACACTCCGCCCGCGATGAATGTCTTGTACGCGATGAGGATTCCAGCCGACCAGAGCAGCGATGAACCATGAATGAAGCAGAGCACCGCCAATATGGCGGCCGGAAGGCCGACGACAAAAGCCAGAAGGGAGGCAAACGGGCGAAGCGCAAGCCGCAGGCCCGGATTGAGTGACATTCTCCGCATAGTCTGCCCTCCCTTATGATGACGTGTCCCTGACCTTATTTGTTGTCCTGTGCAGCAGGAGGCCGAGGCGGCTCAAGCCAGAGCGGCGCAGCACAGGCCTGTCGCCCGCCCTGATCGAAAGCATGAGCACGGCAGGCTGATAGGACAGCCGGAATGTCGTTATTCCGGACCAGTTCAATCAGGGCCGTCTCCGCGCCCGGGCCATGCTCCTGTAGCGCCGCGAACAGCGCACCCTTGTCGTAAAGACCGTTCGTCCTGCCGTTTTTCCAGCCCGTGCCGTATCCGACACAGGCCGCCGTGATGGCAAGCACTCCGGCAATGCCGCCCGCCATGAGCAGCGTCTTGAGCTTGACCGTGCGTTCCTGAACCTTCACCTGCGAAGCAGTCAGCTTCAGGAGTTGGGGAGCCAGTTCTTGAACGATTCCGGCTTTCTGGCCTTCAAGTTCCAGCCGTCCAGCTTCGACCGCATCGCTTCGCGCGCGATCGAGGTCCGCGCTGATGTCGCGATACTTGTTGAACGTCGCCTTGTAGAGCGCGGCCTGAGCACCCAGCGTCTCGGACATCGCGTGCAGGGCAACACCCAACGGATCATCCGTCAGGTGCGCCTTGGCAATCGCCAACTGTAGATCCTGTCTCGCGCTGGCGATCGCGCCTTCAAAATCGTCTGCCGGTTCGTCCTGGCTTACGGAAGCCATGACGTGATCCCAGCAAACCGGCGGTCCATCGCTTCGAGCCATGTCCGGACCTTCGAGCGGTCGAACATCCCGAGGGGAGGCGTGGTCAGGCCGTCGCGTGCGGCGCTGAACAAGCTCCGGCGGCTTTCGACGGCTGCCGCCGCATTGAGCCGGGGCATCCACAGCGGAACCGCGCCGTCCGTGACTTCATCCACGACCACGGCGCTTGTCAGCAGACGACCGAACGACTGGTCGCGGGTATGACCGATTTCCTTGGAGGTCTCGTTGAACACGATTGCCCGCGCGTCCGGTGAAAAACCACGCTCACGCAGCGTCGCGATCGGGGCCAGATCATCGACCTGCGATCCGACCAGCGAGATCAGGACGGGGACCGCACCGGCCTCGGCAATCGCTGACGCGAAACCCGGCATTTCGGCTGCCGTCTCGCGCAGTGTGGTATCGCCGCCGCCAAGATCGAGAACCGCTGTCGTCTGGTTCTCGACAGCGTATTCGATGAACCGCTGCATCCACTGCGCAACGCCTGCGGGATCGTCCGTGTTCGGTCGCGCCACGTCCTGAAAATACGACGAGAACGACGCATTGGTCGGGTCCAGGTCCGCCATAAGGATCGGCCGGTTGCCCAGCAGCGCACGTTCGGCCGCCCAACGTAGGAATGTGGTCTTGCCGGTCTTGCCGCGTCCGTTGACGAAGACGATTTTCGTCTTGCCGCTCAGGTCCATACCCTCGGCAATCATCGGCTCGGCTTCTTCGACCTTACGCGGCGTGAAGGGTTTCACGTCAAAGACGGGTTCCTGCGCGAGCGTCTGGTTCAGATCGAACTTCGCAGGCTGGACCGGCTTCTTGGCAGCAGGCGCAGGGTTTTTGTTGCCTGATTTCGTGTCGCTCATTATGATTCCTCAGTCTTTACAGGACGATTAGTTAGCATTGCTAAAGCATCGGCTCTTGAGCGTTTCGGCCGCTCAGGAGCCGTTTGCGTTTTTACCGCCTTTGGTTCGGCTGTCGGGGGTAAAGGGGTTCGCAGCGAGATCGGCTTGAACTCCGGTTCGCCTTCCATCCTTTCCGGGGCCTGTTCCAACCACGCTGGCGAGGGGTCCGCTGATGGGCTGATGGACGAGGCAGCAGGAGCCGGTTTCACGCCTCCCGGGACAACTGGCGTTCTCGCGGGAACCGCTCGAACTGTCGTCGCCTCTGACCTGTCCTTTCGCGCCTTGTACGCTTTCGCGCGCAAGATCGACCCCTTCATGGGCACCGCGGTTTTATACGTGATGCGCGCACGAGCCATCGCCCGGCCGACATCATCCCAAGACCAGCCCGCACTCACCATCGCACTAAGCTCCGGCTCATGAGCGCGTATCCACGGCATCACTTGATCCTGTGGGGTCCAGTCCTGGCTGAACCGATCCGCAGCCTCCTGCAATTCCTCTTCAGTGCGAGGACGTTTGCTCGGAACTCCACGGATGGTCTGTCTGTTGGCGTTTTTCATGGCTTGAGAAAAATTGCATTTTTCTTCCCGTCCGTCACCTTATTTTTTTATTCCGTAGCCTCTAGCGTGCCCTCTTTTGTAGCCTCTGCCGTATCCTCTTTTGTGTCCTGAGACGTGGCCTCTTTCGTGTCCTCTATCGTATCCTTCCGTGAGAGGTAGGAAGGTGAAGGGTGAGTGGCTTTTTTTCTACAGACCAAGTCATGCTAGACGCATGGGGTGAAAAGGTGCGAAAAGAGGGCACTGATTCCGGCGCATCGCCTTCCGATTCATTGCTCACGTTTTCGTGATAATGCCGGGAATAAGGAGCCCGAACCCTCATGGCGAAAGACACCGACGGGGCCTATCTCGCCCATGTTTCCGATACGCTGGAAGAGCACGGCAAGCAGCTCTCGGCCATTCAGACCGTCCTCGGGATGATGCTCGACACGCTTCAGGCGCAGACCGAAATGTTGACCGAAGTGCTGGCAGCCGCCAGAGACGAGCCGGGTGATTCTCCGGTTGCGCAGGCCCTCACCAACCTGACAGCCGCCGTGAGCGAGAACACCCAGGCCGTCAACACGATGGCCGAAAGCATGAACGATATGGCGTCTCAGCTTGTCGCTTCCGGTCACGAGGCGCCTGACACCCCGGCACCCTGATGCTGACCTATCGGACAGGCGCGGCCGGGGCCACGTCCGCCGCCAAGGCCATGAGTGAGCACCTGCTTCAGCAGACCCTTCCGCCCGAGATGGCCGTGATGGCGGAGTACTACGCGCAGGGTGTAAGACCCCCGACCCCGGCCGAGGCCGCTGCCACCCGCTATGCTGGCACCACGAGCGGGATGGATGACCTGGCCGACACGCTGGCAATGGAAATCGACCGCCTGCGAGAAGCCACGTCCGATTCGGACGACGTGCTGGCAGTCCGCGCAGCCGGAACCTTCGTGGCGGCCAATCTGATCGACCGGGCCAAAGCCGAGGAATTGTTGCAGCAACGCGCCGTGCCCTTCACTGCCGACGCACTTGATAGCGAGATCCGCAATGCCAGCGCCGCACGCGACTACAGCAGTGCGACAGCCGTCCCACGCCGGGACATGAATCCCGAACTGGCCGCGCGACTTGGGGTCGACCCCACGAAGGGCCTGACACCCGCCGAGGTCGCTCACCTTCTGAACGGGCAGCGAGCAGACGGACAGGATATTCCGGGGAAGACGAAAAGATCGGCCACGGAAGCAATCGGCAAAATCTTCGAGATGGATGAAAGCCGATTGCCCACGAGAACCGAACTGGAAGCCGTTCTGGCGGGCAAGACGGTTTCTGGCGGCGAGATACCTACCAAGAAAGCCGAACGGGCTGTACGGCGTTTTACGGCCGTCCTTGGTGCCGATGCGGCCAGCCTGACCAATGACCAACGCGAAAACATCCTGTCCGGGCGTATGGCCGACGGGCAGGAGTTGAGTGTGTCCGAATATCACGAGCGCATGGACACCAGTCGCGCCCGGATCGGGTATGTGGATTTCACCTTTTCCGCCCCCAAATCGGTTTCCGTTGCATGGGCATTCGCCCCGACGGAAGCCGAGCGCGGAATCATCCTTCAGGCACATCACGACGCGATCGCCTCGACCATGCAGGAAGTGGAAAAGGTGATTGGACGAGCGCGGAAAGGCGACGCCGGAAAAGATGGCTGGGACCCCGCATCCATCGGCTGGGTGTCCTTCGATCATTATACGGCACGGCCGACCGTTGAGATCATCCGGACAGATGACCAGGGCGAGGTCTTTACCGAGCTGCATACGCTCCGTCAGGGAGGGGGCCGGGTGCCAGGAGATATGCAGCTCCACACGCATACTGCCATTCTGAACGCGGCACTGACCGACGAGGGCCGCATGGGCGGTCTGTGGCTCGATCAGCTTAACGGCAAGGTCAAGGAGTGGGGAGCGGTCTATCAGGCCCACCTAGCGACGAACCTGCGCAAGCAGGGGGTCGATATGGTGCTGGACGAGCGCACGGAAATGGGCAGGGTTGCGGCCATTCCCGAGAGTGTCTGTGAACAGTTCAGCCGCCGCACGCTTTCAGGAACGGCCGCCGCGCGCGCCTATGCGGCAGGGCAGGGTCTTGATTGGGATACCCTCGATGCCAAGCGCAAAATCGGTCTTATCAAGCAGGGGGTGCAAGATCCACGCGGCGCGAAGTCGGACGATCTTACCGACATGGCCTCATGGCAGCACACAGCCGCAGAGATCGGATACAAGCACCGGAGTGTTCTCCGGCCCGATGAAATCGCACCCGAACGCGAACGGGCCGAGCGCCTGGAACACGCCTATGAAGCCGCGCAGCATGTCTTTGACAAGCAGCTTCAGCAGCGCGCATCTCTTGATGGTTCTGATGCCCGGATCGCCGCCGCCAAAGGATTGATCGCAGCGGGGATCGACACAGCGGCCGACATCAACGCCGTGACCGCAGCCATGCGCAACCGCGGCGTCCGCCAGCATGGACGGCAAACCTCCCTGATCTGGGGAGAAGTCAAAGACCCGGAAGGCAGAGAGCGGGTCGGAATCACGACCGCCCTTCACGAAAGCGAAGAGCACGACCTGATCCGCATGACGCGCGCGGCCGCGAAGGATCGCAGAGGCGCACTCACGGACAAGCAGATTGACCAAGCCGTGAAGGCCCATCCCGAACTCAGTTTCGAGAACGCGCACGGGCAGGCCCAACGCGCGATGATGGAAGATCTAGGGAAGGGCGGTCAGGTCGTTGTCGGAATCGGCGTTGCTGGTTCAGGAAAAACCACACTCCTGAAGCCGCTCGTAACCGCGTGGAAGCAGCAGGGTCGGGACGTTCACGGCATTGCCTTGGCCTGGCGACAGTCCGACGATCTGTCTGCTACGGGTATGGAAGTCGCCAAGACCCGCGCTCTGGAATCCTTCCTGCGCCGGATCGATAGCGGCAAGCTCAAACTCACCAAGAAATCCGTCGTCGTCGTTGACGAACTCAGCCTCTTGGGCACACGCCAGCTCAATGACATCCTCAGGAAGCGAGAGGACATCGGCTTCAAGTTGGTGATGATCGGTGACCCGAAACAGATGCAGTCCGTTGAGGCCGGCGCGGTTATCGAATTACTGCAACGAGGGCTGGGCAAGGAAAACATACCCCTCTTGGGGACATCCACGCGCCAGATTCAGCAGGAAGAGCGCGAAACCACCCTCATGTTTCGCAACGGGCAAACCGAGGAAGCCGTCAAGCGGAAGGCGGAAAATGGAACCCTGCATGTCGCACCGGGAGGCTACGAGGAAGCCATCAAGGCCGTGGTCGATCTCTGGGAGCAACGCCGCACGGAGAATGCCGAGCGCGACAAATACACCCTTTCGATCTCCACCCCGACGAATGCTGACGCCCACAACATTAGCCGCGCGATCCGCGATCGCCGGCGTGAGCTTGGGGAAATCGGCGCGGATCTGATTACCATCAAGGCACAGGCTACCGGAGAAAATACCTCTTATGACCTGCCTCTGGCACGCGGCGACAAGGTTCGCCTGTTCCAGCGGACGAATGCCCGCTTCCTCGACACCAATTCGGGCGGAAATCTCGGCCGCAACGGCACTGTGGTTGAAGTCCGCGACATACGCGAAGAGGGGCTGGTTCTGCGAGGGGCCAATGGCCGGAATGGGCTGGTGAAATGGGACTCCCTCAAGGATAAGGAAACCGGTCGGTTTCTGCTATCCTATGGGGACGCGATGACCACCAATACCAGCCAGGGAGTCACCGTCACCGAGCATATTTTTGCTATTCCGGCCGGGTCACGAAATGTCACGGCGTTCGGTGCTTACACTTCGTCCAGCCGACACCGGGAGCAGACCTTTATCGTCACATCGGATGGCGCTGAACGGAGCGAGATTGCCGGCAGACGGCCTCTCGGGGATCAGCGCACAATTACCGCAACCGATGTCCAGAAAAATATCATCCGGAACTTCGAGCGGCAGCCGGAAAAAGAGACAGCACACGCCCTTTTGGAACGAGCAGAGAATATCCGGCGTGGCACCGTACGCGCCATGCAGCAGACAAAACAGGGTCTGGAAGTGCGGGAAGGAGAGGGCAAACAACGTGCTACCTTGGCAGGCCGTTTCTCAACCCGCCGCCACGAACACCAGGCATCCGAGGGCCTTAAAAACACGGCTGAAGCCATGAAGAACCGAAAGGGTATGATGGATCGGTTGCGTGAAATGACGGAAGCCTTGAAAGCGAAGGTCAGAACCATTCTCGCGCGCAAAACCGATGCCAAGGCACAGGAAAAGCAAAAAAAGCGGCGTAGTGCGCGCCTATAAGGTAGGGTCATGTCTGCAAATTATGAGCGTCCCAAGCCGATTGACACGATCCATTACCGGAAAGACTGTATCTTCCGCATTCATTGTGGCTGCGGTCATTTCATTATTGAACCTCTCGGACAGTTTGCTGCTGCCCGTGGCATTCCAATAACTACTCGGATTTATAAGGTCATCGACCGCCTCAAATGTACAAAATGTGGCGGACGCCCAACAGCAGAAGTGACACGCTACTGACAATCTGGACCAAACTGCCTCGCAGGCGTATTGCCGCATTACGCTAAATATTAAAGCCTAGGCTCAGGACCCATTGATTTGATTGCGGAAATCTGATTCAGCCTCTGTGAGGAGACTGAAGATGAGTGACCTGTATTGGCTGACCGAGGAACAGATGGATCGTCTGCGGCCCTTTTTCCCGAAGAGCCATGGCAAACCTCGCGTTGATGACCGTCGTGTGTTGAGTGGGATCATTTTCGTGAACAGAAATGGTCTGCGCTGGCGTGATGCCCCCCGGGAATACGGTCCACACAAGACGCTCTACAACCGCTGGAAGCGCTGGAGTGCTATGGGGATCTTCATCCGCATGATGGAGGGATTGGCTACTGGCAAGGCAGAGCCTCAGACAATCATGATTGATGCGACCTATCTCAAGGCCCATCGCACGGCTTCGAGCCTGCGGTTAAAAAAGGGGGCCCAGGCCGTTTGATCGGGCGGACCAAAGGCGGGATGAATACGAAGCTGCATGCTGTCACTGACCGGAACGGACGTCCGCTCAACTTCTTCATGACAGCAGGTCAGATCAGTGATTATACTGGTGCCGCTGCCCTTCTGGACAGTCTCCCATCAGCCGAATGGATGCTGGCAGACCGGGGCTACGACGCTGACTGGTTCAGAGAGGCCCTGGAGGAGAAAGGGATCAAACCCTGTATTCCTGGTCGAAAATCTCGCGCAAAACCGGTCAAATACGACAAACGGAAATACAAAAGACGCAACCGTATCGAGATCATGTTCGGCAGGCTCAAGGACTGGAGACGGGTCGCAACACGCTATGACAGATGCCCGACCGTCTTCTTCTCCGCAGTCTGCCTCGCCGCAACCGTCTTGTTCTGGCTATGAGTCCTGAGCCTAGCCACTTTTGGCAAATGGCTGCCCGCTGCGCGGGCAACCATCATCTGCGCCATCGGTGCAAGCAATCCCCCCGCCATCCCTTGTAAGAGGCGGAATATGATGAGTGACGAAGCAGACCATGCCAGGGCACAGAGACCTGAAGTAATCGTAAAAGCACCGAAACACCCCAGATAAACCGCCCTGCCGCCGATACGGCCAACAAGCCAGCCACTCAACGGCAGTGTCAGGGCCAGTGCCAGCAGATAGCCGCTCACTACCCATTGGATGACCGAAAATGGTGCGTGCAGTGTCGTGACGAGATCCGGTAGCGAGACATTCACGATCGTCGCATCCAGTTGCGACATGAAAGACCCGATCGCCGCGACACTGACGATTTTCCAAATACCCGCCGGAAGTCGGGCGGGCTCTTGCGATTGCGGCAAAGCTGTTGCTTTCAGATTTATGTCACGGCGTTAAAGAGCCGCGAGCAGCTATTTTGCTCAGGGCTCCAGAGTGATGGCGTCACTGGTCGTGACGCGGCCGAGCATCGGGAAAACATGGTCACAGGCAAAGCGCTGCATTTCTTCGGCGAAAGTGGATGTCAGATCTTCCGCAATCACCACGCCGTAACCATGCTCATGTGCGGCGCGGGCGGTGGACTCGACACCCATATTCGTTGCGATGCCACCCAGCACGATCGTCGTGATTCCGCGCCGCCGAAGCTGAAGATCCAGGTCGGTTCCATAGAAGGCACCCCACTGTTTCTTTGTGACAAGCAGGTCTGTCGGCTCGGCCAGCCCCTCGACCAGTTCGGTCCAGTCAGGGGCAAATCCACCCGGGGGCGGCGCAAAAGGACGATCGACCTCGGTATGCACGGCATCGGCGAAATCGGGAGCAAAGGCGACATTGACCAGAATGACGGGCGAGCCTGCGGCCCGAAACCGGGATGCAAGCTTTTTGGAGCGTTCGACAACCGCCTCTCCCGTGAAAGGAGCCAGCGTCCGATCGACAATACCTTTCTGGAGATCAATCAGGATCAGGGCGGTCCGGGGCGCTGAAAGAGAAATCATGACGGTTCTTCCCTGTATGCTCATACGACTTACGGACTCGTTGTCCGATAGGCGCAGAGTTGATAGAAATTGAGTTAACACTCAAACAGGAGCATTATTTGAGCATGAACTCAACTTCGTCAAGAGGAAAGCGGGCGGCGCTTCAGCCGCGCCGTGCAGTCGGCAGGCAGAGAGTGGCGGAGTTGCTAGCGGCTGCGTCCGATCTCATGGCGGAGCATGGGTACGAAGCCACAACAATGGCGGAGATCGCCAGCAAGGCCGGCGCGAAGATCGGTTCGCTCTACCGTTTCTTCCCCAACAAGGAGGCAGTCGGGGAAGCACTCTTGCAGCAACACATGGCGATCGTGCATGACGAATATGAAGCGCTGGAAAAGCGTGCAGCGGATCTTTCGCCTGAAGAACTGGCTGACATCCTGATTGACCTGCTGGCGGTGCTTTATCCGCGTGTAAAATCCCTTCCGGCGCTGATGGAGGCGCATACTGACCGGACGGAAATCCGTGACCGATCACGCCAGCAGGCTCTGGCCGGTATTTCGGCCGCCCTGCGGGTGTGTGCGCCTGGACTGGACGAGCAGACGGCCGGCGATATTGCGGCGGTTGTCCTGAACAATATGAAGGTCATGCTGGGTATGACCCTGAAGGACGCTCCGACAACACCTGGTGCTCCGGATGAACTGCGCCGCATGAATCGGCTCTATCTTTCCGCCCGACTTGGTCCCTGCCAGAGAAAACAAATGGCCAAAAATTCAACAAAGACACGCTGATCCATTATCCAGAATATCGCTCGGCCATATAACGTCCCGGAGACATACCCAGCACTTTGCGGAACATCGTCACGAAACTCGGTACACTCTCATAGCCTAGATGCCCCGCAACCTGCTGGATCGTCGCACCATCTGCCAGCCATTGAACAGCAAGCATGACGTTCAACTGCTGCCGCCAGCGTCCGAAACTCATGCCGGTCTCCTGGCTGATCAGGCGCGACAGGGTGCGCTCGCTGACTCCGGCCTGTCTGGCCCAGGTATCGAGCGTTTTTCGCTCACCTGGCGCCCCAGTCATAATGCTGACAATCCCTCGAAGACGCCTATCGACAGGCATGGGAAGATGGAGATCCTCGACCCTGGCCCGTGCAAGTTCATCAAGAAGCACGTCCAGCAGGCGTGAGTTTGCGCCGTTTTCTTCATAGTAGAGTGGCAGTTCGGATGCCCGAACCAGCAGCTCGCGAAGCAGCGGCGTTACGGCGACCGCACAGCAGGTTTCAGGCAAGGGAGGACCAAGCGCGGGATCAATGAATGCATTATACCCCTCAAGCGCACCGCTTATCCTGATGGCATGGCGTGCCCCGCCTGGTATCCAGATGGCACTACGCGGCGGAACAACCCATAATCCGCTATCCCCTTCGCAGGTAAGCGCGCCGCGTTGCACCAGCATAATCTGGCTTTTGGCATGACTGTGAAAGTCCAGTTCCATGCTCTCAGCCTGCCCGGCCGCATAACCGTAGGTTACGATCGCCCGGGGAACGTCATCCGGTTCGATCCAGTCTTCCGTCTTCGACAATTCGTTCAGCATGGGCATAGACGTATTTTTGACGGCAAGGATCAGTTTGGCAAGATTGAATAATAATCTGACCTGATATCTGAATGACGCCATATCCATGCAGGGCTATTCCTGAGCAGACAATCAATCAAAATTTTCAAGATCCTGACATCTGCGAAAGGACGCCCCGTGAACACATTGACCACCAGCCCAGTCATTACCCTCCTGGAAACGCTGCACAGGAATGCAGAAACGTCCGACCGCGAACTCATGGAAACCATGATGGCGCGCTTTAACGCACCGGAAACATCGGCTGAACAGGTGATGGCAGAACTACTTGCCCAAGAAAGAGCCGACTATCGGAGCGTCTATCACGACTATGCCGACAATTTTCTCGCCGTCTCGCCGCGCTACGGTCAGTTTCTCTACATGATGACACGAGCCTGCAAAGCCCGTCGGGTCGTAGAATTCGGCACGTCGATGGGAATCTCGACCATTTATCTGGCCACGGCCCTTCGTGATAATGGTGGCGGGCAGTTGATCGGTAGCGAAATGGAACGCACCAAGGTGGCACAGGCGCGGGCAAATCTTGATGCAGCAGGCTTAGCTGATCTGGTGGATATTCGTGAAGGCGATGCGCTTGAAACGCTCCGCGATATTGATGGACCGGTTGATCTTCTTCTACTCGACGGTGCGTTCTCGCTCTATCTGCCAGTTCTGAAACTGATCGAACCCCGGCTGGCACCCGGCGCAGCGATCTTCGGCGAAAATGCGTTTGATCCAGACTACATCGCTTACCTGAACAACCCGGCGAATGGATATTTGTCCCAGACGCTGCCGCTGGACGAAGGCCGAGGCAACGGGTTCGCTGTCAGGGTCGGGTGATGGCACACGGAGAGTAGCCAGATTAAATCTTAAAACCTAGGTATTGACATATCTCGATGTGTAGTTATGTTTGGCAGTGTCACTCACCCACAGAAGGAGACGCCCGGTGAAGTTTGCCAATCAGCTCGATACCGACGCCGAGCGCCTCGGTGGTTACAAAAGGTCAGGCATTGAACGCAAAACCCAAAAATTAGCGCTTGATGCCCGCAGCCGGCTCAACGAGGCTTCTGCCGGACTGTTCTGATCCCGAGTGGATATGAGGCCTTTCACGCTCTCATATATTGATGTTTCCCAATATCTAGGATTAGCAAAATGCAAAACTCGGTTCTCTTCGACAGTCTGACCCTGGGTCCGTATACCCTCAGAAATCGGATCGTTCTCCCCCCGCTCACACGTTCTCGCAGCTCCCAGCCGGGAAACATCCCCAATGATCTGATGGCGACCTACTACCGCCAACGCTCCAGTGCAGGGTTCATGGTGACCGAGGGGACACAGATCGAACCGCGCGGACAGGGATATGCGTGGACACCCGGCATCTACAGTCCCGAACAGGTAGAGGGCTGGCGCAAGATCACCGATGCCGTTCACGCCGAGGGAGGAACCATCTTCTTGCAATTATGGCATGTGGGGCGCGTATCTCACACCTCCCTCCAGCCTGGTGGAGCCGCTCCGGTCGCGCCATCGGCGATCCCGGCCGAAAATGTCAAAGTGTTCGTTGAAACCGGCCCGGGCCAGGGTGCTCTCACACTACCGTCCGCACCACGCGCCCTGACCACCGCAGAGGTCAAGGAACTCGTCCAGCTCTATGCCAAAGCAGCGCGCAATGCTCTTGATGCGGGCTTTGACGGCGTGGAGATCCACAGCGCCAACGGCTATCTGATAAACCAGTTCATCTCTACCCACACCAACCAGCGCGAGGATGAATATGGCGGCTCACTGGAAAACCGACTGAGATTCCTGGCCGAAGTGACGCAGGCGGTTGCCGATGTCGTCGGTAAAGAGCGAATGGGAGTCCGCTTTTCTCCCCTGTTCGCTTCCACCAACGAGGACCGCGTCTATCTTGGTCTTGTCGAGGAAGACCCCCACACGACCTACATTGAGGCCATAAAGGTTCTCGAAAAAGTTGGGGTCGCTTACGTCTCGATTGCCGAGGCGGATTGGGATAACGCGCCGGAACTGCCTGAATCCTTCCGTGCGGACGTACGGAAAAACTTCAGCGGCCGGGTTCTCTATGCTGGCAGGTACACTCCCGAGCGTGGCGTGCGCGTGGTCAAGGCAGGCTGGGGCGATCTGATTGCCTTCGGGCGTCCCTTCATCGCAAACCCCGATTTGCCGGAACGCATCGCTCATGGTTGGCCGCTCAATCCAGTAGATCCTACGACCATGTATGGCGGCACCGACAAAGGATATACTGACTATCCCACCTATCAGCGTTAGGGATTTCAGGCCGTGTCCAGACATCTGGACACGGCTTCTGACACTTCCAGCGTAATTAGGTCCATCCCAAAGGAAACGAGATATTGCTATATTGGCATTTCTCGCTATATGGAGGATCATGAGCATCGATATCAACGACGCACTGAAGGCCTTGGACAACCCCGCCCGGCTGGCAATCTTGGCGAAGCTCAAGGACTCTCGCAAGAATTACCCTGAACAGGAAGTCGATCCTGAGCAGGTAGGTGTCTGCGTGAGCATCATACAGGAGCGGGCCGGCCTGTCTCAGTCGACCATTTCGCTGTATCTGACAGCACTACAACGCGCCAAGCTCGTCACGTCGCAGCGCATAGGCCCCTGGACCTATTACAAGCGCGATGAGGCGAACATCGCGGAATTCCTGAAACAGTTGCAGGATCTGATTTGAGCGGCGATCGCAATCGCCGCTCCATCTCCTTTCAACTTTTCTGAATCTCGACAACCAGTCGGCCTCGCACTTTTCCGGCAATGATATCTTGGCCGGCTGTGATGACGTCCTCAAGATGGATCGTCGCGGTGATCTCGCCTAATTTCTCGCGATCGAGATCCGTTGCAAGACGCGCCCAGGCTTCAAGGCGACGCGGCTTCGGACACATTACCGAATCAATACCAAGCAGCGAGACGCCGCGCAGGATGAACGGTGCTACCGATGCAGGCAGGTCCATTCCCTGCGCCAAGCCACAAGCCGTAACTGCACCGCCGTATCGGGTCATCGACAGCACATTAGCGAGCGTATGTGAGCCCACAGCATCGATGCCCGCGATCCACCGTTCCTTGCCGAGCGGACGCATGGGGCCGGAAAGTTCGTTACGATCAATGATTTCGGCCGCTCCGAGGCTCCTGAGATAATCTGCTTCCTCTGCCCGCCCGGTCGAAGCGATGACGTGCCAGCCAGCCTTCGCCAACAGGGCAATCGCGACTGAACCCACGCCGCCAGCAGCACCTGTGACGATTACCGGCCCATCAGACGGCTGCAATCCATGCTTTTCCAGCGCCAGAACGCTGAGCATTGCAGTGTAGCCCGCAGTGCCGATCGCCATAGCCTCGGCTGGCGTCAGCCCGGCAGGCAAGGGTACGAGCCAATCCCCTTTGACACGGCTTTTCTCGGCATAAGAACCGAGATGTGTTTCACCCGTTCCCCAGCCGTTCAGGATGACTTGGTCGCCGACGCGGAAATCCGGATGACCTGATGCTTCAACTACGCCAGCACCATCAATGCCCGGGATCATGGGAAAGCGCCGGACGACCGGAGCCTTGCCTGTCAGAGCCAGGCCATCCTTATAGTTGACCGTGGAATGCGTCACTCGAAACGTGACGTCTCCGTCCATCAAATCCGCCTCGCTGAAATCTTTCAGTCCAACGATCTGACTCGTGTCGTTTTTCTCGATCACGATCGCCCGAAATGTGCTCATAGTGCCGTGCCTCCTTTATAATTAGACCGATCGTCTAGTGTTGCCGAAAAAAAGGGATCAGGTGCGGAGCATCGCAAGAAATCCCTCTGCGAAGGTTCTAAGTGGGGTACTGTTGCGTTCGAGCTTGGCGCGGAGAACTGCTCCTTCCCAGCCGATCCAAAAAAACGCGGCAAGATGATCGGCATCATGATGGTTGCGGATCTCACCTGCTGCCTGCGCTGCGCGCAAACACAGGGCCGTGCACCGTTGCCAGTCTGCAAAAATATCACTCAGTTTCTGACGAAAGGCTTCTGGAAGCGCACCCATCTCCTGCCCCAGATTGCCAACAAGACAGCCGCGCGAAAACGCAAAGCGCTCCATTGCTGCCTCTGCATCGACCATGAAAGCTTTCAGCCGATCCAACGGCGAGAGGCCATCATCGGCAAAGAACCGATCCAGCTTGCGTGCGAAATAATGACCATAGTGATCAATCAGTTCGGCGCCAAAAGCCTCCTTGCTTTCAAAATAGTAATAGAACGAGCCTTTAGGTACCCCGACCACCTGGAGGGTTCTAAAAACCCCCTGGTTTTGAGGTCTTCTGTATGATTCTATTTCTTCTGCGTTGATTGAGGGAATGGCGATATGAAGCAGTCTGGTTTCTTTGATGTT
>NZ_WOTH01000023.1 GCF_011516945.1 Acetobacter estunensis
ATGACGCTGCCCGATCGTTTCATCGACCACAACACACAGACCGCCCAATACGACGAGGCCGGGCTCAACGCGCCCAGCATCGTAAACACCGCTCTCAACGCTATCGGTATGGAGAGCGGACTCATCCTTGCCCCGAAAATGGCAGCCGGAGCCCAGAAATGATTCGTTTCCGTCTTCCCGCCCTGTCCGCTCTCATGCTGGGAGCGGCCATTTCCATCGCCAGCGTCCCCGCCGTCCATGCACAGGCCACCACCGCCGTGACGGCCCCCGTGCAGTCGCTGGATCAGGCGCTGGACACAATCCAGAAAAAGGAATCGGGCAGCTTCCAGGCGCGCACGCAAATCCTCGCCCCCGTGGTGGACCGCGTCTATGACCTCGAAGCCGTGCTGCGCTCCTCTGTGGGCGCCTCGCGCTACATGCAGCTTTCCGCAGAGGAAAAGCAGAAGCTGCTGGCCGCTTTCCGCGAATATACGGTGGCCCGCTATCTCTCGAGCTTCAAGCCCGGTTCGGACGCCAAGTTCACGCTCTCTTCCGAAGTTCGTCCGTCACCTGTCGGGTCTGATCAGATCGTGACGACCCATATCGGCTCGGCGGACAACATGCCCGGCACAGAGATCGATTACATTCTGCGTCAGGAAAATGGTGCGTGGAAGATTGTGGATGTGCTGCTGGATGGCCATATCAGCCAAGCTGCGGCCCAGCGCTCGGATTTCGGCTCCACTCTTACATCTGGTGGTGTGGATGGCCTGATCACCGTGCTGGAGCAGAAAGTGAAGACTTTTTCGGAGAACTGATTTCCGATGGCTGAGAGGCTGCCCGTCCGATGTCCTGCGTCCCGTGTCGTGCGGATGTGGGCGGGAACATATCAGATCATGACGCGGCAGCCTTCCTGATGAGTCTGTTCCATATTCTCGCGCTCGGTTGTGACGTTCTGGGTATTACGGGCTGCCTTCAGGCGGCCCTCGGCGCGGCCCTCGTGGTGTGTTTTCGTGCGCATGAGCGTAAAGAGCCGACGCTGCTCTCTCCGCTACCGGCTGTAACGGTGCTCAAACCCCTTCACGGGGATGAGCCGCTGCTGGATGAGGCACTGGAGAGCTTCTGCACGCAGGATTACCCCAATGTGCAGATCGTCTTCGGCGTGCAGCAGGCCAATGATCCGGCCATAGCTCTGGTGGAGCGTTTGCGTCGTCGGCATCCGGGCATCGACATGACACTCGTGGTCAATGGCGCCCAGCATGGCGAGAATCGCAAAGTCAGCAATCTCATCAACATGCTGCCCGCGGCCAAGCATGAATTGCTGGTCATTTCCGATTCGGACATTCATGTCGGCACGGATTATCTGCGACAGGTGGTGGCCAGCCTCCAGCGAGCCGGCACAGGACTGGTCACCACCCTCTACGCCGGGCTGCCAGCAAGCCACAGCCTGCCTCGGTTGCTGTCCGCCTGTCAGATCAACCACAACTTCCTACCCGGTGTGTTGCTGTCCCGTTATCTGGGACGGCAGGACTGTCTCGGCGCCACCATGGCGCTCTCGCGCACCACACTGACGGAAGTCGGCGGCTTCGAAGCCCTCGTCCCTCATGTGGCCGATGACGCTGTTCTGGGCCGACTGGTCCGCGCGCGGGGCGAGGACATCACCATCGCCGGGTGTCTGACATGGACTACCATCGCCGAGGAAACGTTCGGTGAGGTCATGCGTCACGAACTGCGCTGGGGTCGGACCGTCCGGGCGCTGGCGCCCATCGGTTACCTTGCCTCCTGTCTGCAACTGCCCCTGTTCTGGCTGTCACTTGCCGTCCTCCTGCAGCCCCACGCGGAATGGCCCCTGACAATCTTTTTGTGGGGATGGGCCTTTCGGGCGTGCTGTGCGTTTGTCATGGACCGGGCCGTGGGGCAGCGCTCTCTGCTGCCGCTCTTTCTGCTTCCCGTGCGGGACTGGGTTTCGGCGGCTATTATGGTGGGCAGCATGACCGGCTCACGTGTGGACTGGCGCGGACACACCATGCATGTCGCCCCGCATGTTTTACGCCCTCCGCCGCTCCCTGCCGCCAATGCTCCGCTCACACCGGGGAAGCGGCAGTAGAACGACTTTATTTCAGTTACACTTCGACATAACGGCCATGCGTCACAGCGTGGCTCCCACAGATGACACTTGCCACACAGAGACGGGAGCGATACCCCTCTGCAACTTTTGCGTCGGCAACACTCAAGACAAGGATCGCGCGCCATGGTGATGAAGACCCTGTTCCTCCAGCCGCCCACATTCGACGGCTTCGATGGCGGCGCAGGCTCGCGCTACCAGGCCAAGCGTGAGATCAAGTCATTCTGGTATCCGACATGGCTCGCTCAGCCTGCAGCCCTTGTCGAAGGCAGCCGTCTGATCGATGCCCCTCCCGCTGGCATCGGCATGGAGCCGATCCTTGAGGACGTAAAGAATCGCGATCTGGTGGTGATCCACACCTCCACGCCATCCTTCACCAAGGATGTCGAAGTCGCGCAGATGATCAAGGACGTGAACCCGAACATCAAGATCGGTTTCGTCGGCGCGAAAGTGGCGGTCCAACCGGAGGAAAGCCTGCTCAAGGCTCCCGTGGTGGACTTCGTGGCACGCAACGAGTTCGACTTCACGATCAAGGAAATCGCCGAAGGCCGCGACTTCAAGGACGTGGACGGCATCAGCTTCCGCAACAGCGAAGGCGTGATCGTCAACAACCGCGACCGCGCCATGATCGAGAACATGGACAGCCTTCCGTTCGTGACCGAGGTCTACAAGCGCGACCTCAAGATCGAAGACTATTTCATCGGTTACCTGATGCACCCCTACATCTCGATCTATACGGGTCGTGGATGCAAATCGCGCTGCACGTTCTGCCTGTGGCCACAGACGGTTGGTGGCCATCACTACCGCACGCGCAGCCCGCAGCACGTTGCCGCCGAAATCCGTCTGGCGAAGCAGTATTTCCCGCAGGTGAAAGAATTCTTCTTCGACGACGACACCTTCACAGACGACCTGCCGCGCGCCGAGGCCATCGCCAAGGAACTGGGCAAGCTGGGCGTGACGTGGTCGTGCAACGCGAAGGCGAATGTTCCCCGCAAGACGCTGGAAGTCCTCAAGGACAACGGCCTGCGTCTGCTGCTCGTGGGCTATGAGAGCGGCAACCAGCAGATCCTTCACAACATCAAGAAGGGTATGCGCGTCGAAGTCGCCCGTGAGTTCACCAAGAACTGTCACGAGTTGGGCATTAAGATTCACGGCACCTTCATTCTCGGCCTGCCGGGCGAGACGAAGGAGACGATTCAGGAAACCATCAACTTCGCCAAGGACATCAACCCGCACACGTTGCAGGTGTCCCTCGCCGCGCCGTATCCGGGCACGGCGCTGCACAAGCAGGCGATCGAGAACGGCTGGTTCGACGAATCCCATGCCGAACTGATCGACGAGAACGGCGTGCAGATGGCCCCGCTGCACTACCCGCACCTGTCGCATACGGAAATCTTCAACGGCGTGGAAGAGTTCTACAAGAAGTTCTACTTCCGCGCCCCGAAGATCGCCTCCATCGTCAGCGAGATGGTGCGCAGCCCGCAGATGATGAAGCGTCGTCTGCGCGAAGGGGTGGAGTTCTTCCACTTCCTGCGCGATCGCAACGCGGCCTGATCTCTCCATGCGGCGCGCGATCATCTCTTCGGATGATTTCGGCCTATCGGTCGAAGTCAACGAGGCTATCGAGATCGCGCACCGCGAAGGCGTCCTCTCCACCGCCAGCCTGATGATGGCGGGTCCGGCAGTGGAAGACGCCATTGAACGCGCAAAACGCCTGCCAACCCTCAAGGTCGGTCTGCATCTGGTCGTCATCGAAGGGCCGTGCGTTCTTCCTGCGGCACGTATTCCCCTTCTGGTCTCACCCGAAGGGCAGTTTCCATCCGATCAGTTGACGCTTGGCATCAACTATTTCTTCCGTCCCGATGTGCGTCGTCAGCTTGCCGCCGAGATCGAGGCGCAGTTTGCGGCCTTCACCCGCACGGGCCTCACGCTCGATCACGCCAACGCCCATAAGCACATGCACCTCCACCCCACAGTGGGCCGCATGATGATCGACATCGGTAAATGCTACGGCCTGCGGGCCGTGCGTGTGCCGCTGGAGCCGCCTGAACCCCTGATGGCGGCTGGCACCTATGTCGATACGCTGGGGGATGCGGCGCTGCGGCGATGGACCGGCCTTCTGCGGCATCAGGCCCGCTCAGCGGGATTGGTCACGAATGACTGGTGTTTCGGCATTGCGTGGACGGGTCACATGACCGCTGATCGTGTGGCGGCGCTGGCCGCGCATCTGCCCGACGGCGTGTCGGAAATCTATTTTCACCCAGCCACCAAAAAGAATGCGCTGCTGCAAAAGCTGATGCCGACCTATGACCACGAGGGCGAGTTGGCCGCACTGTGCAGCCCCGGTTTTCGCGCCGGGCTGGAGGATTCGCACACGCAGTTGATCCGCTGGAACAACGTCGTCTGAGGTCGCCTCAGGCGTTCTTGCGACGCTCCGCCAACCGGGCATAGGCCTCGATAAAACTGCCCACATCCGCCTCCGTCACATTCCACGGCAACGAGACACGAATGGCGTAATCCGCCAGATCGTCCAGTCCCATCGCGTGCAACACATGCGATCCTGACACCTTGCCTGACGAACAAGCCGCTCCTGTCGAGACACAGAATCCTGCGAGATCAAGCGCAATCAACTGGGAGTCGCGCCGCAATCCGGGCAAGGCGAGGCAACTGGTATTACCCAACCGAGGCGCACCCTGCCCGCACACCACCGCACCATGTTCCCGCGCAACGGCTTCCAGCCGATCCCGCATGGGCGAAAGATCGCGCATCTCATTCACAGCGACATCCAGCGCCGCCGCTAATCCGGCAATCGCGGGAAGCGGAGGTGTGCCCCCACGCCGTCCGCGCTCCTGTCCTCCACCCGCCTGAACCGGCGGCAGAACCACAGCACTTTCTCCCGCGAGCACAAGCGCAGCCGCCCCCTTGGGACCGCCAAATTTGTGCCCTGACAGCGCGAGACTATCCGCTCCGAGAGTGGTGATATTCACCGGCAGGCGTCCTACGCCCTGCACCGCATCGACATGCAACCGCGCACCTGCTTTCCGGCACAGCCGCGCTATCTCTGCAATCGGATGGATGACACCGGTTTCGTTATTGGCCAGCATGACGCACACGAGGGCATCGCCTTCACCTGCGGCAAGCTTCCGCTCCAGATCGGCCAGATCCAGTTGCCCGTCCGGCGTTACCGCGATCCATTCCACATCTGCGTCCGCAGGCGGCGCCTGCCGCACGGCGTCGTGCTCCGTAGCACCGATTAGCAGTCTGCGTCCCTGCCCCAATCCACGAACGGCCAGCACGTTGGCTTCCGTCCCACCGGATGTGAAAACACAGTTTTCCGTCGAGCCTCCCACCTGGTCCGCCACGACGCGACGCGCCCGATCCAGCACGGCGCGCGCCGCACGACCGGCCCGATGAGCGGAAGCGGGATTCCCTGTCAGATCAAGCGCTGCGAGCATGGCGTCACGAGCCTGCGGACGAAGTGGTTCGGTCGCGTTCGCATCAAGATAGATCACGACGCATCCCCGTTATTCACCCCGTCCATACGTTTTCTGACGATTTATGTGGCAAATCACCCACCTGCCCCGCTATATGTGGCCTTCGGGACACGCCTTCACGCAAAAGCACGAAGGCCATCACCGCATTTGTGGCGCATGATTGCGGACGATACGCAGCATGCCGGGGAAACGGAGTACCATGATGAGCAATCACGCGGGCAAGTCAACCGTTTCACACGGTCGCATCCCAACCGCGCCATCGGCTCCGTTCTGGTGAGACCATCCCGAAACCGGCTTCACATCTTCCTTACTATTCCGCGTCTCCGGGACAGACGCAAGTGATGCCGTGATGACAGTCCCGGCTGGTCGCACCGATGCGCACCGGCCTGTCTCCGTGACGCGAGACATCCTTCTCGACCCGACCGGCGGGCGCGGCATCGTCCCGGTCCGGATAAACTGCCAACCGGCTTCCGTCATGCCCGAAGACGCGAAGCCCCTATACCGTGGGAACAGAATGCCCGAGGTTATGTTTGCCGGCCCGGATGGCCGTCTCGAAGGACGTTATCACCATTCCAGCGATCCCAACGCGCCACTCGCGCTGGTGTTGCATCCGCATCCGCTGCACGGCGGCACGATGAACAACCGCATCACCTATGCGATGTACCGCTCATTCGAAAAAATGGGCTTCTCCGTCATGCGCTACAACTCGCGCGGCGTCGGACGCTCGCAGGGACGCTACGATGGCGGCATCGGAGAAATCTCGGATGCGGCGGCAGCGCTCGACTGGATGCAGGCGGTCAATCCGAACGCCTCCGCCCTGTGGATCGCAGGCTATTCCTTCGGTGCGTTCGTAGGCATGCAGCTTCTCATGCGCCGCCCCGAAGTCACGGGCTGGATCAGCGTTGCCCCTCCGGCCGCGCATTACGATTTCGGCTTTCTCGCGCCCTGTCCCTGCGGCGGCCTGATGATTGCCGGCGGCAAGGACGATCTGGCGCCCGAGCCTGCCATCCACAAGCTGGTGGACAAGCTCAACACCCAGAAAAACGTCACGGTGGATTACCGCGTGTTCCCCGACGCCGATCATATCTTCGCCAAGCAGGCAGATCAGGTGGTCGAGGCGCTGGAAGACCACGTCACCACCGCCATGTCACGCCGCATGCTCGCTCTCGCGGCCGACTGACCCCCTATACCGGGAAGGTCACTCCTTCCCGGTTTCCTCCCCTTGCGGTTCCGCCCTGACCGGTCGCGTGCTAGAGCATCGCCCGGCAGACGACACAGGACCACCGCAATGACCCAGCAGACCGAAAGCCGGCCCGTCGGCACTTTCCGCAGCCGTTTCATGCAGGAAGCCGAAGCCCGCGGCTTTGTTTTTCAATGCACGGATGCAGCGGCGCTCGACGCCGCCATGCTTGCCGGTCCTGTCTGCGGCTATATCGGCTTCGACCCCACAGCTGACAGCCTGCATGTCGGCTCCGCCACCCAGATCATGCTTCTACGCCTGCTCCAGAAGCACGGCCATCGCCCCGTGGCCCTGCTCGGTGGCGGCACGGCCAAGATCGGTGATCCCTCCTTCCGCGAAGAAGCCCGCTCCCTCATGAGCGAGGACACGATTGCCACCAATATCGCGGGCATCGAGCGCAGCCTGCGGCAGATGATGACCTTCGGCGACGGTCCTTCGGACGCCATCCTCGCCAACAACGCGGACTGGCTGGACAAGCTCTCCTATATCGACCTTCTGCGCGAAGTCGGCGTGCATTTCTCGGTCAACCGGATGCTCTCCTTCGACTCCGTGCGCTCGCGACTGGAACGCGAGCAGGGGCTGACCTTCCTTGAGTTCAACTACTCCATCCTTCAGTCCTACGATTTCCGCGAACTCAACCGCCGCTATGGCGTGACGCTGCAGATGGGCGGCTCGGACCAGTGGGGCAACATCGTCTCGGGCATAGACCTCGTGCGCCGCACCGACAGCAAGCAGGTGTTCGGTCTGACTGCGCCGCTGCTCACCACCGCCTCTGGCGCCAAGATGGGCAAGAGCGCCAAGGGCGCGGTGTGGCTGTCCGCCGACAAGCTGCCCGTGTTCGAATACTGGCAGTTCTGGCGCAACACGGAAGACGCGGATGTCGGCCGCTTCCTCAAGCTGTTCACGGACCTCCCGGTTGAGGAGTGTGACCGTCTGGGCGCATTTGAGGGCGCGGACATCAACGAGGCCAAAAAAATCCTCGCGACCGAAGCCACGGCCTTGTGCCACGGACGCGCCGCTGCGGAAGAAGCCGCGGAGACCGCGCGCCGCGTGTTCGTGTCCGGTCAGAGCGCCGCATCGCTGCCCACACGCACACTGCCACGCGCGGACCTGCAAACCGGTTTCCCCGCCTTCCGCCTGTTCGCAGAAGCCGGTCTTGCTTCCAGCAATGGAGAGGCCCGTCGTCTCATTCGGGGCGGTGGCGCACGTCTGAACGATGCGCAGATCACGGATGAAGGACAGGTCATCTCGCTGGCCGATGCCGTGGACGGCGCACTCAAACTGTCATCGGGCCGCAAGCACCACATTCTGGTGCGCCCGGAAGGCTGACGCATCATGTATCCAACGCTCGCGGTGGCTATCGGCGGCGCGCTCGGTTCGGTGCTGCGCTATCAACTCACCTTTCTGCTCACGCGGGAAGGCGAACTACTGCCCTGGGCCACCATCTTCATCAACATCACCGGCTCGTTTCTGATCGCGTTTCTCTCGGTACTCACCGCAGCCGATGGGCGGTTTGCGTCTTCCACAACCACGCGTCTGTTTCTGCTGGTGGGCATCTGTGGCGGCTACACCACCTTTTCGTCCTTCAGCCTCCAGACTTTCGATCTGCTGCGCGCCGACGCTCCGCTGCGCGCTGTGCTGAATATGGTGATTTCGGTTGGAATCTGCCTCGCCGCCACGGCGGCAGGCGCGGTGTGCGGCAGTCTTGTCAGTCGTCTCGGGCGGGGCTGAAGAGGGCTACGGCTTCCTCAGCCCTGATACGACGCAATCTCGATCAGATTGCCATCAGGATCGCGGCAATAGACCGAGGTGATCGGCCCAAGCGCGCCCAGACGCGCCACCGGCCCCTCCGTCACGCCAACGCCGCACTCACGTAAATGCTCGACCACATCCTCACTGGCGACAGCGGTGATGAAGCAGAGATCGCTGGACCCGCAGGTGGCGTATTCCGCCGTCTCCCACCCATCGCGCCCCTCAGGCCGCAGATTGAGCTTCTGCCCCCCGAATTTGAGCGCCGTGCGGTTGTGCCGTCCATATTCCTCGCGCTCCATGCCCAACACCCGCTGATACCACGAGGACGACACCTCGATGTCACGAACGGTCAGGACGACATGATCGAGGCGATCGACAGTAAAGCGCATGAGACGACACCTTGAAATCCAGAGCGTATCATCGGCTTTACCGTTCACGTGAAGGATAAAGCCGATCCACCCATTGGATGGTGCATCCGCAAGGAAAGCAACCCCTTGCGGAGAACGCCAGACAGCGCCGGTCAGGTCAGACCGGCGTAAAAGTCGTCACCCTTGTCATCAATCACGATAAAGGCGGGGAAGTTCTCGACCTCGATCTTCCACACCGCTTCCATGCCGAGTTCCGGATATTCCAGCACCTCGACCTTCTTGATGCAGTCCTTGGCCAGACGCGCCGCCGGGCCACCGACGGAGCCGAGATAGAATCCGCCATAGGTCTGACAGGCATCTTTCACGGCCTTGGAGCGGTTGCCCTTGGCGAGCATGACATAGGAGCCACCGGCTTTCTGGAATTCGGCCACATAGGAATCCATGCGCCCCGCCGTGGTCGGGCCGAAGGAGCCGGTCGGCATTCCCGCCGGTGTCTTGGCCGGCCCTGCGTAATAGACTGGATGATCCTTGAGATATTGCGGCAGTCCCTCGCCACGCTCCAGCCGCTCACGGAACTTGGCGTGCGCGATGTCACGCGCCACGACCATCGTGCCCGTCAGCGAAAGGCGCGTCTTGACCGGATATTTCGACAGTTCCTTACGGATCTCGTCCATCGGACGGTTGAGGTCGATCTGAACGGCCTCGCCCTCCAGATGCTCATCCGTCGTCTCCGGCAGGAAGCGCGCGGGATCGTGCTCAAGCTGCTCAAGAAACACGCCTTCCGCCGTGATCCTGGCCTTGGCCTGACGATCTGCAGAGCATGACACGCCGATCCCCACCGGGAAGGATGCGCCATGGCGCGGCAGGCGGATGACGCGCACATCGTGGCAGAAATACTTGCCACCGAACTGCGCACCGATGCCAAGCTTCTGCGTCAGCTTGAGAACTTCGGCTTCCATGTCCTTGTCACGAAATGCCTGCCCCATCTCGTTGCCCTTATCCGGCAGCGAGTCGTAATAATGCGTGGAGGCCATCTTGACGGTCTTGAGCGTCTGTTCCGCCGACATGCCGCCCAGCACAATGGCCAGATGATAAGGCGGGCAAGCGGACGTGCCGAGCGTGCGGATCTTCGCTTCCAGCCACTTCAGCAGCGTGTCCTTGTTGAAGATCAGCGCCCGCGTCTCCTGAAACAGGAACGTCTTGTTGGCCGACCCACCGCCTTTGGCGACGAACAGAAGATCGTACTGCTCGGGATGATAATCGCCCGGATTGGCGGCCACATCGACCTGCACGGGAAGGTTCGTGCCGGTGTTCTTCTCATCGAAAACCGTTAGCGGGGCCATCTGCGAGTAACGCAGCGCGGTCGTGGTGTAGGTTTTATAGACGCCGCGCGCGAACGCTTCCTCGTCATTGCCTTCGACCCAGACGCGCTGGCCTTTCTTGCCCACGACAATGGCCGTGCCGGTGTCCTGACACATCGGCAGCGCGCCACCAGCGGCGATGCAGGCGTTCTTGAGCAGGTCGAGTGCCACGAAACGGTCGTTATCGGAGGCTTCGGGATCCTTGAGGATGTTCGCCAAGGACTGGAGATGCGCCGGACGCAACAGATGCGCCACATCGTTGAAGGCTTCCGCCGCCAGTGCCGAAAGCGTTTCCGGTTCCACATGCAGAACCGTCTTACCGTTCAGCGTCGAGGTGCTGACACCACCGATGTCGAGCTTGCGATAGGGCGTCGTGTCCTCGTCAAGCTGGAACAGCGGCGCATAGGCAAAAGGCTTTACGCCCGGTGTGCCGGTCGGCGCGGCTTTCGGGGCAGCCTTGGCGGTGGTGGTCTCGACAGTCATGAACGCGGTCTCCGGAACGATCCGATCGGCTGTGGCAGATAGAGTATCAGCGCGAAGGCGGACCCTTTTTGCGAAAGGCATCGAGACTCACGACCGCGGCGTCGGTCTTCGGGGCGGCGTCCTCAGAGGACGGGGCTTCTTCCCCGTTCTCTTCTGAGACCTGCGCCTCCGGAGAGGTGGGCGCCTGCGTGTCCTCGTTTTCCGGCGGATTGAACCGCATGGAGAACTGGATATGCGGATCGGCAAAGCCGGTAATGGCCGCCACCGGGATCGTGAGTATCGAACCGACCCCGCCAAAAGAAAGACCGACCGAGACGCAGCGTTTCGTCCGGTCCACGGTCAGATCCCAGAACTGATGCTGCAACACGATCGTCATCTCATGCGGATACTGGGCGCGCAGACGACTTGGAATCTCCACACCCGGCCAGTCGGTGCGGAAAGACAGATAGAAATGATGCTCGCCCGCAAGCCCTTCGCGGCTCACATGTTCGAGCGCGCGTAGCATGACCTCGCGGTAAGCGTCCTCCATCCAGACATCATAGGGAAGCAGGCTTTCGGGCAGATCACCGTCATGGCCGCCACCTCCATGCATGTCGCTCATCGCAATTTCCTCCATTCTTCCGCGTCTGTCTGGCCATATCCAGCCATTTGCCGCCGCATACGCCCGGCGCGTTCCTCTCCGATGGATGCGGCAAAGACACAACGAAGGCAACCCGCCGTTGTCACGGCAGTGTCACCAAAGAGTGAAGGCCTCGGAGCCGAAGTCATGTGCAGAAAATCGAGGTGGGAGGGCTTCTGTTGCCCGGTGCCCTCCCGAACCGCGCTTATCGCTTATGCAGCGACAGCGAGCACCTCTGAGTTATCGTTGGCACTTGTGATTTAGCCCGATGACGGTGGTACAATGCCGGGCAAAAGAAACGCCTTTACCGCGCGTGTCGAGCCTGTTTCGTCCCCACACTCCCGCAAAAACCGGGAGGATCAATGGTGGAGACGCCGGGTACCGCCCCCGGGTCCACAACGCTTATTCTACGTTCCGTTTATCGCCATAGCCAAGAAGCAAGCTCCTCCTGCACTGAACAAGATAGGGAGAACCCGATACCCGCGCAAGCAGCACATCGAAAAAACATGCGGCTTCGCACTCAGGCGGGTATGTCCTGTTTTTCCGTCCATTCTCCCGGAGATGCCCCGACCAATGGTCTCGAATCGTTCTCGAATCGTGGAAAACATTGATATCCGCACCGCGGCAGGCCTGGAGATCGGAGCGCTGCACAATCCGATCGTTAAAAAAGAGGACGGGCATATCCTCTATGTCGATTATGCCCCCACCGAGATATTGCGACAGACCTTTCGGTATCCCGATGCTTCGCCAGACTCCATTGTCGAGACCGATATCGTATGGGGCCAAGCCCCTCTCGCCAGCAGTGTGGAGCAGCCGGTCGATTACATTCTCGCCTCCCATGTCATCGAACATGTCCCCGACCTCATCGGCTGGCTGAATGAATTACGGGCCGCCCTAAAAGACGGCGGTCAACTGGGACTGATCGTGCCCGATCGTCGCTTCACCTTTGATGCGCGTCGTAATGTCAGTTCACCTGGAGAAATGGTCGAAGCCTATCTTCTGGGATACCGGCGCCCTTCCATCCGACAGATTTTCGACGCCGCCGCCCTTTCCACAAACACACCCGCAGCCGAAGACTGGCCGGCCAATGGCATGACAGCAGGTGTTCCCGCCGAAATCCTTGAGCGCCTTCCCTCCCTGTTCGACTGGGTACGCACGCTTCACGAAACCCAGCACTATCAGGACGCCCATTGCTGGGTTTTCACCCCCGCCTCATTCCTCGACATGCGCGAATATCTGGCTGCCCTAAAGCTTTTTCCCTATGAAATCGAACGGATATTCCCCACTGAGGCTGGCGAGATCGACTTTGCCGTCAGACTACGCGCCGTCACCGGTTCTGAGGCCGTAAAGGACTCCATACAAACGGCCCGTCGCACGCTTACGCCCCATGAGGATGACGCCGTATCCCCCGCGCAGACTGCGGAGCGACAAATACACACACACGATGTCCGCATCGCGGCCCTACAAGAAGAAATCGCACAACTGAAAGCTTCATCAAGCTGGAAAATCACCGCTCCCATCAGAGCCGCCGTTTCTCTCCTACGCAATCAAACGACTGGAAACCCGTAACACCGGCCTGCGGGCTTGGACGGCTCTCGACCGACTGTTACACAGCGATCTATTCCCTTCCCCATGAGGCTCCGACACCCATGCCCCTGACAGACGCCCAGCGCGCCGAAATCGAAGCCCACGCACAGGCCTCCACACCCACGAAACGTCCCACCGTTGCGGCGCTTGAAGACATTCTCTTCACCGCGCACCCGGTGCTGGATCACGGTTTCGTTCGCGTGATCGATTACATGGGGGATGACGCCGCCATCGTGCAGGCGGCACGGGTGTCCTATGGACGCGGCACCCGCAAAGTGTCGGAAGATGCGGGCCTGATCCGCTATCTGATGCGCCACCGCCATTCCACGCCGTTCGAGATGTGCGAAATCAAGTTCCACATCAAACTGCCGATCTTCATCGCCCGTCAGTGGATCCGTCACCGCACGGCCAATGTGAACGAGTATTCCGCGCGGTATTCCATTCTCGACCGCGAGTTCTACATCCCCTCGTCCGAGCATATGGCGGCTCAGAGCACCAGCAACCGGCAGGGGCGTGGAGACGTTTTGGATGCCGAGACATCCGCCCGTGTGATGGATCTGCTGCGCGACGACGCCATCCGCTGCTACGACACCTATGAGAACCTGCTCGACACGGACAACGGTCCTGGCCTCGCCCGTGAACTGGCCCGCATGAACCTGACGCTGAACACCTACACCCAGTGGTACTGGAAGGTGGACCTGCACAACCTCATGCACTTCCTCTCCCTGCGCATCGATCCGCACGCACAATATGAAATCCGCGCCTACGCCGAGATCATGCTCGACATCCTGCGCGCATGGGTGCCCGTCACGGCTCAGGCCTTCACGGAATACCGCGTGGGGGCCGTCACGTTCTCGGCTTCCATGCTGGCTATCCTGCGCAGGATGCTGGCTGGCGAGACCGTGACGCAGGCAGATTCCGGCCTGTCGCGTCGGGAGTGGGACGAGTTTCAGGCTGCGCTGCGTGGCTGAGGAAGAACGCCAGCTCTTTACGGACGAAGTGCCTCCACCGCTGCGGTGGAAGCGCCACCTGTCTTTCGCGCCCTATGTCGCCGCCGCCGTCGCTCTCATCACGATATGGGGCGTGCTGGAATGGATGATGCCCGCCACCAGCGCCCCCGTCCCCGCCATCGTGCCGGTGCGCAATGCGATCGACCATTGGGAAGCGCGCCACGACACGCCGCCCCAGAACACACCCCCCACAACGCCCTGAGGGCAGCTTACTGCTGCTGCCCCTGCCCCGGCTGGGCACCCATTTCCTGCAACAGAACCTGCACACCCGTGGGATTGGACTGAAGCAGCTTCACATTGGCCGGATTGAGCTTCGGCGCCTTGCCGGACTGCTGGGCCTGCGGATTACTCGTGACGGCATATGTAATGCCGAACCCCGTCAGTCCCATCACGAACTCACGCGGCGTGAAACCATGCGCCCGCAGAATCGGGTCAATGCCCGGAACAGCCTGAACACGGGCAATCGTCTCGTTGAGGGAAATATGTCCCCCCGGCGCGGGCGGCTGCAAATTGGCATTGCGCAAAGCCTGAAGGGTGGCGGCCATGCGCGTGAGGAAATCAGGCGGAAGCCGCCATGAAGCCGCTTCCTGCACCTCCTGCCGCATCTGGGCCAGTTGCGCTTCGGTGGGCGGAGGTGGCTGCTGCGGCACATCCTGCGTCGTCGTTCCCTGATCCGTCACAGGACCGGACGACCAGACCGTCTGGGCATGGCCGACCACCGGCACCGCAGCAAGCAGCGCCGCCATAACGGCCGCAGCCCCATGCTTCTGTCGCATCCTCATGTCACGCACTCCCATCCTGTCTCAGACTGCCTCGACCCATTCACCACCGCGCATCAGCGGCGTCTCGCCTCCATCGGCTCCAACGCCCGTCACATCCGTTTCGGCTGAACCGATCATCCAGTCGATATGAATCAGGCTGCTGTTGGCTCCACGCCGGGCCAGATCCTCGGGGCTGCGACCGCCGTCCTCCGTCATGCATTCCGAATACGCCTGACCGAGTGCGATGTGGCTGGACGCGTTCTCATCGAACAACGTGTTGCGGAACAACAGCCCACTCCGAGAAATAGGCGAGGAATGCGGCACAAGGGCGACCTCACCCAGACGACGCGCGCCCTCATCCGTGTCGAGCACGCGGCGGAGCACATCCTCACCCTGTGTCGCGTGTGCCTCCACGATGCGGCCATCCTTGAACACAACCTCGATATTCTCGATCAGCGTGCCCTGATAGGACAGCGGTTTCGTGCTGCGCACCCGTCCCTCTGCCCGCTGCGCATGAGGCGTGGTGAAAACCTCTTCCGTGGGAATATTGGGATTGCACACAATTCCGTTCTTCGCCTCGCTCGATCCCCCCACCCAGAGATGACCGTCCGCCAGACCGAGTGTCAGATCGGTGCCCGGCCCCTTGAAGTGCAAAGCCGCGAAACGACGGGCATTGAGATCCGCCGCGCGGCGGTGAAGCTGTTCGTTATGCGCGGCCCACTCCGCCACGGGATCGGCCCCGTTCACACGGGACGCAGCAAAGATTGCCTCCCACAGCTTTGTCACGGCCACATCTTCCGGCTCGCCCGGGAACACTTCCGCAGCCCACGCCGGCGTGGCGGCCGCCACGATGTTCCAGTTCACGGCAAAGCTGGTGATGATTTCGAGCGCCGGCCGATTGGCGATGGAAGCCGCCCGGCTGGCACGTGAAACACGCTCGGGGTTCTGTCCCTTCAGAAGCGAGGGATTGCCACCCGTCACAGCCAGCCGCGCCGCACCGTCACGAAATCCCTGCGCCATGCCATCGGCCAGCCATGTGGCCGCCGTGTCGAACGTATCCTCAGGAGCATGGCGGTAGCGGGCGAGCGTGGCGTCATCGTCCCCATAGAGCGTCGTCACCAGTGAAGCTCCGGCGGCATAGGCATGCTCGGCGATCCGGCGCACCAGTTCCACCGCATCCAGTGGCGCGGTGACAATCACCTGCTGACCGTGACGGACATTGAGCCCGACATGCACGGCGGTCTTTGCCAGACGGTCGATGCCCTCACGGATATGGGGGGCGGTGGAACGGAAAGCGGCCATGCGCAGGATGATCCTTCGGTCTGTCAGCTTCAAAAGCGCCGAAAGGTGAGCATCCTCCCATCAAAAGCGCAAGCGGCTCCCATGCGCGGGAGGCAACCATTTCGTTGGCCCGGCATTGACTCTTCACCCAACCAAAGGACGCCGCTCATGAATGATGTCTTTCTGGCCGCCATTCTGCCGCCCTCCATCCCTCGTCCGCCGCCCATGCCACCGCCGGACCCCATAGATGAGCCACCACCACGGCCAGAACCCGACCCGGATGAAGGGGACCCGCCCCCCGAAGAGGAACCCTTTGTGCTGAACCTCCCGTTGTCATCGAAGGAAATCTTTTCCGCCTCATGATCGAGTCCCATCAGCCTCTGGCCATTCGCCTCATCAAGACCGCATCACGTCTTTCCTTCTTTGTGGCCAGCGCGATCCTCATTGTGCTGGCCTACATGCTCATCGCCTTCGGCGTGACGGACATGATCCACTCGCTCGGCAATCATGTCGCGGAAGGCAAAAATTTCATCCTGCGCACAGTCAGCTACGTGGTCGTGGCCGTCGCCATCCTCGACGTGGCCAAATATTTTCTTGAAGAGGAAGTCTTCCAGAACCGCGAAAAACAGTCTCTGGAAGAGGCCCGAGCCAGCCTGACGAAGTTCATCACCACCGTCATCATCGCGGTGTTCGTGGAAGGGCTGGTCGCCATGTTCGAAGCCGGCGACAAAGGCGGAAACTCCATTCTCTATGCTGCCGTCATTCTTGGCGTCGCTACGATTATCGTCCTCTCCCTTGGACTGTATCAGCGCATGAGCGTCTCGGCGGAACGCGATAAGGTTCATCAAGGCTTTGAAGAAAAAGATCGCCCCGTGACCGGATCGACCCCGGACGAAAACTCACGCTAAAACAGATCCATGACGGCATCCTTGAACAAAAAATCTCTTCTGCGCCCTATGCGCTGTGTTCTCACGCTTTTGATCCTTGCCCCGTTTGCACTGTCTGGCGCACACGCAGCCCCGCTGTCAGACGCTGCGATCGAGCAGCAAGCGCTCGCAGGCAAGGTCGGGACAGCCCAGTACACCGCTCCCGATTTTCACCCCGGCATCGTGCGCCACATGGTCATGTTCCGCTTTCGCCCGGAAACAACACAGGCACAGAAGGCGGAGGTGACACGACGCTTCCTTGCGCTGGCCAAGGCGTCCCGACGTTCCAACGGCGCCCCTGTCATCGCCTCACTTGAAGCCGGACCACAAAACAGTGGCGAAAACGCAGATGAGGGCCTGCAATATGGTTATCTCGTCACATTCCGCTCGGAAGGCGATCGCAACTTTTACGTGGGGCGTCCTGTCGTGACGGATGCGGCATTTCTCGATCCGGCGCACGATGCGTTCAAGACATTCGCCGGACCATTTCTGGAAAAAGCAGTGGTGTTTGACTTCACGGTATCCGCCACACAGTGATGAACAGGCGGTCTCTTCCTTTTCCTGAAAGAGAGGCCGCCTGTTCAAACATCATGCCGCGCTCTTGCGACGAAACTTACCGCCGACGCCGGAAAAGCGCTTGAGAATCTCATGCAGCATGTCGCGCCGGAAGAGCGCGAGAAGACCGACATACGCCGCACACATGACCACGCCAATGGCCATGCACTGACCGAAGTCCGTGGCGCGGATGCCCGGGATTTGTGCAGCGAGCAGACCAAAGGCAGCCGCCACGGTCGCGAAGAAGGCGGGCATGAAGTAGAATTCCGCGACAGTTGTCCACTTCACACCGTTTCTCATCAGGACGAGATACGAGGTGGCGGGGGGCCATGTGAAATAATAAATCGCAACGGCCAGAGCGACCCCCATGACGCCGTCCAACCATCCGCCCCCTATTACCAATGCGTAGAAAATTGGAGCAGCAGCAAGCATGTAGAAAAAGCTTCGTGAAAACTCACGACGGGCACTCAAAAGAGCGCCAGTAATCCAACTCAGAGCATCAAAAGGCAGTCCAATACTTAAAATTACAACATAAGGAACGGCCGCCATCCACCGTTCACCAAAAAGCAAGTGAAGCCCAGGTTTTGCGAGGGCCGCCTGCAAGAAACAAAATGGCATGACCAGATAGCCTAACAGTCGACAGGCCCGGATCACGGCTTCAACCTGACGAGGCGGATCATTACGAAACTGAGCCAAGGCTGGGAAGACTACATTACTAACATTACCCGCCAGCATCCGCACGGGTTGCGCCGCAAAACGAAAGGCAAAAAAGTAATAGCCAACGGCTGTTTTCGATGCGATCAATCCCAATACTATATAGTCACCTTGATTTACGAATTCAATCAAGGTTCTACTGAGCAAAACAAGAGTACTATTGCCGAATAAATACTCCACCTGTACGCGCCGGAAACTTCGGCCAATTTTTGGAGCAGAACGTCTCCAGAACCAGATGGCGCGCAATAGCCCAACAATAGGGAAAGGAAGGGCGAAAGCATAGGCTTTGAAGCCCAACGCCGCGAGCACAATAGTCAATATCTGCAAAGCAAGAATATCAAAAGTATTATATGTCGCAAGAAAACGGAAATCCATCTCCGCACGAATTCGGGCGGCGGGTACGGTCGCCAACGCTCTTAAAGGTGTGGCCAATGCCATGGCTATAATCAAACCGCTAAGTTCTGGCGAGTGGTACCAATAGGCGGCAACGGGTGCCATTGCGCACATACCGAGCATCCCCACTACGCTGATGATAAAACTCAACCAGAAGGCAGGCGCTTCCCATAAAGGAATAGATTTTTGACGCTGCAATAAAACCTCATCGATACCAAAACCAATGAGAGAATTTGCAATAGTCGTTACCGTAAAGGCCAATCCGATGGCCCCAAAATCTTCCGGCAGCAACAGGCGGGCAAGGATCAGCTGAGAGAAAAAACCGATACCTCTCGCGGCAAAGCTTTGCATGACCAGCCAAAGAAATCCACTGGTTGCCGCTTTGCCCACACTCCCTGATTTAGCCGTTGGCATCGTCATGACGCAGACCGCACGATTAAGAGGCACCTCTCAGCCTGCACCTGTCTCATCATCACTCCTATCTAAATTAACCACTCACCAAGGAATTAAATCACCATGTTTCTCGCGACAGAAAAAGGCCTTCATGCGAAAATCCTGCACACCATGATCGATTTTCAAGCTTATTAAAGCTATCACAACACCACATCGAAAGGAGGAAGGGCCATGTCAGAGATTGATGTTTTAATGTCTGTGTATAACTGTGAATCCTATATTTTAGAAACACTGCAAAGCATTCAGGGACAATCAATTCAGGATATTCGCATTATTATCGTGGATGATGGATCAACAGATCAAACAGCAAAAATAATTCAAAAAGAAGCCGAAAATGACCCTCGCATATTCTATTTTTATCAAAAAAATGCTGGCATCGTATCGGCTCTGACAACAGGCTTACAATATTGTTCCGCTCCCTTTATCGCCAGGCATGATGGAGATGACATCTCTCATCCTTTGCGCTTTGAAAAAGAACTGACTTATCTTAAAGAGAATGAAGATTGCGTCGCAGTAAGCTGTTATATTGACTTGATAGATGAAAAAGGTCACGCAATACCACGTGCTCCATACACATATCCTTTGGATACAACTGACCCTTATTCTTTTCCAGCAGTAGAGCCTTATATCTCACAGCCATTTCTTATGTTACGAGCCGACAGTCTCCATGCTATCGGTGGTTATCGATATCTGCGCAGTTCAGAAGATACCGATTTGTATTGGCGTCTGCGGGCCGTAGGTCGCCTGCATGTCTTACCAGAAGTCCTTGGAACCTATCGTATCCATGGAAACTCAACGACATCCGGATCAAAAAAGAACATGCGACAATCAGCCGTATGGTCTCAACTTGCAGCCATTTCCGAACAACGTAGATTAAACAATTATGCGGATAATTCTTTCACTCATGATTTCATGACCACCTTAAGCGAAGCCGAAAACTGGCGAGATATTCTTGACCGGGCTGGACAACAACTGACAGAAAATGAAAAAAAATGGCTTCAAACAGCGTGCGCAGCCAAATTTCTTGAGCTTTGCAAGATGCGAGCAACATCAGCCAGTAAAGAAGACTTGATATTTATCAGAACTGCTCTCGCCGATAATCCTGCCATTTCCGAAGGCGCTATCATGGAAATGACGCGCTTATGGAACAGCGGACAGAGGCGCGAAGCCATTCTTATGGCCATAGCACTGAAACAGCCCAAACTTGCTGCACGAGCGACAATAAGGAATCTTAAGAAGAGCCTCACATCATAATAATACTAGAATTCTTAAAACCTTACCTTCAATAATCCGGATGAACAAACGCCTTCTTCCCATTCAACCGCCACTTCAGGTTCAACCAGACCCGGTACAGGAAGAAGGCAACCTTCAGATGCAGCGGCAACACCACAACTGAATTCCGGTTGACGGAATAATGCCGCCCATCAACATGATTATCTCGCCCTGTTATGGCGTAAATCAGGTGAATATCCCGGTCATAACGATACAATTTGTGCCGATAGCGGCTGACCAAGGGGTAGATCGTATTTGAATACATAATCGGACCGGTCACGTTCAGCACACCGATGCGCCCCGTCAGATGCGTCCATGGACTATAATCATCCACCGCTTTCAACATGGCGGGGATGACAGCCCTTAGAAACGGATGCCCCTTACACCCGATGACGTGCCATTGTTGATACTCGCCACCGGGAATGGGAACGGCCTTACGGAGCCCCACTCCTTCGTCAGGTTGCCCCGGCTGATTCTGCCATTGCGTAAGGATGAAACCTTCATCCCCTGAAATGGAAGCGTCGATCTTTCCTTCGATTCCGCTTTTCACATCGAAATACAGCCCGCCCACCGCGTAAATGAGCAGGTACCGCAAAAAATCCGATCGTGCCGCCGCATATTCCGGATTGATGCGCTCATAATAAGCCAGCACCTCAGGGCTGTAATATTTGAGAATGAACGCTCGCGCGCTGGCTTCGTCATACTGACGGAACTCGTAATCAGGATTATTCGCCTTCATCTGATCGATGTAGCGTCGATAAACCTCGGGAATCGTGCCACCAAAATAAATATGATGAACAATTTTTGGGATTGTCTCACCTTCCTCAACAAACGGAACCAGCAAATCATAGTCCATGAGGCTGCGCGGTTTGTTCATCAAGGCGGTTCCATCTGTTTTATGCCAACAGATCAGCGCGTACGAACCCACGCTGATATTCTTTCTGTCTAGCGTCCAGAAAACCCTGCGTCCATGACAGAGAACATTCTGGATTAACAGATAATGCCTGTATTTATATTGGATATTTTGAAAATGGCGGAGGGGATGGGATTCGAACCCACGATACCAGTTTCCCGGTATAACGGTTTAGCAAACCGCCGCCTTCAGCCTCTCGGCCACCCCTCCGCAAGGCCCCGTCATATAAATCCTGACGAGACAGTGCGGGCGGGAACATAAGGTATCCCGCACGCGGCGTCAAACCCTCCCGCACGTCTTATTCACCCGTATTTCAGGCACGAATCTGCCGCAGAAGCGCGATGGATTCGACGCAGGCCGCCGCTGCCTCGCGCCCCTTGTTGTGCACGTCTTCGCGTGAGCGCGAAACCGCCTGCTCCTCGGTGTAGGTCGTAAGAATACCGAAGGCGATCGGCGTCTCTGTGGCCAGCGATGCCTGCTGGATGCCCACCGTCGCGCCAAGGCTGATGAACTCGAAATGCGCCGTGTCGCCCTTGATGACACATCCAAGGCAGATCACGCCTTCATACTTGCCGGTCTTGGCCAGCGTCTGCGCCAGCAGCGGAAGTTCGAATGCGCCCGGCGCGAGGAACACATCATCCGAAGCCACCTCAATCCCGTGCTCGCCCAGCCACTCGATGGACCCGCGACGCAGCCCGCCCGTCACGTCTTCATTGAAACGGCTGACCACCAACGCCAGACGCGGCGCGGGCGAGAGGTGCTGCGAAGGAATGGAGTCCGGAGAACGTGTGCTCATGATGTGACCTTATTCGAAGAAGGAGTGACCGAATCCGCCCGCAAGGCATGGCCCATGCGCTGACGCTTGGCCTCCAGATAGGCGCGGTTGAATCGGTTGGGAGTAATTTCCACGCCAACGCGCGCGCGCACGGTAAAGCCCTGCGTTTCCAGAGCCTGCACTTTGGCTGGATTATTCGTCATCAGATCGAGCGTAGTGATGCCGAGATCGCGCAGGATCGCACCTGCAGCCGCCCAGTCACGTTCATCGGTGGCAAACCCGAGATGATGATTGGCGTCGATCGTATCCAACCCCTGATCCTGAAGGGCATAGGCCCGGATCTTGTTACCCAACCCGATGCCGCGTCCTTCGTGACCGCGCACATAAAGCAGCACGCCACTCTCGGCCTCACCAATCCGGCGCAGCGCCGTGTGAAGCTGATCGCCGCAATCGCAGCGCATGGAGCCGAGGGCATCACCCGTCACGCATTCGGAATGCATCCGCACCAGTGGCACAGCCTCCTTCGCTGTCGGATTACCTTTTACAAGCGCCACATGCTCCACGCCTTTTTCGTCACGGAAGGCATGGACCACAAGATCCTCGCCGCCATACACGCTTGGCAGGGACGCTTCGGCCAGTTCCGCCACAACCGCACCTGCCGCAGGTGCGGTCTGAGCAACGGCAGCCTGAACAGTCTTGCCCACCACAGGGTCGAGGCCGTATGCGCGCACCCACTCCACCAGTTCGGCAATCGAGACGATGGGCAGGTCATGCTCACGCGCGAACACTTCCAGCTCCGGACGACGCGCCATCGTGCCGTCTTTGCTCATAATCTCACAGATGACCGCCGATGGCGCGCATCCGGCCAGACGCGCAATGTCGATGGAGCCTTCGGTATGACCGTTGCGTTCCACCACACCTCCGGGCGCGGCCCGCAGCGGAAAGACATGACCGGGCGAGACCAGATCGGCCGCCGTGGCGTCGGGGGCGACGGCCGCCTGCACGGTGCGCGCGCGATCATGCGCCGAGATGCCGGTGGTTACGCCGTCGCGCGCCTCAATGGATACTGTGAAGGCCGTGCCACGGGGCGCGGTGTTGTTCTTCACCATCATCGGCAGGCCGAGCCGCTCCACGCACTCCGCTGTGAGCGGCAGGCACACCAGGCCGCGCCCATGCGTGACCATGAAGTTCATCGCCTCGGGCGTCATGAACTCGGCCGCCATGACCAGATCGCCCTCGTTCTCACGGTCCTCGTCATCGACCATGATGACCATGCGACCGTCCCGAATGGCCTCAACCGCCCGCTTCAGCGGGAGAGGCATTTCGTTCATCACCGATACCGACATACGCTCTCCACATATTTCGCGATTACGTCCACCTCGACATTCACCGGATCACCCGGCAAGAGCGAGCCCAACGTGGTATGTTCCCACGTGTGCGGAATGATCATCAGCTCGATGGTGAAATCGTCACCCTCCGGCTCGCCCACAGCGTTCAGCGTCAGGCTGATACCGTCGAGCGTGATCGATCCCTTTTCGACCAGATAGCGGCGCAACGCGCTCGGCACGCTCATGACCAGCCGCCGTGCGTCTCCCACCATTTCAGTGGAGCGGAATGTCGCCAGACCGTCCACATGGCCCTGAACGATGTGCCCGGATAGCCGTGTGGTCGGTGTGACGGCCCGCTCCAGATTGACGCGGTCGCCTTCTTTCAGACGACCAAGCGCCGTTCGGTCCAGCGTCTCGGCACTGACAAAGAACTGGACACGTCCATGTGCGTCGAACTCGGTCGCGGTGAGGCAGACGCCATTCACGGCAATGCTCTCACCCAGAGCCACATCGGTCAGGCCCGTGTCGATATCGAGAACACGAGATGCCTCGCCCTCTCGCACCGCCGCGACCTTTCCAAGATGCTCGATAATTCCTGAAAACATCTGTTCCTCACACCAAGACCGGCGCGACAGGCGCATGCGCCCCGGCCAGTTCCCCGAACAGGGCCAGCGGTGTGTCCGCATGACGCTGTTCGACTGAAAATCTCTCGCTTCCGTCTGGCTGTATGCCAATCGTCAGCCAGTCGTCCCACACGTCCTGCTCCCGCAGGGTCGCAAGCAGTTCAGGCCCGGCTTCCACAAGTGCCCACAGCGCACCGGCTTCGGCCAGACGCTGCGGAATATCCCTGACATCATCGAGGAAGATCACATCAAAGATCTTTTCCGTCTGCTCCAGCCACGCGGAAGGCACTTTCTGCGTGCGCGAACACACGGCCAGCACCCTCTTTCTGCGCTCGGCATGATCGCTCACACGCCGCACATTCAGGCCGGGCAGATCGGCGCGGACCGTGCCGCCAGACGTCACCACGGCATCCGTGGCGCGACGCAGCCGATGCGCCAGATCGAGAGCCGCTGGAGAGGTAAAGGTTGTGCGCCCGACAGGAGGAATCATGCCGCCACGCTCATCCACTGCCTGCTTGACGGTGAGCCATGTGCGCCCCTGCGTGCTCCAACGGATAAAGGGGGCGATCAACCCGCGGCACTGCGCCAACAAATGTTCGCCATCGGGCAGATGTGTGTATTCGCGCTCCAGCCAGCGCACCGCGCGGCCAGCCGCTTCAAGCCGCGCCGCTCCACCGCCCGCCACCTGCGGGTTGGGATCGGCGCAGGCAATCCAGACCGTCTTCACAGGCGTTGCGAGCAGCGCTTCGGCACAAGGAGGCGTGCGACCGGTGTGATTGCAGGGTTCGAGAGTGACGATCGCCGTGACGATCCGGTCCGTCAGACCACGCTGCGCGCACTCATGAAGCGCGCGCGCCTCGGCATGGAATGCGCCAGCGCGATGATGCGCCGCAACAGCGAGGATCTGGTCATCCGCATCGAGCAGCGCGCAACCAACGGGCGGATTGGGAGCTGTGGCGCCAACGAAGCGACACGCCTCTCCAACCGCTGCGCGGAAGGCTTCACTTATCTGCTGATACTCTGAACGACCGGCCATCAACCTCGTCCGCCATACGACACGCACACGTCGACTCAGGGCAGACATACGGTTGCTCACACAGGACACACCATGTGCGCCTGTATCGTTCACCGCCGCTCTCTCTCATCCGGACTATACCGTCGGCTCCGGAATCACACCGGATCTGCTGACCCTTCCCCAGATGAGGAAGGCGCTCGCGGGCTTCCGATCCATCTCACAAGAGAAAAACCGGTTACCGCCGGTGGGGAATTGCACCCCGCCCTGAGAACGTCTTTCAACACTATGAAGGGCGTCTTTGCGAAAAAGCAACCCACTTTTGCCAATGCGTCACTTCACAACCGCTTAATCGTTGCGAATCCGATAGAAACGAAAAACCCGGAAGATCGGCATTTCCGCCAACCTTCCGGGCTGTTATGCGCTTCAACCTTCGAAGCGGCTGACCTCAATACCAGTTCCCACCGGAAGCAGGACGCTTGTGATGCCGGGCTTCTCCCGGATGGCGCGACCATAGCGCCGGACATCTTCCGTGCCGGGACGGATCATGTTGTCCGCCACCACAATCGCGCCGGGAGCCAGTTTGGGATAGAACGCCTCCAGACAGGGAACGTAGAGATCCTTCCACAGATCAACGAAGACGAAATCCACTTTCCCCGCCACGTCATTAATAAGCTGCACGGCATCACCGACGCGAAACTCAATGTGTTCCGAAAGACCGGCACGTGCCGCCATCTCCTGTGCATGACGTGACTTGTAATCATGCACTTCCATCGTGATGAGACGACCGCCGCTCGCTCGAGCGGCGTCCCCCAGCCACATAGCGGAATACCCAAAGGATGTTCCAAGTTCGAGGATCGTGGGATGCGCAAGACTGCGGGCCAGAATGTTGAGCAACTGCCCCGTATCCGGTCCGATGGAGCGCATACGTTGATCCTGCCCACCGTCCCGTCCACCCGGTGGTTCCACGCGCGGCCCGTCCCGTTCCGCGCGCATCCGTTCGTGATAGATATCGAGAACCGAAGAAAGCGCTTCGTCCATCAGTCAACTCCCTGCTTCCATAAAACCGTTCCGGCTTCAGCTACGCTCGATAGCCTGCGCTGCCGCGTCCAGCGCGGCCGCGATCTTTTCCGCCGTCTCGGGTGCCAGATCGCCTTCTCTCAGACGCAAACGCATGGCCAGCTTGAGGTTTTCCATCGCCCGGACCACGGGAGCCGGTGCGTTCTCACGTCCTTTGCCCTGCCGGCCCACACTGCGTGAGAGCACCTCATCCGCAGCAGCCTTGTTGGCGACAAGGAAAGCCTCGCCTTCCGGTGTGATGCGGTAGCTCTTGCGACTGCCTTCCTCGCTTTTGGCGACATAACCAGCGTCATCGAGCCAGGAGAGCGTGGGATAGATGACACCGGGGCTGGGTGTGTAGCTGCCACCGAATTTCTCTTCGATGGCGCGGATCAGTTCATACCCATGACGAGGCTCCTGAGCGATCATGGTCAGGATGAGCAGGCGGAGTTCGCCATAATCGAAGAGGCGCTTTCCGCGATGACCGCCACGTCCATGATGCGGGCCACGGCCCCGTCCCTCAGGACGTCCACCGCGACCACCTTCGGGGCGATCCTCCCTTGGGCGACCACCGGCTTCACCGGTTTCAGGAGAGAAGAAAGAGTGACGGTGACGACCGCCTGCGTGTCTGTTTGTGTGTTTCATGACTTCCGATATAGATCACGATATATCGTATATCAAGATATATCTGAAATTATATCGTAAGGATATGTAACAACTCCACGCTCACCTCGCCCAACCGCAAATGTTGCAAAACAGAAACAGATATGATGCGCTGCCTCCGTCACTCTCGGTCCACACTTCACAGATGGATGCCCGCACAACCATGACTCTGTGTTTCCTGTCTCCTCGCTTCGCCCGGCGTGCCGTCACAGCCGCACTGATCGGCTTCGCCATTACCCACACCGTCGTCCCGGCTCAGGCCGAGACGTCCACGCCTGTCCAACAGAACCTCCCCCTGTGGCAGACCCTTCCGCCCACTCCCGTCGGGTTGGAACAGGACGCCAACGGCCTCCCTGTGCAGGCCGGTCGTCTCAGGATCGAAGACGGCGCGCGCATCTATTACGCCGAAGCCGGAACAGGCACGCCCGTCCTTCTTCTGCACGGCGGCCTGGCCAACTCGGATTACATGAGCGGTCTGGCGCGCAGCCTGCTTGCGGCCGGTTATCGCGTGATTGTGGTGGACTCGCGGGGGCATGGCCGCAGCACACTCGGCAAGACGCCGCTGGGCTATGATCGCATGTCCGACGACGCGGTGGCGGTGCTGACGCATCTGAACATCGACCGCGCCGCCGTTGTGGGCTGGAGCGATGGCGGCATTCAGGGCATCGACCTCGCGCTGCGCCATCCGGACCGCATCACCCGCGTGTTCTCTTTCGCCCCCAACATCACCATCGATGGCGTGGACACGTCAGCCGATCGCACGCCAACCGTGCATACATTCATCGAGCGTGCCGCAAAGGAATACGCACATCTTTCCCACACGCCCCACGGCTACAAGCGCTTCCTCAAGACGGTTGAAGGCATGTGGGCGAGCCAGCCCAACTGGTCCGATGCACAGGTGGCCGCCATCACCACGCCCATGTGGGTCATCGATGGCGATCATGATGAAATGATCCACCGTCCCCATATCGAACATATTGCCCAGACCGTGCCGAATGCCGGACTTCTGCTTCTGCCGAATGTAAGCCACTTCGCATTTCTTCAGAACCCGACGCTCTTTTCCCAGACGGTTCTGAACTTCCTTGCCCTACCGACGCCCTGACACCCCAAGGTATCGTGACAATGGGGATGCGCTTCTATCTCCAGAACAGGGGCGCGTCCCGCAGTTCTTTCCATGCGACCGGCAGAGATTTCAACGCCTTGCGTCGTCGCTGTTCGCTCCACGCCACCAACTGACCCGCCGCTGGCGCAAGCGCAACATTTCCCACATCCAGTTCGTCCGTAAGCTGTGCTGCCACCGTCATGTCGTTGATCTCACCCAGCGTCTGCTGCAACCGCTTGCACTGTTGCAGACAGCTCTTAACCTGCCGGGACGGATAAAGACCGGCAAGGTAGTCCACGGCATAACGGAACTTTTTCAGACTTTTACGCAGAGAATGCAGGTCATCCTCCGCAAGTTCTTTAATGTCATGTCCCCTGCGGTGAACCTTGCGCCATATCCTGTCCAGTAGATCCGGCGCGATGTCCGACAGGCGCTTCTTTGCGATATCCTCTTTCACAAAAGGTTGCTTTTCGGACCAGACCATAAGAGACAATACCAGTTCCGTCAGAGCGGAGCTTTCCAGCTCGACCTTCAGCGTTTCATGCGCCTGTCTGCGTCGGACTTCGGCCGCCTGCGTCAAAAGACTGTGCCATTCGTGCGCCTCCCCTGCGGGAAATGCCGCCGGAAGTGTCCCGCTTACGAACACATCCCAGTCTCGCGCGGCTCCCAGAATCCGGCCCAACCGTTGCAATTCCAGCGTAAATCGTTCGCTGCTGTGTGGCTCAAGACGTGGTGCGAAAAGCTGGAGGGCGGAGCGCAGTCGCCGGACCGCCACACGCATCTGATGCACACCCTCCACGTCTCCCAGTCGCGCAGCAGGTTCATTGCCGATAAGCGTGCATAATCCAGAACCAAGGATGCGCTGCAGCCCCTGCGCTGCCGACACTTTCTGTTCCAGAACCGGCGTCTTTCCATGTACGGAAGCTGGCAATGTGTCGGTTCGCAGGCGATACCCACGCTCGGCCTTGGTCTCGACGCCCAACCGCAAAGGCAGGGACGTGACCAGTTCCAGCGCCAGCTCATGCAACGCCGCTGCCGAACCGCTCTTGATTTCCAATTCCAGTTCGCGGATCGGCTCCTCTGCCTGTCCTGCCCGCACCATCCCTTCGTCGAGAGCCACTTCCACTGTCGCATCGCCATGTGTGAGGAGATGCTGTGTGCGCTCCACATCCGAGAGCCAGACCGGTTCCAACTGCCCATCAAGATGCGGCATCAGGCTTTCCACTGGAGTGCCCTTGAGCCGTGCAAGCTCTGGCGTGTCGGTGGAAACGGGCCATTCCCATTCGCCCCGTTCAAAAAGAGATCCATCTTCCGAAGACTGGGATTTCAGCGTCTGAACGAACCGCCCACCCACTTCCCGCACTCGCAGCGCGAAGCCTTTTCCACTCAGAAATAACGCGGCCGTGTCATAATAGGTCGTAATCTGCCGCTTGGTCACAGGAACTGTTGCGTGTTCCCGCAGCACGGGAGATGCCTCAATTAGGGAACGCGTCTCTGCTTCGAAAAGCAGTTTGATCTCGATTTCCGACGGTACGGCGTGGCTGTCCGGCATGACTTTCGCGCACGGTCCGGTATATCGGACCGTCCTCCCTGTGTTTCAGATCATCCTATTTCACAATCCTCTCGCATCCGCTCCAACATATCGTGTCAATGACTTGCAGTTTTCACTGGTCTCCCAACGAAAAAGGGCAGCCAATACATCGGCTGCCCTCTTCTGATTTACTCTTTTCGGTCACGTCTCACGCAAGATCGCGTACCTTTGGCTCACGTGCCCAATGCCGCTTCACACCCACCTTTTCGAACTGATCGAGCGGCACCACACCGTCATCCTTCTCAACTCCAGCCCGATCCAGAATCACCTGCGTGCCTTTGCAGTGCGCAATGGTTTTGCAGTGGGAATAAGCATCCATGAACCACTGCACTGCCGCAGAATCATGAGCCAGTTTGGCCGCCTGATCGGGCATCAGAATGGAAATCACCGCGTCGAACAGGACCGAGGGTGATCCGGCAAGCAGTCCGTCGGCCTTGAGCGTGCCGCCCTTGACCGCAATACCCCCGACCTTGGGCGCCACCAGAACCGGCGTGCCACCCTCGCTCTCGATCAGCCGCTTGAAACGATTGATCTCCTGAAGATCGGACCCTTCGGCAAACAGGATGGCGATGGAGCGACCCTGCATGGTGTTCTTTGCCTGCTTCTGGATGGATAGGGCATCGGACGTGCCCCAATCCTGCGGCTCCCGCGCGGCCTTCGCTTTTGCCGGCAGATCCATAGCCAGACCGTCGGCCACGCGCTTGGCAAGGCTTTCATCCACATTGCGCAGATTGGCGAGGAAGCGTTTGCGCACATGCTCAAGCTGCACCTTGGACAGTTCGAACACCATGGCCGAGGCAATGTGTGCCTGTTCGCTCTCGGTCTGGGAGCGGTAGAACATCCGCGCCTGACTGTAATGATCCGCAAAACTCTCCGGCCGGATGCGCAGTTTCTGCGTCGGATCGTTGCGCTCACCATTCTCGGGGAAAGTCACATATCCCGTCTCTGGACAGGCACGTGGGCCGCCCTCTTCACCCGCTTCTGCCAGACTGTTCGGCTCGTAATTCGCCCGTCCCACCGGCACCAGTGTCTGCATCATCCCGTCACGCTGGAAATTATGGAACGGGCATTTGGGCGCGTTGATGGGAATCTGGTGAAAATTGGTGGTACCCAGCCGCGACTTCTGCGTGTCGAGATAGGAGAAGAGGCGCCCCTGCAACAGCGGATCGTTGGTGAAGTCGATGCCGGGAATGACATTGGTGGGCATGAACGCCACCTGTTCGGTCTCGGCAAAGAAATTGTCCACATTGCGATTCAGCGTCATGCGACCGATGATCTGGACAGGAATTTCCTCTTCGGGGATCAGCTTCGTCGCATCCAGAACGTCATAGGGTTGTTTTTCGGCCCATTCTTCATCGAACACCTGCACACCCAGATCCCACTGAGGGAAATTGCCCTCACGGATGGCCTCGAACAGATCGCAGCGATGGAAATCCGGATTGGCGCCGGCGATTTTCACCGCTTCATCCCATGTCGTGGACTCTATGCCCAGAACCGGCTTCCAGTGGAACTTGATGAAGTGACCCTCTCCCTTTTCATTGACGAAACGGAAAGTGTGGACACCGAACCCCTCCATCATGCGCAGGGACCGTGGAATCCCGCGATCCGACATGGCCCACAGAACCATATGCGTGCTCTCGGGCACGAGACTCACGAAGTCCCAGAACGTATCATGCGCCGAGGCCGCCTGCGGAAACCCGCGATCAGCTTCCATCTTCACGCTGTGAACAAAGTCCGGGAACTTGATAGCGTCCTGAATGAAAAACACCGGAATATCGTTGCCCACTAGATCCCAGTTGCCGCTGTCCGTATAGAACTTGACGGCAAAGCCGCGCACGTCACGCGGCGTATCGATCGATCCCGCGCCACCCGCCACGGTGGAAAGCCGGGCAAACACGGGACAGGTCGCACCGACATGCTGAAAAATGGAAGCCTTGGTCAGTTCCGGTATCGCCTTGGTGCATTCGAACACGCCATGAGCCCCTGACCCACGGGCATGGACGATACGCTCGGGAATGCGCTCATGATCGAAGTGAAAGATCTTCTCGCGGAGAATGAAATCTTCCAGAAGCGTCGGCCCACGCGCGCCGGCCTTGAGGGAGTTTTCGTTGTCTGAAATGCGATGACCGAAATTGTCCGTCAGATGCGCGACACCATCCGAATGGTCCGCGTCATGCGCAATATGTTGCTGTGGCTCACCGCCCGCACCAACTGTCTCCACCACTTTGGTCTTTCCGGCGCCCGGAGCGTGATCGTGCAATGCGTTGTCGGTGCTGGGAGATGATTTTTCGTGTGACATGACGTTCTCCGGAAAATAGGGCGACGACCGGTGGGACCATGCACGAGAACATTGCCTCGGAGACCCGCCAGTTCATGCATGAGCGTCAGGACGCCATGCTTCAGTCTTCCCCAAACGCCAAGGACAGAGCCGGGTTGCGATCACGCCGTCTCGTATCCCCTATGCCTGCACGACATGCCCTTTACGTTCGAAGGAAGACTCGGCCCAGTCATTGGGCGACGTGGCGAGGAATGGAAGACACACCCACATGTCGAGCGCCTCCGCCTGCCGGCTGATCTCCACGTCCAGTCCCGTATTCTGCCAGTTGATCGGATGGGACCGAACGCCGATCCCCGCTTCGAAATGACGGGCATGGGCTGGAATGTTTCCAACTGGCAGGGCGCGATCCAGCAGGCGCTGCGCTCCTTGCGGAGAAACCGTGTAACAGCATATGCCGGCCAGTCCGAGCACCCTCATGAGCGTGGGGGACGACTCAGACTGTGCCGACAGCGCACGCTTTCCGCCCGTGGTTTCGTCAAACAACAGGGTGGCATCCGGCAGACCGCCACCCAGCCGCACGCTCAGCGGCCAGTCCGTGTTCGCTCCCCAGAACACGGCGTCGCACTCATCATGCTCCGCCATCAGAGCGCAGGTCCGCACATCGAAGTCCTCGCGCACGATCACATCGTCTTCCATAATGGTGAGAGGAACATTTCGCGTCACCGCTTCCCGCCAGAGCGTGACATGAGACATCAGAACACCCAGCGCCGGTTCCACATAAGTGTTCTCGGGAGCAATTATGCCCTGCGCCACCAGTTCAGGGCGTGAGAGCGCCCAGCCATCCACGGCCGAAAAGACATTCACGTCCGACAGATGCGGGTTGTTGCGAAAAAAAGCATCGCGCCGCCGACCATGCCGCGCCAGACTGATAACGTGTTTGTGAGGAGGCGTCATGACGACAGACCCGTGGGGAAAGTTCGGCGCCACGCGCAGTGGGAACCCTCGAATGAGACCCACCCATGCCTTAATAAGGTTGACACTCCCTTTCTCCGTGCCTGTGGTGGCGCCACGGAAATTTCGCACGGACAGGCATTCACAGCTTCTGCCCGTCATGCTTCACTCTGCAACCGTAACGAACCGGCGGGACGCCCACGTGTTCGATAGGAAACAGGAAAGCGCTCACATCGATGGACAAAATCATCGCCTCGACACTGCGAGCAGCCCTCTCCTTTCCACAGATCAGATAAGGTCCGAACAGCATGTATCAGACGATCAATCCTTCAACCGGCAAGGTCGAAAAAACCTTTGAGCTGCACACCGACGCCCAGATGCTGGCCAAACTTGAGATGGCCCATACGCTGTGGCGCGATGACTGGCAGCACCGTCCCCTTTCCGAGCGCAAGGCGCTTCTTCTTAAAGTCGCCGAACTTCTCAAGAATGACCGCGAAGCCCACGCGCATCTGATCGGGCGCGAAATGGGCAAGGTGTTCGAGGAAGCGCTGGGCGAAATCGACTTCACCGTCTCCATCTTCACCTATTACGCCGAGAACGCCGAACGCATCCTTGCCCCGAAGGACATCGCGGTCGACAGCGGCAAAGCAACCGTCGTCAGCCAGTCTCTCGGCGTGATCTACGCCGTTGAGCCATGGAACTACCCCTATTATCAGCTCGCCCGCGTGGCCGCGCCGAACCTGATGTGCGGTAACACCGTCATGATCAAGCATGCACCGGGCGTGCCGCAATGCGCTGTGGCGTTCGAGAAGCTGTTCCGTGATGCGGGCGCGCCGGAAGGCGCCTACACCAACCTGTTCCTGACCAATGAACAGTCCGAGGCGCTCATCGGTCGCATGGAAGTGCGCGGCGTGGCGCTGACCGGCAGTGAGCGGGCGGGCAGCGCCGTGGCTTCACAGGCCGGCAAGGCGCTCAAGAAAAGCACCATGGAACTGGGGGGCGCGGACGCCTTCATCGTGCTGGATGACGCCGATCTCGACGCCGTCATCCCCAATGCCGTGTACGGGCGTTATGAAAACAACGGTCAGGTCTGCACCTCCGCCAAGCGCATGATCGTGCATGAATCCATTGCCGACGACTTCACCATTCGGTTGAAAAACGCCATCAGCGAATTCCGCTATGGCGCGCCGGATGAGGAAGGCGTCACCCATGGCCCCATGAGCAGCGAAGCCGCCATGAACCGCACGATCGAGCAGGTGGATCAGGCTGTAAAAGGCGGAGCCACTGTCGTCACAGGCATCGAGCGTCTCAACCGGGAGGGTTTCTTCCTCCGCGCAGGCATCCTGACCAACGTGACCAAGGACAACCCGGTCTATTATCAGGAAATCTTCGGTCCGGTTGCAATCATCCATCGGGTGAAGAGCGATGAAGAGGCCATCGCCCTTGCCAATGACTCCCTCTACGGTTTGGGCGGTTCCGTCTATACGCGCGACGTCAAGCGTGGCCGCGCCATCGCGGAAAAGGTCGAAACGGGCATGATCGGCATCAATGCTCTCGGTGGACCCGGTGCGCAGCTTCCCTTCGGCGGCGTCAAGAACTCCGGCTATGGCCGTGAGTTGGGCGAATTCGGGATCGAAGAGTTCATCAACCGCAAGCTGATCTATCAGGCGGACTAAGCATCGGATTTGTGGGAAAGCGGTGAAACGCCGCCTTCCCACATTGCCTCACCCGTTGACGATCATGCCACCGTTCACATGCAGGGTCTGGCCCGTAACGAAGGTGGAATCCTCACTCGCCAGATACACATAGGCGGGACCAAGTTCCCACGGCTCGCCAGCACGTCCCATCGGGACACTCTTACCCAGATCCGCCACTTTCTGCGGATCGACCAATCCCCAGCTTGCCGGCTGAAGCGGTGTCCAGACAGGCCCCGGAGCCACGGCGTTCACGCGAATGCCCTTATCCACAAGCTGAAGCGCCAGTGAACGTGTGAGTCCCATCTCGGCCGCCTTGGTCGTGGAATAGGCCACCAGCGCATCGTTGCCGGCAAAAGCATTGATGGATGACGTGGCAATGATGGACGCACCTTTCTTCAGATGAGGCAGGGCCGCGCGGGTAATGTAGAAATATCCATTGATGTTCACGTCCATATGGCGCTGCCACATCTCATCGGAAATATCCGTGAGGTCCATGCTGACATACTGGACGGACGCATTGTTCACGACGATGTCCAGCCCACCGAACGCCTGCACAACCTGTTCGACTGCCTTACGGCAGAAGCCACTGGACGACACGTCACCCGCAATCGCCAATCCCTTGCGGCCCTCCGCTTCGATAAGGCGCACCGTCTCATCCGCGTCTTCCGTCTCGTCCAGATAGACGATCGCCACATCCGCGCCCTCCCGCGCGAAATGCAGGGCCGCCGCCCGTCCGATCCCGCTGTCACCGCCGGTGATGAGCGCCTTGCGTCCTTCCAGCTTGCCGCTGCCACGATATTCGGGGCGAATATGAACTGCGAGAGGCTTCATCAGCTTCTCGACGCCGGGCTGATGGTCCTGTTTTTGGGGCGGGATTTCGAGTGCCATGATTGGGCTCCCTGTCAGTGGGGGGACGTCCCCTCACGCCAGCATGACGCCGGGGCACACCCCATCCAACGAGAGCATGTCACCAGAGGTTCCGGATCGTTCCGGCTGCGGTCAGGCCTGCGCGCGCCGCAGGAAACGGAACGGCACGCTGCGTTCGGGCCGCGTGGAGAGCACGCCCACCGGCAGAACGGCCTCTCCATCCACCACCGAAATGGCAAAGAGCTGCACCATACGTGCCAGCACCAGCACCGCTTCCGTCATCGCGAGTTGGGCGCCGATACACACATGCGGCCCAGCCCCAAAGGGAAGAAATGTAAAACGTGGGGGCTCGACGCCACCGAGAAAACGGTTCGGATCGAACCGTTCGGGCACAGCCCACAACGCCGGATTGCGGTGCAACATCCACAGCGGCAGAAGGATCATCGCGCCCTTGGCCACACGCTGCCCGCACAGTTCCGTGTCCGCTGTGGCTTCGCGTCCCGTCATGAAGGCGGGTGGGAATAACCTGAGCGCCTCTTTCACTACTGCCGTCGTGATCGGCAGGCGCTCCAGTGCTTCCGCAGCCCCCGAAGGAGACAGATCGACTTCACGCACTTCCCGCGCCACCGCGTCCTGCCAGTGCGGCGCATGGGCCAGCAGCCAGACCGCCCAGAACAACGCTGTCGCCGTGGTTTCGTGTCCCGCCACGATCATCGTGGCGACTTCGTCCAGAACCGCCTGTCCGGGAACACCGTCTTTCTCGCCGAACGCCTGCGTCAGCAGATCGAACAGATCGCGCGGACTTTCACCGTCCCCGATGACAGGCCGCTCAGCGACGATCGCCCCGATCAATTTCACCCACTGCTTGCGAAAGCGGGCACGCCGCCAGTCCGCCACGCTCGGCACGGCGGACGGCAGCAGGAAATCGGAAGGGCGCGGCTGACCGATGCCGTTCATGAATCCCGTGACCATTTGCCGCAGGGCCGCGCCAAAAGAGGCGCTTGTCATGGAGAACATCGTCACGGCTGCGATGTCGAGCGCGAGTGTCTGTGTCAGGGCGAACACATCGACAGGGCGACACACCTCCACAACGGGCAGGCTCGCATCTGCGCATGAGGCGATATGACGCGCCAGCGTCGGCACCACGCGCGGCGTGAAGGCGGGCGCCATCGCCTTGCGCTGCCGACGCCATGTCTCGCCTTCGCTTACGAGGATTCCCTCCCCCACGATGGGACCGAGCACGCGCCGCCCCATGCGCAGGCGCTGGAAGCTGGCCGCGTCCGTGGCCAGTACGGCCTGCACGGCGTCCGGCCCACTGGCCAGAACCAGCGAACGTCCCAGCGCGCGCAGACTGACCACCTGCTCCTGAAAGCAGCGCGACGGAAAAGCCGCAAAGCCATTACGCCTGAGACGTGTCAGTACGCCCAATCCGGACACATTGTCCGGCGCGGGCGCGGGCATGAAAGGGGTGAATGAAAGAGGCACAATAAAAAGAGGATACTGTCCCGCTACGCGTACGAGAATCGCACGCACGGGCTGGCAGCTCTCTCTTTGTCACATGACAGAACGGTGAACCCCGACCGACACTAGGTGGCGGCCTCAGTGGATGACGCGGGGCGTCCTGCGGGAACTGGCCAGTTCAAGCTCGGGACCGAAAGCTGGCCAGTCACCTTCCGCCAGTGCCTCCAGCGAAGGCGTGGGCAGGTCAAGTCGGTCCGCATAGGTCCAGAGATAGGAGAATGCCTGCGTGACATAGGCGCGGGTTTCGGTGTTGGGCAGACGCTCGATATAGAGCAGCGGATCCTCGGCCACGCCTGTGCTGGCCTCCCAATGCGCAATCGCATTGGGCCCGGCGTTGTAGCTGGCCAGCAAACGGATCAGATCACCGCCTGCTGGAGCGGCCGTGGCTACCGTGGTGGCATGTGCCAGATACCGCACATAGCGCTGACCGATCTCAAGATTAAGCGCCGGATCGTGCAGCGCCTGAGGCATCGCCACGAAACGCTGGGCCTGACCGGTCACGAAATCCGCTGTCAGCGGACGAAGCTGCATCAGGCCATGAGCCCCGGCACCCGAGACAGCGCCTGCATCGAAGTTCGATTCCAGCCGCGTGAGCGCATAAACAAGCGCCGGATCCACGGTAAAGCCATGGCGCGGATGCAGGGCGGGCAGCGGCAGGTTCTCGCCATGACGACCGGAGGCCTGCTCCATCGAATGGATGGAATCCGCCATCTCCAGCGCCAGATCGTTCAATCCCGCCGCCTGCGCCACAAGCTGGAACGAGCGCGCCAGCGCGACATCCCCGGTAATGCGCGGCCAGTAACGCCGCAGGGCCCGCTCGGCGCGTTCCTGTTCTCCCACCTGAAGAAGAGCGAATACACGCGGTCCGACATCGGTGGCGCCCACGGCCTCGACATCGATTTCCGTCAGCACCGGCTCGGATGGCGCGGCTTCCGTCGCTACTTCCAGCACCGCCTCTTCCACCTCAGGCTGACGTGCCACATGACGGGGATGACGATCGAGCAGACGACGCGCCAGAAGGCCGTAAAAACTCCCGGGGGCAGCAAGAGCGCGTTGCAGCCACGGACGGATCGCGCCGCCTTCCCCAAGTTCCCTATGACCGCGCGCGGCCCAGAAACTGGCGGCCGAAATCAGTTCCGGCGTAGCCTGCGCGGCGCGCGAGACGTCCTCGAACAGCGTCACAGCCTCCGCTTTACGGTCGAGCGTCCACGCCGCAAGCCCGGCCACGTAAGCCGGCAGTGCCACATCGCGATGGCCGCGCACAAAAGCGTCCCGTCCGATGCGAAGCGCCTCCTGCGCCTCTCCCTGACTGAGAAGAAGCTGTGCAATCTCCCCACCAAGCTGAGCGGCATAAGACGGCGTCATGCCCGGCGTCATGGCAATCAGATGCAGAGCGCTCTGCGCACCCTTCACACCAAGGGCGGCCCGCTCCTGCACCGTACGGTCCAGAAGCGCGTTGCGCACAAAACTACGGGCGGAATTCCCCCCGATTCCAGCACGCGCCCCCCCCAGCATTGCCAGCGCGGGCGCGGGCGGCAGGGACGCCTTGTCCGTCAGAGTGGACAGACGGCTGAAGATCGCCGGAGCGTCGGCCATGTCTGCATGGGCATGCAGCCAGCGACGCAGTTCGGCCCCTGTGGGGTGATAGGAAGGATTGAGATAACGCTCGGCTAGCACATCGGCCAGCAACGTCGTGTCCGTCAGACGGGTCGTGCTGGTCAAAGCCTCGGCAAAAGCACCCTGTCTTTGGAGACGGAAGATCGACCGCACGAGCGTCGCCATCTCGGAAGTGAGCGGACGCGGCAACGCCACGCCGCTGTCTTCTCCCGTCCCATCGACGGAAGGACGCGCCACGGCCATGGCCACTTCTTCGCCGCCACGACCGGCGTCCTGCTCTTCGCTGTAGCCACGCTGCTCCCCACTGAAGGGGCGCGACGCATCGTCCTCACTTGCCGAGGCCGCAGCGCTCGCCGACCGCGCCCCCGTAAAGGAAGCACCCGTCAGAAGGGCGGCGCCAGCCAGCATAAACCGGGCGGCAATGGAATTGGATATCTGTCCGATGGCTCGCATGGTGGACGGCGGTCTATAAGTTCCCATTCCAAAAGGCAAGCTTTATGCAAATCACCAGAACCGAAGCCATGGGAAATCGCGGTACAGAGCCTTGAATTTACACTCATCTCGTCTCCCGAAACCACCTGTAACATTACAGTCTATTCCAGTGCTCTCGGTGCCATTATTCTGCCATTACGCTTGTTATCCCTGCTTCATCATTAAGTGTGACAGACAACAACAGCACATCGTGCCATATTTCCCGGCGAGCCCGCGCACCCGCACGCAACTGGAGAGGGTGCCGCATGGGCAGAGCGGGCTTCTGAGGCCCCCATACCGTATCCCACTGCGTGTCACGCCACTTCCCCCGCAACCGGAGCGGATTGGCCTGACTCCCGAACATCATCCGCACCGCGAGCCCCCCGCATAATAACAGGCGTTGCGGGCGGAAGAGGGAGATGCTCGCAAGAAGCAAAGGCAGACAGACCGCAACCTCCGCGGGAGAAGGCGGTCGGCCTCCCGGTGGACGCCACGGAATCGCGGCCGCCACGACCAGTTCCTCCCGCGTCAGCCCGATCGACGCCAGCATCCGGTCGAGATACTGCCCCCCTACGCCTGAGAACGGGATTCCACTGCGATCCTCATCTTCATCGGGCGTGTCTCCGATCACCATCACCCGCGCGCCCACCGGGCCACGCGGCAGAACGGTCGTCGTTGCCGTGCTGCGCAGACTGCACCCGGAAAAACCGTCAATGGCCGCCGCCAGCGCGTCCACCGTCTCCAGTCCGCGCAGGAATCCAAGATCGGGCACAGGTTGCGCTACAGGAAGGGGTGCCTGCGGCGAACGTGAAGCAGGACGCGCGAACACCGGTTCACCCTGCGGCTGCGCATCGACAGGAAGCGAACGCTCCCGCTCTTCGCGTGACTGGGCGAACCGGTCCTGCGGCTGCTCGTCCACAAGGATGTCCACACCCCACTCCATCTGGAGTCGCAGCAGGGCCGCCACCGCGCCACTTTCCGTCACATCCACGCGCATCCGCCTCTCTGCCTGCTCACTCCCGGCCGCCTTCCGCCCTGCCCCACCGCCATCTCCAACGATCCACAGACGGCGTTTGGCCGATCACGCCACACGGGTTACACCTGCCCGACGCTCCGCCCGCAGGGTCACGCGCCATCGTCGAGCCGCTTATTCATAGGGTACCGTATCATCATGCCAAGCCGTCCGGTCCTGCCTGTCCTGTTGCTGGCCTCCCTCCTGTCCAGCACCGCACTCGCCGCCGGACACGCCGCTCCGACCACCACGGGCAAGACCGCCACCACGACACACCTTCCCGAAGTACCCTTTCCGGTGGACGCACCTGCTTTTCTGACCGGTCTCCTCGCCGCGCGGGCCGACGATTACACCACGGCCGCACGCGCCTACACCGACGCGCTAAAAACAGATCCGAACAACACCGAGTTGCTGCGTCAGGCCTTCTCGCAGGCCGCGCTCGCCGGCAGTCCCGAAGCCGTTGACCTCGCACGGCGCACCGCCCGCCTTCCCGGTGGCCGAACCATCATCACGGCTTTCGTGCTGGGCAACGACGCTGTGCTCCATGAGCGCTGGCAGGACGCGGCGGAAGCCTACCGCTCCGTCCCCGCAGACGCCCTCACCCGTATTCTGGCCCCGCTGCTTCAGGCGTGGTGTCTCACTGGCGAAAAAAAATACGATGACGCGCTGCGCCTGCTGACGTCTCCGCCCAGCACAAGCTCCCCCGCCTCTCCCTTCTATCTCGGCCATGCCGGTCTCATCGCCTCACTGGCGGGCAAAAGCCAACTGGCCGGACAGTTCTATGAGCGGGCGAACACATTGCTTCAGGGGGGCGATCTGCTTCTGGTTCGCGCGCGCGCCAACTGGCTGTGGCAGAGCGGACACCAGACCGAAGCCCGGGATCTGATGCGCAACGCCATCCGACGCGATCCGGTTCTTTCCCTCGCGGAACCGGAAATGCAGGCCACGCTGGACACGGCGCCTGTCGCGTCCGCCAAGGATGGCGTCGCGCATGCCTATATTCTTGTAGCCTATATCCTGCGTCAGCAGGCGCTGCACGCCTCCGACACCAACGGCATGCAGCAGATGAACATCGCCTCCGCCATGATGCTGCGCATGGCGCTCACACTCGATCCGTCGCTGGCCGTGGCCCGGCTGATGCTGTCCGAGATCGAAGACTCGATGGACCATCCCGATGTCGCCATCGCCACTTTGCGGGTCGTGCCCCCTACCGATCCGCTGGCCCGCGTCGCCCGCTTCCGCCTCGCCCTGCTCGAAGATCGCGCAGGCGATCGCAACGACGCCCGGACGATTCTGGAAGGCCTCGCACACGATGCGCCGGATCTCGTGCTGCCCATTCGCGCGCTCGGCACATTGCTGTTCGAGACCAAGGATTACACGGGCGCGATCACGGCGTTCGACAAGGCCATCGCCAACGCCCGTGCCAGTCATGCCCTCGACTGGAGCCTCCTGTTCGAGCGCGCCGCCGCCTATGAGCGCACCGGCAACTGGCCCAAGGCCGAAGCCGACATTCAGGAGGCTCGCAAGATGGTGCCCGACGAGCCGATCGTCCTCAATTTTCTCGGCTATGGCTGGGTTCAGCGCGGCCAGCACCTGAAAGACGCCACGCAGCTTCTCGAACACGCCCTGGAACTGGACCCCGAAGACGCCGCCATCCGCGACAGTCTCGGCTGGGCCTTCATCCGCTCGGGCGATCTCAAACGCGGCACCGACCTTCTGGAACACGCCGCCGAGGAAACGCCGCTCGACCCTGAGGTGAACTATCACCTTGGCGTCGCTTACTGGAATCTTGGCCGTCACACCGAAGCCATCGATCAGTGGAACGTGGCACTCGGTCTCAAGCCCGAACCGGACGATCTGGCCCGTATCAATACGGCCTTGGATTTCGCCAAAACGGCTGGTCCTGAGGCGAAGCTCTCCATTCAGGACGTGCCGACTACCCCCTGATCGAACGGGCGCGATCCGCTTTCTTCTTGGGGCGGCGCATCACCTCTATGGAGATCGCCGCCGCTTCAAGGATGTGCTCGCGCGTCAGGCGGGCGCACAGATCCGCATCGCGGGCACGACAGGCGTCGAGAATGGCCTTGTGCTCCCGATCCGTGACCTCCTTGCGCCCTTCGATCACCAGATGCCCGCGAATGTAGCGGTCGAGCCGCGTGTGCAGGTCATCAATCATCTCGAACAGACGCGGTCGCCCTGCCGCCACATAGATCGCATTGTGAAACGCCCGGTTCAGCGCGCCGGAACGCCTCTGTCCATCGGCTGCCGCCACGCCCTCGACAAATGCCTCATAGGCGTCTTCCACCTGAGCCAGTTGCACGCGTGTCATGTTGCGCACGCCATCGGCCGCCGCCTGCTCTTCCAGTAGCGCGCGGATGCGCGAGTATTCCTCGATATCGGCCTCGTTCATCCCCAGCACCATCGCACCGCGATTGGGTGGACTGGTGACAAACCCCTCAGCTTCCAGACGCTTGAGCGCTTCACGCACGGGAATGATGCTCACACCGAATCCATTGGCCAGTTCCGCCTGCGGCAAAGCCTGCCCTGCTGGCAACATGTTCTCGCTGATGGCGCTGCGCAAAGCATTGCAGATCGTCTCCGCCGCCGTGCCATGACCGATTGCCGCAGCACGGGAAAAGAGGGTGGAGGGCAACATGACCGCATTTCCAGTCGTTGTTCAGGCAGAAGAGGGAAGCCCGATAGTAAGCCTCCCGCCCCAAGGAGCAAGCAGCCCTCACAATCGGGGGCATATTCCCGCCGGAAGATCCTAATGAGCCTGCGGATAAACCTGCCTGCCCCATCTCATGGTTTCCAGTATGGGGCTCATTCACATCGTCGATAATATAACATCTTGCAGATAATATATTTCCATGACATGAGGCAAGAGTCATTGTGATATCGGAACCAGTTGCCCGTCCCCTCGGCGCGAGGATCGGACCGGCTTTTCGGAACGCACGCCCATGCTCTCCACCGTCACGTCTTCGCCTGATTTCTCCTCCCGCGCGCCCCTGCGCCAAGCGATTGTCGCGGCTTTCCGCACGCCCGAAGCCGCGTGCGTGGAAAAGCTGACATCCGCCGCCATCCTCTCGGACGAGGAAGAGCGCACCACCGCCACTGTGGCCACCCGTCTGGCCGAAGCCCTGCGAGCGCGCCGCAATCCGGGGTTGGTGGAAACACTGGTGCAGGAGTTCTCGCTTTCCTCAGCCGAAGGCGTGGCCCTGATGTGCATGGCCGAAGCCCTGTTGCGCATTCCCGATGTCGCCACCCGTGACGCACTGATCCACGACAAGATCGGTGAGAGCGACTGGCTGGCCCATGTCGGACGCGGCAAGCCCATGTTCGCCAACGCCGCCGCCTGGGGGCTGGCGCTGACGGGCCGCCTCATCGGCGATCACGATGAAAAGAAGCTGACCGGCGCACTGATGAATTTCGTGGAACGCAGTTCCATGCCGGTCGTGCGCAAGGCCGTGGACGCCGCCATGCGCCTGATGGGCGAGCAGTTCGTCCTCGGCCAGACCATCGAACAGGCCCGCAAGAACAGCGCAAAACTCGAAGCCCTCGGCTTCTCCTATTCTTATGACATGCTGGGAGAGGCCGCCTTCACCGCGCCGGACGCGGCCCGCTACCGTCAGGACTACATCAACGCCATTCACGCCATCGGCAGCACCGCCAAGGGCGCCAATGTCTATGAACGCCCCGGCATCTCCATCAAGCTGTCCGCCCTGCACCCGCGCTATGTCCGCGCCCAGCGCGACCGCGTGATGACGGAACTGCTGTCGGTCGTGCAGGATCTGACACTGCTCGCCCGCTCCTATGACATCGGCATCAACATCGATGCCGAGGAAACCGAGCGCCTCGATCTCTCGCTCGATCTGCTCGAAGCCCTGTGTCACACGCCGGGGCTGGAAGGCTGGAACGGCATTGGCTTCGTGGTGCAGGCTTATGGCAAGCGCGCGCCGTACGCGCTGGATTTCATCATCGACCTCGCCCGTCGCACCGAACGCCGCATCATGGTGCGTCTGGTGAAAGGGGCTTACTGGGACAGCGAGATCAAGAAAGCACAGCTTGAGGGCATGACGGATTTCCCCGTCTATACCCGCAAATGCCACACCGACATCAGCTACATCGCCTGCGCGCGCAAGCTGCTGGCTGCGCGCGACGTGATCTTCCCGCAGTTCGCCACCCACAATGCCCGCACGCTGGCCACCATCTACACGCTGGCCGGACCGGACTTCGAAGTCGGCTCCTACGAGTTTCAGTGTCTGCACGGCATGGGCGAGACCCTCTACAAACAGGTGGTCGGCCCCGAAAAACTCAACCGTCCGGCACGTATCTATGCCCCTGTCGGCACGCATGAAACGCTGCTGGCCTATCTGGTGCGCCGCCTGCTGGAAAACGGGGCGAACTCCTCCTTCGTGAACCAGATCGGTGACGGCAGCATTCCGCTGGCCTCCCTGATCGAAAACCCGATCGACGTCGCCCACCGCTATACGCCGTATGGCGCACCGCACACCGAAATCCGCAAACCCGCCGATCTATTTGCCCCGGAGCGCACCAATTCAGCCGGTCTCGATCTGGCCGATGACCGCGTGCTGAAAGAACTCGCCACACGCATCGCAGCCGCCCCGCAGATCTGGACAGGCGGCCCCATCGTCAATGGTGAGACCACCACCGGCGCGGGCATCCCCATCACCAACCCGACCGACCGCCGTGACGTGGTGGGCAGCGTGACATGGGCCACGCCCGAGATCGTCATCAAAGCCGCAGACGCTGCCGAGAAAGGTGCCGCTGACTGGGCGGCTACGCCACCCGCACGCCGCGCCGAGATTCTGACCAAAGCGGCCGATCTTCTGGAAGAACGCCACGCGCTTCTCATGGCACTTCTGGGACGTGAGGCAGGCAAATCCCTGCCGAACTCGGTGGCTGAAGTGCGCGAAGCCGTGGACTTCCTGCGTTATTACGGCGCGACCGTCGCCCGCGAGTTCGACAATGCGACCCACAAGCCACTGGGCATCGTGACCTGTATCAGCCCATGGAACTTTCCACTGGCGATCTTCATCGGTCAGATTGCAGCAGCCTTGGCGGCCGGTAATGTCGTGCTGGCCAAACCGGCCGAAGAAACGCCACTGATTGCCGCAGTTGCCGTCGGCATCCTGCACGAAGCAGGCGTTCCCGTCTCCGCGCTGCACCTGCTTCCGGGCGCGGGCGAGATCGGAGCCGCCGCCGTGGCGGATGCGCGTGTCATGGGCGTGATGTTCACCGGCTCCACGACGGTGGCCCAGATCATCAACCGCCAGCTTGAAGACCGCCGCACGGCGTCCGGACAGCCGGTGCCGTTCGTGGCCGAGACGGGCGGCCAGAACGCCATGATCGTGGATTCCTCCGCGCTGGCGGAACAGGTCGTGGCGGACGTTCTCGCTTCCGCGTTCGACAGCGCGGGCCAGCGCTGTTCCGCGCTGCGCATCCTGTGCGTGCAGGACGACTGCGCCGACCGTGTGCTGACCATGCTGCGCGGCGCGATGCAGGAACTGCACATCGGCAACCCCGCCCTCCTCTCCTGCGATGTTGGTCCTGTCATCACGGAAGAAGCTGCAAGTGGCATCACGGCACATATCGAGGCGTTCCGTCAGCGCGGTGCATCCGTCCTGTCGCTCGACCTGCCCGAAGACTGCGCCCATGGCAGTTTCGTCGCCCCGACGCTGATCGAGGTGAACAGCATTGCCGAGATCGGTCCCGAAGTGTTCGGTCCGGTCCTGCATGTGCTGCGCTACCGCCGCGAAAAGCTGGACGACCTGCTGCACGACATCAACGCCACGGGTTACGGCCTGACATTCGGCCTGCACACACGCCTCGATTCCACGGTGAACACCGTACTGGCCCGCATCGATGCCGGTAATCTCTACGTCAATCGCAATACCATTGGCGCGGTGGTGGGCGTGCAGCCCTTCGGCGGTCGTGGCCTGTCCGGCACTGGACCGAAGGCCGGTGGCCCGCTTATCCTCCGCCGCTTGCTCAGCGAAACGCCAGTCCTGAACGCGGCAGGTCAACACACCCCGACGACCGCCATGACGACATGGACCGACTGGCTACGTGGCAAAGGGGAAGCAAACGCCGCCGATAGTGCCTCTGCTTGTGCGAACTCATCCCCACTGGGAGAAGAGCGCATCCTCCCCGGTCCGGTGGGCGAACAGAACCTCTACCGCCTGATGCCACGCGGCAATGTTCTGTGTGTGGCCACGACACGCGCCGGACTGTTCGCACAGATTTCGCTGGCACTCGCGGGTGGCAACACGGCGCTGGTACTGGCTGAACGCACGTTGACGGACTGGATGGTCTCGCTGCCCGACAGCCTGCGGAGCGCGATCCGCCCGGTCGTGGACGCTACCACCCTGCCCTGCGCCATCCTGCTTGGTGAGGAAGATAATGAGGCCTTCCGCGCAGTCCGCAAGGCGCTCTCGAATGGAAACGGCCCTATTGTCCCAGCATGGCTTACAGGTAAGGCGCTGCCATCCATTGAGAGTGTTCTGGAAGAACAGTCCCGCAGCATCAATACGACAGCGGCGGGCGGCAATGCGAGCCTGATGACACTGGCATAAGTTCTTTCATCATGACCGGGAAGGCGCTTCGATATTTGCACATCGGGGCGTCTTCTGTGGCTGGTGTTGCATGTCGCTCTCTGACGCGCTCGTCCATACAAGAGCGCGGCAGTTCAGAAAAACAGAGACACACCTGTAACCGTGGGAATATGTCGCTGCCAGAAACACACGATGATCGGCATCCGCGACCACATACGTCGTGGATGTAAACGTCGTCACGCCCGGCGCTCAATCACCCGCACCTCGTCGCCCACCCGGATCATGCCCGGTTTTTCCACCAGTGCGTTCTGCCCGAACATCACCCCTCCCGGCACATGGCGAAACTCAGCCAGCGCCTTGAGCGGCTGACCCGGCTCAGGCGTCTGGCCCGTCTCCTGATCGATGGTTGTGACCACACAGCGCGAGCACGGCTTCACCAGACGCAACTCCACATCGCCCACGCCAAGACGCACCCATGCATCCTCCTCCCACGCAGAGGCCCCGGTAACGACCAGATTGGGACGAAATCGCGCCATGGGAACCGGCATGGCAAGGCGCGTATTCAGATCGACCAAAGACGCCTCCGTGCAGAGCAGTACCGGAAACTCGTCCGCAAAGGAGACCGGATAATCCTGCCCCTGCCAGTTGCGCAGACGCGCGGCCCTCGGTTCGATCATAAAAACCAGCCGACATGCGCGCCCCAGATGAGCACTGAGCCACTCAGCCACCTCATCGCCCGCATCGCATCCTCGCACGGTATCGACCCACACCCGCACATCCCGCTCTTTGCCGACAGGATACGGCACGACGTGTTCGGTTCCATCCGTATGCTTGAGCGTTACTCCCGTCTGGCTGGGATGAGCAGCAATCCGCGCCATGGCAGACATCGTGCGCTGCGTGAGAAACTCGCCTTTCGGCGTCACCACAAGCCATCGACGATCGTTAAGCGGACCCCATGTCTCCAGTTCCAATTGCTCCAGCGACAAGGCGTGCAAGCCCTTAACAGGATAAATATGAAGCGACGCGATACGCAGCATGAAGACTCTTTCTCCTAACAACAAAAAGTGTGCAAAATCGCCTTTACGCTGCGCTACTACTCAAAAGCGTCATTTCGGCTTTTTCAACGGCGACGCTTTCCTCCCATTTGCCATCCCCCAGCCGCAGGCTGAACATTTTTCCCGGCATCTGTGCGGTCAAACGCAGGCTTTCGCACTCAGCAGGAATGTCAAAGACCCCAAAGATCATGTCACGAAAAACACGCTGAAAAAGCAAAGGAAAGCGCGTGCCAGCCCCATTCCCGTTTTCCACACGCAGGACGTGAATGAATCGTGCGTCCTGCACCCCCACCAGAAGACGGCTTCCCTTCCGAACCGGAGGCAACGTCACCTCGACGCGGAAATCTCACAGAAGGGTTGTACATCGGGTTAGATTATGAAAAAGTCTGTTTTGTAGAAAAGAAATTTCCATAATCATCAAGAAAACCCGATGCAGACAGAGT
>NZ_WOTH01000024.1 GCF_011516945.1 Acetobacter estunensis
TCCTATCCCCGCAACCAAGCGCAAGTCCTTGATAGGACACGATAAACCCGCCCTAACACGGCGGGTTTTTTTGTGCCCGAAACGCGGCGCAGGATGCGTATAGGATGCAGATGGGAGTGAAACTCCAGCGTAGGTTGGGCTGAAATCGGGACTCTTCACGATTGCGTGTCAGGCGTGTTGGAGCCCGGCGATACGGTCGGCAGCGCGATCCTGTGTTACGATGGATCATGGTTTCCGACCCTCTCGATTCCGCGCCTGCAGGAGCGTCCCGTTGAGTGGCACGGCTGCCTTATCCGAGGCACTGGCCGGTCTCGTAGAGCGGGTGACGTTCCACAACGCCGAGAACGGCTTCTGCGTCCTGCGGGTGAAGGTGGAGGGTTCGAAGAACCCTCTGGTTTTGGGTCTCCCTGTGTGATTCCATTCCTCATGTGAAGAGTGGGGGGATGGCTTATGAAGCAACCAGGTTTCTTTGATGTTGAAGAGCGTCTTGCTCGGCTGAGCGGGCTTGGTGATCAGCTCGAAGCATTTTCCCGGACTGTGGATTTCGAAACATTTCGTTCTGAGCTGGATAAAGCTCTGGCCTATGCAAACGGCAGTAAAGGCGGTCGTCCACCGTTTGATCCGGTCCTGATGTTCAAGATTCTGGTCATCCAGACGTTGAACAACCTGTCCGACGAACGGACGGAATATCTGATCAACGATCGGCTCTCCTTCATGCGTTTTCTTGGTCTGGGGCTGTCGGACCGCGTACCTGATGCCAAGACGGTCTGGCTGTTTCGCGAACGTCTGACCCAGGCTGGCGCGATTGAAAGGCTGTTTGACCGGTTTGACGCGACCCTGAGGACTGCCGGTTATTTGTCAATGTCAGGCCAGATCCTGGATGCGACATTGGTGGCAGCTCCAAAGCAGCGCAACACCAACGCTGAGAAAGCAGATATTCGGGAGGGACGGATCCCACAAGACTGGCAGGACAAGCCCTCAAAGCTTTCTCACAAAGATCGTCATGCACGCTGGACTTTGAAGTTTACCAAGGCAAAGCGGCAGGATGACGGAACGATCCCTGCAACGGATCTCGCCATTCCCTTCTTTGGCTACAAGTCCCACATTTCCATCGACCGGAAGTTTCGGCTGATCCGGAAATGGAAAGCGACAGATGCAGCAGCCAGTGATGGTGCCCGACTGCGCGAGGGGCTGCTGGACAAAACCAACACCGCCTCAACAGTCTGGGCAGACACAGCCTGCCGCGCTCAAAAGCCAACGAAGACTTCATGGACAAGCAGGGCTTTGTCTCGAAGGTCCACAGGAAAAAGCCGCATCTCAAACCCATGCCCCGGCACATCCAGCGCTCCAATGCCGGAAAGTCCATTATTCGATCGCGTGTCGAGCATGTCTTTGCTGATCAGAAGTCACAGACCGGGCTGTTCGTCCGGACTGTGGGCATAACTCGAGCCACCATGAGGATCGGGCTGGCCAATATCATCTATAATATGCGCCGCTTCCTTTTCCTCGAGAGGATCAGGGTCGCCACGTAGCAAGCCAAAGCCAATGTCCAACGCTCTGCGAAAAACGCAGCGCTAAAATCAGGATCAGGAACCAGAAATCAACACGTCACAAACCTGAAATCAGGCGCAAGGGGAATCAATCAATGGTTCTTCGAACCCTCCACCTTATTGATATCGTGATTGCGCTGATTGTATGGCATGTGGTCGAATGGAATTTCATAGAATGTATGGAAATTCCATCCCATGTCAGCATACCCCTATCTCGCCCATTGGAAAGAAGAGATCAGCCGGAGTCCGAATGCGATTTACATGACGTTGGCTGATGCCCTGGCGCTTTCCATCCGCAAGGGCGACCTGCGGGAGGGGGACAGGCTGCCGCCACAGCGAATGATCGCAGAGTATCTTGGCACTAATCTGACGACCGTGACCCGGGCCTTTACCGAGGCCCGACGGCGCGGCCTGATTGACGCGACGGTTGGCCGGGGCACCTTTGTTCGTGTTGGTGCCGGGGAGAGTCATTGGCGGCATACGGGGCCGGCCGTGGTTGACCTGACCATGAACCTGCCGCCGATCCCGCAGGACCCGCCGCTTCAGCGGCTTATCCAGAGCGATATTGCGACTATCCTGAAACAGCAGGATCTGAACAGCCTGATGTCCTACCGGGTCACGGGCGGTACATTGGAGGAACGCCAGCTTGGCGCGAAATGGATCGCGCCCGTCATCGGGCAGCGGCGAACGGAGGAAATCCTTATCTCACCGGGCGCCCAGAGCGCTCTGGCGGCCATTGTCAGCACCCATACCCAACCGGGCGATGTGATTGTTACCGACCGTATTGCCTATCCCGGCATCCGGACCATAGCAGCGCAGTTCGACCTCATCCTGGTCGGTGTGGGCAGTGACATGGAAGGCATGATGCCGGACCAGCTTGATCGGGTCTGCGCCGAACATCATCCCCGGCTGCTCTACTGTATCCCGACCATCCACAATCCCACCACGGCCACCATGTCGCTGCAACGGCGCATGGATATTCTGGCGGTCGCCCAGCGTCATCATCTGCATATTGCCGAGGACGACCCCTACAGCCTGCTGATGGACACTCCACCACCGGCGCTGGCAGCCCTCGACCATAGCCGTGTCAGCTACGTAGCTACCCTCGCCAAGACGCTCAGTCCCGGCCTGCGCACCGCCTATGTGGCCCTGCCCAATGCGGACATGACCCGACGGGTCGCGGCGGCCATCCGGGCAATCGCGCTGACCAATGCCGGTCTGCTCAGCGCGCTCACGGCGCGATGGATGCAGACTGGACAGGCGCATACGATCCTGCACGCCATCCAGAAAGAACTGCGCCTGCGCCAGTCCATTGCCCGCAAGGTGCTGGGGGAGGGGCACTGCATGAACCCCGACGGGCCGCATGTGTGGCTGAAACTGCCGGACTGGTGGGGCAGTGCGGATTTTGTGGCGTATGCCCGCAGGCGAGGCCTGGCGCTGGTGCCTAGCACTGTTTTCACCATCAGCGGCGAGCCGCCGCAGCGGGCGCGCATTGCATTGGGCAGCGCACCGGATGCTGCAAGCCTTGAGGAATCCCTGCATGGCGTGCTGTCGGTCCTGCAACACAAACGCTCACCCGGCTTTGCCGATATTGTGTGACCTGCGCGCAGTGTCTGGAATCGATCGGAACATCTGATTCCGGGGCGCGCCATGCGGGCGCATGGAAAAACAAAAAGGCACTTCATTCACGACTTCGTGATTATAAAATCACGCTAAAACAGACCCTTATGGATGCCCCTTACGATTGTATGGTTGTTGTATATTTTTTGTATGTCTCTGTCTTGGCAGGATGGCGGCATGTGATCTGATTTGAGCCGTTTGTACCCTTTTCATAAGGCATACAATATTTTGGCTCTCTGCCATCCCGTGCCACGTTTGCCTCGGCAACGCGGTCAGTCTCGGCTCCCTGCCGGAGACCGCAGCACACGGGAGAGATACCATGCCGAAAGTCGAACACGCTCCGCATAAAGATGGCGACTGCTTCGTCAATTATGAAAACAAGGTCTTTGAGGACGTCAAAGCCCAGCCCGGCGAAAAAGCCCTTATCACCTTCCATACCGTGGCCAATGAAGGTTCGGTCGGGTTTGTAAACCTGCTGCAGGCCACACGCCTGATCCGCAAAGGTTTCGAGACGTCGGTGCTGCTGTATGGCCCGGGTGTGACCCTTGGTGTGCAGCGCGGCTTTCCCCGCCTGGGCGACGAAGCCTTTCCGGGCCACATGAATTGCAACAAGCAGATCGCGAAAATCCTTGAGGAAGGCGGAAAGGTCTATGCCTGCCGCTTCGCGCTTCAGGCCCTCTACGGCTACGGCGAGCAGAACCTGATCCCCGGCATCACGCCGATCAATCCGCAGGACGTGCTGGACATCATCCTGCTGGCCCGGCGCGACAACGCCTTCATCCTTAATACCTGGACTCTCTGAAGGCCGAAGGGAGGACCGCAAGCCATGTCCCGTATCGTTCGCGCTGCTGCCATCCAGATCAGCCCTATCCTTGGTGACGATGGTCTGGGAACAGCCCGGAAAGTCTGTCAGGCCATCCGCGATGCCGCCGAGAAGGGTGTTGCGCTGGCGGTCTTTCCCGAAACCTTCGTGCCGTACTACCCCTATTTCTCATTCATCCAGCCGGCTTTCCGCTTCGGTGGAGAGCATCTGGAACTCTACGAGCGCGCCGTCGTCATTCCCGGTCCGGTCACCGACATGGTGGCCGAGGCCGTGCGCCAGACCGGCATGGTCGTGGTGCTGGGTGTAAACGAGCGCGATTTCGGCACGCTTTACAACACGCAGATCATCTTCGACGCCACGGGTGAGATCCTGCTCAAGCGCCGCAAGATCACGCCCACCTACCATGAGCGCATGGTCTGGGGGCAGGGTGATGGTTCCGGTCTGAAAGTTGTCGATAGTGCTGCCGGTCGCATCGGAGCGCTGGCCTGCTGGGAGCATTACAATCCACTCGTCCGCTACGCGCTGATGACCCAGCATGAGGAAATCCACTGCGCGCAGTTCCCCGGTTCACTGGTGGGTCAGATATTCGCCGACCAGATGGAAGTCACCATCCGTCACCACGCGCTGGAATCCGGCTGCTTTGTGGTGAACGCTACCGGCTGGCTGACGGAAGAGCAGATCACGGAGATCGCCCGCGATCCCGCGCTGGAAGGGCCGCTGCGGGGTGGGTGCTTCACGGCCATCGTCTCCCCCGAAGGGAAACTGCTCGGCACACCTCTGACGGAAGGCGAGGGAATGGTGATTGCCGATCTCGACTTCGCCCTGATCACCAAGCGCAAGCGGATGATGGACTCCGTGGGTCATTACGCACGCCCCGAATTGCTCAGCCTGCTTCATGACCGGCGTCCAGCGCGCGCAGTGCATTATGTCGGTGAGCACGCAGCAGTCGAGCCGATCGGTCCCTCCAATGACGAGGCCAAGCCATGACCGTCCCAACACTCGGCACGCTTTCCGGTCGTAAGCTCATTACGGATCTGCAGTCCTTTGGGCTTCAGATCGGCGAAGATATCGGTGGTATCGCCCGCAAGGGCGGAGCCGGTCCTTCCGACCACAAGACAATCACCATCGCGGGTCAGACCGTCATGGTTCCGGTCTATACGTCCGGTGCGCGGCGGTCTCCGTTTCAGGCCAGCCCGCCTGACCGGAGTGGTGCCAGCACGCTGCTGCGTGACGGCCAGACGCTGGGCACGATCCATTTCCCGGCGGCCCCGCGTTTTTACGGGCTGAGCACGGTAGACGGTATTCCCTACTGGAAGATCGCCCTGTTGCATGGCCGTGACACGCTGGCGACCACGGTGCACCAGACCTGCATCCGTTATGCCGACCGGCGCACCTCCTGCCAGTTCTGCGCCATCGGCCAGTCGCTGGAGGCCGATCGCACCATTGCCTACAAGACGCCAGCGCAACTGGCTGAGGTCGCCAAAGCCGCCGTGGAACTCGACGGTGTGCGCGACATGGTGCTGACGACCGGCACGCCCAATGTGGTTGACCGGGGTGCTGCTGTGCTGGCGGAATCCGCCCGTGCTATTCGAGCAGTGGTGAATCTGCCGCTTCAGGTTCAGTGCGAACCGCCACGTGATCACGGCTGGTTCCAGCGTCTGCGCGAGGCGGGGGCCGACAGTCTGGGTATGCACCTCGAAGCCGCAACACAGGCAGTGCGCGAGAAGATCATGCCCGGTAAGGCCACGGTCAGCGTCGATCGCTATATGGACGCTTTCGCCAGCGCCGTGCCGATCTTCGGGCGCGGACAGGTCAATACCTACATTTTGGCCGGTCTTGGCGACAGTGCCGCAGATATTCTGGCGCTGGCCGAACGGCTGATTGCGCTCGGGGTCTATCCCTTCGTCGTGCCGTTCGTGCCCATCTCCGGTACCCCGCTGGAAACTCATGTTCCGCCTTCAGCCGAGTTTATGAAATCCGTTCTGGCGCCGCTTGGGCGGATGTTGCGGGAAGCGAACATGAAATCCACCGACATCCGGGCCGGGTGTGGTCGATGCGGCGCCTGTTCCTCGCTTTCGGCGTACGAACAATGAGCACGATCCTCGAAGGCGTGGAAGACCGGCCGTTCATCCCCATGGAATATGTTGTGCGCCTTGCCCGTACACCATGGGAATGCGCCGGTTATCACGCGCTCCGTCGCGAAGTGTTCTGCAGTGAACAGCATGTTTTTGCAGAGGATGACCGCGATGCAATCGATGAGGTCGCCATTCCCATCATCGCGGCGTGCTGCATGGCGGGCATGCCGGACCGGGTGGTGGGGGCGGTGCGCATCCATGAAGCCGACGCCGGCGTCTGGCGCGGCTCCCGTCTGGCCGTCCATGAAGACCACCGCAAACTGGGACGGATCGGCGCGGAACTGATCCGCATGGCGGTCAGCACGGCGCACGGGCTTGGGGCCACGCAGTTTCTGGCTCAGGTGCAGGAGCAGAACGTGCTGTTCTTCCGTCGCCTGCACTGGAAGAGTCTCGGCGTCATTACGCTGCATGGTCTGCCGCATCACGATATGGAGGCCGACTTGTCACGCTATCCGGCGCACGGTCTGGATCAGACCTGGCTGCTGCGTCCGCAGCCCCGGATACGACAGGTGGCGTGATGACACACGAACTCGCCACACTCCTGCGCAAGCTCCGGAACGGTCGCGCGCTGGCGGGTAAACAGGACATTGCCGAAACTGCGGCAATCCTGAAGCCTGCCAGCCATGATGTCATCCGCCTTGGCGATGACTGCGCCGCGATCCCGGATGGCGATGGCTATCTCCTGCTGGCCAGCGAGGGCTTTCAGGATAGCTTTGTCCGCTCAATGCCGTGGTTTGCCGGGTATTGCGGCGTGATGGTCAATGTCAGCGATATCGCGGCGATGGGTGGTCGTCCCGTGGCCGTGGTGGATGCGTTGTGGAGCGATACGTCCGAGGCGGCCGCGTCCATTCTGAGCGGTCTGCATGAAGGCGCACACACCTATGGCGTGCCAGTTGTTGGCGGACACACCAACATGCGCAGCACCCATAACTCACTGTCGGTGGCGATCCTGGGTCGTGCCCGTCATCTGCTGACCAGTTTCGATGCACGACCGGGTGAAGTTCTGATTGCCGCCATTGACCTGCGTGGCCGCTGGCACGACCCGCATCCATTCTGGGACGCCAGTTCCGCGTTGTGCGGTACCGAGGGGACGGCCCGGCTGCGGGGGGACATCGAACTTCTGCCAACTATCGCTGAGGATGGGCTGAGCCGCGCCGCCAAAGACATCAGCATGGCCGGACTGTTGGGCACGGCCCTCATGCTGGCCGAATGTTCTGGCGTGGGCATGACCATCACGCTTGATGACATTCCGCGCCCCAAAGATGCGCCGATGGAACGCTGGCTGTCTGCATTCCCCAGCTATGGCTACCTACTCACGGCGCGTCCCGAGGATGCCGAGGCGATCATGACCCGGTTTCGCGGGCGTGACATTACGGCTTCTGTCATCGGTCAGTGTGACAGCACGCAGCGGCTGGATGTCACATGGGCGGACGAGAAAGAAACCTTCTGGGATCTCGCCCGGACGCCGCTCATGGGGTTTGTGCCATGAGTCTGTCCATTGGCATCCTGACCCATTCGACCAATCCGCGCGGTGGTGTGGTGCACGGCATGGCGCTGGCGGAAGCCCTGTGTGACGCGGGCCATGACGCAACGCTGATTGCGCCGGACGTGACAGGGGCTGGTTTTTTCCGCACGCCCCGCTGCGCCACAAACTGCATCCCGGCCGTGCCGGAGACTGACCTGCCAACGCTGGTGGAGGGCCGCATCGGCGAAATCAGAGACGCATTGCGCGGACAGCATTTTGACGTGCTGCATGCGCAGGATCCGATCAGCGCCAATGCTTTGGCCGATCTGGTGCAGGAAGGGCGGATACCGGGCTTTGCCCGCACGGTCCACCATCTTGACCATTTCACGCACCCGGTCCTCGCCGCGCGGCAGGAACGGGGGATCAGGACGGCGGCCGAACTGTTTACCGTCAGCACAATGTGGGAAGATGTCCTGCGCAACGACCATGGCCGCGAAGCTCCGATCGTGGGCAACGGGGTTGATCCCGTGCGTTTTTCGCCCGTAGCAACCGCGCACGATGCCGCGTTGCGGGCGCGGTATCATCTGCCAGCCGGTCAGCACCTGATCCTGTCCGTGGGCGGGATCGAGCAGCGCAAGAACACGCTGCACTTGCTCGATGCATTTCTGGCCCTTCGTTGCGAACAGCCTGATGTGCATCTGATTGTGGCCGGCGGGGCCTCGCTGCTGGATCATTCTGCCTACCGCACCCGATTCATGGCGCGTCTGCGCGAAAGCGGTGCGGCTGATCATGTTACCATCACCGGGCCAGTTGCGGATGAAGACATGCCTTTATTCTACCGGCAGGCGGACGTGCTGGCCTATCCATCCGTAACCGAGGGGTTCGGACTGTGCCCGCTGGAAGCCCTGGCTTGTGGCATCCCCGTGGTGGTGCCAGCCGCACCACCTTTCACAGAACATTTTTTGGCAACGGATGTGCTGTGGTGCCAACCGGCGCACCCCGACACCTTGTTCATGGCGTTGCGCGACGCCCTGCGCGTCGAAAGCCGTGACCATTTCCGGGCCAGCGGCCCCGCAACCGCCCGCCGTTTCGACTGGGGCAGCGTCGCCAGTCGGCACCTCCCCGGATACCGGCGTCTCGCGGCATTACAGCACGCTGACGTCCCTGATTCAGGAGTTTTGTCACCATGCCCGAAATGACCTTTCGCGTGCGCTGGCCCGATGGGAAGGAGACTGACTGTTATTCCCCGTCGCTGGTCATAAGGGACCACTTCACGCCCGGTCAGGATTATCCGGTCCGGGAGTTTCTTGAAAAGGCGGACACCGCCCTGACGGACGCCAGCGAGCGGGTTCGCGCCCGCTACGGCTTCCCATGCAGCCGCGCCCTTGGCCAGCTTCAGGCCATAAGGCAGGCCGGTGCGCCTTTTCTGAACCAGTCCGACGCGCAGGTGCGCGTCCTGTCTTTCAGTTATTGAGACGAAAAGAACGACCATGACACAGAACGAGAAAACCATCCCCGTCATCATCGTGGGCGGCGGACAGGCCGGGCTCTCCATGAGCTGGTATCTCTGCCGCGAGAAGGTGGAGCACATCGTCTTTGAGGCAAAGACCGCCTGCCATTCGTGGGATGATGAGCGCTGGGACAATTTCTGCCTGGTCACGCCAAACTGGCAGTGCGAACTTCCCGGTCATCCCTACAAGGGGAGCGACCCGCACGGCTTCATGGTGAAGAAGGAAATCATCGAATACGTGAAGGGCTTTGTGGCCTCCTTCAGCCCGCCTTTGCACGAGCACACGCCCGTCACCTCCATCACGCGCCATGAAGGTGGTGGTTACCGCGTGGTGGCAGGCGGTGAAACCTGGCGCGCAAAGCATGTGGTCATCGCATCGGGCGCGTATCAGGATGCGGTGATCCCCGGTTACGCCAGCGCGATCGACCCCGCCATCCATCAGGTTCACTCGCAGGATTACCGCAACGCGGCCCAGTTGCCGGAAGGGGCCGTTCTGGTCGTGGGCAGCGGCCAGTCTGGCGCGCAGATCGTCGAGGACCTGTTCCTTGAAAAACGCAAGGTCCATCTCTGTGTCGGCTCTGCCCCGCGTGTCTCACGTTTTTACCGTGGCCGCGATGTGGTGGACTGGCTGGCGGATATGAACTTCTACAACCTTACGGTGGATAATCACCCCCTGCGTGACGGCGCACGCGACAAGACCAATCATTATGTCACTGGTCGAAATGGCGGCCACGATCTTGATCTGCGACTGTTTGCAAAGGAGGGCGTGGGCCTGCACGGCACGCTGGAGACAATCCGCGATGAAGTGGCGCACTTCGCGCCGGATCTTGCGGAAAACCTTGATGATGCGGACAAGACCAATGCCGACATCAAGAAATCCATTGATGCCTACATCGCCCGTGAAGGGATCACAGCTCCGACCGAAGCTCCTTATGTGCCTGTGTGGGAACCCGATGGCAGTAACACCCCGCTCGACCTGAAGGCTGCCGGGATCACTTCGATCCTCTGGTGCATCGGCTTTCGCCCGGATTATCGCTGGATCGACGTGCCTGTCTTCAACGGGGCCAACAAGCCGGTCTGGCATCGCGGCGTGACCGATGCGCCGGGCTTTTACTTCCTCGGCCTGCCATGGCTGCACACCTGGGGATCGGGGCGGTTCTCCGGTGTCTCACGTGATGCCGCGTGGCTGGCCAGCCAGATCATCGGCAAAGACGTGCCCGTAGCCTGAACGGAGTAAACGCCATGCTTCCATGGACGACATACGAGGCGATGTATGACGCAGCCCTGAACCAGCCAGAGCAGTTCTGGCTGGCTGCGGCACAACGCGTCACATGGAAGCAGGCCCCTGTGACCGCATGTAGGACACGGTTGGATGGCTGGCATGACTGGTTTCCCGACGCCACACTCAACACCTGCCATAACGCAGTGGATCGGCATGTTGAAAATGGTCGCGGTGAACAGGCGGCATTGATCTGGCATTCCTGCGCCACCAGGGAACGTCAGGTTGTAACCTACAGGGAGTTGCAGGGCAGGGTGGCCGGATTTGCCGGTGGTCTGCGCTCGCTGGGGGTGGAGAAAGGCGACCGCGTCCTGATCGCCATGCCGACCATGATTGAGACAGCCATCGCCATGCTGGCCTGTGCACGGATCGGCGCTGTACATGTCGTGGTCTTTGCCGGTTATGCCGGGCCCGAACTGGCGCGCCGTATCAATGACGTGGCACCGAAGGTCATCATCATCGCGAGTTGCTGCTTTCAGGGGAAGACGCCCATTCCGTCCGCGCCCGCCCTGAACGAGGCGCTCGCTACGGCGACGCACAGACCACAGGTTTGCGTGATCGTGCAGCGCGAAGCCTGCCCGGCCTCGCTTCTGCCTGTACGGGATCACGATTTTCACACGCTGGAACAGTCCGCACCGTCAGAGCCGGTCATGCTGCGTTCCGAAGATCCCCTGTATATTCTTCACACGTCCGGCACGACGGGCAATGCCAAGGGCATTGTGCGTGACAATGGTGGCCACGCTGTCGCTCTCGCCTTGTCCATGGATCTGATCTACGGCTGCAAACCCGGTGATACCTTCTTCACGACATCGGATCTGGGTTGGGTGGTTGGCCATTCATACGGCGTCTATGCGCCGCTGATCAGCGGCTGCACCAGCGTGATCGTCGAAGGCGGTGCTTCAGCTTTTGCGATCCGTGCGCTCTGTCACGAACACGCAGTGAAATGCCTGTTTACCACGCCCACTCAGATGCGGCTCATGCGGCAGGAAAGCCGTCATCTGTCAGGGGCCATCCTGCCCGCGTTGGCCCGCATCTTCGTGGCCGGGGAGTATGCGGACCCGACATTGCTGGACTGGGCGCGGTCGTATTTTCGCAAACCCGTAGTCAATCACTGGTGGCAGACTGAAACCGGATGGAGCATCACCGTCCATTTTTTTGGTCTGCCCGAGCGTGAGCCGGTCTCGCTCATGAATGATATCGGACGACCTGCGCCGGGATTCTGCCCGGCCATCGTGCCGTCCATGCCGGGTGAACAGTGTGGCGAAATTGTTCTCTCCCTGCCGTTGCCACCTGGCTGTCTGGCGGGTGTCTGGAAGGACAGGGAGATCCGTGTTCCTGCCGCCTATCTTGATGAAACGAACCGGTATTATCGCACCTTCGACGAAGGCATGATGGAGGCCAGCCGCGCCGTGCATATGCTCGGGCGTTCCGATGATGTCATCAAGGTTGCAGGCCGGCGGATTTCGGGCGTGCAGATCGAAAAGATCATCGCCACCCATACAGCCGTTCATGCGTGTGCCGTAGTTGCAATTCCGGACGAACTGCGAGGGCAGCGACCTGTTGCCTATGTGGTCGTTGACCCCCAGGTCGTCTGCGAACCATCTTCCGAGGAAATCGTCGCGCTGGTCAACGAAGTCCTCGGAAGATGGGTTGGTCTGAAGGAAGTCCGCTTCGTCAGGCATTTGCCGACCACCGTGTCCGGGAAGATCACGCGGAAACGCCTGCTGGTGTCCTGACGGAATCAGTGCGGCATTGCATTTGTGGAACGGCCAGCCTTCAGATGGCCTGACCGCCGGAGACTTCGATCCGCTGCGCGTTCACCCAGCGATTGTCCTCTGAGAGGAGCGAAGCGATCATCGGGCCGATGTCGTCCGGAAGGCCGGGACGTCCAAGCGCGGTGACCTCTGCGATGTGACGGACAATGTCCAGGTTATCCCGTACCATGCCGCCCGAGAAATCCGTCTGGATGGCGCCTGGCGCTACCGTGTTGACCGCGATGCGGCGTGGGCCGAGTTCCCTGGCCATGTAGTGCGTCATGACTTCTACCGCACCTTTCATGGCGGCGTAGACAATCCGGCCGGGATAAGCAAAGCGCGTCAGGCCGGATGAGATGTTCACGATCCGGCCACCGTCCGCGATCAGCGGTAACAGCGTCTGTGTCAGGAAGAACGGACCTTTGGCGTGCACGTGATAGGCGGCATCGAAATCGTCTTCAGTCACCTCGCCGAACAGCCCCTCATGGGAGGTGCCAGCCATGTTGACCAGATAATTGAAACGCTCGGCATCCCATGTGCGTAGCACGCGCTGGACTTCCTCGGCGAAGGCAGGAAAGGCATGCGTGTCGCCGGTATCGAGTTGCAGGGCCACTGCGCGGGTACCGCTCTGTTCGACACTGTCGAGCACTTCGTCGGCCGCAGATCTGTTGGTGTGGTAGGTGAAGATGGACGAGACGCCGCGTCGGGCGAGGGCCTCAACGGTGGCGCGACCCAGTCCACGGCTGCCGCCAGTGACGATGGCAATGGTGTTCGTTTCGGGCATGGGTCTCTCCGTTTGATGATGAGGAACCAATCCTGATCACACCATAGTCCGTTCGATAAGAGCGCTCTTTCCGTCAGCATTGTTTTGCCTCATGGAATAATCCCATGGACAGGCTTGCGACACTCGACCTCTTCGTCCGCATTGTTGACCGCAGCAGCTTCAGCGCCGCGGCCGCCGATTGCGGCGTCTCCCGGCCGGTTGCGACCGCCGCGATCAAGGCGTTGGAGCAAAGGCTCGACACGCGACTGCTGCACCGATCGACCCGTCACGTCCGACCGACCGAGGAAGGCGCTGCCTACTATCGTCGGTGTGTTGCGATCCTTGCCGATATCGAGGACGCGGACCGGAGCGTGAGCGGTGCTGTTGCGGGACTTCTGCGCGCTGATGTCATCGGGCGTCTGGCGCGCATGATCCTGCTGCCGGCATTGCCAGACTTTCTGGTCCGGCATCCGGCGCTGACCGTTCATCTTGGCGAGGGTGAGCGGTTTGTCGACCTGGTGCGCGAAGGGGTGGATTGTGTGGTCCGGACCGGAAGCCTGCCGGACAGCGGCATGATCGCGCGGTCGCTGGGCGTTATGGAGGAGGTAACGGTTGCCAGCCCGGCGTATCTGGCTCGGCACGGAACGCCTGTCTCTCCCGACGATCTTGAAGGCCATCAGATGATCGGTTTCGTGTCCTCGCGCACCGGCCAGCCCGTGGCGCTGGAGTTTACGCGCGGAGAGGAGGCGATCGAGGTCTCGCTTCCGGCACGCCTGCTCGTTGGGGGTGTTGATACCTATGCTGAAGCGGCCCGGCTCGGCTTTGGCCTCGTGCAGGTTCCGCGCTACGGCTTTGAGGATGACCTTGCGAAGGGCACGCTGATCGAAGTCCTCCCCGATTTTCCACCCACGCCAACGCCGGTTTCGGTGCTTTATCCGAGTAACAGGCAGCTTTCTCCACGCGTGCGTATGTTCGTGGACTGGCTGGTGGAGATTATTGGTTCGAGGTTTCATCAAAACGCCGATGAACGCCCCTACGCGGGCGCAAAGGCGAGATAGAGCGAGATCGTTGCAATCGAGAACACGGTGGAGGCCAGAACGACCCGCCCGGTAAGGGCTGCCTCCCGGTCATAGAATTCCGCCAGCATGAACGAGCCAGTTCCCGTGGGCAGTGCTGCAAGAAGCACGGCAATGTTTGTCATCGGTGGCGGCAGGTGGAGCACAGGCGAGGCAATGATCCACGTAACCAGAGGCTGGGCGATCAGCTTCAGGCCAACAAGAATGGCCGCAGTCGACGGGCGTGCAGACACGGTACCGGCAGAACTCCCGGCAAGGAACAGACCGAGAGCGATCAGGGCGCAAGGGGATGCGGCTCCACCGAGAAGTTTCAGGAAGGCATGAACCGGTCCCGGCAGATGGCCACCGGATACCATGACAAGGCCACCAAGTGCTGGCGCCACCAGCAACGGATTTTTCACCAGTGAGAAAAGCGTTTTCGCGACAATGTCGCGACGGCGCGCTTCGGTTTGCAGTCCGGCCTCGATCAGGACGATCGCTATGACAAACAGCACACAGACCGTCACGATCGTGGCGATGAGCGTCGGTGCCATGCCGGTATCGCCGACGAGCGACAGGACAAGCGGGAAACCGACGAACCCCGTATTGGCGTAGCTCGCGTTCAGTCCGTCAATGGTGGCATCGGCAAGATGATGTCCTGTTGATACCCGCCACCACAGCGTCCCGGCAAACACGATGAAACAGCCGAGCGTGAACGCCACAATGAATCCCGGCTCCCACAGATCGGTCATTTTTGCATTCGCCACGATATCGAACAGCACTGCGGGCAACGCAAGATAGACTACGAGCCGATTGACCTCGCGCGTGGCATTGGGACCCAGCGCACCCGATTTGCGCGCGATCCATCCGGTAAGGATGAGGGCAAAGATAGGCAGGACGATCAGTAGATTGTTCAGCATCAAGGAACTCGGGAAGTCAGCAAAGGCGTGACGCTACCGGAGGCTATTGATATAATCCAATACTCAAATAGTGCACGATTAATGCTTTCAGGGTATCAGATGGACACGCGGCATATGCGGTATTTCATGGCTCTGGCCGAGACGCTTCATTTCGGTCGGGCCGCCGAGCGGATGAACATGAGCCAGCCTCCGTTCAGTCGTCAGATTGCCATGATCGAGCACACGTTGGGCGTGAAGCTGTTTGAACGAAACTCGCGCAATGTGGCGCTGACCCCGGCTGGAAAACACTTCATGAAAGACTGCCGTAACGTGCTGGGGCAGTTTGAGGAGGCCTGCCGGGATGTCAGGCTGGTTGCCAGTGGCATGAAGGGCGAATTGCGGTTTGGTTTCATGATGCATGCCGCCCACAGTGTCGTGCCGCAACTCGTACAGCTTTATGCGGAGGCGAGGTCGGATGTCCGCCTTGTTCTTGATGAACGCACGCCGACAGAGATTGATGAGATGCTGGTGGCAGGAACACTGGACGCCGCCGTAACATTCGATTGCGGATATGCGCCACACCTGCAGACCGTGCTGCTGGCCAGGGAGCGATTACGCATCATCATGCGAAAGGACCATCCCCTTGCCACGGCCGGGCAGATTGGTCCTGAGGAACTCCGCGTGGAGAAGATCATCGCGGCACCCGCCGCAACGGCGCCGGCTCTGCGATCCGCGATCAACAGCTATTTTTTGGCCAGGGGAATCGTCCCGCATGTCGTGCTTGAACCGCGGTTGCAGCACACGATCATCCAGCTTGTTGCAAAAGGACTTGGCGTAGCCCTTATCCCCGCATCGCTGTGTACCGAACTGGGAGCGGGGCTGATGTCACGGGCTTTGACAGACGCTCCCCAACTGGACGTCGTCCTTCGAGCGCCGGTCACTACGAAAAACCCAGCAGTCTCGACATTCATGGAAATCGGGAAATCGATACAGCGAACTTTACTCTGATCCATGGAACCTGTGCAGAGAGCCAGTTTCCAATATCTTCACTCTCCATATTCCATCTTCATGAGTGGAGTAATTTTATGATGTCTTCCGACGCCAGACCCAGACCAAGCATAATCATGATTACTCCGGATATGTAGCCGGTCACGATGGACGCCCTAGGGCGGCTGCTTAATATTGTCCGCGCGCCAGATCCGACCATCAGATAGATGGATACGCAGTTCATTGTATGAATGATTCCCAAGATCCCGATTTGTAAAAAGATCGGCCATGATGAACCCGGATTTGTAAACTGGGGCAGAAGGGCGAGAAAAAACAGAAGAGCCTTGGGGTTCAGACCACTGATGGCGAACCCTTTGGTAATCCAGCGCCGCGCACCAGTTTCCCGTTCATGTCCCTCTTTCGGCAGGGAGGGATGACGCAACAGGGAAATGCCGAGTTTTATGAGATAGGCCGCACCTGCAAACGTCAGAATGGTGATCGCAAGCGGCATGCTGGCCACAAGCGCACCGATACCACCCGCGATTGTTGCGGTAATGGCGATATATCCCAGGAACAGGCCGAATACCGCGGGAATGACTGCGGCATGATCACGTATTCCAGCGGAAATGACATACGCCCAGTCAGCACCAGGAGTTGCGGCAAGGAGGATGGAGATCGTCCAGAAGGCAAGAAGTGTATGCAAATTCATCGAAGACGCGTCGCTTTAGAAGAAAATCCACAAGGTCCCGCGGCGTTTCATGCTCTCCGATTATGCTCCGGATCGCCATACCTGCGACGCGAGAGAGGGCAGGATAGCGCGGACCAGCGGATATGGGGTTGCGTTTATGCCAATTTTTCCGCCAGTATCTGGCATATGATTGCGCCAGAATGTTCATGCATGATATAAAATGCCAATGAAACTGGATGCGATTGATCGGCGTATTCTTCACGTTCTCCAGGAAGATGGCCGCTGCCCCAATAATGAGCTTGCGAGGCGCGCCGGCTTTCTCCCTCGCCGTGCCTGCGCCGGGTGCGGATGCTGGAAAAAAGTGGCGTTATCGAAGGATATGTCGCCGTTGTGAATCCCGCAAAAGCCGGGTTCGGCGTGACGGCTTTTGTCAGAATATGGCTGACGGGAGAAGACGAGCGGCAGTCCGAGCATTTCGTCGAGGAAATTGGAAAACTTCCACAGGTGACGGAAGCGCATGTCCTTGCGGGAGATTGTGATTTCCTGTTGCGCGTTGTTGCAGAAGACCTTCCAGGACTGCGACGTTTTCAGAGCGAACACCTTGCGCGGATCAAAGGCGTGCGGAGTATGAAGACTGACATCCCCCTCCTGAAGGTCAAGAACGCAAGCTTTGCGTAGGGTATAATCTTGCAGTTTACGGTGATTAGGCGCCATATTCCCCGTAAGGAGTGCGGGGAATATGGCGCGATACATTTGTCAGCATGCAGACTGGCCCGGCTTCCAGTGGGACAAGGACACCATTGCCCATGAACTGGCCGCCGTGCGTCATCGGCAGGGACGCCTCCTGGGCCGTATGGAAAGTCTCGGCTTCGATTCCAGGTCGGAAGCCGTGCTCCAGACCCTGACGGAAGATGTCATCAAGTCGAGCGAGATCGAGGGTGAAAACCTTGATCGTGAGCAGGTACGGTCTTCCATCGCCCGCCGACTGGGGATGGATATTGGCGCGCTGGCACCGGTGGATCGGGATGTCGAAGGTGTCGTGGAGATGATGCTGGATGCGACCCGGCATTTTGTCGATCCGCTGACGGGAGAGAGGCTGTTTGCCTGGCATGCGGCTTTGTTCCCGACGGGCCGAAACGGCATGGCACGCGTTCTGGTCGCAGAGTGGCGCGATGACAGAACCGGCCCGATGCAGGTCGTGTCAGGCCCTGTCGGACGGGAGAAGGTTCATTATGAGGCGCCGACAGCCAGCAGGGTGCCTGCAGAGATGCAGGTCTTCCTCAACTGGTGCAATGCCGGGCAAGCACTGGATCCTGTGCTGAAGGCAGCCATCGCACATTTGTGGTTTGTCACCATTCATCCGTTTGAGGATGGAAACGGGCGCATGGCGCGGGCCATCGGCGACCTCATGCTGGCGCGTTCGGAACAGACAGACCAGCGTTTTTACAGCCTGTCGGCCCAGATCCGTCAGGAGCGGAAGGATTACTATGCAATCCTTGAGGCCAGCCAAAAAGGGGATATGGACATCACGGCCTGGCTGCTCTGGTTTCTGGGGGCTTTGGATCGCGCCTTTGATCGCGCTGAGCTGGTCCTGGGAAAAGTCATCCAGAAGGCCCGTTTCTGGGACAATCTGGCCGGGCAATCGATCAATGACCGGCAACGCCTTATGCTGAACCGTCTGCTCGATGGGTTTGAGGGCAAGCTGACCTCATCCAAATGGGCGAAGCTCGCAAAGACGTCACCGGATACAGCCCTGCGAGATATCAATGACCTTGTATCGCGGGATATTCTGGCCAGGGACGCGGCAGGAGGAAGAAGCACCAGCTATGTGCTGGTTGTTCCCGAGACGTAAAACGCGGGTCGATGCTGACGGACAGGCCGCTGATCGGGTATGATCGGCATTCAGGCCTGTATCCTTGCATCGGTGAGCGCGGATGAAATGCGCTGGGCGACCTGATCCGTCGAGCGTTTGACATTTTCCCGCTTTAGGTGGGCGTACCGGGAGGTGGTCTTGATGTCGCTGTGGCCCAGCATCCGGCCGATCATTGTCAGGTCCGCTCCCATCTCCAGGGCATCCGATGCGAAGGAATGACGGAGGTCGTGGAGCCTGACGCCATCCAGTCCTGCCGCCTTGCGGATACGACGCCACGGCTTTTGCAGGTCAGTGAGGTATTCGCCAGCCTTGCGTCCGGTGATGACATAGGGATTGTCGGGCAGGCGAGGGGTGGCCTTCAGGACATCAACCGCAGCCGTGCCTAACTGGACTGTTTTCGCTCCGGTTTTGCTGTCCGGAAGGCGGAGTTCGGCTTCATCCAGCCTGACATGCGCCCACTGGAGCGTCTGGATTTCCCGCAACCGACAACCTGTGAGAGCAAGCAGGCGAATGGCCCGTGCCGCTTCGGGCATATCTTCCGCGGCCTCGTCGAGGCTGTTTCCCAGGCGTGCATACTCATCCCGGGTGAGGAAACGTTCTCGTCTTTCCTCCCGGTAGCGTTTGACGCCCCGGCATGGATTCACACCGTCCTGGCGGATACCCCATAGATCGGCAAGGCTGAACATCTTTGACAACACGCCCAGTGTCCGGTTGGCCTGATAGGGGATATGCCGGAAGCTGCCATGGAATTCGACGACTTCCGCCCGTGAGAGGTCGGCCATCCGCCAGCTTCCGAATTTCGGGACAATGAACAGTTCCACCGAGCGCCTGTATTCCCCCCGTGTTCTGGGTTTCAGGTGGACATCGACATATTCGTCGAGAAAGCGCCTGGAGAAGCTTGTGACGGTCATGGCCTTACGGTCATCGGACCGTTTATCCGCCGGGTTTTCCCCGGTATGAACCCGCGCGAGGATCCTGATGGCTTCATCACGGGCGAGATCCGCCGTCCACGGGCTTCCATGCTGGCCAATCGTGTAACGCCGCAGCCTTCCGCCAGAGCGGTAGTGAATGACGTAGACCTTGCGGCCCGATGGCCAGACCCGGACCGCAAAGGCCGGGATGCTGTCATCCCACAGGAAATAATCTTTTGCTTCGGGCGTCGCCGCCGTGACGGTTTTCTTGTTGAGCCGGGCCATTCTCGCCTCCGCCGCAGGAAACACATAGGAAACAGATGAGAGCGCAACCGAGCGTAGTCGGTGAACGAATGACGTATCCCGACGAGGCTATTTTTCAAGGAAAAACAAAGGGTTTTCGTGGTCTGGCGCTATTCTGTCGGCGTGGGCGTTGGTCAGCGTAGGCTAAAAAATCTTTCTCATAACCTGAAGGTCATAGGTTCAAATCCTATCCCCGCAACCAATGTATCCTGTTCAATGAACGATTGAAGAACGTCGTGGTCCGGATGGACTCCGGCGCTTTTTTTGTTCGAAGAGAAGTTCAGGATAGCCGCGAGGTCTCCTTCGAGGAAGATGGCAAGCTCTCCATCCTGCGGGATCAGCTTGATCCTTGATACCAGAGCACGCAGCCTCTCGACGGCTTCAAGGCTTGCATCCTCTTTCTGGAGGTTCTCATACAGCGCGTCGATGCGCTGCCGATAAATCACAGCCATGTTCGGATGCAGCAGAGGAGGGGGCTGTGGCGCATCAGCCAGAAGAGCCGTCAGTTCTTCCTTACGCGCCTCCAGCCTTCCGATCTTGTCCTTCAGCTTGATGCCGGGTACGCCGTCGAGAATGGCTTGGATCGCCTTATCAAGCTCACGATCAACGCGTGGCAACTCCGCGCGCATCGCAGCGAGATCTGCGCCCCGCTCCATTCTGACGCGGTTGACCTCCCGGGTGAATTCATCACAGAACTCTTTGAAGAGCGCAGGGTCCATGAGGCGCGTCCGCAGCCCGTTAAGCACGGACTTTTCGAGCACGTCCCGCCGGATCATCATGCGATTGTCGCATGTACCCTTGTTGCGCGCAGTCGAACAGCCGAGCAGAGCTTTCGAGATCATTGAAAAACCACCGCCACAGCAGCCGCAGCGTGTCATCGCAGTGAAGAGGTAACGAGGGCGCTTGAGACTGTTCAGAGGATGGACACCGTCGCCACGTGTCTTTTGCGACCACGTTGTTGTTGCCTGACGGGCCTTGGCGGCTTCCCACAGGTCAGGCTCAATAATTCGAAGTTCAGGAACCTCCTGCAGGATCCATTCATTTTCTGGATTCAGGCGCGAGACGCGCTTGCCGGTCTCCGGATCTTTCAGATAGCGAAGGCGGTTCCAGATCAGCCGGCCGATATAAAGCTCGTTGTTGAGGATGCCGGTGCCGCGGTCACGGTTGCCGTGGATGGTGGATGGTCCCCAGGCACCTCCCAACGGTCCGACGACCCCTTGGGCATTGAGATCGAGCGCGATCGCCCTTGGCGCCTTGCCGTCCGCATAGTCACGAAAGATACGTCGCACGATCGCAGCTTCGCTGACGTTGATCGTCCGCTCTCCGCGTATAGCCTCGCCGGCATCATCGAATTTTCGTACGACGTCATATCCATAGCACAGACCGCCGCCCGATTTACCGGCTTCGACGCGTCCCCGTATGCCGCGCCGCGTTTTGTCTGCCAGATCCTGCAGAAAGAGGGCATTCATGGTGCCCTTGAGCCCGACGTGGAGTTGGGTGACGTCGCCCTCCGAAAGCGTGATGATCCGCACCCCGGCAAATTTCATTCTTTTGAACAGACCAGCGATATCTTCCTGATCGCGCGAGAGACGGTCCATGGCTTCGGCGAGAATGATCGAAAACTTCCCGCGCTGCGCGTCCTGCATCAGTTCCTGAATGCCGGGACGAAGCAGGGAGGCACCAGAGACGGCTCTGTCGCTGTAGCTGTCGACGACGTTCCAGTCCTGACGGGCCGCAAATTCCCGGCACAGCCTCAGTTGATCCTCAATGGAGGCATCGCGCTGGTTGTCGGAAGAGTAGCGGGCATAGAGCGCGACCTTCATGAAGACCTCCTGTCATTCCTCCGATCGTGTACGGATCGGTCCGTTTTCATGTTCAACGTAATCCCGCGCCGCCTGCCGGGCGAGGGCTCGTATCAGCGCCCGCAGACCCTCACCGGTGCCTTCCGTATGGCCAGCAGGGTCGAGAATGACACGGGGCGACGTTGACACTGTAGCGTCTTTTGCGCGCATCGTCCTGCCTTTTCTTGAAGCTCAGATAGGTGCCATCGTGCCTTTCATCGGCGCACGCGCAAACAAAAAACCTCAATAAAACAGCATGGTAAGGAGTATTGTGGCGGGTCGGGGCGTGCCTGTGTCGGTCGAGGCGCGGTGTTTCACGGCCGAAACATTCACGTTCTTGTGAGAGTTCGCGCTGACTGGATCACGAACAGAACAGTCAGTGCGATTCGAAGTACTGCGGTCTTCGGCCACCTCCGGCCACGGAGTGGCTGTAAAACCGCCTAAAAACAACATGCTGCGCAGATCGTAATTCCGTGAGGGTATTATAGCGGCGGCGCAGCCTTCGGTTCTTGCTCTGCAATTATGACGAATACGCGTCAGCATGGTCTTTTTTCTTGACTTAAAACGGACCGTTTCGTCACTCTGCAATCTACAGGTCGCGAGCTGTTTCCAGATTGTACACACATTGCAAGGAACTGCTTTATGCTGACACATGCTGGCGGCGCTGCTTTTGCGCGACCGGAGATCAACATCGCTGACGACACGCCGCAGGCGCTGCGCCGTCTGGTGAACGATGCACTTTCCAACGACAATGCGGATACCTTCCTTGCCTCTCGCGGAGCCTCGGGTCAGTTGGAGGCGCTTGCGCAGCGATGCTGTGATATGGCGTTCGCGGAGAACGACCTCGCCGCACGGAAAACCGTTCATCGGGTCTTGCATGACCTGTATGGTCTGCATCTCTCCAGACCACACCCGGGCCTTACTGACAACCAGTACAGCATCGAACTGCTGCGAGCCCGCCGCGCGATCGAAGCTTCGTGGATGGAGTGGGAATTAGGCCAGGCGGGACCGATCCCGGCCAACGTCGAGCCGGAGGCAATTGGTGACGCCATTAAATCCCTCTGGAAGAGCCATTCCGGGTATAACCACGCGGTGTTCGATTTCATGAAGACCGATGCATCGCGGCCGCAGATCATCAAGTATTTCACGACCGATTACGCGCTCAACATGCGTTTTTATGACCTGATCGTGTTGTCTTTGGTCGGCATCGACGAAGATGTCCGGATGGAAGTCGCGCATAATTTCTGGGATGAGATGGGGCAGGGCAATCCGGCACGGACGCATGTGCGTCTCTATCGTGACTTGCTCGACTATCTAAAGATTGAAGACAACCCGACGCAGTTTGTCGATGTGTTGGGTTGGGAGGGCCTTTCCGGGTATAATCTGCTCCTCTATTTTGCGTTTACGCGGCGAGAATATTTCCGCTCGATCGGCGCGCTCGCGATTACGGAACTCTCGGATCCCGACCAATACGCCAAATTGCTCTCCGGATGCCGTCGCGTCGGTATTGGCAATGATCAGCCATCGGTTCTGGATTATTATAGTGAGCATGTCGAGGTCGATGCCCTGCATGGCGATGGCTGGATCGACAATGTCATTGTGCCTGTTCTCCGGCGCTATCCCGGTGAAGCGCGATCTGTGCTGGAGGGCGCGGCAATGCGCCTGAATTCCAGTAAGGCCTACTGGGACTGGCAACTTGCTGAAATGAAAGCGGCCAAGCCAGTTCCGACTGTGGCTCTGGCGACAGTGAGTTGACCGGGTAACGTCAACTATATGAACGACCGGTACATCAGATATCGCTTTATTAACTTGTGGGAAGGGAGTTGCTGTGGCTTGATCTGTGCCTCGAACTTGTTGACGAACAAAACGTTCCGATTATGAGTGAGACGGATTGATGCGAATTTCTGTGAGGTCATGGACGTGCCACAGCAAAAACTCCGCAGAAAGCGGAATGGTCCGGATAGTCGGGCTACTCTCTTGACGACAGCGGGCTCTCTCTTTGCCCGCTCGGGTTTCCACCAGGTCAGTGTCGATGACATCGCCGACACCGCGCAGGTCGCGAAAACGGCAATTTACTACCACTTTGGCAACAAAGAGGGGCTGGTGACCGACTTCCTGGAAGGCCATATCGAAACGCTGGAGGCCTCGCTCATTGAAGCCGTGAGCGCTCATAAGGAGCCGAGAGCGCGCTTGCGCGCGGTGTTTGACTGGCATACGTCCTGGTTTCGTCAGCCCGATTTTGCAGGATGTGTGTTCTCCAGGGCAACTGAGGAATACAAGGGAAAGCAGGATGCGATCGCCGAGATTTCGCGGCTGCAAAAGCGCAGCCTGCGCAACGCCATCCGGGCGCTTCTGGAAGCGGCCGGAGTTCTGGAAGAGCGATCCGAACAACTTGCCCACTTCATGATCTACCTGCTTGACGGCGCGGTTGTCTCAGCGAATGTGCTGGACGAGAAAGATGCTGCGGATCAGGCGTGGATCGCTGCGGAACGCCTGCTGGACGATGAAACGCGCGACCACCCGCCCAGGAAAGGCTGACTCTTCCCCATCTGCCCGGAGCCAGGAGACGCTTCAAAGTGAGACTTACGCCCGCGCCAGTTTGTTTACGCCCGCGCACGCCCGTGCCGTCAGTTCACCAGGAAAAGTCTTGAACTGACGGGCGTGTCGCCATGCAGAGTTCCTCCATGCCCGGGAGGAATTCATGTCTGGTTCTCGTATCCTGTGGGGGCAATTCTGCCTCTGTTTCCTGATTGTCCTTGTGGCGTGGTGGGCCGCGACGCAGTGGGTCGCCTGGCGGCTCGCATTCCAGCCAGAACTCGGTCCTCCGTGGACTTTGGTGGCCGGACGGTGGCCGCTTTACGCGCCATTTCTGTTTCCGTGGTGGTGGTACGAGTTCGACGCCTACGCGCCACACATTTTCGTCGAAGGCGGGTGGATTGCCGGATCTGGCGGCGTGCTGGCCTTCCTGACAGCTGTGGTCCTGTCCGTCAGACGCGCTCGGGAGCACAAACGCACCGCGACCTATGGTTCCGCGCGCTGGGCCGAACGCGGCGATATCGAGCAGGCCGGACTTCTCGGCCAGGATGGCGTGGTACTGGGGCGGTGGGAGCGCGACTATATCCGGCATGATGGCCCGGAGCATGTGCTCTGCTTCGCGCCGACGCGCTCGGGCAAGGGCGTAGGGCTGGTGATCCCTACGTTGCTGACCTGGCCGGGTTCAGCCATCGTTCACGATATCAAGGGCGAAAACTGGTCCATTACGGCGGGGTTCCGGGGCCGCTTCGGCAGACTGATCCTCTTCGATCCAACCAATCCATCGTCCTGCGCCTACAATCCGCTGCTGGAAATCCGTCTCGGCGAGTGGGAAGTGCGCGATGCCCAGAACGTCGCGGACGTGCTGGTCGACCCTGAAGGTTCACTGGAACGACGCAATCACTGGGAGAAAACCTCGCATTCCCTGCTCGTGGGGGCAATCCTTCACGTTCTTTATGCCGAGCCCGACAAGTCCCTGCGCGGTGTCGCCAGCCTGCTGTCCGATCCGAAACGTTCAATCGCGGCCACCCTCGTCGTGATGATGGGCACGCGCCATCTTGGGGAGCGTGGCGTCCATCCCGTGGTGGCATCCGCCGCACGCGAATTGCTGAATAAATCCCCCAACGAGCGCTCCGGCGTGCTGAGTACGGCCATGTCGTTCCTGGGCTTGTATCGTGACCCCGTGGTGGCCGATGTGACGAGCCGCAGCACGTGGCGGATTGGCGATCTCGTCAATCCGGCCCGGCCGACGACGTTATACTTCGTTGTCCCGCCCTCGGACATCAGTCGCACCAAGCCGTTGATCCGGCTGATGCTCAACCAGATCGGGCGTAGGCTGACCGAGGATCTGTCTGGCGCAGGGGAGCGCCAGCGTCTGTTGCTGATGCTCGATGAGTTTCCGGCGCTGGGGCGGCTCGATTTCTTCGAAAGCGCGCTTGCTTTCATGGCTGGCTATCGGATCAAAGCGTTTCTGATCGCCCAGTCGCTCAACCAGATCGAAAAAGCCTACGGGCAGAACAACTCGATTATCGACAACTGCCATGTTCGTGTCAGCTTCGCGACCAACGATGAGCGCACGGCCAAACGTGTGTCTGATGCACTTGGCACTGCAACCGAAATCCGCTCGCAGAAAAACTATGCGGGCCATCGCCTGTCACCCTGGCTGGGGCACCTCATGGTGTCCCGTCAGGAGAGTGCGCGACCACTGCTGACCGTCGGCGAGGTTCAGGAATTGCCAGCAACCGACGAACTGGTCCTGCTGTCGGGGATGTCGCCCGTTCGAGCGAAGAAGGCCCAGTATTTTCGTGACAGCCGGTTTCGGGACCGGCTCCTGCCCGCGCCCGAGACGGGGACGCGTGGAGTGCCGGTTTCACCCGACGACTGGACCGCACGTCCGCAGCCATCAAAGCCTGAGGTCAAGCCCGACACACCAGAGGACGCAGTCAGGGAGGCGGGGGCGGAAGAAGATCCTGTCGGCACCGAGGCGCGTCGGCAGCCGGAAATGGACGTCTCCGAGGAGCCCGACCTGCCGCCGCAGGACGATGAGGACCCCGCGCGAGAAGCGCCCATGCGCGAGCGTGAACGCGATCCGATGGAAGAGGAAGATCTCCATGCCGTGCTGACGGCGGACCTCGCCCGCAAAGCCCGCCAGGCGGCACTCGATCCCGGCAATGATCTGGGGATGTCATGAGCGGCGCGCGCCAGAAGAAGAAGCGGCTTTCGGTCTATCTGGAGCCGCATCTGTGGAAGGGGCTACGGACGCAGGCCGCCCGACGGTCGGTGTCGGACTCCCTGCTGGCTGAAGCGGCGATTGCGGCCTGGCTTGACCCGGAAGGCGCTGGGGGCGATCCCAAAGCCTCGCTGCAAGCCGCCGTGCAACGACTTGATCGCCGACAGGCGCGGATCGAGCGCGACCTGTCGATCTCGGTCGAGACGCTCGCGCTGTTCATCCGGCTCTGGTTCACCAGTATGCCGGGTCTTTCGGACAGCATGGCCGCAGCGGCCCGCGCCCAGGGAGGGGAACGCTACGACCGTTTCGTCGAGATGCTGGGCCGACGGCTGGCCAGCGACAGACGGTTCCGGACGGACGTTGAACGTGAGGCGAACGAAGGAAGCGACGCCGCTGTGAAAAAGGAGTGACGAACCACTCCGACGCGTCGTCTCAGATCAACGAGAGAATGCGTTGGCCAGTCGATGTTCATCCCCTTTTCTTGCTGACCGCTCCTTCGGGCCGGCCTTAGCCTTGTTTCGTGTGGGTGACTGTTTTCCCGGGGCCGATGGTGCCGACGCATCCGCACGGTCTGTCGTGTCGTCATTCTGGGAAGCACGCTTTCCAAGACCGATCTTTTGCGCCACCTGACGTCGCATCTCCGTATAATTCGGCGCGACGGTCGGATATTCGTCAGGCAATCCCCATTTGGTCTTGTAGTCCTCAATGGTCATCCCGAAGGCAGCCGTGAGGTGACGCTTGAGTGATTTCAGCTGTTTCCCATCTTCCAGGCAGATGATGTAATCGGGAAAAACGGATTCCTTGATAGGGACGGCCGGTTGCTGTTTTTTCTCGACGGTCAGAACCGTGGGTGACGTCGCTTCCGCCAGTGCCTCGTCGACAGTTACGGATGGTTCTGTCTTTTCAGGAGGCAAGGGAGCATCGCTGGCTTTTCGGGATGCTGCCACTCCTGTCGTATTCGCCACGGGCTGATCTTCTGAAAGCGACGCATAAAGCCGGCGTACGAATTCCGGAAGCTGGTCGGTCTCCACTTTCGTCGTCGCAAGGTGCGCCGTTACGATCTGTGCCATCGCATTCAGACGACCGAGAATGATGTCCTTGTCGCTGCTCAATAGGGTAGTCCTCAATATAGGGGGTGACTCGTCATAAGCTTCGGAAAGCCTGTATTTCACCAACAGATTTGCGCCTTGTCGATTCAAGCACGGCTCACACCTTCGGAGCAACTTTTTGACGGTGTGTGACGCCAATCTTCGGCGCACCGAAAATACCGTTAATCTGCCGTCTTCGTTAGTGTATAGCGTGTCGGGTACAATCACGCGTCAGTTTTTAGTTCCACATACAGTAAAAACTCGCCTTATCCAAATATCGTATTGTCCTCGTTGTTGTTGACGAGCGTGCCCTGATACTCCCATTCACACTTAATATTTGGCCCGACCTGAAGTTTCGCGTTCGCGAAGTCAGTCATCGCTCTGGTCGCAATCGGTTTCTTTGGCCCCAGCGTCGTTTCTGACAATAAGGGGTTCAAGATTTCAGACCTAATACACTGATAAAACGCCAAATTTTTAGCCGTCTACGCCTCTGCCAGTTTGTATACGCTTTCGTACGCTCCAGTACGATGATCGCCGAATTTCTTGTTGCGATCTGGAAACGCGTGCCTCCTCTATTTGTCCCCGTTGCGGTCCGGAATGGCCGGGCCAGCTCGACAACGGGAATGACGATGCACAGCCATGCGACAACGAACGACGCAGCGGCACGTGGTTTTTCCATGCTGCGCACTGCTTTGGGAGGGGCCATCATAAGACAGCTCGCCGATCCGGCCGTTGTCGAGGTGATGCTCAATCCCGACGGCCGGCTCTGGATCGACCGGCTGTCCGAGGGACTGTCCGACACGGGTGATACGGTCGGCGCAGCCGATGCGGAACGCATCATACGTCTGGTCGCGCATCATGTCGGTGCGGAAGTCCACGAGGGAGCGCCCCGTGTCTCGGCGGAACTGCCGACGGGCGAGCGGTTCGAGGGATTGCTGCCGCCGGTCGTAACAGCGCCCAGTTTCGCGATCCGCAAGCCCGCCGTCGCGGTGTTCACGCTCGACGATTACGTTGAGGCAGGGATCATGACGGTCGCACAGGCGCGCTTCCTGCGTCACGCTGTTGCAGACCGGAAGAATATCCTGGTCGCGGGCGGAACCAGCACGGGCAAGACGACGCTGGTCAACGCCCTGTTGGTTGAGGTCGCGAAAACCGGGGATCGCGTGGTCCTGATCGAGGATACGCGCGAATTGCAATGCACAGCACCCAATCTCGTCGCCATGCGAACCCGTGAAGGGATCATCACGCTTTCCGACCTCGTTCGGTCCAGCCTTCGGTTGCGTCCGGACCGCATACCCATCGGGGAGGTGCGTGGCGCCGAGGCGCTCGACCTGCTCAAGGCGTGGGGCACCGGTCATCCCGGTGGTATCGGCACCCTGCACGCCGGATCGGTGCTGGCTGCCCTGTATCGTCTGGAACAGCTGATCCAGGAAGCCGTCGTTACGGTCCCGCGCGCTATGATCGCCGAAACCATCGACGTCATCGCGGTCCTATCCGGACGCGGTACTGTCCGCCGCCTGTCGGAACTCGCAACGGTGGACGGACTGGATCCGGCAACAGGCCTTTACCGCCTGACTTCATTTGATGTCCCGCCCAGCGAAGTGGGGCGTCCACACTCCTTCAACCTCTCCAGCATCGAGGACACACTCTGATGTCGCAGACCCTGTCCGCGCGCGTCATGACGCGCGCCCATACCAGTCGCCTGTCCCGTCTGACCAGCATGGCCGGCATCGCGCTGTTTGCAGCAACCTCCTCTGCCTGGGCATCCGGGTCCGGAATGCCTTGGGAGGAACCGCTCAACCAGATTCTGGAATCCATCCAGGGTCCGGTCGCGCGGATCGTCTCGGTGATCATCATTACCGTGACTGGCCTGACCCTGGCCTTCGGCGAAACCTCGGGAGGCTTCCGCCGCTTGATTCAGATCGTCTTCGGCCTGTCCATCGCTTTTGCGGCGTCCAGCTTCTTCCTGTCTTTCTTCTCCTTCTCCGGGGGAGCACTGATCTGATGGCGGGATATGACGACGACGCGGTGCCGGGCTTCCATGTCCCGGTGCATCGCTCCCTGACCGACCCGATCCTGCTGGGCGGCGCGCCACGGACGCTGGCGATTGCCAACGGCACGCTGGGGGCGGCGATCTCGCTGGGCCTGCGGCTCTGGCTGGTCGGCGCCGTGTTCTGGATCGTGGGACACAGCCTCGCGGTCTGGGGCGCAAAACGTGACCCGTTGTTTGTCGAAGTGGGGCGACGGCATCTCCGTTACCCCGCCTGGTTTCGGGCATGAGGAGGCTGGGCGATGATGTCTCTTGGTGAATACCGCAATCGTGCGGCACTTCTCTCGGATTACCTGCCCTGGGCCGCGCTGGTTGAGAAAGGCGTTGTTCTCAACAAGGATGGTTCCTTTCAGCGTACCGCGCGCATTCGTGGTCCGGACCTGGATTCCGCCACACCCGCCGAACTCGTCGGGGTGACTGGTCGCCTGAACAATGCGTTGCGCCGTCTGGGTTCCGGCTGGGCCGTGTTCGTGGAAGCGCAGCGCGTGCCGGCCACGATCTACCCGGAAAGCGATTTCCCCGACGCGGCCAGCCAGATGGTCGATCTGGAGCGTCGGGAGCAGTTCGAGGACGAAGGTGCGCATTTTGAGAGCCGGTATTTTCTCACGTTGGTCTGGCTGCCGCCTGCGGAATCTTCCGACCGGGCATCGCGCTTTCTCTATGAGGGCAGGGAGCGCGACGGACCGGATCCCCACGGCATCCTGAATGCCTTCATCGATCGCAGCGACAGGCTTCTGGCTTTGCTGGACGGGTTTATGCCGGAGGCTGCCTGGCTGAATGACGGCGAAACCCTGACCTATCTGCACAGCACCATTTCCACCCGAAACCAGCGTGTGCGGGTGCCCGAGATCCCGATGCACCTGGATGCCCTGCTGGTGGACCAGCCGCTGTCGGGGGGGCTGGAGCCAAAACTCGGTGAGGCCTTCCTCAAAACCCTGACGATCACCGGTTTTCCGTCGCGAACCTTTCCTGGAATCCTCGACGATCTGAACCGCCTTGCCATGCCTTATCGCTGGTCCACCCGCGCCATCCTGCTCGACAAGACGGATGCGACGAAGGTGCTGACGAAAATCCGCCGTCAGTGGTTCGCAAAACGCAAGAGTATCGCGTCCATTGTCCGCGAAGTGATGACGAACGAAGCTTCGGTTCTGGTGGATAACGACGCCGCCAATAAGGCAGCCGATGCCGACCTGGCCTTGCAGTCTCTAGGCGCGGATGATGTCGGGCAGGCCTACATCACCGCGACCATCACGGTGTGGGATGGCTCCGCATCCATTGCGACTGAAAAACTCCGACTTGTGGAAAAGATCATTCAGGGTCGTGACTTTACCTGCATGGCTGAGACTCTCAATGCGGTCGAAGCGTGGCTCGGCAGTCTGCCCGGTCATGTTTACGCCAATGTTCGGCTCCCCCCGGTCTCGACCCTGAATCTGGCGCATATGATTCCGCTCTCCGCCGTCTGGGCCGGTCCGGAGCAGGATGTCCATTTCAAGGCGCCCCCATTGCTCTATGGCAGGACGGCGGGAGCCACACCATTCCGGTTTTCGCTGCATGCCAGCGACGTTGGCCATACGCTGATCGCCGGACCAACAGGGGCAGGGAAGTCGGTGCTGCTGGCGCTGATGGCACTCCAGTTCCGGCGCTACGTGGGGTCGCAGATCTTCGCCTTCGATTTCGGCGGCTCCATGCGCGCCGCAACACTCGGCATGGGTGGGGACTGGCATGATCTCGGTGGCGGCCTGACGGATAGCGACGGGTTGGGCGTGGACGATTTTCCCGGCGTCTCGCTCCAGCCGCTGGCGCGGATCGACGATCCGGACGAACGGAAATGGGCCAGCGAATGGCTGGGCCAGATTTTTGTCAGTGAAGGCGTCGCGCTGACGCCGGAGGTGAAATCCTATCTCTGGTCGGCCCTGAATTCCCTCGCGTCCTCCCCAGAGGAGGAGCGGACCCTATCGGGCCTGGTCGCACTTCTTCAGTCCAACGCACTGAAACAGGCGCTCGCACCCTACTGCCTCGGCGGTCCCTACGGTCGCCTGCTTGATGCTGACACCGAGCGCCTGGGTGATGCCGATGTGGTGGTGTTCGAAACCGAGGGGCTGATCGGCTCCGGCGCCGCGTCTTCCGTGTTGTCCTACCTGTTCCACCGCATTGAAGGACGGCTGGACGGACGACCCACCCTGCTGGTGATCGACGAAGGCTGGCTCGTTCTCGATGACGGGAATTTTTCCGGCCAGTTGCGTGAATGGCTCAAGACGCTGCGGAAGAAGAACGCATCGGTGATTTTTGCCACGCAGTCCCTGTCCGATATCGCCAATTCCCCGATTGCGCCAGCGGTGGTGGAAAGCTGCCCAACGCGGATTTTCCTGCCCAATGAGCGCGCGATCGAGCCGCAGATTTTGGCCATCTATCGGGATTTCGGTCTCAACGACCGGCAGATCGCCATTATCGCCCGCGCGACGTCGAAGCGGGAATATTACTGCCAGACGCAACGCGGCAACCGTCTGTTCGAACTGGGGCTCGGGCCGGTCGCACTCGCCCTGTGCGCCGCGTCGGGCAAGGACGATCACAGGCTGATTGACGCCGTGCTGGCGGACCACGGGCGGGATGGCTTTCTCCCCGCATGGTTCGCGGCCCGTGGTGTCACATGGGCCGCGGATCTTCTGCGGGACGGAGGCGTGCCATGACGGAAAAATCTTTCCGTATCCGGGAAAAACGTTTCCGCTCCGGATGTGTCTTGGCTCTTGGCCTGATTTCATTTGCGTCCCTCCCGCCAGCCCATGCCCAATGGGCGGTGTATGACGGGGCCAATCACGTGCAGAGCATCCTGATTGCGGCACGCGAACTCCAGCAGATCGACAACCAGATCACATCACTCGCCAATCAGGCGCAGATGCTGGTCAACCAGGGTCGCAATCTCGCGAGCCTCCCGCTTTCGACATTGTCGACGCTGCAATCGACGGTTTCCCAGACCACTGCACTCCTGGCTCAGGCGCAGAACATCGCCTACAGCGTGCAGTCGGTCGAGCAGCAGTATCAGCAGTCCTACTCATCCGTCTCGTCCGGCATGTCTGACAGCACCCTGTTCAGCCAGGCGCAGACGCGGTGGCAGAATTCCGTGGGCGGGTTCGAGGACGCGCTGAAACTCCAGGCCCGGGTGGTGGGTAACATCCCGTCCGACAGTTCGGCCATGACGCAGCTTGTCTCCGCCAGCCAGAATTCTACGGGCGCGTTGCAGGCGGCGCAGGCCGGAAACCAGCTTATGGCCCTGCAATCGCGCCAGTTGTCCGACATCCAGGCGGAACTGGCCGCCAACGGTCGGGCTGCTGAACTGGAACGTGCCCGACAGGCTGCGAACGAAGCGGGGGCCGAGGCGCAATACCAGCATTTTGCGCAGTACGACGCCTATGTCCCCGAGGCGGTCTCTGTTCCCGGTTCGGGAGACTGATCGATGGACGCCAGCAATGTCGGCATTATCGACGGGTTCCTGAACACCTTCGAGACAACCATCGATTCCGGTTTTGGATTGCTGCGGGGCAGCGTCGTGTCCCTCGCCGGATCGCTCTCCGTCCTTGATATGCTGCTGGCAGGGCTGTTCTGGGCCTGGGCGGTGGACGAGGACATTGTCCAGCGTCTGGTCAAAAAGACGCTTTACGTCGGCTTCTTTGCCTTCATCATCAACCATTTCAGCCACCTGGCGAGTATCGTCTTCAACAGTTTCGCCGCGCTCGGTCTTAAAGCCGGTGGGGGAACGCTGACACTTGCCGATTTCATGCATCCGGGACGACTGGCCGCGACCGGCCTGTCCGCCGCACAACCGCTGCTCGATGCGGCCAGCAAATTGGCGTTCTCCTTTGGCGCAATTACCAGCATCGTGCAGATCCTCGTGCTGCTTCTGTGCTGGGTCATTGTGCTTGCGGCCTTCTTCATCCTCGCGGTGCAGCTCTTTGTCGCGATCGTCGAGTTCAAGCTCACCAGCCTCGCCGGCTTCGTGCTGATCCCGTTCGCCCTGTTCAACCGCACGGCCTTTCTGGCCGAGAAAGTTCTCGGGAATGTTGTCTCCTCCGGTGTGAAGATCATGGTGCTGGCGGTAATTTCCGCCATCGCCTCCGGCCTCTTCAAACAGTTCACGACCTCCTACGGGAACAGCGCGCCGACCATCGGGCAGGCGCTGTCGGTCGTACTGGCCTCACTCTGCATTGTCGGGCTCGCAATCTTCGGCGGCTCCCTCGCCAACGGCCTGATCTCGGGCGCGCCACAACTTGGCGCGGGTGCTGCCGTAGGCACCGGTATGGCGGTCGGCGCCATGGGAGCGGCGGCTGTCGCGGCCCCGGCTGCCATCGCGTCCGGTGGTGGGGCGGCTATGGCCGCGACGGCCGCTGCCGCACGCGGTGGGGCCGCTGCCGCGGGAGCGGCGTCGAGCGCTTATTCCGTGGGTGCCATGAGCGCTGCTGGCGGGAGTGCGGGAGCGCGCATGGCTGCCGGACTCGGTGGTGTCGCGCGTGCGCCGGGTGCTGCAGCCATGAACGCAGCAAAGAGCAGGGCGTCCGGCGCAGCAGCGTCCATGAAACAGAGTTACGGCGCCGGGGCTCGCAGCGCCTTCACCGCGACAGGGGGGCGCTTTACCGGCGGATCCGCATCCGATGCCACCTCAGGTGGGGGCGGTGGAGAGGCTGGTGGTTCGTCCGGCAGCGGCGGCGGCAATGGCGGCCCTCCCTCTGGTCCCGACAGCAAGCCCCCGCGCTGGGCACAAAAAATGAAGCGCCGCAATGCTGCGACCCACGCGGCCGAGGCGGCCCATGTCATCCGCTCCGCCGATGGCGGCGGCGGATCCGCATCCATCGATCTTTCGGAGAAACAATGATGTTCCGTCGCTCCACCACACGGTACGGGATTACGCCCGCGCCCGTGACACCCTATCAGCAGGCGGCCCAGATCTGGGACGAGCGGATCGGCTCCGCACGGGTGCAGGCCCGGAACTGGCGGCTGATGGCTTTTGGCAGTCTGTTCCTCTCGGCAGCACTCGGGGTCGGTCTGGTCTGGCAGTCCGCGCGTGGGACCATCGTGCCCTGGGTCGTGCAGGTCGACAAGCTTGGGCAGACACAGGTGATCGGCCCCGCGACCACGTCCTATGTCCCCACGGATCCGCAGGTGTCGTGGTATCTGGCGCGTTTCATTGAAGATGTGCGTGGCCTGTCCGCCGATCCGGTCGTTGTGCGGCAGAACTGGCTCCGGGCTTACGAGTTCACCATGATTTCCGGCGCACAGGCGCTGAACGACTATGCCCGCCTCAACGATCCGTTCTCGCGGATCGGTCATGAGCAGGTCGAAGTCGATGTGTCGTCGGTGATCCGCGCGTCGCCCGGCAGTTTCCGCGTTGCCTGGACCGAGCGGCATTATCGCGATGGCGCCTTCACCGGAACCGAACGCTGGACCGCCATCCTTACCGTCAAGGTCGTCACCCCGCGCACGGCCGATCGCCTGCGGAAAAATCCGCTCGGCATTTTCGTCACCGCCATCAACTGGTCGAAGGAACTCGGACAATGATCCGTATGGTCTTGCGCGCCCTGCCACTGGTGCTGCTTACCCTGTCCGCCTGCGCCGGACAGTATCATCCGCCCGCCATCCGCTATGATGACGCAGTGCGGGCGACACGCCTGCCCGATCCGCCCAAACCGGTGCAGGTGATCGAAGTCGCCCGGCCTCTGCCTTTGCCGGGACAATTGAAGCCGCTGCCGCCGCGCGGTCTGCGGACGCGGCATGTCGCTCCCGACGTCGCAGACCCGACCGTGCGCGTCGTCCAGGCCAATCTGGCCGCGCGGATCCAGCCGACGCGGGCGGGATTTATCAATGCCGTGCAGGTCTATCCCTACAGTCCCGGTGCGCTCTATCAGGTCTATGCCTCTCCCGGCGACATCACCGACATCATGCTCCAGCCCGGCGAGAAGCTGGTCGGCAGTGGACCGGTTGCGGCCGGTGACACCGTCCGCTGGGTGATCGGCGACACGTCAAGCGGCTCTGGGGCAGCCAAACGCGTTCACATCCTGGTCAAACCGACCCGCCCGGACCTCACGACCAATCTGATCGTCAACACCGATCGCCGGACCTATCTGGCGGAACTGCGCTCGACGCCCGCGACCTATATGGCGTCCGTGTCGTGGGACTACCCCGAGGACGATCTGATCGCGTTGCACCGGCAGGATGAGGCAGCAGAGGACGAGGCGCCCGTGGAGACCGGGCTGGATCTCGACGATCTGCATTTTCGCTATGCCATCCAGCCCGCGAAAGGGGGTGTCCCACCGTGGCTGCCTACGCGCGCCTTTGACGACGGACGGAAAGTTTATATCGCGTTTCCGAGCGGGATCGGGCAGGGGGATCTGCCACCTCTCTTCGTGCTGGGACCGGACGGCAATCCGGCGCTGGTCAATTATCGCGTCCGTCAGAACTGGATGATCGTCGACCGGCTGTTCGCCGCAGCCGAACTGCGCCTCGGCGACAAGACCAGCGAGCAGCGCGTGCGCATCGTCCGCACGGACGGGCGGCCGTCATGAGCGAGGAGAGAGAAGAGGGGGCAGGACCGGACACGGCTCCACGTCCTGACCAGAATGCTCCGTCCAGTGGGGGAAGCCCGGCGCCACCCGATCTGCGCCTGCGTGCCGAGCGGCCGCGCGTGGTGCGCCTGTCGCGGACCGTGATCTGGTCACTCGGGGGAACCGGCGTCATCGCCGTGGCGTTCGCCCTTGGCTATGCTCTGGAAGCCAGCCATCGACCACCAGCGACGCCAGCCGGTTCGGAGAATGCGTCACCGCCATCCGCGGCAGGTCTGGACAACCTGCCGAAAGATTATACGGGTGTGCCGAAACTGGGGCCAGCACTGCCCGGTGATCTGGGACGGCCGATCCTGCACGCGCAGCAGCAGGGCAAGTCAGTCCCCACCAACGCCATCGGCAATGAGGATGCGCGCCGGGCACAGCAGGAGATTGACGCCGCTATTGGCAGCAAGCTTTTCGCCGCTGTCGAGGCGCGAGACCAGCATGACGGGCAGCCGGTTCAGACGGTAGCCTCAGCGTCATCCGGTCAGACGCAGGGAACTCCGGATTCAGGGGCACAGGCTGGAAACCGTGCCTTCCTCGCGGGCCAGCCCGATCGGCAGACCATCAGTCCTGACCGGATCATGCCGCTCGCCTCGCCTTATATAGTGCAGGCGGGAACCGTGATTGCCGGGGCGCTGAATACGAAAATCAGTTCCGATCTGCCTGGCCAGATCGTCGGCCATGTCACGCAGAACGTTTATGACAGCCCGACCGGGCGCTATCTCCTGATCCCGCAGGGGAGTACGCTGTTTGGCGCCTATAACAGCGGCATCTCCTTCGGGCAGCAGCGCACCCAGATCATCTGGACCCGACTGATCTTCCCGGACGGCGAGAGCCTCGTGCTGGAGAAGCTGCCGGGTGCGGACGCGATCGGCCAGTCCGGCCTGTCCGACGAGGTGAACAACCACTGGGGCCAGTTGTTCAAGGCCGCGCTGGTGACAACGCTGCTCAGTGTCGGGTCGGAAGCCGGAACAAGCCAGAGCGAGAACAATCTGGCTCAGGCCATTCGCAGCGGGGCCAGCAACGGGTTCTCTCAGGTGGGCTACCGGCTGGTCGACCGTTCCCTCGATATTCAACCGACCCTCACCGATCGCCCCGGCCTTCCGTTCACCCTTCTGCTGGGGCGTGATCTCATTCTCAAACCCTATATCGCGAAAGGAGACCGTCAGAATGGATAAGCTTCGCATTACCGCTATACCCGACAATCGCCCGGTCCGGATGACGATCGCGTTTCCCGCGGAAATTCACCGTGACCTTCTCCTCTATGCCCGCTTTCTCGCAGAAGAAAGCGGTGGAGACGCCACTGTCGGCAAGAATCCCGCGCGTCTGGTTCCCATCATGGTTGCCCGGTTCATCGAACGTGACCGCGTGTTTCTGAAGAAAAGGAAGGAGCAAAGCGAAAAGCAGTGAGAACCGGATTTGAATAAACGGACTGTTCCGTATTGTAACGTTTGGGCAAGACATGCCATGATCGCCTCGTTCATTCCCGGTGTGGGGGATCACAATGATGGACGAGGCGGCAACCGCATTTCACGAAGGCGAACGGCGTGCGCAGGCACTGGCTGACGTTGCAGCACCTTCGAGCGCCTTCATCCGCCCCTACATGACGGAGCAGCATCGCACTTTCTTTGCATCGCTGCCTTACGTCGTGCTGGGTGCGCTGTCTCCCGATGGATGGCCGGCGGCCACCATTGCAACCGGACTGCCAGGCTTTCTGTCCAGCCCGGACGACACCGTTCTCCGGCTTGCCTGGTACCCGATGGTCGGTGATCCTGCGGTGGAAGCGATCGCCCCGGGACGTCCTTTTGCTGTCCTCGGCATCGAGTTCCCGACACGACGACGCAACCGCGCCAATGGTGTCATCCTGTCCAGCGACGCGGACAGCATCCAGGTGTGCGTTCGACAAAGCTTTGGTAATTGCCCAAAATATATCCGCATCCGTGAAAGCAGACCGGTGCATCGTATACCCGGTAACGTGGAAAGATTAGTCACACTCGATGAGGAGGCACGTGACCTCATCACGAGCGCGACCACGTTCTTCGTTGCGTCCTACGCGCCGTCTGGTGCCCATGGTGGCATGGATGTCTCGCATCGCGGCGGCCCGGCCGGGTCTGTCCACGTCGAGGGCGATGTGCTGACTGTCCCGGATTATTCCGGTAACCGCTATTTTAATACATTCGGGAACTTCCTGGAGAACCCGCGAGCCGGCCTTCTCTTTATCAATTTCAAGAACGGCGACCTTTTGCATCTGACGGGTGAGGCAACCGTCTCATGGAGCAACGGTGGACGTTCCTTCGATGTGCGTATTCGTGAGGTGATCCGGCGTAGGGCAGCTCTTCCGCTGGACTGGACAGAGGGACCTGAAATCACGGCCGTGTCTCCAGGTCTCAACGCATGACGGCAAGCCGTGTCCATCGCCCGTATGTCGTGGAGCGTGTGCTCGCCTGGGCGTCACTTGGTCTGCCACCGCTTTTCTGGGCGGGAAACTTCATTGTAAGCCGCGCGGTGCGCGATCTGACCGCGCCCCTGACTCTGTTGACCACAGGCTGGGTAATCGCCTTTGTCTGCCTCTTGCCATTTGCGGTCTCTATAATGCGTCGTGATACGCCACTCTACTGGCGTGAGATCTGTCTACAGACGCGCGATGCTGAGCGACTTGTATAATCGGGATCAAAGCGTAACATTTCGAATGTTACAAAAACGGTTTGCTCCGTGACCTCCCATGATCAGGGCCGATAGTCGGAGATCTTTGCAAGGCCGGTCATTATCCATGACGCTGCGTCGGAGAGCATGGGAGGTATCATCCTGGTCCTTGAGCATCAGCACGGTCTCTGGGCAGACCGAGGCGATTAACGCACTCATCAAGTTGCTGCGAGACCATCAGAACACGCCACCAAAGCGCGCACTTATGAAGAAGGTATCGTTCTGGTGTGGCAGGCGATTTCCGCTGGCGCTGCTCCGACGCTTTTACATAATTGTGGAACCTTTTAATTTGTAGCTGACACTTCATTCTGGTCGCGCAATAGGGTCCGTATTTCGGAAAATATTCCGGATTTGATATTGAACCGATCTGTATTGCTCACGATGAAAGCGAGTTGTTCTGCTCTTATCTCGGGGGGCGTCATGTAACCGGCTTGCTCGCATCTCATTGCCAGCGCACTTAGTTCGGGAAATTGGCTAATGTTCGGTTGCGCGAGCATTCGCCGCGACAGATCTGTATCCATTGTACACAATCCTATGATTATGAAAAATGTTGCAGGATTTTCTTGAGCATAGACACCTGCCATTGCGGTTAGCGCGGCTTTGGAAACAGAATACGGAAGCATACCAGCCCGGAAACGCTGCCCTGCTATTGAAGCGGAAAAAACACATTTCTCTGGCAAGGCAGCGAGTTTTATAAAACCATCCAGACAGAGCTTGATGCTATAGGTATTAACCATGCAAACACGCTCGAGGTCTTCCAGGGAACAGTCTTCCGCGCGCACAGGTATATCTCCGCTTATCCCGGCATTGAAATATACGGTGGTCAAGGGTTCTCTTGTCAACGAAGGAAGATTGTCTGCAATGAAGCGTTGAACAGAAGAGCGATCGCCGAGATCTACAGGGAAGAACTCAAAGTTCTTGAATGTTCTCAAGTCTTCTGGATGTTTTCTTGAAATACCGACAACGTGAATACCTCTTTCGAGATAGTGTTTCGCGAGTGCATGACCGATCCCTTTATGAACTCCGGTGATGAATATACGATCGGATGAGTTAGAATTTTCCACTGGAATAGCCTCCATCAATCGGCAGAACTGTTCCGGTCATATAAGAAGCGTCGTCACTTAGGAGCCATAGCACGAGGGCAGCAATCTCCTTCGGGTCAGCAAAACGCTTCATTGCGGTTACAGCCAGTTTCTGGCGGGTGCCTTCAGGATTTGCCCGTAACCGTTCCTCAGTGTTCATTCCACCCAGGATCGGACCAGGGCATATGGCATTTATTCGAATTGCATGCTGATCCTGCTGCTCCTGTGCGTTCTCCAAAGCTGCAACCTGGCTCAACATATTCAACGCTGCCTTGCTAACGGAGTAAGCACTCTGGTTGGCTACACCAAGCAATCCCGCACACGACGAAACGTTGACGATCGATGCTCCGGCATGCCGCCGCATGACACCAATTTCAGCTTTCATCAGATACAATGCGGCCAGAAGATTCGTGTCCATGACATCCCTCCAGGCGTTTATGTCGGTATCGGCAACCGACATGCGTTTGGTAGTGATCCCTACATTGTTCACGGCCCATGATAGGTGGTCACACTCCGCCTGAACTCTAGCGACCAACGCTTCGACTTCGACTGGATTACGGACGTCTGCTCTGAAAAAAGTGACGCCGAGATCCTGTTCGAGTTGCTTACCAGCCTCTTCGTTCCGACCTGATACGAAGACGCGATGGCCCCTTCCGACAAGTTCCTGTGTAATGATAAGTCCGAGACCACGAGTGCCGCCTGCAACCAGAACGGTTTTGGAAGATGATGTCATTGTCTGCTCTCCTCGTATTTTCTCTGAAGTTGCTCTGGTCGGCGATAGGACGGATTGACACAACAATACACCCGCGTTGCCTGTTCCTCGCGCTTGTCGCGGAAGCAAAAGGCATCCCCTTTGCATTGTTGAGGATTGAAACCCGATAAATCGGCATTGACCAGATTGGGATTGGCTAGGGCAGCGCGCGCAAATCCGATAAAATCAGCATCACCTGATTCCAGAATGGCTTCAGCTTGCAACAAACTTGTCAGCGAACCCGTAAACCCCATAGGTATCGGGGTGTTTCGTTTCAGGAGCCTTACTGCCTTGCGCAGGCAGGCAATTGTATCGTCCGGGGAGGAAAAGAACTTTGAAAAAGTTTCCGCGATCCCGACCGAGCACGCTATCGCACTCGCTCCGGCCTCCGCTACCGCAGGCACGACGTCTCCCAGTAGCTCGGGAAGCTGGCCATCCTCACCAAGGCCGTCGTCAACTCCTATTCGTACGGTAACGTCAACATCGTCGGGTAAAACCCGCCGTAGTTTTCGAACGAGTTCCACTAGAAATCGAGCCCGTCGAAGTGGCGTTCCTCCCCATTCATCATCCCGGATATTAGTCGCGGGTGAGAGGAAACTGCTTATAAGATATCCGTTCGACGCTTGTATCTGGATGAGGCGACATCCCGCGCCGACAGCGTATCGAGCGCTAGTCAGAAATAAATCGATAATATGCCATATATCGCCTTCAGACATGATCCTCGCTTGTGTCTGAGGAACACGACGCCGCGTGGACGAGGATATATGTCCGCTTGGCGTCAGGAGTGGAGCTTCAGGGCTTCGCGGGATTCCTTGCGCTCCGTAATGCTGCAGTTGAACGCCTAATGGAACGTTGAGATGACGCGAAAGCTCAAAAAGGGGAGACAGTTTTTCAGCCTGACCTGATGCCACGAGCGTGTGTCCGCGTTGGTTGTATCCAACTGACGTATCAACTGACGAATTCCCCATGAAGCCAAAACCGAACCCCCCTTTGAGAAAACGTGTATATTGGGACAGAAATTCATCGCCGGTAAGCTCCCGGCGACTGACGCCTTGCTGAATACTTCTGGTCTGGTTCAGCTATGAAGCATGAACGATTTAAGAGATAGGGACGCGGTACTACCTGCGAGTGTCGCAGGTA
>NZ_WOTH01000025.1 GCF_011516945.1 Acetobacter estunensis
GGAATTCAAACGCATCGCAATGCGGGCAGACAAAACAGACAAAAGCTTCAGCGCCATGATCTATCTCGCCGCAGCCATTATCCATTCACGGTGAATCCCCACAAGCCCTAGCGCAAAATGCGCTTAATGGAAAATAAAATATCTCAAAATAGGCATCTGGAAATTGGGGGGAAGGCATGGAACTGGAGGAATTTCTATCACCGCTGCCGTCGGTTCGCGCACGTGACGCGATCGTGTTCGGGAACGACATCATTTCATATGATGATCTGATCCTGAAAATAGAGGAAATTAAGTCCAATCTTGTGAATCGTAACCTATCGGGAAATACGATTGTATTTATTGGAGATTATGGATCAAGTGCAATCGCAACGCTTGTTGCGCTCTGGCTCTGCGACAATACCGTATGTATGATTTCCAAGGACAAATGTGATCAAGTTCGAGAGATTTCAGGTTTAACTGGCGCCGCGGTCGTCGTTGATGTCACAAATGATAATGCTATCGTCTTCACGAATATCGAAAACGAAAGCTATGAATCGCATAATAGTGAAGATGAAACAACACACGCACGTGCCAAGTTTATCATTTTTTCATCGGGCACAACCGGATCACCAAAAGGAATAATTCATAGAGTTGATAATTTCACAAATCTTTACCGTGATCTTTATTCGTCTCCTCGAAAAATGCTTGGCTTTTATTTCTTTGACCACATGGGAGGGATCATAACGGTATTAAGTACACTTGCCTCTGGTGGTACTCTCGTTATTCCGCAATCCAGATCTCCCGCTGACGTTTGGAAAACCATTCACGCGCACGAAGTTGAAGTCGCGTCATTTTCACCAAGTTTCATAAATCTCTCCCTGGCAAGCGGGATATTTCACGAAGCTTCTTTCCCTGCGTTGAAGGAGGTGAGATTTGGTACTGAACCGATGAACGACATCACCTTGACCGGCTTAAAGGCGGCGCTGCCCACTGTTGTGATTTCACAGTTGTACGGCATGTCAGAAGTTGGGGTGCCCCCTGCCTACACCAATCCGTCCAACCCGCTCGAGTTACGGTTCGACCCGAGATTTAGCGATACGAAAATCGTCAATGGCGAACTCTTTATTCGCACGACCACTATGGCCGATGGTTACGTGGGAAAGGGCAATCTTCCGTTAACGGAGGGATATTTCGAGACAAGGGACCTAGTCCAGGAAGATTCCTCGGGCTTTATAACTATCCTGGGGCGCCAGGACGACCTGATCAACGTTGGCGGCGAAAAATATGTTCCTTCCGAGATCGAACGTGTTCTCATTTCGGTACCCAATGTTGAAGATGTCGCGGTCTACGCGGTCCCGCACGTTTTGATGGGAAATGTGGTTGGCGCGACCTTCAGGTTAAAGGAACCTGAAGATCCTATTGAACTCCGAAGGCGCATACGATGGGCCGTGCGAGATATACTCAAGCGTGGCCAGGTTCCGCAGCAAATTGAGATTGTTGAGGATCAACTTTATACCGATCGGTATAAAAAGAAAAGGAAATCCTTAACAGATAACGGCAATCAAAGGATCCAGAAGAACCATGTCTGATAGAAATAAGCTACTCGAAGATCTCGCATCTGTTCTGCAAGTTGAATCGTCTGGGCTCGGGCAGGATAGGAAGCTGAATGCAGATGGACTTTGGGATTCCCTCGCGCGAATGTCCATGACGGCAGCCCTGATTGCATATGCTGGCGCTCAGGTGTCTGTCGACGATCTTCAAAATCTCGAAACAGTAGGAGATTTTCTTAATTTCGCGGATAGGCAACGCGGAGATACAGGAAAATGATGCGCGAAATAACAGGTATTGATATTCGTTCTATCGCAAGCGCCGTTCCACAACATACAGTGGGACAAGATGAATTTTGTAAGATGTTTCCGCGTGAGGAGGTTGAGCGTATTGCTCAGGGCGTGGGCATTCACACTCTCCGACGAGCGCAGAATCTCAGCACGGTTGATCTCATGGTCAGTGCCTGCGAGCAGATATTCAAAAGCGATACCGCCGGTAGGGAGGATATCGATGGATTGGTTGTTCTGACACAGACTCCACCCAGTTGGGCACCTGGTGCTTCGTATCAGGTGCATCAACGTCTGGGTCTCCGGGAGGATTGCCTGAACGTTGATATGGTTGGAGGATGTAATGGCTATGTGGCAGGCATTGTACATGCGTGCGCGATGGTCGCATCTGGCGCCGCGACGAATGTTCTTGTCTGTACGGGCGATACGATGAGCAAGTTAGTGGATTTCAGTGAAAGGCAGCTCTCTATGCTTTTTGGTGATGGCGCTTCTGCCACGTTGATCACTCAGGGCGCAGGCAGCATTCGGTTTCTTAATCGCGTAGATCCCACCGGAGGGCAGGCGCTTTCTATTCCGTTGTCATATGCCGAAACGGAAAGTGGCTCGGTTAGCGCAACAATAGGGCGACTGTCGATGGACGGACACTCTGTCATGAATTTCGTTTTGTCGCGTGTGCCGAAGCTGATCGCAGATCTGTTATCAGTAGAGAATTCTTCTAATGTAAAGCCGACTTTGTCGGTCTTTCATCAAGCGAACGCGTTTATCGTGGGTTACTTGCGGCGCGTTGTCGGGATTCCGGAGGACAAAGTGGTTCTCTCGGTGGATGGATACGGAAATACGAGCGCTACCTCAATCCCTCTCGCGATTTGTAGCGATCGACTAAGCAGTACACGAGATTATTCAAAGACTCTTCTTTGCGGTTTCGGTGTCGGGCTGAACTGGGGAGCGTTGGTGACAGATCTTTCTAAGACGGTGCGATTTCCAGTCATTGAAATCCCGTGATTGCAGATGTTTTTGGGGGAATTCCCAATGAAGCCGTACAAGGTTAGCCATGTGAGAGATAAAGAAAGCGGATTTTTCCTGTCTTCGGGCAGGTTGCTCCAATCGAAGGCTCACTACCGTTCGGTGATGAGTTTCTCCGCTATCGGATACCTTGGCCCTTGTGGATCTTTCTCTGAGCTTGCTTGTGAAAATGCGGCTCCTGAGACCCCTCGCATCCCTTTCACGACGTTTGGTGATATTTGCCGCGCGTTGTTTAGTGGGATTATCGAAGCGGCCATCTATCCCATTTATAACTCAACAATTGGATGGATTGCTGAGACGCAGGGTTTCCGTGCTTGCACGGAAATATGTGAACTAGCGCGTTGGCGACAGCGTATCGAGTTATGTCTGATAGGCGCAATTGCGTCCGAATTACCCAAGATCAAACGGGTTGTATCACATCGCGCGGCTCTCGAGCAGTCCAGAAACTGGATCTTCGCACATCATTTTTCAACGCAGGAAACGACGAGCACGGCTGCTGCCATGCAATTGGTGTTGAGTGATTGTACCAAAATGACTGGAGCTATTGGTTCCCGAAGGATGGCGTTAAATAATGACGCAAAGATTCTTGCTGTTGGAATAGAGGATAGCAATCGAAACTACACGGATTTCTCTATTTCACGATTATTATCCTAGGATGGTATTTTTTCTATCTCAATAAGAATATGGAGGGGCCGACATGACACAGAATGCGGGTTCGAGTGAAAATACTGAACAAATTCGTGGAACGGTTGGAGAAATTCTTCTGGATGCGCTCATACAAACTGGTGTGAGATATATTTTCGGAGTTCCAGGCGATTTTAACCTGACATTTCTTGATGTTGTCGAAAATCATCCAGACGTTGATTTCATTTCATGCCGTAATGAACTTAATGCTTCATACGCTGCGGATGGATATTCAAGGGTGGCGGGACTTGGTGTTCTCGTGACGACGTATGGTGTTGGAGATCTGAGCGCACTGAACGGTGTCGCGGGTGCATATGCGGAAAAAATTCCTTTGATACACATCAGCGGTTCTCCGCCTACGCATGCGGTCGATCGAGGACTGCCACTACATCATACCGCCGCAGATGGAAATTTTAATAACGTGTTGAACTGCTTCAGGGAGTTTACGGTAGAGAGCTTGCGGTTGTCTTTGTCGGATACAGCTTCCGAAATTTCACGAGCTATCCGCATCGCTCTGACCCAGAGCCGGCCTGTCTACATTCAACTTCCTTCCGATATAGTGAACCGTGAGATTTTCGGTAATGTTGTTGCGCGACCGTCTGCGTTATTTGCAGACGCTGTTACAAAAAAAATCGCACGGAGAATATTTGACCGAATTGACCGATCCGTAAATCCTGTTTTCTTGGTCGGCGGTGCATACCCCCGATCTCATTTTATGGAACTCTTGCTGGAATTGGCGGGTAGTAGAAAGATTCCTGTCATTCTTTCACCGACAGCGAAAGGTATTTTGTCCGAGTACGATACTAGATTTTGTGGGTATTATAAGGGAAAGCAATCGGAAAAAAGCACGAGCGATTTGTTAGATCGCGCTGACAGTATTGTGGCAATCGGAATGAGATACTCTGACGTAGAGACAGGACTTTTCTCTGATAATATCGACCCGTCGGCGCTGATTGATATCCAGCCAGAGATAGTGACGTTCGATCAAGATGCGGTTACCATCCCGTCTGAAAACATCCTGATAGAAGAGATAGTTAATATCGCGGATCTTCCCTTGGCAGCTGAGGGTGATACGAGCAGAGCCGCCCCTGCCCAAAAACGGGACTATAAACGGGGTGAGCAACTTGACTCACTAACTCATGCTTCACTCTGGACATGTATTGAGGATTTTCTTGACGAAGACGATATTGTGGTAGCGGACACGGGCACCGCATTTTCTGGATTAATGTCAGTGAAGATGCCGCAAAGGATCACTGTTATTTCTCAACCGACCTGGGCTTCACTCGGATATGCTTTGCCGGCGGCATTAGGGGCCTCGGTGGCTGCCCGAGGTCGCAGAGTAGTGGTATTTCTTGGGGATGGAAGTCTTCAGATGACCATTCAGGAATTCTCGACAATAGTTTCATTGAATTTGCCCATTCTATTCTTTTTTATAAATAATAAAGGATATACCATAGGAAAATTAATAAACGGGTTCCATGCTGAGTATAATAAAATTCCTGGATGGGATTATTTACAAATTATAAATGCGATGTCACCTGGATATGATATTTTTTATCGCAAGGTCAGCACCGTAGATGATTTTTATTCCGCGATGAACTGTATGGTCTCGCATAGTAAGCTATCTTTCATCGATATGGTGCTACCTGCGGATGATTTCCCGAAGGGTCTTGATAAATTCTGTGCTGAATTCGCGAATTTCGATTACGGAAAACCAAGGGAGTAGCACAATTTTACGTCGTTTTTTCTGTGTGATGTCTCCGGTCATCTCTCATGAGTAAACGTGAGTGCATGAATGGGCTTCGATGTGCCGAAAGCGATCATTCAGCCTGCTTAGCTGATTGCGATGAACGTGACGCCTCTCGAAGAATTTCTGTAGCTGGGCTTCCCAGCCCGCGCACCACGGATAGTGCTTCAGCAGCACATCGGCGAGCGGCGCACCGGAGTTCACCACGCGGGAATAGATGGCAAGGCACGTGCCCTTGCCGGGAAACCGATTCTCGGTTTTCGAAAACCCCAGATCGTGCCGGATCAGATTCATCAGATCGGCTGAATCCTCGCGGTCATGGATCGAAAAGGCCGGGTCCATGCCGATCTGCCGGGCATATTCCCGCAGCAGCCGCGCGCCGATGGAATGAAACGTCCCGGCCCAGGCCAGCGCGTCGGCCAGAGGACCAGCCTTGTCTCCCAGCACCGTCTTGCAGGTGCGCTCCACACGCCGCGTCATCTCGACGCTGGCCCGGCGCGAGAAGGTCAGCAGCAGGATGCGCCGTGGATCAGCCCCCGAGGCGATCAGATGCGCGACCCGGTGCGCTAGTGTGTTGGTCTTGCCCGATCCGGCGCCAGCGATGACCAGCAGCGGGGATGAATCCGCGCCGCCTGCCGAGACTCCGGTCCCATGCGTGACGGCCTGCCGCTGGGCATCATTCAGACGGGACAGATAATCGTCGTTGCCTGGAGAGGAAGAAGGTTCTGGATTCAATTCCTTAGCGCACTTTCATCAACGATACCGAACCGACATCGCTACCCAGCATGCCGGATACGGAGCGAATTTGCATTGACTTGCGTAGCATGAATGGAACAAATCAAGAACATATAATCAGGAAATCCGTATGCTCAAGGGACGCCAGACCGTGAAATGACTGCTGAACCCCATAAAAAACCCGGCCTGGAGACGCTGCGGGCTGCGATCAGCCGTCTGGAAGGACACACTAGCCGCAAGCGTGCCACACTGCCCTTCGGCGTCCGGGACATCGACCGGAAGCTCCCGGGCGGTGGTCTGACGCTGGGTACCCTGCATGAGGTTGCGGGGGGCGGCAACGACGCCCTGAACGCCGCCGCTGCGGCGCGTTTTGCCGCGGGGATTGCCGCGCGAACCAAAGGTCAGGTTCTTTGGATCGTCACGGTCGCCGATCTGTTCGCACCCGCGCTGCAACAGGCCGGGCTGGCGGCCTCGCGGGTGCTGTTCGTCGAGGCCGGGACTGATCGCGACGTACTGGCCTGTTTCGAGGAAGGGCTGCGTCACCCGGGTCTGGGCGCGGTCGTGGCGGAAGTCGGACGCCTGACCATGACTGCTTCGCGTCGGTTGCAACTCGCCGCCGAAAGCGGCGGTGGAATCGGTCTCGCCCTCCGGCGCTGGCGCCGGCAGACGGATGCGGCGGATTTCGGCCAGCCGACGGCGAGCACGACGCGATGGCGGGTCTCACTCCTGCCTTCTGCTTCGCTGCCGGTGGCGGGAGTCGGCGATAGCCGGTGGTTGCTGGAACTGATCCGGACGCGTTCGGGGGAAAGTGCGGATTTCGAGGTGGAGGCGAGGCATGGACAATCGAAATTGCGGCTCGCAGGAGCATCGGACCGGCCTGCGACCGACACGGCGGATCACGTCGATCTGGCTGCCTCTATGGGCGACCGACCGACTTCGCCGCGAGCAGGGCGACGCCGCGCCTCCGCCTGAGACGCCACTGGTGCTGGCGGGCCGTAACGGCCGCCGCCGTGTTGTGTTCGCGGCGGACCGCGCAGCGCGCAAAGCAGGGCTCGTGGTCGGCATGCCAGTCGCCAAGGCTCAGGTCCTGCTGCCGGGCCTGAGCGTGATGGACGCGCGGCCCGACGAAGATCGCGCCGCCCTCGAGCGGCTGGCACTCTGGCTGCAACAACGCGTCACGCCGATCGTTGCGCTCAATGGGATGGACGGCCTGATCCTCGACACGACCGGTGCCGATCATCTCCTGGGTGGCGAGGCGGTAATGCTGCGCGACATCGTCCGTCGCTTGGAAGGCGCCGGGATTTCAGCGCGGGCAGCGGTTGCCGACACGCTGGGAGCCGCTTACGCCGTGACGCGAACCACGTCGGGCGCGGCGATCGTCGTCCCACCCGGTGAACATGCGGCAGCTCTCGCGGATATGCCGGTCGCGGCCCTCCGTCTCCCGGCCGAGACCGTGATCGGCCTTGCCGATCTGGGCCTGACCCGGATCCGCGATATCGAGACTGCGCCCCGCGCTCCTCTGGTGCAGCGCTTCGGCGCGGAAATCACCCGGAGGCTGGATCAGGCCTATGGCCGGGTCGATGAACCGATCCTGCCGATCCGTCCTGCCGATCCCGTTGCTGTGTCGCGCAACTTCGCCGAACCGATTGCCGCGGCTGAAACCATCGCGCGCTATATCGGTAAACTGGTGCCACCGCTCTGTGCCAGTCTGGAAGAACGCGGCCTCGGCGCCCGGCGACTGGACCTGCTGCTGCACCGCGTCGACAGCGCCGTGCAGGCGGTGCGCGTGGCATTGGCCCGTCCGGTCCGTGATCCGAAGCATCTCCTGCGCCTTCTGTCCGAACAGATCGAGATCATCGAACCCGGTTTTGGCATCGAGCGTATGGACCTGGTTGCGGTGCTGGCCGAACCGATGGAACGGCGTCAGCAGGTCTCGTCCCTGATTGAGGAGCCGGAGGCCGATCTGTCGGGACTGATCGATATGCTGGCCAACCGGCTGGGTGACGGGGCGCTTTATCGCGTCGCGCCGGTGGAAAGCGACGTGCCCGAGCGCTCGGTGCAGCGCGTGCCACCGCTCGCCCCCGTCACTGACGCCGCCTGGCCGGAAGGCTGGCCACGCCCGACCCGGCTGTTGCCGCGTCCCGAGCCGATCGAGACCATGGCCATGCTGCCCGACCACCCACCGGTGTTCTTCGTCTGGCGTGGGATCCGCCGCAAGGTGAAATGCGCCGATGGGCGGGAGCGGGTTTTCGGAGAATGGTGGAAGGGTGATACGGAACTGACCGCCGCCCGGGACTATTTCCAGGTTGAAGATACGTCCGGCGAGCGCTTCTGGATCTATCGCGCCGGCGACGGTGAGCACGGCGAGACCGGATCGCAGCGCTGGTTCTTGCATGGCCTGTTCGCATGAGCGCCACAGCGCCCCGCTATGCGGAGTTGCAGGTCACGACCTATTTCTCCTTCCTGCGTGGCGCGTCGTCGCCCGGCGAGCTGTTCGGACAGGCGAAGGCGCTCGGGATCACCGCTCTTGGCGCCACGGACCGCAACACGCTCGCTGGCATCGTTCAGGCGCATCTGGCGGCGAAGGAATTCGGGGTGCGCCTGGTCGTCGGCTGTCGGCTCGATCTGGAGGACGCGCCGCCGGTCCTGGTGTATCCAATCGACCGGGCCGCCTATGGCCGGCTCTGCCGCCTGCTTTCCCTCGGCAAGGCCCGCGCGGGAAAGGGCAAATGCAGCCTGCTCTGGCGTGATCTCGTGGAGTGGGGCGAAGGGCTGATTGCCGTACTGGTGCCTGATGTCGCGGATGACGAGTGTGCCGCGCATCTACGGCGGTTGCGGGACGCTTTCGGCGATCGGGCCTATATGGCGCTGACCCTGCGCCGCCGCCCCAACGACCAGATGCGGCTGTACGAACTGACTAATCTCGCACACAGCCAGCGCGTCCGGACTGTTGTTACCAACGACGTGCTGTTTCACACCCATGACCGGCGCATTCTGCAGGATGTCGTGACCTGCGTGCGGCACAACACCACCATCGAGCACGCCGGCTTCGCGCGGGAGCGTCATGCCGACCGCTATCTCAAGCCGCCGGAAGAAATGGCACGCCTGTTCGGCCGCTATCCGGAGGCGATCGATCGAACGATGGAGATCGTGGAGCGTTGCCGGTTTTCTCTCGACGATCTGGCCTATCAGTATCCCGACGAAATCGAAATCCCCGGCCAGACCCCGCAACAGGCGCTGGAAGCGCTGACCTGGCAGGGTGCGCGGGAGACATATGGCGCAGACGTGCCTCCGGATGTGGCAAAGATCCTTCGCCACGAACTCGCTCTGATCGGGCGCATGGATTACGCGCCCTATTTCCTGACGGTCCATTCCATCGTTCGCGAAGCCCGACGGCGCGATATCCTCTGTCAGGGGCGGGGCTCGGCTGCCAACAGCGCGGTGTGTTTCGTGCTCGGCATTACCGCCATCGATCCCTTGCGCACCACACTGCTGTTCGAGCGCTTTATTTCCGAAGAACGGGCTGAGCCACCTGATATCGACGTTGATTTCGAACATGCGCGCCGTGAGGAGATCATCCAGTGGGTCTACGACCATTACGGACGCGATCGTGCCGCGCTGACCGCCGTGGTGATCCGTTACCGCGCCAAGGGCGCGCTGCGCGACGTCGGCAAGGTGATGGGTCTGCCAGAAGATGTCATTGCACTATTGAGCAAGCAGATCTGGGGCTGGTCACGCAATGTCGATGCGGAGAAATTCGCCGAGACGGGAATTGACCTCTCCGACCGGCGTATCCGCCTGACGTTGGATCTGGCGCGCTGCCTGATCGGCGTGCCCCGCCATCTCTCTCAGCATCCCGGAGGCTTCGTGCTGACACACGACCGGCTCGACGAACTGGTGCCGATCGAACCGGCTGCGATGGACGACCGTCAGATCATCGAGTGGGACAAGGACGATATCGACGCGCTGAAATTCATGAAGGTCGATGTCCTGGCCCTTGGCATGCTGACCTGCACGAAGAAGGGCCTCGACCTGCTGGCCGCGCATAAAGGGCAGCATTTCACGCTGCAGACGATCCCGGCCGAGGATCCCCGCACCTATGCCATGATCCGCAAGGCCGATACGATTGGCGTGTTCCAGATCGAATCCCGCGCCCAGATGTCGATGTTGCCGAGGCTGAAACCCCGGACCTACTATGATCTGGTAATCGAAGTGGCCATCGTCCGTCCCGGCCCCATACAAGGCGATATGGTCCATCCCTATCTCCGCCGGAGGGAAGGGCTGGAAGATCCGGATTATCCGACACCCGAACTGGAAGAGGTGCTGAAACGCACACTCGGCGTACCGCTCTTCCAGGAGCAGGTGATGCAGGTCGCGATGGTCTGCGCGGATTTCACCGCCGCCGAAGCGGACGGATTGCGCCGGGCGATGGCGACCTTCAAGAACACCGGCACGGTGTCGCACTTCCAGACCCGTCTGCTCGAGGGCATGACCCGCAAGGGTTCCCCCGAGGAGTTCGCCCAACGCATCTACCAGCAGCTCGAAGGGTTCGGCTCCTATGGCTTCCCGGAAAGTCACGCAGCCAGTTTCGCGATCCTCGCCTACACGTCGTCCTGGCTGAAATGCCACCATCCCGACGTTTTCCTGGCATCCTTGCTCAATTCCCAGCCCATGGGCTTCTATGCTCCGGCCCAACTGGTGCGCGACGCGCGTGATCATGGCGTTGCAATCCGACCGGTCTGTATCAACGCCTCGCGCTGGGACAGCACCCTGGAAGGTACGGAAGACGACAAGGGCCGCTTCCCGGTGCGGCTGGGTATGAGCCTGGTCAAGGGACTGGCCAACGCGCATGTGGCGGCGATCGTCGCCGCCCGCCAGCGGCGGCACTTCGCCTCGATCGACGATCTGTGGCGCCGGGCCGGCGTGCCGCAGGAGGCGCTGGTGCGCCTGGCCGAGGCCGATGCGTTCCGGGAGGCGTTCGGGTTGGCGCGGCGGGAGGCGCTGTGGGCGATCAAAGGCCTGCACGACGCACCCCTGCCGCTGTTCGCAGCGGCCAACGAGCCGCGGGAGGCCCACGAGTCCGTCATGGTGCTCGCACCGATGACCGACGGTGCAGAGGTCGTGGGTGACTACAACCATATCGGGCTCAGTTTGCGCGCCCATCCCGTGTCATTCCTGCGTGAGGATTTGCGGCAGCGGAAGATCGTGCCTTGTGGGGTCGCCATGGCGTCGCGTGACGGAAAGCGTGTTGAAGCGGCCGGGCTTGTGCTGGTCCGCCAGCGGCCGGGATCGGGCGAGGGGGTATGCTTCATCACGCTGGAGGATGAAACCGGCATCGCCAATCTCGTCGTCTGGCCGGATATTTTCGAGAAATACCGGTCCATCATCCTCTCCGCGAGCATGATCGCAGCGAAAGGACGCATCCAGCGGGAGGGTGACGTGGTGCATCTGGTGACGCTGGAACTGACGGACCTTTCGGGGCTGCTGCGGCACGTAGGGGAGCGGGGTGGAAAGGATGATCACGCGAGGCACGATCTCGCCCCACTCAATTTCAGATCGCGGAATTTCCATTGATTTCTTTCAATTGGCTTTTCTTGATGCCCGGATTTGGGTAGATTCCGCATCGGCGTGTGGAAACGCTTTTTTGCACTGGGCGGCCTCCTATGTCGGGTGGCCTGCCAAATAGAACACCCGGACCTATGGTCCTGTGGTGAACGGCCTCGGCTGCTCACCGCTGGGAAATAGGCAGGAGGTGAATACGCCCAGCGCAAAACACCTTTCCAACCGCCCGACGCCAGGGAGGGGCGCGGGGAAGTGCGGGCAGTCAGTAGTGTACGAACCGGTCAATCAGAGCGTCGTTTAAGGTTTTCGTTTTGACTTAAAACTGCAAACGCTGAAGATGCGCCACCTCGCACAGGCGGTGGAGCAAAGGAACGACCGGTCATGACATTACCGATACTCTATAACTGTCCACCTTCCGGAAACTGTTACAAGGTCCGGCTGTTCGCAGCATTGGTTGGCATCGAACTCGAGATACGAGACGTCGACCTCGCCGCCGGAGCGCAAAAAACAGCAGAATTCACAGCACTCAATCCGTGGCAGCAGGTGCCCGTGTTCCAGGACGGCGAAACCGTCATCTGGGATTCTCAGGCTATCCTCGTCTATCTGGCGGAAACCTATGGCAAGCATGACTGGCTTCCGTCCGATTCTGTCGGACGCGCCAAAGTGACCCAGTGGCTCTCAGTCGCCGTGAATGAGATCCAGCATGGTCCCGCAGACGCACGACTGGTCAAGCTGTTCGGCTATCCGCTTCGGTATGATGATGCGGCCAAAGCGAGTGAACGGACCCTGAAGATCATCGACGTTTATCTTTCGGAGCACACATGGTTGGCGGCAGAGCATCCAACCATAGCCGACTGCGCGGCCTATCCCTACCTGGCGCTCGCGCCACAGGGCGAAATTTCACTGGAGTCCTACCCATCATTACGTCGCTGGATCAGCGATGTCGAAGCATTGCCTGGCTACATACCGGTCGATCAGTAAGCAGATATATCGACCGGCGAAAGTAATTTTCCCTGCTTCTGGTCACCATGGCTCCGGCTTTTTCGGTGGGGGAGCACGGAGAGAAAGAGTGAAGTTGGAAATTTCATGACAGGTTGAAAGGAGGGGAGAGAGTCTCCGCTCCGCCCGTCATGGAGTTTTCGCCATGGCTACCGCCATCCAGAAAATCAGCCTGAGTTCGTCACGGGATATTCCCTTCAATAAGCTTGTTCTGTCACAGTCCAACGTCCGGCGTGTGAAGTCAGGGCTCTCGATTGAGGAACTGGCCCGCGACATTGAACGCCGCGGCCTGCTACAGAGCCTGAACGTCCGTCCCGTCCTCGACGACGAAGGCATCGAAACCGGTCTGTTCGAGGTTCCCGCAGGCGGCCGCCGTTTCCGGGCACTCGAACTGCTAGTCAAACAGAAGAAACTCAACAAGACGGCGCCGGTGCCCTGCGTCGTGCGCGAGGCCGGTTCAGCCATTCTCGCCGAGGATGACTCTCTCGCCGAAAACGTCCAGCGCGTGGCCCTCCATCCGCTGGACCAGTTCCGGGCGTTCCGCGGCATGCTGGAAAAAGGCATGTCCGAAGAGGAAATCGCAGCCGCGTTCTTCGTTCCGGTCTCCGTCGTCAAACAGCGTCTTCGTCTGATGACGGTCTCTGAAAACCTGCTTGAGGTTTATGAGCAGGACGGCATGCGGCTGGAACAGCTGATGGCCTTTTCCATCAGCGACGATACCGCCCGCCAAGAGCAGGTCTGGGGGATCATTGCCCAGAGCCATAACCGCGAGCCCTACGTCATTCGCCGCATGCTGACCGAGAAGACCGTGCGCGCGTCGGACGCGCGTGCCCGCTTCGTCGGGCTCGATGCCTATGTCGCGGCCGGTGGTCACGTGATGCGTGACCTGTTCGAAGCCGATGATGGTGGCTGGCTTCAGGATCCGGCCATTCTCGACCGGCTGGTTATGGAGAAACTGCATGCGGCAGCCGAACAGGTCCGGGCCGAAGGCTGGAAATGGGTTGAAACCGACCTGTCGTTCCCATGGGGGCATACACGTCATCTTGCCGAGATTGACAGTAAGGCGGTTCCACTCTCGGAAGAAGAGACAGCACGCCTTGAGGCGCTCCGCAGCGAGCAGGAGGCGATTGAGGCGGAATATGCTCAGGCGGATGAACTGCCCGATGAGGTGGATAGCCGTCTCGGTGAGATCGAACAGGCGATCGAGGTCCTCGAAACTCGTCCTGCGATCTTCGACCCTGGCGACGTGGTTCGCGCAGGGGCTTTCGTCAGCCTCGATAGCGACGGCACCCTCCTGATCGAACGCGGTTTTGCCCATCCGGAAGATATGGAAGATGAAAGCCCATCGGACACGCACACTTCTGCGCAGGCCGAGGAAGCCAGCGCAGCGCATGACGAAAACGATTATCCCGCAGTCGACGGGGCAGGGGAAACCGAAGGGTCTGATGATCCCGAGGATGAAGAAGATGTCCGCCGCCCCATCCCGGACCGGTTGCTCTCCGAACTGACGGCATGGCGCACGCTCGCCCTTCGTGACGCGCTGGCCAACAATCCTCATGTGGCGCTGACCGAGTTTCTCCATACACTCTGCCTGAACCTGTTTCGCGATGACCGCTCGGGCTTCTGCCTCGAAGCCGGTGTTCGTTCCGTCGGCCTGCCGATGCAGTCCGCGGATCTGGCGACCAGCATGCCGGCGCAAGACGTCCGCGCACGACATGAGGGATGGAAGCAGGATCTGCCGCAGGATGAGGACGCATTGTGGGTATGGCTGGATCGTCTGGATGAAACCAGCCGTCTGGCGCTGCTGGCGCATTGTCTGTCATTCGGGGTTAACGCCCTGTTCGAGAAGACAAACCCGCATGCGGCGGTCTCGCCGCGAACCATTGAGCGGCGTCTGGCCCGAAGCGACCGGCTGGCCTCAGCCCTGCGGCTAGATCCGGTGGAAGCAGGATGGCAGCCGACGGTCGAAAATTACCTGGGACGCGTCACCAAACCGCATATTCTCGACGCGGTAAGTGAAGCGCGGGGCGAGCAGGCGGCAGAGATGATCGCCCATCTCAAGAAGGCCGACATGGCCCGCGAGGCCGAACGGCTGCTCGAAGGGGCAGGCTGGTTGCCCGATGCATTACGGGCGGGCGCTCCTCAAACAGGAGATTCCGTCACTGAAGACGATAACGGAACAGGTGACGTCACGTTACCGACTTTCCTGAGCGAGGAGATCGCTGCGGAGTAAATCATCGAGGTTTCTTGCACGAATGCGACTTCCGTAGTCCGGAAGTCGCATTTTTTATTGGTTCGTGTTTTCCCGATCAAGGTCTGGATACAGTTTCACGATCCACAAATTTTTCGAGGGTGCGATTCATCCGCTCAGCAAGCCACGTGCAGAATGCCCGTTTTCGGTCATCCTGTGCGATGTTGGCCGACGACAGGCAGACATAGCGCGTTCCGTCGCGCGCAAACCGCCGCGGCGCGACGAGGAGCCCTGCCTCGATATCCCCGGCCGCCATGAAGACTGATACGAGCGCCGCACCTTGTCCGGCCTGCGCGGCCTGAAGCGCCAGGTAAAAATGCTCGAACGTGAGTTTGGGAGCACGTGTGCGTTTTAAACCCGAAAGACTTAACCATTGTTTCCACGCGTCGGGACGCGTCATCGTGTGCAGCTGAGCACTCCTGAACAAAGAGTCCGCCTTTCCATCCGCGACCAACATGGGGGTGACCACGGGCCCGGTCGCCTCGTCGCAGAGCGGATAAATGTGCAGGTCCCGATCGACCCGAAAATCTTCCCGGCGAATAGCAAGATCGATCCGGTCTTTCTCGAAATCGATCGGTCCCCCGGCGGCAAAGACCTTCACATCCAGACCGGTATCGCGCTTCAGGTCGCCAAGTGCCGGTATCAGCATTTTCAGACACAGCGTTGGTTCACATGAGATCGACAACGGCGGAATAATGCCATCGCGATGAAAGTCCTCCAGTGCCTGTGCAAGATCCTGAAAGACGTCATGAAGCTTTGCCGCAAGTGCACGGCCACGGTCGTTCAGAACGTTGGCACGCGCACGACGTATGAACAGCTCTTCGCCCAGTTCATCTTCGAGTTGTCTGATCTGCCGGCTGACGGCTCCGTGGGTGACGTGCAGTTCGTCTGCGGCCGCTTGCAGCGTTTCATGCCGGGCTGCGGCCTCGAAAGAGCGAAGTGCGTTGAGCGACGGAAGGCGGACAGGAATACGCATGCTTTATTCATCTCCGCGTTGCGACCGGGACATGTGAGATTACCTCACGAATGAGCGTCAGAACAAATCGATTTTTTGCCCTGCCACAGCATGTCATTTGCAGAATTTTCGCGAGTGCGGCACTGGCAGAAACTGTTGTGGACACAATCATGTCGTTACCAATATTCGCCGATAGTTCCGATGGCCATCGCACAATCGAACACTCCTTGCAGGCTGCTCAGAATGCAATCACGTCACAAAGCTATTTCATGTCGGACCGACAGATACTGAGAAACGTTTTTCAATCTTCTTCGGGATGCAGCACTGTTCGTCTCAATGACTTCTGTGATTCCTGGAACGATATGCCAGTCGATACCTATATGGGGGATCGCGGTGTTTATCGCCGACGTCGACATGCCGCATATCATGTCTCGAACGATCACAGAATTAAGAGACTGCCGCACCGACCACATTATCAAACGGTCAGCTACAACCATCTCAATGGCGGGGTAGAGCGTCATTTCGAGCCGATCCCTGACACGATCGCCGACGGGGTCGTGCTCAATACTCTTCTTCAGTTTGCTTCGGCGGTCTTTTCCGGTGTCGATCCCGTGGCATCCTGGTTTGTCGAAGTCCACCAGTTCCGCATCGAAGCGATCGAACACGGCGGGAAACCGACCCCGGAGGGGGCTCATCGCGATGGGGTCTCCTATGTGCTGATGGTGCTGATTGATCGTCAGAATGTCACAGGCGGGGAGACGACCATCTACTCCCTCGCGGGCGTTCCCCTGACGGATTTCACGCTCCAGGAACGTTTCGATATCGCGCTCGTGGACGACGAAAAGGTCGTTCATGGCGTCAGTCCGGTGTTTCCGAAAGACGGAAACCAGTTGGCATATCGCGACGTGCTCGTCATCACGTTCCGGGCGGAACGAAACTCTGTCGTAGAGGAGGCATGTCCATGAACCAGCTCGCTCTCGTCTTCGGTGTGACCATGCTGGCTGTGATAAGTCCGGGCGCGGATTTCGCCATGGTGTCGCGCAACAGTTATCTTTATGGCCGACAGGCAGGCATTCTCTCGGCCCTGGGCATAGCGGCATCATGCTGGACCCACGTTTTTTACGCCGTCTTTCTCCTCTCATCAATGCAGGTGATCCTGCCTGATCTGCTTCTCTATGTTCGTTACGCCGGAGCCGCTTACCTGCTGTATGTGGGTATCAGGACCATTTTGTCCGGGTCTGCGATCGAGGAGGCCGAGGAGCGTGTCTCATTGGTGACCCCTTCGCGCTCCTTTCTCGACGGTTTCCTCACCAATGCACTCAACCCGAAGACCGCCGTCTTCGTCATCAGCCTCTACACGCAGGTCATCGGACCTGCGTCACCGCTCAGCTACGCGCTGATGTGTGGCATGATGATTTCGCTTTGTCATCTGGCCTGGTTCGTCGCTGTCTCCTATGTGCTGTCACAGAGTGCGACCCGCCGCTGGATACTTGCCCGGGCCGGAATGTTCAATCGTGTGATTGGTGTGTTTCTCGTCTGCATTGGTCTCGCTCTTGGCTTCTTCGATCATGGGGGGGCGCACTCATGAAACAGGAAAAGACGGTCTTTCTCGATCTTGAGGGCGTTCTGGCCCCTGAAATGTGGCCTTATCTCGGCAAGAAATTCGGCCTCGACGCATTGATGGCCACGACGCGCGAGGAGCCGGATTACCGGCACCTGATGACGCGGCGGGTCGAAGCCCTGAATGCGCACGGCATATCCATGTCAGACATTCAGAAAACACTCGCGACGCTTCCCCTTTTTGATGGCGCGGTCGATTTTGTGAAGCACCTCGCCCGCGAGATGACAGTCATCCTGGTCACGGACTCGTTCCGACCGATGAACCAACCCTATATCAGGGAACTGAAGCCCGACGAGGTCTTCTGCCACCATTTTCTCCTGGACGACCGGGACCAAGTAGTCGGCTTTGATTTCTGGAACGATTTGCGGGGCAAGCATGAGGCAGTCTCCGCCTCCAGCACGACCGCCGCGATGACGTTTGCGGTAGGCGACGCGTTCAATGACCTGAGCCTCTTACGGGCGGTCGACCGGGGTATCCTGTTCAGACCGTCTCGAGCCACCCAGGCAGCGGCGACTGACCTGCTCTGGGTATCCACTTACGAAGAACTGCTCGGATTGTTTATGGCAGAGCAGGAGCCAGCAGTTATTGCCCACACCGTAGTGCCTGACGGACGTGATGGCTTTGCCGACGATAACAGGCGAGCATAAAGTCCTCCGTCCGGGTGGCAATCATGGTGTTTTCTCGCTGCTTCCGGTTCCCGGAAGCAGCATTTTCCATGCAGGTCCGGCCCTGAAAGAGGGAGAGGGCGGCTTCGCCTTTTGTGCCGAATATCCGGCGCAAGAGGAGAGTTTCCATGACCATGACCGTTCTTCCTTCGACCCGCTCGGGCAGCGGGTTTCGCGTCGATCCGTCCCGTGGCCGGGTGGATCACCGTGTATCGTCCGAATGGTTTTCCCGTCCTGACGATGAACGCTATCTGTCTCTCGCTGACCTGCACGCTGCGACCCTGAACCGTGCGGAGCGGGCAACCGCACGCACCGTGGAGAGCCGCGCCATTCGCGTCGAGGCCTCGCGCGATAATGCCGAACGGCTTACCCTTTCGGTGCCCGGACAGAGCGCACCCGTTGCACCGACCCACTGGTCCTTCGGGCAGTTGTGCAGTCTGGTCAGTGCGCCGTCGTCTTACCTGCGCAGCCTTCCGGCTCCGCTCGCCGCCATCAACCTGCAGCACGGACTGCTGTCCCATCGGGCCGAACTGGTCAAGACACTGGAAACGGGTGATGGCCGTGTGGAACTGCGCGCTGTCACCGGCCCGGATTATGGCCGGATCTGGGACCATGAACTTGTCGGCGCCGTGCGCAAAATCGCTGGAAACGGGACGGGCGATACGAACTGGAAGGTTCCGGGTGTCATCGACTGGGCGACGATGACGCATAATCCGCATGTCGATATCACGAAGGAAACCACGACACTTTACGCGTCAGACAGGGATGTTTTTCTGTTTCTTGTCGACGATACGCATCCGATCGAGGCCGGACGACTGCCGAATGGTGAACCTGATCTGTTCTTCCGGGGATTTTACGCCTGGAATTCGGAAGTCGGTAGTAAAAGTCTTGGAATTGCCTCTTTTTATCTTCGCGGGGTGTGTCAGAACCGCCTGATCTGGGGGCAGGAAAACCTGCAGCAGATCACGATCCGTCACAGCAAGTTCGCCGCAAACCGCTTTGTCCATCAGGCGACGCCAGCACTGCGTAATTTCGCAAATGCCAGTGCAGCGACGTTCATTTCCGGCATTCAGGAATCACGCAGGCAGGTTGTCGCGCGTGACGAGGAGGATCGTGAACGGTTCCTGCGGCGTCAAGGTTTCTCGAAGCCGGAAACCGCAAAAATCATTGAAACCGTGCTGCATGAGGAAGGCCGGCCCCCGGAAAGCGTGTTCGACTTCGTTCAGGGCATCACGGCGTTCGCGCGGACGAAGAGCAACCAGGACACGCGCCTCGACCTTGAAGGCAAGGCACGCAAACTCATGGAGCGTGTCTGACACCGCACCAGATCATTTTGCCCCGTTTCTCGCGAAAGCCCGGATCCATTCCGGGCTTTTTCTTTATAGGGAGGTTTCCCGATGGCCGACTATTTCACCCATTTTTCGTGTGTCCTGGATGTCGGGACGTATGAAAACGCGACGCGTGCGCTCGAGTTATATACAAACGAGCCGGAAGATAGTGATGGATTCCGGGTTGCCGACGGCTTCACGCTTTCCCTGTCGGGCGAATGCAGCTCGGAGCTGTGGATCCGTGACGACATCAGCGGAGACCCTGAATGTGTCATCGCGTTCGTCCTGGGATGCGCGGCAGAATTCCATCTCTCGGGCTTATGGGGTTTCGAATACGCTAACACATGTTCCCGACCCCGTCTGGAAGCTTTCGGGGGAGGGGCGCACATGATCGATCTTGGCGCGCGAAAGTCCGTTGGCTGGACCAGCACCAACGAATGGCTGGCAAGCGCCCTTGAAGGAGATGATCCCGATGCCTGAGATCATCTCCATTACGGTTTATCAGATTGATGAACTGTGCGACGCGGCCCGTGAAAGAGCCCGCTGCTGGTATCGCAACACTCTGGACGGCTTTCCCTGGTGGGATAGCGTTTATGAGGATTTTTTGAGGATATGCACCATAATCGGGGTGGACGTAGCGATGGCATCATGGCACTCGGCAGGCGCATCCCGCGTAAGCGATCCCTGTATCTATTTCCGGGGGTTCTCCAGTCAGGGGGACGGCGCTTCGTTCGAGGGTGTCTATAAATATGCCCGACATGCGTCCTATGAAATCCGTCAGTACGCGCCGCAGGACGAGGCACTTCATGCCATCGCAGACCAGCTATTGGAGATCCAAAGGCGGAATTTCTACCAGATTACCGCGCGGATCACGCAACGCGGCCTCTATTACCATGAATATACGATGCGTATCGACGTCAGTCGCGACAGCCCGTCGGGTCAGGACATGACGACAGACGCGGAGGAGGGGATTATCAAGGCCCTGCGCGATCTGGCGCGCTGGTTGTATCGTTCTCTTGAACGCGAATGGGACTATCAAACCACCGATGGGGCGATTGATGACGCCATCCGCGCCAACGGATATACATTTACCGTAGGAGGAGACCGGTTTTCATGATTGGCAAAGGCGCAAGCTAGAGACGTGGAGACAATAAATGCGCGAGACTGGAGAGCATGTGCCAAAAATGTATCCCGGATATTTTAGCCGAAAAATATCCCACCCCCCACATAGTAAGAGCGTTACGTAACAAAATAATAAAAGCGCATAGCAAAGGAGGAAACCCCTCCATAGATTTTGATGTTGTCAGTAAGCGCAAGAATAAATAGAACCGAGTTTCTAGGTATTTTATAAATCCAGAGAATGAGGAATATGTGTTGGACCACGCATTAAAATTAATGCCTCGGGCAAATATTTCTTGGCGTCGTATGAGTCCTTTTTCCCACTGATTTTCTGTCGTTAATAAGAACTCGCGCGCGATGGCAGAAAGCGCATGGGCAAAGAAAAACAGATCCATTCCAATCATGATCATGTTGCCTGATATGGAGGACCATTCCTGCGGCTGCGCGATATGTGGCAGACAAAGGTAAAGTCCCATCGCGGTTAGGCCACCAGTCAAAGTGCCCCTGAACAGCGGCCGGATAAATTCAGGACCTCCTCTGACAAGACCGTACCAGGTTCCAGCAGCAGCTACGGAGGTGACATAGACCCATATCGGAAGCTGGCCGGAATCCGGATGTTTGTCAGCCCAGAGGAATGCCATGAGTGTGAGGACGGCGGGTGCGGTGACAGTTTCATCAACGGTTTCTGGCCGCTTGCCAACGCGGAGCAGCCAACGGACGATCCTGCCGGTTTTTCCTTTGGAAAAGTGATAATATTTATCGTCGTTATCTTTATTTCGGTCGTTTTTTATTTGGTTCGACATCGTTCTTTTCATCTACATGATTTTCGGTTTCTTTAATGGCGGCATACAGGCTCTGTACTGACGCCATTGCCGTGTCGTAGGTGAAATGTTCGCCGTAAACCATGGATGCCTGAAACCGATCGAAGGAATCACGACATTCTGAATTCGTCATAAGATAAGCTAACGCCTGTTCGGTGCATGCTTCTGAGTTTGCGCCATACGCAGGGAACCACTTCTTAAACTGCTCTGCGTCACTGACCATGATCTGTCTGGCAAGTGTCGAGACACGAGGCAGATCGAGATGGGGCAGGATGCAATGCAGGTCGTAGACGTGCCTGATCAGGAAGCGGTCATAAGCGTCTGTCTTCCGTCCTTCCAGATAACCTGCTGTCCGACGGGTCAGGGCCACGAATTTCTCTGCTGCGGTCTCGTCCACGGAAATGCAGGTGATCTGCTGTATTTCCGGTTCGGCATCCGTCGCCTCGCTTACGAAAGACCGTACCGATCTTTCGACGGTCGGGAGAGCCGCAGGCGCATATGTCAGTTCGACGAGAAGGTGCGGGCGCAGTTCGACATCTTCGCCCGTACTGTCCGCATAGCTCAGTTCGGCACGGATATAGTGGTTTTCGTTTTTGGCGGAAATGACGGGTTCGGGAAAACCGAGGTCCATCGCGATTTTACTGATGGTGTCCTTCAGCGTGCCCAGAATCTTCCGAGCCGCACTCTTGCTCGACGGCAGCGGCGTTATGGCGACCTTCAAATCCACGTCTTCGGACATCCGGGCAACCAGTCGATGGGCGCGAGCTAGGCATGTGCCGCCAGCAAAAACCAGACTTATCCCTTGAGGGAGGTCCGCATGCTGAAGTGCTGCCAGCACCTCTACAACGCGATAGTCCTTTTCCACGAGAGCTGCGGATGACAGGTCAAGCGCATCGGCAACTTCGGCGAGCAGATCAGGCGTAAGGCTTTTCAAACCGCGCCTCAAGATTTCGATAGCGCAGCTTCCGGTTGAACCGGCTCTGGACTTCGAAGACCGGATTGGCCTGAACCTGTGTCGTGCGCCCGTTATTGTATTGTCGGACCGTATCGGACTCCCGCCAGTCGACCTTCAGTTTGCTGAGAGTCTGACGCACGGCTCCATCGAAGCCGCCGCGGACGGCAAGCATCGGCCGACCAGTCAGGCCGTTCGTTTTTACGCGGGCATAGACCCCGTAGCCCAGACGCGCGATCTCGCCTTCGACAATGAGCTGTCGAAGGGCTCTTTTGACACTGTCATATTCGCCGAGATCGGCGAAGTCACGCGGCACGAAGACGTCGCCGCGCGCGCGGCGAATGCGTGTCTTCAGCCGCTCTTTCAGCGTTCTGGTGCGACGTAGCTGGGTCATGATGACCTCAATGGACCTCCCTGATGGTCCTACACAGTAACAGAAACAGGACATTCCGATCCACAAAAATAGGACATCCTCCTGTTTGACGGGACCATCGGGGAGGGAGTGTTTTCAGCCGTTCAGCGCGTCTTTCAGGGCTTTGGCAGGTGTGAACGACAGCTTGCGCGATGCCGCGATCTGGATCTTGTCGCCGGTCGCCGGATTGCGTCCCTCGCGGGCCGGCACGTCCTTCACCTTGAACTTGCCGAAGTCGGGCAGCGAGATCTCCTCGCCCTTTTTGGCGGCAGTGGTCATCGCTTCCACGAGGGCGTCGAGCACCTTGCGGGTATCGGTCTTGCTGGCGTCGGTCGTCTCGGCGATCTGGTCGACCAGTTCTGAAATCTTCATGCGCAATGCCTTCTGTACGAATGGTTCAGGCGTGAGCCTCACAGAACCGTTACGGGGAGATTGTGGCGGCTTCAAGCCCGGCGTTCTCCTGTGGGCGGGGACGGGAAGGGAGAGGGCTGTTTTGGGCCGGGTGGTTCCGGCGCGGGAGAGAGAGGCGTGCCGGGACCGTTCCTCCTTCCCTCCCGGAGACCACCGTTATGGATTGCCCTGTTACACCCACTCCCAACCTGCGCGGCTTTGCCGCCGCGGGGTTGCTTTTGTCCCACCTCGAACGCGGGGAGACGCTCGACGCCAGCCGACTGCGCCGCGCCATGCAAACCGCCTTCAACGCGGCTGACGCAACGGGCGCATGGGACTGGAAGATGGCCTATGACGCCGCCGAGGCCGCGTCCGTCCTGTTCCTGCGGCGCTACGGTCCGGCCCTGATGACCAAAGCATCCGACTACACAGATTTGCTGGCCCGTATCGCGCGTCTGGCGTCTCTTCTCCCCTCGCAGACGCGTCGCTCGGACGACAGTCAGACCTGGCAGCAGTTCTCGACGCCCTTGCCGCTGGCTTTCTGCCTTGCTCGTGGGTCAGATATCGGGCGCGGTGAGCATGTTTTGGAACCCTCGGCAGGGACCGGTCTTCTGGCCGTCTTCGCCGAACTGGCGGGTGCGTCGCTGACTCTCAACGAATTTGCGCCGCGGCGTGCAGACTTGCTGACCGCGCTGTTTCCGGCGGCCCGCCTGTTCCGGCATGACGCTGCCCAGATCCACGACTATCTGCCCGAGAGCGTTCAGCCGGATGTCGTCATCATGAACCCGCCCTTTTCGGCGACGGTGCATGTGGCGGGGCGGGCGCCTGACACGACGTTCCGGCATATCGCCTCCGCACTCGACCGGCTGAAGCCCGGTGGGCGGCTTGTCGCCCTGACCGGTGCGTCCTTCGGCCCCGACAACCCGCGATGGACCGATGGCTTCACCACTCTGCAGGCCAAGGCACGTCTGGTGTTTTCGGCCGGTGTGGCGGGGCATCTGTACCGGCAACATGGAACGGCTGTCGAAACGCGGGTGCTGGTGTTCGACCGCACACCCGCTTCCCAGCCCTCGCATTTTGTCGCGGCCCGTGGCACTGCTCCCGATTTTCCGACGCTGCTGGGCTGGATCATCGGTGATCTGCCGTCACGTCAGCCACAGGCGCACCAGTCGTCGGCAGTGTCACGCTCTGCTGCTCTCTCCTCGCCTCGCACCGTGCGGGGCTATCTCGGGCGCAAGGCAGCCGTCGCATCCCGCCAAAGGACGGTCTCGGAGATGCAGGGCGCGCCCCTGTCCTACGAGATCCTGCCGCCGGATGGAGACGGAACCGCGACGACACGTCTGTCTGACGCGCTCTATGAGGACTATCGCCTCCAGACCATTGCGCTCCCCGGGGCACGACCGCACCCCACCAAACTGGTGCAATCAGCCGCCATGGCCTCGGTGCGCCCGCCCGGGCCTTCCCACAAGCCAACCCTCCCTGATGCCGTCATCCGTGACGGCCTGCTCTCTGACGCGCAGCTGGAATCTGTCATCTACGCCGGTGAGGCCCATGATCGCTATCTGGCAGGCCGATGGAAAGCCGATCTGGCATGGGATGTCCTCACTCGTGTCGGTGAGGATGACCCCGACGGCGTCCGTTTCCGTCGTGGTTGGTTCCTCGGCGACGGTACCGGCACCGGAAAGGGCCGCCAGGTCGCGGGTATCATTCTCGACAACTGGCTCAACGGCCGCAGGCGTGCTGTCTGGGTGTCTAAATCCGACAAACTTCTCGAAGACGCGCAACGTGACTGGTCGGCGCTCGGCATGGAGCGGCTGCTGGTCACGCCCCAGTCACGCTTTGCTCAGGGAACACCCATTCGTGTCTCCGAGGGCATCCTGTTCACGACCTATGCGACACTCCGCACGGAAGAACGCGGCGCGAAAGCCTCCCGCGTCCAGCAGATCGTCGAGTGGCTGGGGACTGATTTCGACGGGGTCATCATCTTCGATGAAGCGCATTCCATGCAGAACGCCGCCGGCGGTAAGGGAGAGCGGGGCGATCAGGAAGCCTCCTTACAGGGGCGTGCCGGGTTACGCCTGCAACATGCTCTGCCGGACGCGCGGGTGGTCTATGTCTCCGCCACGGGTGCTACGTCGGTCCACAATCTGGCCTATGCCCAGCGTCTGGGTCTCTGGGGCGGGGAGGATTTTCCCTTCGTGACGCGGGCCGATTTCATCGCCGCCATCGAGGCAGGCGGTGTGGCGGCCATGGAGGTGCTGGCGCGCGATCTCAAGGCCATGGGACTCTATGCCGCCCGGTCGCTCTCCTACGATGGCGTGGAATATGAACTGGTCGAGCATCAACTCACGCCGGAGCAGATCCGCATTTATGATGCTTTCGCACGCGCGTTCATGGTCATTCATAACAATCTCGACGCCGCCATGCAGGCCGCCAATATTACCGGCACGGACGGTACGCTGAATCGTCAGGCCAAGGCGGCAGCACGGTCGGCCTTCGAAAGCACCAAGCAACGGTTTTTCAACCATCTGATCACGGCCATGAAGACCGTGACCCTGATCCGCTCGATCGAGCGCGATCTGGCCGAGGGCCATGCTGCCGTCATCCAGCTTGTCTCCACAGGCGAAGCCCTGACCGAACGCAGGCTGGCGGAGATCTCGCCGGAAGACTGGAATGATCTGCGGATCGACGTGACCCCGCGGGAGTATGTCCTTGGGTATCTGGAACATTCCTTCCCGGTTCAGCTTTATGAGCCCTATAGCGATGGGTCTGACCATGTGTATTCGCGGCCAGTGTTTCATGACGGCAAGCCTGTCCTGAGCCGCGAGGCCGTGGCCCGGCGTGATGCGATGATCGAACAGCTTGCCGCACTCCCGGCACTGCCCGGCGCACTCGACCAGATCATCCAGCATTTTGGCACGGACTCTGTCGCCGAGGTGACTGGCCGCTCGCGCCGCGTGGTGCGCAAGGGGGACCGGCTTGCCGTGGAAAGCAGGCCAGCAGCGGCCAGCCTGATCGAGACACAGGCATTCATGGATGATGCCAAGCGCATTCTGGTCTTCTCGGATGCAGGAGGTACGGGCCGGTCCTATCATGCCGAACTTTCGGCTGCGAACCGCCGTCTGCGCGTACACTATCTGCTGGAGCCCGGCTGGAAGGCCGATGCTGCCATTCAGGGCCTGGGGCGTACCAACCGGACCAACCAGGCCCAACCGCCTCTGTTCCGACCGATCACGACGGATGTGAAGGCGGAAAAACGTTTTCTTTCCACCATTGCCCGGAGGCTGGACACGCTTGGCGCCATGACCCGGGGGCAGCGTCAGACGGGCGGGCAGGGGTTGTTCCGGCCGGAAGACAATCTTGAAAGTCCCTATGCCCGGGATGCGTTGCGGCAGTTCTACCGTCTTCTTGCCCGTGAAAAGGTTGAAGGCTGCACGCTGACGGACTTCGAGGCGGCGACAGGTCTCTCGCTCGTGGATGACAATGGGCTGAAGGATAAACTTCCGCCGATTTCCACCTTCCTGAACCGGATGCTCGCCCTGCCGGTTGTCCTGCAGAACCTGCTGTTCGCCACCTTCGAGGATTTATTGGCCGGACGGGTGGAAGCCGCAAGAACAGCTGGTGTGTATGATGCCGGGCTGGAAACGCTGCGTGCCGATAGCTTCACCATCCTTGCACGACAGATCATTCATACGCACGCTGAAACCGGGGCTGATACGGAACTGCTGACCATTCGGGAACGCAGGCGGTCCGAACCCGTTACGGCACCGCAAGCACTTGATTTGGGTCGTGAACGGGAGTCCGGATACGTCCGGAATACGCAGTCCGGACGCGTCGCGGTCCGTATCCCGGCGCCGGGACTGGTGACGGAAGAGGGAGAGTACGAGCGGCGCGTCCGGCTGGTCAGGCCTATGGAGACGCAACTCCACTCCGTCAACGCGTTTTCGGCCAGCCATTGGAAGCCCATTGATCAGGAGACTTTCGTCCCTCTCTGGGAGGCGGAGTTGCGCACGGTTGATGAATTCGTCGAAACCGAATTCCATATGGTGACGGGCCTGCTCTTACCGGTCTGGAAACGTCTGCCGATGGATCATGCCCGGGTCTACCGGCTGCAAACCGATGACGGCGAGCGCGTGCTTGGCCGGCGCGTGCCTGCGACCTGGGCCGCGAACGCAGGTGCAACGGGCAGTCCTGCACTTTCAGGTGGTGACGCGCGCGCTGTACTGCTGGACGGTGGGACGGTCCTCCATCTGGCCGAACGGATGCAGGTGCGGCGGGTTCGGGTTATGGGACGGCAGCGTATCGAACTGACCGGTTTTACCGAAGGGATGCGGGAACGGTTGCGGGCCTATGGCCTGTTTTCGGAAATCATCTCGTGGTCATTACGGTTTTTCGTGCCGGTCGATGAGGTCGGGGATAAGGTTCTCGAACGGCTGTTCGAGACATGGCCGATCGAACGCGTGACGGAAAGGGAGGCGGCATGATGGCCGATTATGATGCGCGGGATCTTTCACGTCGCCTCGCCGAACAGGCGGAGGCGGTGTGCCGTCATTACCTCTCTGCCGGGCGGCAGCATGGCAATTACTGGCTGGTCGGCGACGTGCGCAATACACCGGGACGGTCGCTCTATGTGCGCCTGCACGGCCCCTCGGAAGGGCGGGGCGCGGCTGGTCGCTGGACCGATGCCAGCACGGGTGAATTCGGCGATCTGCTCGATCTGATCCGTGAGACTCTGGGTTTGCTTGATTTCCGTGACGTCGCTGACGAGGCACGCAACTTTCTGGCGTTACCGCATCCCGAAGCAGACCGTGCGGAGGATCGTCTGCGGACCGCTCCATTGCAGCGCCACGAGACGGGTGGCACCAGCACGGAGGCTGCGCGCCGTCTGTGGGATGCCAGCCGATCTCTGTCGGGCATTGCAGACGCCTATCTGCGAAGCCGCGATCTGGCCAATCGCTCAGGATTGGCCGCGCTGCGTTTCCATCCTGACTGCTACTACCGCGCCGATGCCGACAGTCCGACCGAGACATGGCCCGCGCTGATCGCCGCCGTGACCGACCTCAAAGGCCGTGTTACCGGCATCCATCGCACCTGGCTGGCGCGGGACGGAAAGGGCAAGGCGCCCATCGCCATGCCCCGTCGGGCCATGGGCGACCTGCTCGGCCAGGCCGTGCGCTTTGGCACGGTGTCTGACGTGCTGGCGGCAGGCGAGGGGATCGAGACGGTGCTCTCGCTTCATGAGGTCATGCCCGCTCTGCCACTGGCCGCCTGCCTGTCCTCGGCGCATCTCGCCGCCATGGTGTTTCCGCCCACGCTGCGCCGCCTCTACGTGCTGCGCGATGACGATCCCGCTGGGGATCATGCGGTGGCGACCCTGCTGGTACGGACGCAGGAGGCCGGGATCGAATGCCTCGTGCTGTCACCGCGTCTGGCGGACTTCAACGATGATCTGCGCTACCTCGGGCGTGGGGCGATGCGGGCGATCCTGCATCCCCAGCTTGCCCCGCAGGACGTGGCGCGGTTCCTGCAACCCGTCACGCACTGAGGCGGGCCGGGAAGGGGGTGTGAGGGTCATCGTCTTTCCCTGCCGTGCGGGGTGCTGTCCCATTTCCGGATGGGGCGCGCCCGCGGCCTTTTCTGGAGGGGAGCGGGCGTCAGCCAGGCCGGGCCTGCAATGGCGGAGCCGGCTATTTTCCGCCGCGCGGGACTGCGTCCGCGCTTTGCATCGCGAAGCAAAATAGCCGTCTCCCTGCCATCCTCCACGGCGTTCCGGCCACGCGTTGCGCGGTTCCGGCCCGGCCTTCGTCTGCCGCTATCCGCCCCCGGAAAGGCCGCGAGGGGCGCGGCCAGAACCGGAGGACAGACCCATGACCCGCACACAGGACGATTTCGAACCTGCACACGCCACATCTTCCACCGCCCATGTGCTGGCCGAACTCCAGCTTTACGGCCACCGTCCCTTCGAGGACGAGCCAGACCCGAGGCCCTTGCCCGACGCCAGCCAGATCGAGGGCGCAGTCGCCGATATCTTCGACGCCCTGTCCGCCACGCTGACCGAAACCCGGCTGGAGCCCGATCTTGAACCGCTGCTCTGGTCCACGGTCAACGTCTTCCATCGCATGGTCGGGCAGGTGGAGCGTGATCTCGACCGCAACGAGCAGGCGCAGAAACGCAGCCAGCAGGAACAGGATGGCAGCGAGATCCGCTCCGTGGAACTGGAACGCCTCATCGCCGAGGGGCTGACCCTGCTGGAGCGACGCAACGCCTGTGAGATATTCCGCGATCTGGCCTGCGACCAGTTCGAGCGCCTGACGATGTCGCCCTGGCGGCCACGCTCAGGCTCGCTGGTCAGCCGCAGCACCCTGACGGCGTCCATGATCGACAGCCGCGATTTTCTCAACGCCCGCAGGAAAGCTGAAACGGAACTGCTCGTGCCTCCCGGACCAAAGGTCGCGGTCACCGGCGGACTCGATTACGAGGACCACCATCTGATCTGGAACCGGCTGGACAAGGTGCGCGAGAAGCACCCCGACATGGTGCTGCTGCACGGCGGCTCACCCAAGGGGGCGGAATTCATCGCCTCCCGCTGGGCGGATCATCGTGATGTCGCGCAGATTGCCTTCAAGCCGGACTGGAACCGGCATGGCAAGGCCGCCCCGTTCCGGCGCAACGACGCCCTGCTGAAAGTCCTGCCCGTCGGGGTCATGGTGTTTCCGGGTTCCGGCATTCAGGACAATCTGGCCGATAAGGCCAAACAGATGGGTATCCCGGTCTGGCGGTTCCGCAAGGAGGCTGGCGCGTGAGCGCTAGTTTCTCTCTCGTGACACCCCTCGTGGTTTACATAGCTGACCATGTCATGGAATTTGCAAACAGGAACTTGGTGACAGTAACTTGCCGTGCTCTGCAAATGGAAAATTTATCGTTTAACCGAGTGTCATTGTGAGAGAAGAGGACAGGAAAATGGACAATAATCGACAGGTCGAAATCGGGAGTGATCCACAGGACGCGTCGTCGCATAAAGAAACGGATCATTTTTTCGGGGACGTTTCTGTCTGGATCAACGGCGAGGGTGCGCTGCTTCATGCAACTCTGTCACTGGAGGATGTTATCCGGTCGCAGCGGAAGGTCGTGAGCAAAATTCATCTGACACAGCAGTTGCGGCGTCTAACAAAGAAATACGGCAATATTCGCTTATTAGATTCGCGTAGTAGCCCACCATTTTGGAAACTTCTTTCCCTCCTGAATCTGGACGACATTCATTTTCTGTCCATAGGGCTTTGGAAGGAGAAACAGTCCGATATCACAGGCGTCATGGCAAACTGTACCCTTCATTTTCTGGAAGGTAATGTAACCGTCTGGCCCTATTGGACATTGTATAAAACCGATGAAGAATTTCTTGGTAGTCTGGTCGGTCCATTGCGAGATAATAATCTGATCGAGCGAACCGTAAAACAGACAGATGCATCAAGAATTACGGATAACTCTGATGTAAACAGGCAAAATAGTGATTTCCTCGGATATCTTCGGGATTATTGAAAAAACACTTGCTGAATAAGATGACGAACTCCCTCCCGCAAAAACGAGGTAATAGTCGGTCTCGGCTAATCGACTGACCACACAAACACGTCGGGCTCCCCATTACCTGCACTCCCGGTTGAGGAAAGCGCGGGTAACCGCGCCCCGGAAAGCCCCGCCCGGAGGAGAACGGTTGCAGGGCGGGACCTCTTTTCCCCGTTTCGGCTGCGGGGACGATGGATGAGGGAGGCGACGGCTCCCTTCCTCATCGGTGAAACGGTCGGACCGTCCGTGGCGAAGGAGGGATCGTCCAGCGGGCAACCAACTGGCCAGCCTTCGTTGGAACGGCGGGTCCATAGGATGCGGCCCTAACCGTTCGTAGAAGGGACGCGGCAGTCGGGGGCGGTTGTCTGGCCGCGATCCGCGCCACCAGCAGGGAAGACGGTCGCACCGGGCGAGCGCGATATCCTCCTGTGTCGCACGTTCCCCACCTGACGGACCGGTCATGCCGGCATCATATCTCCATGGGGCTGGCGGGTCCGCACACCATGGCCTCTGTCGGATGGCTGATCTAGCCGAAGACCGGCTGCGCCTCGATCGGCTGGCCGCAACGGCGTTCCTGAACTTTCTTCCCCTGCCGGCTGCGCCGTCATTCCTCGCGAGACAAGAAAGTTCCGGCCCTGCCGTCCTCCGCTGCGCTTCGGCCCTGAAGGGTGCTCTGCCGCTCGCCTCCGGCTGGTCGATCGCCATCGAGGCCACGGTGGTCGCGGCCCGATAACAGCATGGAGATACGACAATGGCTAACATCGGTTCCTTCAAGAAGGTGGGCGAAGGCTTCGAAGGCGAAATCGTCACCCTGGCCCTGCAGGCCCGCAACGTCCGCCTGGTGGCGGAAACCAACCGGGCCAACGACAACGCCCCCAACTACCGCGTCTACCTCGGACGGGTTGAACTCGGCGCCGCATGGACCCGCCGCTCCAACGAAGGCCGCACCTATCTGAGCCTGAAGCTGGACGATCCTTCCTTCGCCGCCCCGATCTTCGCCAACCTGTTCACCGACGAGGAAGGGGAAGGCTACACCCTCATCTGGACCCGGCCCCGCAGCCGGAACGGGGAGTAAGCGCCCCACCACCAACCCCGCCCGGTCTCCCCGGGCGGGGCCTTCCGGGGCTTCATTTTCCCACGTGCTCTTCCGGGGCGGGGGCGGCAGCGCTGGTCGCCCGACGTGAGAGGTCGGAGGAATACGAGGCTTTCCCTCAGCCTTCCCATTGTACCATGCGCGAGGGCGAACCGCGTCAAGGATGCGTGGTCCCCCCAATTTTGCCCGACGCACCCTTCGGGCGCGCCGAACAAAATCGGCTCCCCCACGCGCCGGCAAGCCGGTCGCCTGCGGCGATCCCTGACCCGGTCCGCCCCGGCATGAGCCGTCCGTCCTGTCTTCGAGAAACGAAAGGAGCAGGACGATGACCACACTGCACGACCACATTCAGATGCTGCGGGCCGAACTCACCAGCTTTCACCTCAGCAAATGCGAGCGCCGACAGATCGAGCGCGAACTCAAAGAGGCGCTGGTCCGGGTCGCGACAACGCGCCGCCGCTCGGAGGAATGAGCCCGGCGCGACATTGATCTCCCGCACATCAGGTGGGAGATTTTTGCGGTAACCCCATTAACGGGAGATATCTGCAATCCGTGCTATCAGGCATGTCTTTTTTTCTGGAAACAATACCGAACAGTACGTATTATCATGTCCCGTACTATTTGCCGGAGGTGGAGATGATTGTCATCGGGCTCATCTCATGGGTCGTGGGGACCGGACTGCTCTGTTGGGTCTTCTTTACTCTTGTCTCAATGGCCGTGCCCACGATGGCCGGACTGATCGTCTTCTTCTGGACATATCGTATGGGGGCCGGGCTTGCCGCCGTCTTTTTCGGTCTTGTCGCGGGCATTTTCGTGCTGTGGCTGTTTCGTGTCGCGCTCGCGTCGATCCAACGTCCAGACATCCGACTTGCCGTGGTGCTTGCCTTCTGTCTCCCGGCTTGTATTGCCGGATACTCGGCTACGGTTGGACTGGCGCAACTCGGTATTTCATCTCCTGCCTTGCAGATCATCATGGGAGTAACCGGCGCAGCTACCGTCGGGGCGGCTTCATTCGTGCGCCTGGCCCCGGACGCCGGTCGAGGCGGCAGAACGTTCCTTTATCGGCACGATTAATGCGTGCCTCACATTATTCCCCTTCGACGGACGCCGTGTACCGTGAACTGATCAGATACGGCTCGCAATGACCCGTGGCTGATGCGTCACCGTAATGACTGGAGATTGGCCGACGATGCAGACGCGACCTGACTGGCATACTTCCGGATTTCTTGACAGGGCGCTCACGCTCGACCTTCCTGATTTCGCACAGGAGTTTCTCCTCCTGAATCAGGATTACGTCCGTGGTTATCGAACGCTTTCCAGATACGAAGATGCTGACGAGGTAGTCCGTCAGCGAAATCTGCACATTTTTGCACGTCAGTGGGGGCTCCGATTTCCCTGTTGATCCTTCGATCCCTGCGTGGTCTGTCCCCGCGCTCTGGGCACCGGAGGCGCTCTCCGCCATCATCGCGCTGGTACGCGCTCCTGAAATCTATGCGGCCGGACGTTTTGCACCGCTGATCCTGACGCCGCAGACCAATGCGGTCGTAGCGGATGATGGCCTCCATGTCATCGTAGGCGACCGGGGTGGCCCACTCCGGCTGTGGATTTCCGATGATTGCCACGAACGAGCTGCTGTCGTGATCCCCCTTGATGAATCCTGCTGGGTTCGCCTGCATCATTTGCGTCGCTTCATCGAGCGTCTGTATGGTCGGACGGCAGGTCCATTGCCCAACACCTTTCGGCCCACACGTTACAGGGTCAGGCGGCTTGCCCACGCGCTTCAGGCTCTCACCGCCAAACAGGCCGGGGCCACGGCTCGTGACATCGCGGCACTGACGGATCCGGGAGTGAAGACCCTGAGCGGTTCCATCTGGAAGGACGTTCACCAACGTGCGCGCGTCGAGCGCCTGCTGACCCTTGGTGAACAACTTGCTGCTGGAGAATATCTCGCCCTGCTGCAATACGGCCGCCGCCCGTTTCCGCCACCGGCGTCGAGAGAAACCAGCTAAAAACATCGAGATTCCTCCATCAGATATCAAAAAATTTTCTGTCCTGCGCAAGGTCGCCTGACGTCTGGAACGTAGTGCATCTTCGGTGTTCAGGGGGTGGACGATTTCTTGGGGCACCCCCTGTTTTCGTCCACCACCCCGTGCGTTTTTTTTCGCCAGTCTCCGCCCCAGTACGCGGCGTTACGCCACGTCCTGTTTCAGTGGAGAACAGTCATGGTCCGAAAAAGACCCCAGCCGAGACCGGCCCGGCATCTGCGAACCCCGCAGGCCGCTGAATGGCTCGGCATTTCACCAAGAACACTCGAGCGATACCGCACAATTGGCGGTGGTCCCGTCTTCTATAAGCTGGGTAATCGCGTCACCTACACGATCGGTGACCTGAAAGCGTGGGTTGAGAACGGCATTTCAAAGTCGATCTTTTCGAAGAACTACATTCTCATGCGTGCTGGTGTTGCGCGGCGCGGAAGGGGGCGGTCATGACCCCCTGCATGCCGCGCCTGCTCATGTCCAATGCGTTCTTCGCACTGGGGAAGGGACGCCGCCGCGCCCCGCTGCGCTTCAGGCAGGGAAGCCAAAACATCCTCGTTTCGTCCCCGATGGCGCTTGCGACCATCTGGGATGCGGACATCCTGATCTGGGCGACATCGACGATGATCGCCGCACAGCGTTGCGGCGCGCCGATCCCAACGGTCCTGCAGGCAACACGATATGAAATCCTCGGATTTCCCGGGCGTGACGTGTCGGGCGGATATTATGAGCGTCTGCCAGACGGCCTTGAACGGCTGAGCCGGACCAACGTCGTCATCAGCGCGTCCGAATGGACCGATGAGCAGACCGGCGCTCCGTGGATCGAAGACTGGCAGATCTCCGCCGGTGTCGTTCACATCCGTCTCGCAGCCTGGTTCCGCGAGGCGGTGCTCACGCCTCGGGCCGTGCTTGCGCTCGACCCGGCCTACTTCACCCTCACCAGCGGCTTCGAGCGCCTGCTCTACCTGATCGCACGCCGGCATGCGGGACGGCAACGTGACGGCTGGGCCTTCGAGGTCGCCCATCTTCATCGCAAGACCGGGATCACCCAGACGCTTGTCGCATTCGTGGCTCTCCTTCGACGTTTGGCCCGCAGCAACACGCTCCCCGGTTATCGCATCGAACTGTCCGACCTGAGCTGGCCGAAGCACGTGCGCTTTCGACCAATCGGCGGTCCTTCTGTGGATAAACTTGTGGGTATCCCTGTCGATAATTCTGAGCGGACACGCCTATCGACCGTCGAATCCACGCCTATCGCATGCGAAAATCATGGATAAGAGACTGGAAAATAATGACAAATCGCCTCTCTCTAAAGAGTCTAAATAGACTCTCTTTGTACATGCATACCGCGCGCGACCCAATGCATGGTCCATGGCATCCGGTCCTCTCCGTGCCTCAGGGTGGTTGCGGGCACTGCGGCGACAGCGGAACCGATCCGCTTTTTTCGTCTCATGTCCGGCTCTGCCAAAGCCGCCGCCTTGCCCGGCCAGGCAATAGCTGCTGCCGATTGGTTGGTGTGGAGGCACCGTCATGACGCTGCTCTGCGGCGACTGCCGCGACGTCATGCCGGCGCACGGACCATACGACCTGATCCTTGCAGATCCACCTTACGGCGAGACGTCCCTGTCCTGGGACCGTCGCATCACAGGCTGGCTGCCGCTTGCGGCGCAGGCCCTCACGCCATCCGGTTCGCTCTGGGTGTTCGGCTCCCTGCGCAGCTTCATGGCGACGAGCGGCGACTTCCGCGCGGCTGCCCTGCGGCATGCTCAGGAAATCGTCTGGGAAAAGCAGAACGGCAGCGTGTTCCATGCCGACCGGTTCCGTCGTGTCCACGAACTGCTCGTGCAGTTCTATCCTGCCTCCGTCCGCTGGCAGTCTGTCTACAACGCTGTCGCGACAACGGATGACGCCCGGGCGCGGGTCATACGTCGTAAGCAGCGTCCCCCGCATACCGGCGCGATCCCGTCCTCGATCTACCGTATTCTCGACGGCGGCCCGCGTCTCGCCCGCTCCGTGCAGCGCTTCCGCAATGTTCATGGCCGCGCCATCCATCCCACCGAAAAGCCCGTGGCGCTGCTCGACCTGCTGGTGCGGATGAACTGCCCGCCCGACGGCCTTGTGGGCGACTGGTTCGCCGGGTCCGGCGCCGCCGGCGTCGCCTACCGGCTGGCCGGACGCCGCTATGTCGGCTGCGAGATCGATCCGGATATGGCCCAACGCGCCCGCGATCGCCTTGCTGCCATTCTTCCCTTTCCTGTCGGAGAACCGTCATGAACGATCTTCGCTCCCCCGCCGGCGCGCAGCTCGATCTGGTCTGGATCGAGACCCGCATCGAGCAATGGCTGCGGTTCGGCTATCCCGAAACCAGCGTCAGAATTGACCGTCACAGGCGTCGCGTAAGTTTCGCCGCAGGCGATGTGTTCGCCCTGATGCGCTGGCTTGCCAGCGACACGGGCGCCGTCACGGTGTCCATCGACATCGTGCGAGCCATGCCGCCGGACGAGCCATGCGCCGTCCTGCCATGGATCACCGGCGCTGCCGACAGGCTGCTGCGCCAGACCGGTGATGCTCCGGTCCGGACGGTGCTCGACACCATCACTCGCATCGAGCGGCAGGGCCTCGATCCTCGCGCTGTGTGCCCGGACTACTGGCGCGATCTCGACGAGCGGTTGCGGACCAGTCGGCCCGTGCCGCCCTATGACCGCGCCCGCCACGAGGCGTGGCTCTGGCGGAGGGCTGCGTCATGACCCGCCGCGCCTGGCTCTTCACCACGTATTTCGCTGCCCTCATGACCCTGGCGACGACCGGTGTCTCGCCCAGCCCGCGCTGGGTGTGGAACGCCACCGCCAGCGTGCCGGTGGGCCTCTATCGGGTCACACCCACTCCGGCGCTGCGCGTCGGCGACATCGTGGCGCTGCATCTGCCCGAGCGCGACGCGACGTTGCTGGCCACGCGTGGCTATCTGCCCTTCGGCGTGCCGCTGCTCAAGCCGGTCGCGGCGCTCGCCGGTCAGACCGTCTGCCGCCTCGGCCCGCACGTCACCATCGACGGCAAGGCGGCGGGTGACGCCAAACCTGTCGATCATCGGGGGCGTCCATTGCCCGTCTGGCGTGGCTGCATCCGTCTCGGCCCGGGACAGGTCTTTGTCATGAACCCGGCGGTCCCGACCAGTCTCGACGGGCGCTATTTCGGTGTCCTGTCGGCCGACACAGTGATTGGTCGCGCCACGCCCGTCTACCTGCGGACGGGCGACGCCGAACCGCCGCCCCCGCGTTTCGAACCCCTTCCGGATCTGACGGATCCGGGTCGACATCCCCCCATGATGATGGCGCGCCCCGCTCCCGTGAAGAGCGCCGGGCCTCCGCTGGAGTGACGCCATGACGCCGCCATACATCATCTCAATTCTCGACAGGAAAGCGTTCAACCTATGAGCCAGATCGGTTTCTTCACGCGCACTGCGAATGGCTTTGCCGGGCGCCTGCGCACGCTCGCCCTCGACGCGGAACTGACCTTCGTACGCTCCGAGAATGCAGACGCGGAAAACGCCCCAGACTATCGCATCCACCTCGGTGACAGTGCCGAAGCGCCGGAGATCGGGGCCGGCTGGACCCGCACCGGGGAACGCGCCGGGGAATACGTCTCGGTGTTGCTGGACGATCCCTCGCTCGCCCAGCCGATTCGCGCCACCCTGTTTCAGGCTGGTCGTGGCGGACGCGTCTGGAATCTTGTCTGGGCGCGCGCCACGAAGCGTCAGGGAGGTCGGGAATGACACTCACCCGTCTCCGGCTCGGCTATGCCGATCCCCCTTACGTCAATTGTGCCCATCTCTATCGCGGACAGCCGGACTACGCGGGGGAGGTCGATCATGCGGCCCTCGTGCGGCATCTCGACGCGACCTATGACGGCTGGGTCCTGCATGCTGCCGCGACACCGGCGTCGATCGCAGTGTTGGCACCACTGGTCGAGGCCACGGGCGCACGCTGGATGGCATGGGTGAAGGGCTTCGCCGCCTTCAAACGCAACGTCCCGGTCGCCTATGCGTGGGAGCCGGTCATCATCAAGGCGGCGCGTCGTCCTGTTGTCAGCCCTCGCCTGGTCATGCGGGACTGGATTCAGGAGAGCATCACCCTGCGTCGCGGATTGCCGGCGCGAAGCCCGAAGCGGTGTGTCACTGGGCCTTCGAAATGCTCGGTGCCCGTCCGGACGACGCGCTAGACGATCTCTATCCCGGGACCGGAGCGGTGACGCGGGCATGGGAGTCATGGCGCCGGAAGTTCTTCCTGCCGCAGGTCTGCCTATCGCCGCCGAAACATCGCCCGGATGATCCGCCGCTCGATCTGCTCATACCGGAGGATTTCTAATGAGGGGGGCGGCTTTCTGTCGAAGGGGCGCCCTGGCGGTCGCCCGGTTCGGGCTCGCGCTGGTGCTCTCGCCCGTTCCGGGACAGGCGCAGGATCTCGATGCGCTGGTGCGGGAGGCCGCCCGGCAAGCCGCTATCCCGCCGTCATGGATCCGTGCAGTATTACGCATCGAGAGTGACGGTGATCGGCACGCCGTGTCGTCGGCGGGGGCCATGGGGCTGATGCAGATCATGCCCGGCACGTGGCGTGACCTGCGCCGCACCCTCAATCTCGGTGCCGATCCGTTTGACCCGCATGACAACATCACCGCCGGCGCCGCCTATCTGCGCTGGCTTCACGACCGTTATGGCGATGTCGGGTTTCTGGCCGCCTATAATGCCGGCCCCAGACGTTATGACGAGCATCTGGCGACCGGCAGACCGCTACCCGACGAGACGCGGGCGTATGTGGCTTCGGTTGTGCGGTGGATGGGGGATGACGCTGTTCCGACCGTTCTCAGTCAGCTGTCGGGCACCCCGTCTCCGCTCATTCCTGTAGCCATCGGTGGTCTTTTCGCCGGGCCTGCCCATCCTGTCGCGAGCGATACGGCTGCGGTCGGCGACAGTCTGGCTCCAGGAAGGTCTGCGGGACTCTTCGTCCCGGCTGGCTGGAGGGAAGCACCATGAGCAGACACTTCATGCTCACCTTCGACGTGCGGCCTGGTCCGGGTTTAGAAGGGCCGGTGGGGATGCTGGGGGAGGGGGTAGCGTATAGGCAGGATAAAAGCCGCGAGGTGCGGCACGGTTGGGGGTGGTTTTGTGGCGGGTTTCTGCGGATTTTCGGCACCCTCTGCGAGGTGCGCGGAGCTTTGAAGCCTGCCGGTTCCCGTTTCTGGCGGTTTACCGCCATTTCGCGCACATCGCGGGCATTAGCATGAAGAATGACGACGATTTCCGGGTTCGTCCCGGACGCATCCGTTCCCCTGGCGCCCAGCGTGCACGTCCCTTTATCGCGCAGGCCCTGGCGGCAACCCAGCGTGCTGGGGGCATGGGGCGGGGACGTCAGGGAACTGGAGGAAGTGGTCGCTCGACCTTCGGGCGTGGCCGTGTCGCGAGCGCGCATGCCAACCGGTTTCTGACCACCCGATCGCGTGGGGTGGTGATCAAGGCCCGCGTGGTGAAGCACGGCCCTCGGGCCGCACCGCTGACGCCCCACCTGCGTTATCTGCGCCGCGAGGGCGTCACGAAGGACGGCGCGAAGGCAAAGATGTTCGGCCCGGAACAGGACGAAGTCGATCCCAAAGCCTTCGCCGAGCGCTGTGCCGATGACCGTCACCATTTTCGTTTCATCGTCTCGCCAGATGATGCGGTGGAAATGGCGGACCTGAAGCGCTTCACGCGCGATCTTATGATGCAGGCTGAGCATGATCTCGGCACGAAGCTCGACTGGGCGGCGGTTGATCACTGGAACACCGAACATCCCCATGTCCATGTCATCGTGCGCGGCAAGGCGCAGGACGGCGAGGACTTGGTAATCTCGCGCGATTACATCCGTGAAGGCATGCGTGGTCGTGCGCAGGAACTCGTGACCCGCGAGCTTGGTGTGCGCAATGACATCGAGATCCGGCGTGCCGTCGAACGTCAGGTCGAGGCGGATCGCTGGACGCAGCTTGACCGCCAGCTTCAGCGCGATGCAAATGAGCACGGGATCATCGACATGCGTCCCACGCCCGATCGCCGGTCCGATACGTTCGAGGTACTCAAGGTGGGCCGTCTCCGGCGCCTGGAAGGCTTGGGGCTGGCGCAGCAGATCGGGCCGGGTCGGTGGGCGTTGGAGGAACACGCGGAGGCCACGCTGCGTGAGATGGGTGAGCGCAACGACATCATCAAACGGATCCACCGTGGTCTCGCCGAGCAGGGCGTCGAGCGCCCGCAATCCTCGTGGGTGCTGGCCGCCGAGGAAACCGCCCATCCCGTCATCGGCAAACTGGTCGGGCGCGGGCTGGATGATGAGCTGAAGGGTACGGCCTTCGCAGTGGTGGATGGGATCGATGGGCGTACGCACCACATCCATCTTCCGAGCCTGGAGGCAACCACCGACGCTCCAATGGGGGCGATCGTTGAATTGCGCCGGTTCGAGGACGCAAAAGGACGGGCACGTGTTGCGTTGGCGGTGCGGTCGGACTTCACACTAGACCAGCAGGTGGAGGCGCAGGGGGCGACGTGGCTGGACCGACAGGCTGTAGCGAAGGAACAGCCGGAACTCGGGGGTGGTTTCGGGGCTGAGGTGCGGGATGCGATGCGTCAGCGCGTTGATTATCTCGCACGGGAGGGGTTCGCACAACGGGAAGGGGGGGAGCGCGTCAAGTTCGAGCGTGGCTTGCTCACTGCGCTCCGTAATCGGGAGGTAAGGGCACTGGGCGAAAGGCTTGCGCTGCAGGAGGGAAAGGCCTTCGACTTTGTTGCTCCTGGCGACAACGTGGCCGGTGTCTATCGGAAACGTCTTGCTCTTGCATCAGGGCGGTACGCGATGATTGACAACGGCTTGGGCTTTCAACTTGTCCCGTGGACGCCATCTCTGGAGAAACAGATCTGCAATGCGGTCTCCGGGGTGGCGAAGAGCAATGCATCTATCGCCTGGGAATTCTCGCAGCGACGGGAGGCGGGGATTGCGATGTGAGCTAAACAGACAAATCGAATGTGAACGATATCAACGCTGTCGAGTTTTGGTCTAAATTAAACAAACAATCTATAATGGTTGTCTCAATCTTTACGTAAATATACAAAGTAGTTTTGCCTCAAGCCCCCATAATAAACCTGAAAATATCTCTTTTATAGACCTACGAATCCACTTCGTTGAAAACCTCAGGTTTAAAGTTCTTCCCCCATAAGAAGATCCTTCGGCGTCGCCTCAGAGAAGAGACAGAGCTTGGTGAAGTTTAGGTGTCCCTAGGGAAAAAGAGGAAGCTCTACCGACTCAGGCTTCGTCTGTCCTGACATAGCGGACCACAATGTCGCTCATTCTGATGATAAAGGGGGAAATAGGCGCGAATGGGCGGGCTAGACCTTAATCGCTAGGTCGCCCCGAAATAAACTTCTCAGCGAAAGGGTATAACAATGAGTCAGTTGTGTATCGATGAACCACGAGACGAGGTTCAAGATCTCCGACGTCGCGCTCACGAACTGCCGAAAGGAAAACTACTGGCGCTGGCATGCGCTGGATTTATTACGATCTTGACGGAGGCGTACCTGCCGGCCTCCTCCCGCAAATAGGGCAAGGCTTACACGTTTCTGGCGCTGCAGTCGGACAACTCGTAACGATATACGCCATCGGATCAATGATTGCGGCAATACCTTTAACATCTTTGACTCAGTGTCTGACCGAAAATGAGTTGAGTGATTTCAGCGGGTTATGATTCATGGGTTTGCGATAACCTGATGAGATCAAGATGGCCTGGACTGAAATCACCCGCGCGCAGTATC
>NZ_WOTH01000026.1 GCF_011516945.1 Acetobacter estunensis
CAATCTGCTCAAAACGCAGACTGGACGCCATCGCAAAAACCGTCAATCAAATCGCCAAAACCCAGAAATTACCGGCCAAGCACATCAATCAAGGGTTCTTCGATCCCTCCAGGTGCGATACCAAATGACCGAAGTAGGGGCTGGACCCATTTGGTGCAAAACCAAAATCGGTGCGGTTCTTGCCCTGTGGATAAAATCCTCCCTGCGTTCGAACCGCCGCCGCGCGCCAAATTTTGTCCCACCAAATCCCCGGCAATCCCACACAATCCCGAATTACGTGGTGTGCAGAACCCTCTGTCCCCTTACACCGGGTGTTCCCCGCACACGCGGGGATGAACCGACGTTCCGCGAGGGTGGCCGAACGCTTATCGAGTGTTCCCCGCACACGCGGGGATGAACCGTTTCTCCAGATGTCATCATGCGTGTCTGGCTCGTGTTCCCCGCACACGCGGGGATGAACCGGCGGAAAGCAATGCTTCGCCTACCTGACGATAGTGTTCCCCGCACACGCGGGGATGAACCGTTTTCAGGGGCGAATCCAAGAGTCTGAGAGGCGTGTTCCCCGCACACGCGGGGATGAACCGGGGAACGCTGTTCTGTATGTGCGAGATAGTAGGTGTTCCCCGCACACGCGGGGATGAACCGGCTATGATACTGGAATCTCGAAATACGATGACGTGTTCCCCGCACACGCGGGGATGAACCATCCGTCATTCTGATGACGGTCCTGTGAACACCTTGGAACTGCGCCAAGGCTCTATCGTATACATATTACGACACACGTGACGGGGACGGTCCTCTCACAAGCAAGCTCAGGGAGGGCGGGTTCTGTTCACGCTATGCGGGAAGGAGAGGGTGGCGGGGGCCATTCTTCTTGGGGTGCTGATGCATGGGGGAGGGGCAGCTTGGGCGCGCACACCTCCTCCAATCACTGATAATCATGATCCCGGGTTTGGTGCGCAAGGAAAGGTCGAGATCGTTGGCGCGTTACAGGCGCCCGACCCGTCTGGAATTGCCGTGATTGACGGGCGGATGTTTCTCAGCTTCCCCAAGCACGATGGCGATCATGCGGGGCCAGTTCTGGCAGAGTGGAAAGATGGGCGCCTCGAGCCATTCCCGGCAACGACCGTACCAATAGGTGCACCGCCCTCTTCTCGGCTGCTTTCCGTGCATGGTTTGACGACCGACACGCAGGGACGACTATGGGGCATTGATGACGGTAAGATAAAAGGACAGCCAATCCCACCGGGCGGAGCCAAAATTGTCGGCTTCGATGTGCGCTCAGGCAAGCAGATTGTGGCCGTCGTGCTGAAAGAGGCGTTGCTGCCCGGCAGCCATATGAACGATCTGCGCATTGATCTGACCCATGGCGCAGCCGGCACGGCGTATGTGACCGACAGTTCCTTCGATGGTCACCCTGCGCTCGTGGTGGTGGATATTGCGACGGGGCGACAGCGCCGTGTGCTGGAGCATGACCGCTCCACGCAGCCGGACCCGGGTTATCAGACCGTTCTGGACGGTCGGGTTCTGAAAGTTGACCGTGAACACCCGACATTTCCCGGCGGAGGCGCTGACGGGATCACGCTCTCGCATGCGTCGGATCGGCTTTACTATGCGCCGCTTGCCAGTCGTCGTCTCTACAGTCTTCCGACGGCCTTTCTGGCAGATTTCTCGAAATCCGATGCTGAACTTGCAGCGGCTGTGAGTGATGAGGGTGAGAAGGGAGCGGCGGATGGGCTGGCGAGCGATGCGTGGGGGCGGATTTACACGACCGCTGCCGATCATGATGCGGTCTTTCGTCGCAATCTGGACGGATCGTTCGATCTTATTGCATCCGACCCGCGTCTTGTCTGGCCGGACGGTATCTTTGCCGATGATCGGGCCGTTTATGTCGTGGCCGGTCAGTGGTCGCGTCTGCCCCGTTTCCATGATGGAAAAGACCTGCGCCGTCCACCTTACCTGATTGCGCGGATTGGTATTGCGGCTCCGTCCGAAAAGACTCAGCCCGAACAATGAAGTGATGGCTCCTGATGGAGATTGAAAGCGATCAGGAGCGCAGGAAAGGAGTGAAAAAGATGCATGCTGCAAAGCTTTTATCTGTGGCCACCGTTGTCGGCATGATGATCTCCGCAGGCACTTTGCATGCCCAGAATGTGGCTACGGCACATAAGGACGTCCTGTTGCAAAGCGATCGTTCATGGAATGGCGTGGCGTACAAACCGTATTCATCAGGGCAGCCGCAGTTGACGATGATCCGTCTGACGATCCCGGCGCATACGGCGTTGCCGTGGCATACGCATCCCTGTCCCAATGCGGGCTATGTGCTGGAAGGGCAGTTGACGATCACGGATCGTGAAAGCGGCAAGCAGCACACGTTCCACAAAGGAGAGGCGTTTGCGGAATCCGTGGATGACATTCATCGGGGCCAGTCGGGCAACACGCAGACAGTGCTGCTGCTGACCTATGCGGGGGAAGTGGGGCAACCCACTTCGGTGCCGGTAAAGGGCGAGAAGCCCGAATACTGACGCACTGTTCCCTGACATCGAGACCAAGGAGACCATTTCATGACCATGCCGCAAATTACGCTCAATGATGGGACGAAGATTCCAGCCATCGTGTTCGGCACCTACAAGCTCAACGGCGCTTCGGGTGTGGAGGCGATGAAGGGGGCTATCGATGTCGGCTATACCGGTCTCGACAGCGCCTTCAACTATGAAAATGAAGGCGCACTTGGCAAGGCGCTGCGTGAGAGCGGCCACAAGCGGGAGAGCATCCGTATCGCGTCCAAGCTGCCCGGCCGTCACCACGCCTATGATGAGGCTCTGGCCACGATCGAGGAATCTCTTTACCGGACCGGCGTGGATTATTACGATGTGTATTGCATCCACTGGCCCAATCCGAAGGTCGGGAAATATGTGGAGGCTTGGAAAGCACTGATCGAGGCGAAGAAGCGCGGATATGTGCAGTCGATTGCCGTGTGCAATTTCCTGCCTGAGCATTTGCAGCGTCTTCTGGACGAAACGGGGGTTCTGCCCTGCATCAATCAGATTGAGCTGCACCCTTATTTTCCGCAGGACGAGGCGCGTGCGTGGCACAAGCAGCATAATATCGTCACGCAATCGTGGAGTCCGCTTGGGCGCGGCAACGATATTCTCACCAATCCGGTGCTGGAAGGAATTGCCAAGCGGGTGGAGCGTTCGGTGTCGCAGGTGATCCTGCGTTGGCATCACCAGCTTGGGTGTGTGCCGCTGCCCAAGGCATCGAGCCGCAAACATCAGATCGAGAATATGTCGATCTTTGATTTTGCGCTTACGGATGAGGACATGAAGGCGATCGCCACCTTGGCGCGCCCGGATGGTCGCACGGCCAATCAGGATCCGGCGGTGTACGAAGAGTTCTGAACACGAGGAATGGCTTGCTCTGCTGGTTTATTTTCCAGAGTGAGAGATGGCGTGCCGTCCCATTAAGGGGCGGCATTTTTTATGAGGCGGGCCTGTCAAAGAACACAGACTATTCCTGTCGCTATGAAATGCGAAAAAGATAGACAGCGGCAGCGTCAGATAAGTCTGATTCTGTGTATTCGTCCTTCCTACTCAACGTAGAATTCAATGGGAACGGTCAGGGTGATCGTGTCTCCCGACACACTGTCGGGTGGTTCGGGTAGCGGCTCGGCGCGCCGGACAAGAGCCAGTGTTTCCTGATCGAGTAAGGTATAACCGGATGGTTTTGTAAGGCGAGCGGACAGCACACGTCCCTTGCGATTCATGGTGAAGGTCAGGAGTGGTGTGCCTTCCTCCCTATGGCGTTGCGCCTCCGTTGGGTAGCGTTTGAACCGTTCCAGCCTCGCCACGAGATCGCTTTGCCATGAAGCCGGAGCACGCGATGCGTGCGAAGAGGACGCTCCCGGTGAAGGGGACGCCTGTGTAACGGCAGGAGGAGCTTCGGTGGAAGGAGGCGCTGTGGTGCGTTCTGCTGGTGCTTCTTTGAGCGGAAGTGGTTTTTCCTTATGCGAAACGGGTTTGACGACGGTCTTTTTCACGATCTTGCGCGTCTCGGTTTTCGGTACGGGGGCAGGAGGATGCGGCGCAGGAGAGGGTGGCGCTGCTATCTTGGGCGGCTCTTCCGGCGTGGGATCAGGCTGGGCTTGCGTCTGTTTCGGGCCTTTCGGCACGTCTTGCGGAGGCGTGGGGATGGCTGTCGGAAGAGGGGCAAGATCGATGGCGATGGCGGCCGGGGGCGGCAGGGAAACTGCGGGTGGTGAGCGCGGAATGAGCGTGCTCAGGGCCACGCTGACGGCCACGAAAGTCACTACTGCCGTTAGCGCCGTTCCCCAGAGGCGTCGTTCCCGTTGCTGCTCGTGTTGCAGCGCCTGATGACGCCGGTCACGGAACGAGGTGGGAGACGGGAAAACAGCGCTGCTCATTGCTCTGCTCCTTCCTCCTGCCCCTGAAGATTGACCAGCGCGACCTTGAGAAAACCGGCAGCGCGCAGTTTGTCCATCACGCCCATAAGAGTGCCGTAATCCACGGTCTTGTCAGCCCGCAGAAAGATGCGTTCGTCCCTGTTGCCCTTGCTGGCTTTCTCCATGGCGCCAGCCAGAGCGTTGGGTGCGACGTCTTCTTCGCCCAGCGCCAGACCATGATCGGCTTTGATGGTGAGAAACAGCGGGTCATCGGGTCGTGGTGTGGGTTTCTCGGTGGAGGAGGGAAGGTCCACCGGCACGTTCACCGTGGTCAGCGGCGCGGTCACCATGAAGATGATGAGCAGCACCAGCATGACGTCGATGAAGGGGGTGACGTTGATCTCGTGCGCTTCGTGCAGATCGTCAGAACTGTGACGGATACGAATGGCCATGGCGTGTTTCTTATTCCGCCGGAATGCGCTGCTCGCGCGAGGCGAAAGGAATGACCTGCGCGCGCGAGAGGGTGGGGCGGAGACGCCCGAGATCACGGGACACGAGACGCATCACGGAGGCTGTCAGGTCGGCCACCCCTTCACGGCAGGCGGCGCACTGGCGTGCGAGGTGGTTGTAGATCACCACGGCGGGAATGGCCGCGACCAGTCCAAGCGCTGTGGCCAGAAGAGCCTCGGCAATGCCGGGCGCCACAACGGCAAGGCTCGTGGCCTTGGTCGCCGCGATGCCGGTGAAGGAGGTCATGATGCCCCATACCGTGCCGAACAGGCCCACGAACGGCGCGGTTGCACCGATGGTTGCCAACAAACCCGTGCCCCGCATGAGGCGCCGCGCCTCACTGGCTTCAATGCGCTCCAAATGAAGGACGATACGCTCCTTCAGCCCTTCACCGTCTTCAGGAATGTCGTGTGAACGGGTGCGTTCGTCTTCCGCTGCCAGAACCAGAGTGTGTGCGACACGGCAATTGCGTGTCAGGTCCTCCGCGCCATCAAGGGAGGCCGCATCGTCCAAAAGAATGTCGGCAGCCACCAGTCTGGTGCGCAACCGTCTGAGTTCGATGGATTTCGCGATGAAGATCGTCCACGTGGCGATGCTAGCAAGAGCCAGAAGGATCATCACGGCCCGGACGACAGGCCCCGCTCCGAGGAACATTTCCCACGGAGAGAAGGTGAGAGGAACCGAAGCAGGCGTATCGACGGGCATGACGCAGCGGAGCCTTTCATTGAGAACGGGTTTCCACCTTTTCCGCCGTTGCATGGGGAGGAAGAGCGGAGAAAACGCCACTGGATTACGGGTGTTGCGTATGTCCGGAGTCATCATCCGTAACGTCGCGAAACTTCCTGTTGGTTCTATGACGGGGCTTGGTTATGAGTGCAACTGATAATCGGTTGCATAATATGACTGACGCGCCATGTGGCAGGAAGTGTGGCCGGTTTTGTTCGTGGATCGACTGGACGGGAGTGTCACATGCTTATTCATGTGCCGGAGGTGCTCAACGCAGAGGAATTGGCGCGGTGCCTTCATGTGCTGGAAGACATTCAATGGGTGGACGGTCGGGTTACGGCGGGAGACCAGTCGGCCAAGGCCAAGAAAAATCTCCAGGTTCCCGGAGATTCCCCGGTCGGTCAGGAGTTGTCCGAGCTTGTCCTGCGCGCGTTGGGACGCAATCCGACCTTTAACAGTGCGGCTCTTCCGCTGCGTGTGTTTCCACCGCTTTTCAATCGTTACGACGTGGGGATGCACTTTCACGCGCATGTAGATAATGCGATCCGTCCTTTGCCGGGAACGGGATTTCGCATTCGCACGGATGTGTCCTGCACGCTCTTTCTGACCGATCCGAAAGATTATGACGGTGGAGAACTGGTTGTGCAGGACACGTATGGAGCGCACAGCGTCAAGCTGCCTGCAGGCGATATGGTGCTTTATCCCTCGAGCAGTCTGCATAGTGTCACACCTGTGACGAGGGGCAGTCGCTGGGCGTCCTTCTTCTGGACGCAGTCCATGGTGCGAGACGATGCAAAGCGAACGCTGCTTTACGAGTTTGACCGTTCGATCATTGCCACCCGCGCAGTCTTGCCGGATGAGCATCCGGGAGTGCTTGGCTTGACATCGACTTATCATAATCTTCTTCGTCAATGGGCGGAGTTATGAGGTGATACTCAAAAGCCACGATCATGTTTTGACACAGTGCGTTCACAACTCACTTATTGCGAATCATTCTCGTTAACATGTAGCGAAGCGTCATGTTTCGCTTCGCATGTGTAACGGCTGAAGCAGACGAAAGATTTCGTAGCAGGAGACGGGAATGAGCAGGTCTGACAGGTCGGTGATGCGGAGCACCCATGTGCCACTGGCCATGATTTTTGGTGTGTCGGCAGGATTAGGTGTGATCGGCGGCGAAGCCGAGGCGCAGGAAGCGGCTCCAAGCAACTCGGAGACGGAGAGTTCTTCCATTCGTCTGCCATCGGTAAAAGTGCGCGGCACGGAAGATCCCGGTGTGGCGGCGGGTAATACTAATAGTCAGGTTCTGGGCATTTCACGTATGCCAACCTCGGTGCGCGAGACGCCGCAGGCCATTACGGTCATTCCCAAGGAAATCCTCAAGGAGCAGCGGGCCTATACGCTGGATCAGGCACTTGCGAATGTGCCCGGGATCACGCTTTCCACGGGAGAGGGGAATGGCGGCCTGAATGGCGATCAGTTCCGTATCCGCGGTCTTCAGGCCCGACAGGATATGTATACGGATGGCTTGAAAGATTTCGGCACCTACACACGCGACATGTTCAACATGGAGAGCGTGCAGGTCATTAAGGGTGCGACGGGCGAATACTTTGGCGCGGGCAATGTCGGCGGTGTCATCAACCAGAGCATGAAGCATGCGCATGCGGGTGACAGCTACAATTACGATCAGGCTTTTGGTAGCGCGTCTCTTTTCCGGGGAGCGGGCGATATCAATTATCAGATCGATGACAACATGGCCTTGCGTGTCAACGGCATGTACAATCGGTCGGATGTGGCGGATCGGGATCGTGTGACGTCAAACCGTTATGGTACGGCGGTCGATTTCGGGGTGGGTCTGCGCAGCAAGACCTCATGGCATCTGACGTGGCAATGGCTGAACAGTAACAGCACGCCGGATTACGGCGTGCCGATGATCCAGATGAGCGATGGTATCTATCGTCCCATTACCAGCCACGGTCTTGCGCGAAACACAAGCTATGTGCGCGATTTCGACCGTGACAAGTCCGACGTACATTCCCTGACATCGGCTTTGAAGTCCGAGATCACACGTTGGTTTACGCTGACAAATGACACGCGCTGGACCAAATATGACCGTCAGTATACCGCCACAACCCCCGGTTCGTGCTCGGGAACATGCGCATCTCAGTTTCTCGCGGGGGGGAATCCCACCTTACCGTATGGAGCAGGTGGCGGCGCGGCCTATGACCAGCATGGATGGGGCGCCCAAAATGTCCTGATGGGACAGTTTCGTTTCAAGACCGGCTTTGTGCATCATGACATCAAAGCTGGTGTGGATGTGAATTACGTCAATGACGACCGTTATTACGGAAGCTGGAGCGGCCGCTCCAACACACAGACCATCCGTGATCCATATTACCACACTTCTGGGACCAGCCTGGCGTTTCCCAAGTCTGGCTATCGTAATGCGGATGCCACGGATGTGGGGTTGTTCTTTTCCGACCATATCCAGTTGACCAAACAGTTGGCACTTTTTGGCGCGGCCCGATGGGATACGTTCCGAAGCAGCTATGTTTCCCAGAAAGGCGGAGACCGCGCGACCCAGAAATCCGACCGCTGGAGTCCCTCTGGAAGTATTGTTTATACGCCGCTTGAAATGGTGTCGTTCTATTTCACTTTTGCGCGTTCGTATAAGCCGGTTGGCACGGATGTGGCTTCCATGGTCACGCTCAGTGGCAACACAGGGGAAACTCCAGCAACAGGCAAAGACTTTTCACCGCAACGTAGTGACCTGTTCGAATTTGGAAGCAAGGCGGACTTTTTCGACAAACGTCTGGGTGCCACACTGGCGTTTTTCCAAATTAATGAGAGCAATTCCCATTATTACAATGACAATGGCGACCTGATTACGGGGTTTGCCGATCAGGGCAGCGGCCGTCGCATCCGAGGCGTGGAGCTGAGTCTTACAGGAAAGATCACGAAGAACTGGGATATTTACGGATCCTACTCCTACATGGACGGCAAGGTCACGCAAAGCACGACGTCCAATGGGAATGAAGCCCCGCAAGTGCCGCACAACAATTTCTCAGTGTGGACATCGTATGATCTCTCCAGCCGTATTCTCAATCCTGGTTGGGGACAGCTCAAGATTGCCGGCGGCGCACAGTATTCGTCGGGTTACTGGGCCGGACCGGATATTACCAATACAGCACGCATGCCCTACAATTTCTCGCTCAATGGCATGGTGGCGTGGGAGCTGAAGCATTACCGTGTGTCATTCAATGCGAACAACATCACCGATCATCTGAACTACGGATCATCATTTTCGACAGGCCGTGCCGTTCCAACGTCAGGTCGCACGTTCCTGGGCAACATTGGCGTTACCTTCTGATCGCTTGATGCTTCAGATGAAAACTCAAGATGATGCTTCAGGCCTGTCCCTTTCGGTGGAGAGCTTTCTCGCTTTGGGACAGATCAGTTTGAATCAAGGTAATCTTGGCCAAGCATTTATCATGTTTGAGGCGGCGGCTCGCAGTGGAGATGTGCGGGCCGTCAACATGCTTGGACGGGCATTTGCCATGGGGTGGGGCACGGCCAGAAATCCTGTCATGGCAGCGCAATGTTTTCAGGAGGCGGCCCGGGCAGGTTACGGATGGGCGATGTTTAATCTTGCCGATCTGTATATGCAGCAATCAGCACTTGAACGAAACATCCATCGGGCGGCCGAACTTTATTTTTCTGCGGCCCGTCTTGGTGTGATCAAGGCTTTGAACATGCTGGGGCTTCTGTATGAAGAAGGACTGGAGGGCGCGCCAGACATAGCAATGGCCTTCAGACTGTTTCAGATGGCAGCTGAAGTGGGAGATTGCTGGGGGTGTCTCAATCTTGGGCGCCTGTATCTTGAAAGAAAGCAGTTCGAACAGGCGGCTTTCTGGCTCGATCACGCGATCTCCATAGGCTTTGATGATGTGTATAGAGGCGTTGCCCTGCTTGTGGGCGGGGCTCCCTGTCATTTCGCATTGGAAAAAGTATTAGAGCGGGTGCAATGCCTTCATGAGACCGCCTGAATTGACGACCGTCATCATCTGCGGTTGCGTTGCTCTGGCTACCCAACTGGATCGTCCAAGCGCATCGGTATAGTACGGGAGCCCGTAAAAAGAGGGCGGCCGCGGACCCTGCCTTTGATGCCCGGTTCAAGAGTCAGCCTGTTCGCTGTGGGTATGCTCAGAACGGGCTCGCAACTGGAGAACCGATGTCTCAAGCAGACGTCGCAACTGTGGTGCGCAGGCCAAGCCGGTCCAGCAATTGCCGATCCCGCGTTGCGGCGGGATTGGGCGTGGTCAGCAAACGCTCACCGTAGAAAATCGAATTCGCTCCCGCCAGAAAACACAGCGCCTGAGTCTCGTCGCTCATATTTTCGCGGCCAGCGGCCAGTCGCACATGGCTTGCGGGCATTGTCACGCGAGCGACGGCAATCATGCGCACGAAATCGAGTGGATCGACCTCTTCAGCCGAGGCAAGTGGCGTTCCTGCGACTTTCACCAACAGGTTGATGGGCACGCTTTCGGGGTGCTTGGGCATGGAAGCCAAGGCCGCAATCATTCCAGCCCGGTCCGATTCGCCTTCACCCATGCCGACGATACCGCCGCAGCAGACATTGATCCCGGCGTCACGGACATTGGCCAATGTATCGAGGCGCTCCTGATAGGTGCGCGTCGAAATGATCTCACCGTAGAACTCGGGCGATGTGTCGATGTTGTGGTTGTAATAGTCCAGCCCGGCGTTCTTCAGGCGATGCGCCTGCGCGTCATCGAGCATTCCCAGAGTCACGCATGTTTCCAGTCCGAGAGCCTTTACGCCCTCGATCATGGAGCACACTGTTTCAAGGTCGTGATCCTTGGGTGAGCGCCATGCCGCTCCCATGCAGAAACGTGCGGCGCCCGCCTCTTTTGCGCGGCGGGCTTCCGCCACAACTTTCTCCACGGCCATGAGTTTCTCGGCCTGCACGCGCTCTTCATGACGGGAGCTTTGCGGGCAATAGGCGCAGTCTTCGGGGCAACCGCCGGTCTTGATCGAGAGCAGGGTTGAAATCTGGATCTCGGTGGGATCGAAAAACATGCGGTGCAGTGTCTGCGCCCGGTACAGAAGCTCTGGGAAGGGAAGGTCAAGCAGAGCCTGAACATCCGCGCGCGTCCAGTCGTGGCGCAACACTGACGAGACGGGCGTGGAGGTGGCGGAGTGAATCTGGCTGCCATCGGCCATGTTGCGGAACCATCCTCTGATCGAAGCGCGGAGTGAAGCCTTTCCTTGGCATGGAACGGCGACGCTTTACAACGCAGTTGCGATTTCGCGACGATTTTAAGCTCTCCTTATTCTCTTTCCCCCACTCTGGGGCGTCGAAAGTGGAAATGTGCGGAGACCCATGGCCCCCCACAAAGAGAATAAGGCCGGGGCTTCGGCGGACCGTCGGCTTGAACAACTGGCGGCGCTGGCGTTTGCGGCGGCTGACGTGTTGTTCGAGGTGGATCGGGTTTTCCGCATTCGTCATGTGGGAGGAGCCATCGCGAAGTTGGTCGGACACCCGCCGACGGCAGTGCGTGGCCTATCTCTGTTCGATCTCATAGCGCCGCAGGATCGCATTTTTCTCCGTCGTGTCATGGAGGCCTTCGATCGTGAGCAGCCGGTCGGGCGGCTGGCGATGCGCTTCCTGCATGCAGGCTCTCCCGAACTCGTCACTGCCATTGTGGGCATGAGTCCGATGCCCGGCGTGAAGGGGGAGCGTCTGGTCACGGCGACCATCCTCGATCGCACATTTATCGCGGATGCTGGTAGTGACGGGTTTCTTGACCGCACATCTTTCATCGATCTGGCGCGCAGGCTTGTGCCTTCAGCAGAGGAAAAGCCCCGATTCGAGGTGGTCATGCTGGCGCTGCCGCCTCTGATGAAGGATTCGAAGCTGCGTTCAAGTAAGTTGGGGATGGCTTTTGCTGCGGAAGCCGAAGCGATCCTTCGTCTCAACAGCGAAGGAGGCGCTGTGACGCGACTGGGGGAAGACAGTTTCGCCTTCATCCAAAAGGCCGGTGAAGACCCATCCGTTGTCGAGCAAAAAATTATTGAAGCGACGGATGTTCTGCTGGCCCATCCACGCAGTCAGACCTTGCCGCTTGATACGTCCCTGATGGAACAGAAGGAGGTGGAGGCGGCCCTTGAGCATGCCCTTGCGACCTTTGCGCGACATTCTGCCGATTGTGCGGCCGTCACGAATCTGCCTGACTGTCTGGCGGCGTCTGCCCGTCAGGACCGGGAGCTTGTGGCTTCCTGTCGCAGCATCATTGAGGATGCGACATTCTTTCAGGTTCTGCAGCCGATCTTGACGCTCAAGACCGGGATTATTCAGCATTACGAAGTGCTTACGCGGTTCGCGCAGGGCGTTGCACGAGGTATTTCCAACACCTCCGAGTTCATTCAGATCGCCGAGCAGGTTGGCATGATCAACACATTCGATCTCGTGAACTGCGTGAAGACGATCAAGCTGCTTCAGAAACTGCCCGTCAGCGTCCGTCTGGCTCTGAATGTTTCCGGGCGGTCGGTGCAGTCGGCGGAGTTTGCCGAGCGTCTGCGAGCCGTGCTCGAAGGGAGCGACACGCAAGTCGCACCTTCCCGACTTCTGATCGAAATCACTGAAACGCGAGGCATCACCGAATTCGAACAGCCATGTGCCCTGCTGCAATATCTTTTCCAGCGCGGTCATCGCATCTGCCTCGATGATTTCGGCGCAGGCGCCATGAGCTTCGAGTATCTGCGGCGCTTTCCGGTAAACTACGTCAAGATCGACGGTCCGTTCTTCCGTAATGCCATGACCAGTGGGCGTGACCGTATCCTTGTGCGCACCATCGCACGCTGTGCGTTCGAACTGGGATGCCGGACCGTGGCGGAGATGATCGAAACCGAGGCGGAAGCGGCGCTGGCGCGTGAGTTGGGCATCGAATGTGGGCAGGGATGGCTGTTCGGTAAGCCGGTCACCGCCGACGTCCTCATGGCGACATTTAGCGATCATTCGCCACGACAGCCGGCACCCTCACGTATGGTCAGTCCGGCTCCAACGCCTCCTCCTGCCCGTCGCGTGGCGGCGATGCGGAGTGGAGGAGTGGTGTTTCCGGCCGCAGGATAAAGCCGCCACCGACAGGCAGCCTTTCTTGACGTCAGGTGTTTTTGGGGGCAGGCGAGGGCGAAGCAGGCGCGGCGCTCCACGCGCGTTCAGGAACGGGGATGGCATGAAGCACTGGCATATCGATCAACTGGACTGGGGCAGTTTCGAGCCGTCGCGTGTGGATCCCGATATCATTGCGGTCGTGAAGGCGGCCGCCGTTGTTGAACGTAACGGCGTCGATTACGCGGTCTATCTCAACCACGTTTTCTCGGACGATGCCGATTTCAGGGTCGCCGCAGACAACTGGGCCATCGAAGAGGTTCAGCACGGGGATGCGCTCGGTCGCTGGGCGATGCTGGCTGATCCGTCATGGAATTATCCCGCCGCTTTTGAACGGTATCGTTCGACTTTCCACATCGATCTGGACACTTCGACCTCTGTGCGCGGTTCACGGACGGGCGAACTGATCGCCCGCTGCATGGTGGAAACCGGTACATCGTCCTTTTATTCCGCGCTGGCGGACGCCACGGACGAACCGCTTTTGCGCCAGATATGCAAACTGATCGCAGCGGATGAGTGCCGCCATTTCAAGCTCTTCTATGACCATATGCGGCGCTACCTCGAGCGGGAAAAGCTGGGCGGATGGGCGCGCGCGCGTATCGCTCTGGGGCGCATCACGGAAAGCGAGGACGACGAACTGGCGTCCGCCTACTACACGACCAATGAGCCCGAGAGCGTACCGTATGATCGCAAGCGGTGCATTGCCGGTTACATGTCGCGTGCGCTCATGTCCTATCGCCAGAAGCACATTGACCGTGTGACCGGCATGGTTTTCAAAACCATAGGTTTCAAGCCTCATAGCCGCCTGCATGCTTGGGCGGCCCGTGGGGTTTATGCCCTGATCCGTCAGCGCCAGCGCAGTTTTGCAAAGATTGCAGCCGCTACAGGAACTTGAGGACGCGGTTCTTTACCCGTGTCTGCTCTCCGGCCTACCATGGCGCCCAACAATTCATCGCAAGGAAAGGCCGACCGCGCGCGCTTTCCGCAAGGCAGGTAGTGCATTCGGTATGTCGCGTTCCAGCAAGATCGTCCGTCCGTCTTTCGCAGCAGTTCTGATGCTGGCGGCCAGCCTCAGCACGGTCTCCGGGGCCGTTGCGGCCTCTGCTCCCCAAGCGACGGCGAGCATCGCTCCATGGGGGTTCGACCTTGCCGGTCGCGAGACGACCATCATGCCCGGCGATGATTTTTTCGATTATGCCAACGGGCGCGCCGTCCGCTCTCTGGTCATTCCCCCGGACCGCACCTCGTTTGGGGCATTCGATCAACTGCGTGAACTTTCACGTCAGCGCGTGCGCAACATCCTTGTGGAACTTTCGCAGCGTCCCGCCGCCATTCCGGTCACGACAGCGGAAAAGCTGGGGACATATTACGCCGCGCTGATGGACGAAAAGACCATCGAGACGCTGAGTGCGTCGCCGTTGACAGCCGATCTTACGGCCATTCGCGCCGTAGCCAATCCGGCTGACCTGGCCCGTGTGATTGGCAGCGGCCAGACCACCTTCCAGTATTCCGCCTTTGCGCTGTCCATCCAGCCCGATGCGAAAGATCCGACACGATTTACCGTGACACTGGATCAGGGTGGGCTTGGGATGCCCGACCGGGATTATTATCTCAAGCCGGAGTTTGCTGCGAAGAAAACCGCCTATCAGGCCTATGTTGCGAAGATGCTTTCTCTTGTGGGATGGCCGGAGGCAAGCCGTCGTGCGGCCGATATCGTGGCGTTGGAAAGTCAGATCGCAAAAGCACATTGGGCGCGCGCCGACATGCGCGATCCGGAGAAGACCTACAATCCTCGGACCGTGGCCGAGCTGATCGCGGAAGCGCCGGGTTTTGACTGGATCGCGTGGCTGAAAGGGGCGGGCATCACGCCGCCACAGGTGGACAAGGCCCGCATCGTCGTGGGGGAACCATCCGCGATTGTGGGTGAAGCCGCAGTGCTCGGAACAGCGTCAATGCCTGTGCTCAAGGCGTGGCTGGCCTTTCATCTGGCCAACAATGCAGCGCCGCTTCTGTCCTCGTCCTTTGTGAATGCTTCTTATGCCTTCAATCGCAAGACCATCGCCGGTCAGCCGCAATTGGCGGAACGCTGGAAGCGGATGACCGACGCGACAGATGATGCGATGGGCTGGGCGATTGGTCGCATTTATGTGGAGCGCTTTTTCCCGGCCGAGAGCAAGGCCGCCATGGAGCAGCTTACGGCGCGTCTGAAAGTGGCTTTTCGCGTCCGTCTGCAAAACAACGACTGGATGGCCGCCGAGACCAAAAAGCAGGCGCTCGTCAAACTGGATCACTTCGACATTCAGGTGGGGTATCCCAAGAAATGGCGGGATTACGAGAGCCTCACCATCAGGGCCGGGGATGCATACGGCAATGCAGAGCGTGCCGTCGCGTTCGAGTGGCGCTACTGGCTCGCGCATCTTGGCAAAGCAGTGGACCGCGACGAATGGGACATGACGCCGCAGACGGTCAACGCATACAACAATCCCGTCTTTAACGAGGTGGTCTTTCCGGCCTCCATCCTTCAGCCGCCGTTCTTTGATCCCAAAGCCGATCCCGCCATCAACTACGGTGGCATTGGCGGTGTCATCGGCCATGAAATGACGCATGGATTCGATGACGAAGGACGCAAGTTCGACGAGCAGGGACGACTGCGCGACTGGTGGACAAAAGAGGACGCTGAGCGGTTCGAGCAGCGTGGCGCGCGTCTCGGAGCGCAGTACGATACGTTTCAGGTGCTGCCGGGCGTCCATCTCAATGGCAAACTCACCATGGGCGAGAATATCGCGGATCTGGGTGGCCTGACCCTTGGCCTTGATGCCTATCGGGCGTCTCTGGAGGGCAAGGAGGCTCCCGTTCTGGATGGCCTGACCGGCGAGCAGCGTGTATTTCTCGGCTGGGCGCAGGTCTGGCGGATGAAAGTGCGCGACGAGCGGGCGCGCCAGCTTGCCGTTATCGACCCGCATTCGGCACCTGCCGCGCGGGTTAATCTGCCGGCTCACAATATCGATGCTTGGTACAGGGCTTGGAACGTCCAGCCCGGCCAGAAGCTTTATCTTGCTCCGGATGACCGTGTGAAAATCTGGTAAAACCGCATTCCCCAAGGAAAGAACTGTTTCATCATGACCACCACACCGACGCTCGCCTACCGTAACACTCCCCTGCATGCCGCAGTGGCCGCCGCGGTTGCGCGCGTTCTGGAAGCCTATGATCTTGAACCGGATTATCTCACGGGTGACGGTCCTTCGCTGGCGCAGATGATGGGGCAGGGCGAGATCGATATTTTCGCCACGGTCTGGCTGCCGGGAGAGGATGAGAAATTTCTCTCGGCTGCCGTGGAGCCTCTGGGGTGCCTTTATCGCCCAGCCTTCGCTTTTTTTGTGGCTGAACGGGCGGATAGCCCTCTGAACGGTCTGACCTCTGTGGCCGATGTGGCGGCGTCCGGAGCCGCGCGCCATCTCATCACCCCCGAAAGCCTGCTTTCGCATGTGCGTCAGATGGTGGCGGCTTATGGCCTGACCGAAGCAGGGTTCACCATTGAGACCCAGCCGGACGAGCAGGCGTTTTCAGCCATTGCGGCCGCCGTAAAGAGCGGTGAACCCGTCATTGCTCCGCTGTTCTCTCCCTGCCATCTGATCCATTCGTTGCCCCTGCGTCCGTTGGACGATCCGAAAAAGGCGGGTGGTAACGAGTTGGAAGCGCGACTGCTCATAAGTCAGGCGTTCAGGGAGACTGCGGATCAGGATCTGGTCGATGAACTGGATGAGCTGACGCTGGGCAACAAGGTCGTCAGTGCATTGGATGAAGCCGTGCGTCATCTGGACATGTCACCGGACGAGGCCGCCGAGGAGTGGCAGCGCGGCAAACTTCTGCCTCGTTGATCCCAATGAACGTGCCGCCCGACCCGATGCAACCCGATATTGTGCCCCATCTAAGGGGCGTTGACGGTATTCGTCTGGCAATGGCCATGACGAATACGCATCAACTCACCATCGGAGAGGGGGCGCAGGCTGTCGTGGTGCAACTGCCGCCACAGGCGCGTGGTATTTTTCCGCTTATAGATGGGCGCAATACCGTAGCGAATCTGGCCGCCAGACTTGCCTCGCGTGGAGTCGAGGCGCCTCAGTTCGAAGATGTATGGCGCAAGACCGTGACTGCGCTCGCACCCTTTGGGGTGCTGGAGCTGTCGGCTCCGACCACCGGCTGAACGCGCCCATGCTTCCCGTCATCGTCTTTGGTGCGGCACTGGAGCCGGACGGCACGCCCCGTCCTGTGCTGCGCGCGCGTCTGGACGCCGCTCTGCGATTTGGTCGTGAGCGGGCGGACGCGGTTTATCTTCTGACAGGCGGTGTTCCCTGTGCCGGACGCACGGAAGCGGCTGTGATGGCGGATATCCTTCGCGAACAGGGTGTGCTGAAAGATGCCCTCCTGCTGGAGGCGCGTTCACGCGATACCTGCGAGTCTGCCATCGCCTGCACCCGTCTGCTGTGGAAGAGAGGTTATGCAGGGCCGGTGGTGCTCGTCACCAGCGATTTTCACATGATGCGCTGCACCGCAATGATGCAGGCGCTGGGGTGGAAGACGCAGGCTGTTCCGGCTCCCGCCTGTCTGGGACGTTCACGGTCATGGCGGGCATGGGTCTGGCTGCGCGAGTTTCCGGCCATGCTGTGGGATGTGTTTCTCGTCGTTCGCTGGAGGCTGCATCAGCGCGGGGTCTGAGTCCGTGCAGGTCGCCCTGTCATTGACTTTCTGCCGTGATTTCCTTTCATCAGGCCGCTCATGTGCGCGCATCGTGTGCCGATGTCATTGTCTGTCGAGGAGAGGCCCATGCCTGTTTACGCCTTCGTTTTCCCCGGACAGGGAAGTCAGTCCCCCGGCATGGGACAGGATCTTGCCGATGCCTTTTCCTCTGCCCGCGAAGTTTTTCAGGAAGTCGATGACGCGCTGGGCGAGCATCTTTCGAAAACCATTTTCGAAGGACCGGCCGAATCCCTGACCAGCACGGAGAATGCCCAACCGGCGTTGATGGCGGTTTCCATGGCGGTTGTGCGCGTGTTGGAACGTGAAGGTGGAATCGACTTCAGCCAGCGCGCCACGCTCATGGCAGGGCATTCGCTGGGTGAATATTCCGCACTCGCGGCCGCCCGGTCCTTCGGCATCGCCCAGACAGCGCGTCTGCTGCGTCTGCGTGGGCAGGCCATGCAGCGGGCCGTCCCGGCCGGGGAAGGTGGCATGGCCGCGCTGATCGGCGTGACGCCGGAGCAGGCTCGTGAAGTGTGCGCGGAAGCGGCCATCGTGAAGGTTGAAGGCGAACCGGAGCGACGTGAAATCATCGAGATCGCCAATGACAACGGAGGCGATCAGATCGTGGTGTCGGGTCAGATCGGAGCCATTGACCGCGCTATCGCCATTGCCAAGGAAAAAGGCATCAAGCGTGCGGTGAAGTTGCCGGTGTCTGCGCCGTTTCACAGTTCGCTCATGCGTCCGGCCGCCGAGGAAATGGCGGAGGCGCTTGCGCAGGCGGATATCCGGGCTCCCATCGTACCGATTGTCGCCAACGTCACGGCGGAAAAGGTGACATCGCCGGATACGATCCGCGACCTTCTGGTGAAGCAGGTGACGGGCACCGTGCGCTGGCGTGAGAGCGTGGACGCCATGGTCGGCATGGGCATCGATCATTTTGTGGAACTTGGTGCGGGAAAGGTGCTGTCTGGGCTCATCCGGCGCATTGCCCCGGAGGCCAAGACACAGTCCGTCGGCAGCGTGACCGACATCGACAGTTTCCTTCAGAGCTTCTGAAGTTTCCTCAACCATGAGCACACAGGACATTTCCATGTTCAATCTCACCGGCAAGGTCGCTCTTGTCACCGGCGCTTCCGGCGGAATCGGCGCGGCCATTGCCCGGACTCTTCACAAGCAGGGAGCGACGGTCGTGCTCTCGGGCACACGCGAGGCCGTTCTTGCCGAGAGGGCCGCGGAACTGGGTGGCGAGCGCGTTCATATCGTAACGGCCGATCTGTCCGATCCAGCCGCGGCGGATCAGCTTGTCGCGCGCGCGGAAGAGGTCGCGGGCGCACCGTTGGACATTCTCGTCAACAACGCGGGCCTCACACGTGACACACTGGCCATCCGCATGAAGGACGAGGACTGGAACAAGGTGCTGGAGGTCGATCTGGCTTCCCCCTTCCGTCTGTGTCGTGCGGCACTCAAGGGCATGCTCCGCAGGCGTGCGGGCCGTATCATCAACATCGCCTCCGTGGTTGGGGCGACCGGCAACGCGGGGCAGGCGAACTATTCGGCCGCCAAGGCCGGTATGGTGGGCATGACCAAGTCTCTGGCGCAGGAAGCGGGGTCACGTGGCGTGACGCTCAATGTCGTGGCGCCGGGCTTTATCGCGACGGCCATGACCGATGTGCTGCCGGAGGCCCAGAAGGAAAAACTGGTCGGCTCCATCCCGCTCGGTCGCATGGGCACGCCGGACGATGTCGCGTCTGCCGTGGTCTATCTGGCGTCTGACGAGGCTGCGTGGGTCACAGGGGCCACGTTGCACGTCAACGGCGGCATGGCGATGATCTGAGGAGGTTTTCCTCGTAACATATTGGAAAACCATTTGGTTTTTTATTGATGCAGAGACGGGGCGGCCGAGTTTTGGGGATGTGGACACAGATGAAACAATCGGTGTTTTACGCATCCGCTTGGCGAGCGGAAGATTTCCGTGCTAATCGCCCCGGCAGCCTCGTCGGGCATACCCCGGTTGCCCTGTACGAATGTCCTGGTCTGGCGGATGTCCGGACAGGGCGTGAGCAACTCATTCGCCCGTAGTGCCTGGGCAGACAGGAAGCAGAGACAGATGAGCGAAATCGCTGATAAGGTTAAGAAGATCGTTGTCGAGCACCTCGGTGTGGAAGAGAGCAAGGTGACACCGGAAGCGTCGTTCATCGACGATCTGGGCGCTGACAGCCTCGACACGGTTGAGCTGGTGATGGCGTTCGAAGAGGCGTTCAACGTCGAAATCCCCGAGGACGCGGCCGAGAAGATCGCCACCGTCAAGGACGCGATCGACTACATCGAAGCTCAGAAGGCCGCCTGAGGTCTTTTGCGCGTCCGGGCGAGCGCGGCTTTCGGGCGGCGCCGTCTTTTTGTTTTGACGAACTGAGGAGCAGGCGAGCTTGCTGCAGTCGGCCGCATCTGATTTGGGTCGGAGACGCGTTGTCGTCACCGGCATGGGGATGGTAACCCCGCTCGGGCTCGGCACCGAGAATGTCTGGAAGCGTCTTGTCGCGGGTGAAAGCGGCATTGATCGCATCCATGCTTTCGATCCGAGCGAACTTGCTGCCCATATCGGTGGAGAGGTTCCCGATGGGCCGACAGCGGAGGGAAAGCTCACCATCTCCGACTGGATTCCTGTCAAGGACCAGAAGAAGATGGACCGGTTCATCCAGCTTGGGATGATCGCGGCGATCGAAGCCGTGGAAGATTCCGGCTGGAAGCCCGAGTCTGAAGAAGACCGGTGTGCGACAGGTGTGCAGATCGGATCGGGAATCGGTGGTCTTCAGACCATCTACGATGCCTCGATCACGGTTTACGAGGGGCGGGCCAAGCGTCTTTCTCCCTTCTTCATCCCTTCTGCGCTGGGCAATCTCGTCTCGGGAAATGTCTCCATTCGCTACGGCTTCAAGGGGCCGAACCATTCGGCTGTGACGGCGTGTGCGACGGGTGTGCATGCCATCGGCGATGCCGCTCGCACCATCATGTTCGGTGATGCCGATGTGATGGTGGCCGGCGGGGCTGAGGCGACGGTCTGCAAGCTCGGCATTGCCGGATTCTGCTCGGCGCGCGCTCTGTCAACTGGTTTCAATGACCGACCCAAGCAGGCGTCGCGTCCTTGGGACCGTGACCGTGACGGATTCGTCATGGGCGAGGGGGCCGGTATCGTGGTGCTTGAGGAATATGAGCACGCGAAGAAGCGTGGCGCCAAGATTTATGGTGAGGTCATCGGCTACGGAATGTCGGGCGATGCTTACCACATTACGGCTCCAGCCGAAGGCCATGATGGCGCTTACCGGGCCATGTTCGCGGCTGTCCGTAGTGCGGGAATCACACCGGGCGATATCGGCTACGTGAACGCGCACGGCACCTCCACGATGGCGGACGATCTTGAACTTTCCGCCGTGGAGCGCCTGTTCGGCGATGACGGTCGCAAGGTTGCCATGTCGTCCACCAAATCCGCCATCGGGCACCTTCTCGGAGCGGCGGGCGCGGTTGAAGCTATGTTCTCCATGCTGGCGATCCGCGATGGTGTGGTGCCGCCGACGCTTAATCTCGACAATCCTTCCCGCGAGAGCATCATCGACCGCGTGCCGCATCAGGCGCAGGAGCGGAAGGTGAACATCGCGCTCTCCAACAGTTTCGGATTTGGCGGAACCAACGCCAGTGTGATTGTGCGGGGCGTCTGATCGCGCCCATAGGGCCGCCTTCGGGCGGCCCTTTTTATATCCGAAGCCAGCTTTCAGGTGTTTCTTATGAGCGATACCCTCCCAGACCGTCTTTCCGCTGATCCGGAAAGCCCGTTTTTCAATGAAGCCCTTCTTGCGCGTGGTGTTGGTGTGCGCTTCAAAGGAGTGGAAAAGACCAACATTGAAGAATACTGCGTCAGCGAAGGCTGGGTGCGGGTGGCCGTCAGCAAGACGCTCGATCGGCGTGGGCGCCCCATGACAATGAAGCTTCAGGGACCGGTTGAAGTCTGGATCAAGGACGAGGCCTGAAGTCGCAGCAGGGCACATGCGCCTTTGCTCGCTTGAGCACGCCATTTCTTTTTGCAAGTGAACCTCTGTCCGCCAGTGGTGTTCCTTACTTCGAAAGCAAAGGATTCCAGCCTGACGAATGGAATCCTGTTATGCGCAAACGACAGCCATGGAGTGCTTGCTCCCCACTTTCAGGAAGCGCAGGCTGACATTCATGTGAATGACATCGTCTTTCAGACAGCAGGGAGTGGCGCGACATGAGTGAAACAACGCCAGCGCAACAGCCGGACAAGCAATTCACCATTTTGATCGTGGGCGGCGGTGCGGCGGGTATCGCCGTAGCGGCCCGTCTACGCCGCGAGCGGCCTTCGCTTTCAGTCGGTGTCATTGATCCGTCCACCACACATGCCTATCAACCCGGCTGGACGCTGGTGGGGGCCGGCGTGATGACTCTGCGGGAGACGCTGCGCCAAGAAGGCGGATTGATCCCCAATGGCGTGACATGGCTTCGTGCTTCCGCCCAGTCCTTTCAGCCCGATGAGCATGTCGTGACGCTCGATGACGGGCAGCGCATCGGGTATCGGCGTCTCATCCTTTGCCCCGGATTGCAGCTTGACTGGGACAAGATTGAGGGGCTGAGCGAGACGCTTGGTTCCAACGGCGTGTGCAGCAATTACTCCATGCAGCATGTGGAATACACATGGACCTGCATTCAGACGCTCAACGGTGGGAAAGCACTGTTCACGCAGCCGCCAATGCCTATCAAGTGTGCTGGCGCTCCGCAGAAAATTGTCTATCTGGCCTCTGATTACTGGCGCAAGGAAGGCACGCTCAATCGCACGGAAGTCAATTTCTTCCTTGCCGGGGATGCTCTTTTCGGCGTGGCGTATTTCCGACCGTCCTTGCAGTATGCCGTCGATTATTACGGCGTAAATCTGAATTATAAGCACAATCTCGTGGCGGTTGACGGGCCGGCACGTCTGGCGACGTTTGAAGTGACGGCGGGCGACGGGACAAAAACCCGCGAAACGCATCCTTTCGACATGCTTCATGTGACGCCTCCGCAGAGTGCGCCGAATTTCATCAAGGCCAGCCCGTTCGCAGATGAAAATGGGTGGGTGAATGTCGATCCGTCCACTCTGCAGCACAAGACATTCGACACTGTGTTCGGACTGGGCGATGTGATCGGCACCAGCAACGCCAAGACAGCAGCGGCCGTTCGGGCTCAGACGCCAGTCGTTGTGGGGAACGTGCTGGCCTCGCTGGAAGGTAAACCTCTCCAGATGCGCTACGATGGCTATGGCGCCTGTCCGCTGACGGTGAGCTATGGCAAAGTCGTGCTGGCGGAGTTCCTTTATGGTGGCAAGCCAGCCCCCAGCTTTCCCTATGACCAACGCAAGCCAAGTCGCTTTGCATGGTTCCTCAAGACGCAGGTCTTTCCGCGCGTTTACTGGGACATGATGCTCACGGGACGGGACATCAACGTGCCGCATCATCCGGACTGGGTGAAAAACGCCGGTTGATAGGAGGCGGCTCGGCTTGGCTGATTTCAGCCAGCCGAACCGCCGGTCGCTTTGTAAGCAGAGCGCGATGTAGAGTTGTTATGGAATGTTTTCTAAAGCCGCCAGTTTCATAAGATCAAAGCTGGCGGTCAATAGAGAGGTTCTTCGCTTCTTTTCCAGCTCTATCCCCGACGGAAAAAGCAGTCAGTCGCCATAGCGCCGATAGACAAAGGTCTCCGTCGCAGTTGCCGCCTCTGTAATGGCGGCATCCACGAGTTTGCGGTCTGTGGAACGCTGGCAGACCGGATCGGCGGCTTCGGCATGACCTGTCAGAGCCAGCGCCTGACAGCGACAACCACCCCAATCTATCTCGCGTCGATCACAACCTCGGCAGGGTTCAGGCATCCAATCCGTGCCGCGGAATAGACCGAACAGTTCGGATTTTTCCCAGATATCCCCTAGTGAGGCGTCGTGAACGGTGGGAAAGGTCACACCCGGAATCGTCTCGGCGGCATGACAGGGCAATACCCGGCCTGATGGTGTCACGTTGAGAAAGCGTTGGCCCCAGCCACCCATGCAGGGTTTGGGCTCATCGGCGTAATAGTCCGGTGTCACGAAGTCGATGGCCATGCGGTTGCCAAACCGGGTCCGTGCGGCTGCGACGGCACGTTCGGTGTCTTCGAGTTGCTGACGTGTGGGGAGAAGGGCGGAGCGGTTTTTGAGGCCCCATCCATAATATTGCGTGTGCGCAATTTCCACGCGGCGCGCGCCCAGTTCCTCGGCCAGATCGAACATGGCGGGCACACGCTCGGCGTTGAGACGATGGATCACGAAGTTCAGTGTCAGCGGCATACCGTCTTCGGCAATCAGCCGCGCGGCTGCAATCTTGCGACTTTGGGCACCTTTCATTCCACCTATGATTTCGGCCTGCTGTGGATCGACATCCTGAAAGGAGAGCTGGACATGATCCAGCCCGGCATCCGCCAGCCTTCCAAGGGAATCCCGATCCAGCAATACGCCTGAGGTGATGAGATTGGTGTAGAGACCCGCGCGCGATGCCTGCCGCACGAGGTCGGGCAGATCCTTGCGCGCCATCGGCTCGCCGCCCGAGAAATGGACCTGAAGCACGCCGAGAACGGCAGCCTCATCCAGCACGCGCTGCCAGTCCTCGGTCGAGAGTTCGCGGGCTTTCGGTTCCAGCGCCAGCGGGTTGGAGCAATAGGGACACTGGAGCGGGCAGCGATGTGTCAACTCGGCCAACAGGCTCATCGGGGGAGGAGGGGTCATGCCTTCCATATCAGCACCTGCCGCTCGGCCAAATCCTGCACCATTGCCTGCACATCGCGCGCGATCAGGTCGCGTGAGGCAGTAAAGGCAGTGGCAAGGTCGTCGATGATGGCCCGTAACGTGGTGTGTCCATCGACCCGGCGCAATATCTCAGCCGCGATTGGATCGGCCAGAAAGGCTTTTTCAGGAGCCTGCACCACCCACTGATCCCGCACTCGGTCATGTTGCAGCCGTGTGCCGCGGACAAAGGCGGGAATCCGCTCTTCAGTGAGGGGGGAGGTGTCCGTCATGCCGGGCGGAAGCAACCCGGCGGGATACGGCCCGGCGTCACATAGGCATAGTCCAGCGCGTCAAGCATGGACCACAACACGCCGCATTTGAACTTCAGCGCCCGGAGCACGGCCTGCTGCTGCTCGACTGTACGGGCGTGTTCTTTCACATAGGCCAGTGCAAAATCGGAATCGCGGGGAGCCTGTGTCAGTCGCGGTGTGAAATAGGCCAGCGTATCCTCGGTGATGAAGCTGTAATTGCGGAGCATCCCCGCCACGCGCTCGGAGATGATGGTGGGGGAGAACAGTTCTGTCAGCGAGGATGCAATGGCTTCCAGAATCGATTTCTCACCCACGAAATGCACGTAAGCATCCACGGCAAAAAGCGTGCCGGGAAGCAGCCCTTCGAGCGATTCCACATAATTCCGCTCGAGTCCGAGCCCATCCGTCAGATGCAGCCAGCGGGCGATGCCGCCTGTGCCCGGAGCATCGCCGTCATGATCCTCGATACGTCGCCGCCATTCGCGTCGCAGTTCGGCTGTGGGCAGACGGGCGAGAAGGGTGGCGTCCTTCGTGGGGATGCGGGCCTGATAGTAGTAGCGGTTCAGCGCCCAGGCCTGCACCTGAGCCTTGCTCAGCTTGCCGTCATGCAGCGCCCGGTGGAACGGATGACGGTTGTGGTAGCGCTCGGCGCCGATGGCGCGCAATGCGGCTTCGAGTTCATCGGGTGTCAGAAGCTTGTCACTCATAATGTGATCCTCATGCCGTCATGGGACACTTCCCATCCAGCGGCTTCGGCTTCAGCCCGTTCGGGCGAATCTTCCAGCAGGATGGGGTTGGAATTGTTGATGTGGATAAACACCTTGCGTTTCACGCCAAGATCGCGGAACGCGGCAATGGTGCCATCTGAGTCATTGACGGACATATGGCCCATCCGTTTGCCGGTTTTCTCACCCAACCCGGCGCGAAGCATTTCATCGTCCGTCCAGAGCGTGCCATCGAACAGGACAAGATCCGCGCCGCGCAGACGCTCACGCAGACGATCCGTCATGCGGGCACAGCCGGGGATGAAGACGATCCGTGCGTGACCATCCGTGACATCAAGACCGACTGTTTCGCCGTTTTCAACGATCGCAGCGGGATCTGCGCCTTTTTCCGCATAAAGCGGCACTTTTCCGGGCACGGCGAACAGCGTCATCGACAGACCGGTCGGCCGGCCCTCCAGTGTGGTGAGCGTATGGGTCTCGTCGAGCTTCACTTCGTTGCGTGTGACGACCGCGCGATTCAGAGCCTCAAAAATCGGGTTGGCATCAAGCTGATCCAGCACTTGCCGGGTCGCGAGAATCTCGAAGGGCTGCCGTTCGCGAAGAGTGAGAAGGCCCGTGATGGTGTCCACTTCCGCGCCCGTGAGGATAACGCCGGCGATGGGAGTCGAGCGCAGGCCCGTCTTGGGATGCAGGACGGGTGTCTGGTTGATCTGTTGACGCAGATCGGGAGACGCATTGACCACAAACCAGTGTTCACCATCGCCACTGAGGGCGATGGAAGCCTGCGTGCGGGAAGGAGCGAAAGGGTCGCCAGAGCGTGCCCGTTGGCACCCGGGGGCGTTGGAGTTCCACTGCGGGAATCCTCCGCCAGCGGCGGCTCCCAGAACGACAAGATCAATCATGACTCAAGTCCAATAAACGCAAAACGCCGCCAGCGCGAGGCGGGCGGCGTTTTCAGCGGATCTGCGGATCCTTACTTCTTCTGACCGCAGACGTAGCTGTTGATCTCGGCACCCAAAGGTACCTCAGTGATCTTCGGCGTATTCCAAGCCATGTCTCGTCTCCTTCTTTGAAGCGGCAAGTGCAGTCACGATACCGAGGAATGGAACGGACGACCAGCATGAGGATGCATGGCAGGGCATCATCTATGGTCTGTGAACAAACACAGGATTTTTACGAGCTGTTTTTCGAAATGCTCTTTTAAGAAAAGGGATTTTTTATATGTTATGTGTGCCATGGAAGCGTGGAAATCAGCCACGTGGCCTTACCCTCACATTCTTGTGAATATTCTGCGAGAGTTGTTAACGTTTGTGGGCGGTTTCCTCGGTCTTGCGGATTTTGGATGGCTTGGGAAAAAGAGACGAAGAAGAGGCTTGCGCGGGTTTTATACCTGCGCTAGAAGCCTGCCACCGCAAGGCGGGCCGGTTTAGCTCAGTTGGTAGAGCACGTCATTCGTAATGATGGGGCCAGGGGTTCGAATCCTCTAACCGGCACCACTAACCTCGCGGTTTTCCAAGACAATTTGTCTTATATGGTGAAGCGGGCAGGCGAGGGCCTTTCTTCCCGGACTCAATCCGGACTCATTGGCCACTGATCGCGCCACCGGCTCACGTGAGCGCGGGCAGGTGTCCAGTTGCAGGACGATTCTCTTCATGCCCCGGATACGCTGTTCGCTCTTCCTGGACGCCTCTGTGATGCTCTCTCGGATCGCTTCATGCCGACACGTCGCCGCGATCGATCATGGATCACTCATCAGACCCGTCAGTCGGACGACAACAACAACAACACCAAGTGATTTTTTCTTTGCTCAAAGGGTGCCTCTAACCGGGGCGCGAATAACCCCCGGAGCACGACCCTCCCAGGAAGGACCCATAGAAAATGCATGGGTTGGTATCCATCCATGCGTATCGAGCATGGTTTTCCACTCCGTCAAGCTATGCGTTTTTCGCATGACATTCCGCATTTCCTCCCCCTAACTTTCGGTCCTCTTTCTCTCCCTTGTTCTCAAAACGGTGTAACAGGTGTAACGGTGTAACAAGACCTACTAAGACACTGATATTATGAGATAAAAGCGTGTTACACCTTTTTGGGTGCCCTGTTACACCTTCAAAAAATGTGTAACACCACCCGGCACCGATTGGCTGTTTTCCGCCATTTTGCGTGTTGTGCTCTAATGAGCAAAGTATGTTATCCACAGGCAGGCCGGTCATTTTTCGCTGCGATAGGTATGCGTTGTTCGCATGGATAGAAGTGCAATTCAGGCGGCCAGAGCAAAAAAACGGGAAGAAAACCACCGCGCTGCCCGCGCGCTCCGACGCTCATCCTGATGACGAAAAAGGGCCGGAACATCGTTCCGACCCTTCTCAACTTCATACTTATCTGCGTGCTTGCGTTACCCCGCCGCATCCCCAGCATCCGAACCAAGGATGGATGGCTTCACCTGGTAGGCTCGTGTTGGTGGCAATCCGGGCGGTCGTATGACGGTTGCGGCCTTGCCACTCTTGCCTGGCACTAGAAATCCACGCTCGGTCAGAACACGCTGGGCATCGCCCCGATTAAGGCCCACGAGCGCTTCCTTCATGCCGGATGGCGTCAGGTAGAACATCCAACCGTCACGTCCGTCTTCCAGTTTTTCCCAGCGCTTCCAGCCGGCACGCATCTGGGTGCGGAATCGCTCGCCGGGTGGCTCGGCCTGCTCACCGCTCTGAGGCAATTCATCTGCCTTGGGTTCAATCCATCGCTCAAACCGGCCTTCGCCGTTCTTGGAAATGAAGTCGCGCAGCTGCTCGACAGCCTGCTCATCCTCGCGCCGCCCCGAAGTGCCACGCATCTTCAGCCAGTCATTAAAGCAGACGCGGACTAACTCGCGCGCCGTATCCTCGGCCCAGCCCGTCAGTTTGAAATCCGTCGCCAGTTCGCCACCCAGCGCGACCATGGCAAACCGTCGCGCGACTGACCGGACCTGTCCGGACGCCTCAGGCCAGTTCTGAAGATAATAGTCCGTCAGTTCGACGATGCGTGCTCGCAGAACCTCTCGCAACATGAGCAGTCCTTCATCGGAGATCCGATCGGACAGTCCGGCCAGAAAGGCGCGAAAAGGCGTGCCATAAAGTCGGCCGGTTTCTGCCCGCAGGTATTCCGCCAGTTCTCCGGCCGCATCGACATGGTGAAGAGTCTCGAACAGACCGAATGGGCCGCCAGCGTCCGCGGGGACGTCCACAAAGCGCACTTCCTGTCCTGCTTTGGTTGCGCGTCCGGCTTCCGCATTCATGTCTGCTAAGCCGCGCTCGCCGCTGGAGAGGAACAGCACGCGCCAGCGCGCCACGGCTCTGGCACCGCCTGTACGGCTGGCTCGCGCCTTACCGGTGCCGTTGGCCAGCATATAGGAGATGTCGCCCGCCTCTTTTGGATCGAGTTGCCCGAGTTCATCCAAGACCAAAAGAGCATCGCACGCGGAGAGGGCCACGCTTTCCAGAGCGTTGCCCGTGGCACGCCAGCTGCGGACGAACCCTTCGGCGCCGAGTTGCAGCGTTCCGCCGCAAACTGAGGCAGCGACGCGCAAAGCGGTCGATTTGCCCAGGCGCGATGCCCCCAGAAGGTTGAAACCGCCGCCATCCTCGCCGAGCAGAGTGAGAAGAGGTGAGGCGAATGCCGTTGCGGCCGCCAGCACGAGACGCGAGTTGCCACGGCACAGGTAACCGATGCGCTCACGCCATTCATCGACCGTGCCAGCCATGTTGAACAGATCCGGCTCGACTGTTTCCTGCTGCAACACCACTCGTTCATACGTATGGCCAAAGGTTTCGGTCGGCAGCACGTAGACCGGACCGTCGCGGAAAGTGTGCCAGCCAATCCGGCTCACGCTTCGTGCCCGCTGATCGGTTGAAATCGTGGCCAGCCATTCGGAAAAGCCATTCTTGGCGGCTGGTCCGCTGGCCAATGTGAGACCGCCACTGGCGAGACGGCTCCGTAACTCGCCGCAGTCGCCGGAAAACAGGGCGCGAGCAAACGCCTCTTCATGTCGCACGCCGTCACGGTCAGTCCAGCCGAGCAGCAGGCCCCAACCGTTTCCTTCCGCATCCCGCGTTTCGGCCAGGCACTCGATTGGTCCGCAGATAAAAGTATTTGGCTTGTCTGGATCGCCGGAATTCCGAAACAGGCCTTCCGCCTGCATCACAAACCGACGTGACACGCCTGGTGGCGGTCTACTGAACTCAGTTTGCTGCGATGATACCGGCAGTTTCACGACCTTGGCGTCCTCGAGCGCCGCTCGCACACGATTACGTCCGCGCCCCGTCTTTTGGTCCATTTTCTTCCCGGATGACATCGTTCCAGTCCCGGCCTTTCGTTTCCGGCATGGCCACACGCACAATGCGGCCCTGCTCGATGAATTTCTGACAGGCAGCGTCCAAGGCTTTCCGGGCACTTTCGTTGCCGGCGTCATTGTCCGCTGCGATGATGATGTCCGTGATGGCTTCAGGCAGTTCGAGACGGCCCATGTTGGAGAGGCTCACGGCGCAAAGGGTGCGGTATTCCGGACAGGCGAGCGCAACAGACAGACCGGTTTCGATCCCTTCCGCCACAATCACGCTTTCTCCGGGTTCGGCCATGCCCAGACTCTTGCCGGTCGCCCCGCGCCATAGGCGGATCGAACCACCTGCAAAACTTCCCAGAACTTTCTTGCTTGCCCGCAGATCCGCCTTGGTCCACATGCCCGACGCTGTCTGCACCAGCCATGTCCGGTGGACGGCTACCTGTTTGCCATTGGCACCGCAGATGGCGGCCAGCATGGCTGGCAACGGACGTTCGACCTCAGCGCACCAGACGGCGGGATTGAATCGCAGCGAGCCCGGCGCGCGTCCCATTTCGCGCAGATCGATGCCACGACCGCGCAGATACAGCTCGACCGGCGTATCCGCGATGCCTGCTGGCGTCTGGTGCCACAGCTCGCGGGCTTTGGCGCGCCGCCTTTGCTCATCGCGGTCCAGGTCCTGGTTATTCGTTTTTTCGGAAATCTGCTGTCGCGTCGGTTGCGGCACTGGGCTATCACCTATGCCGAGCCAATTCTTCGCCCAGGCCATTGCGTCACGGCGGCTACCTGCAAACAGAACGGCCGCCACCAGATCCAGAGCATCTCCTTTTTGGCCGCCGCTGAAATCGCACCACACTCCCCGGCGTGGGCCGGTCAGCCGTACGGCCAGAGACTGACCTTTCTCGCCTGCCAAGGATCCGCAGCGCCATTCGCAGCCTTCCCGATGGCCGGCACGCAGCAACTCGGGGGCAAGCGCGACGATGCGCTCCGCTAGAAGGTGCGAAAGGGTTCTGGCGTCAGGCCCGCGCACAGTCCGTATCCTTGGCAAAGATCGCACCGCTTTCATCCAGCAAAGCGCGACCGACACAGAACTCTTGCACGGCATGATCCATGCGCCGGGCGTCCGACAGGATCTCGGGCCATGGAAGAGTGTCCAGCCATTCCAGTGTCGCCTCAGATCCCGCATCGCTCTGGAGCACATGGCGGAACTGGATCAAGCCGCCTTCCACGGACCACAATGGATCCTTCAGCACTTCACAGCTCAGAAAATCGACCACGGAATCGTAACCAGTCAGGAACTCCCTTAGTGCGGTTTCGCGCCGCGCAAGGCCTGCAAGTTCGCTCACTCCAGGAGCGGGGGTGAAAGCGCGTGCCGCAGCCATCATCGCCTCAAAGGACGCGGTATCATGCCCCGATCCGAGGTAATCTCGAGAGCGCAGCATCAGGTCCAGGAGGTGATTGAGCGGCGTGTGGTTGCCGAACTGCGAGAAACCACCCCACAGCAGGCCCTGCGGCGTCTCCATCGCGCTCATGCCACGGCTCCCGCGCTTTCGATCTGCATTGCTGTTACAGCGTCAGAGACAGATACCTCCTTACGGATACGGATGCATCCAGCCGTCCGATCAATGACCGCATATCCTTCTTGGATGGATCGGATGGCCATGTCGCGCCCCGAAGCGTTCCACAACAATTTGAGCATCAATGAACGGTGCAGCCAGTTCCGCAGGGCTTTGGAACTTGCCTGCTCGCACACGCGGCACCACCATTCCACAAAAAGCGGATAAAGCTCCGGCACCTCTCCAAACGTCCCAGAGGCAATGCCAGCCGCAAAAGTTTTTTGCAGATCCGCTATCGCTTGCTGTCCGGCTGTGTAGCGCATGAGACCGATCAGCACGGGCGGGCTGGCACCCAGACGCTTGCCCACACGTTGGCGCCCCTCGGTCAGGGGTTTGCCCACTTCGGACTGTTTACCAAAGAGACTCAACAAGGTTTCGAGAGGTGAGGGCGTGCCACGCCAGTCCGCAAAACGATAGAGCGCACCATCCTTGTCCGCGAAAAATGTATACGTTTCTGCGGCGCTCATGCTTTTGCTCCCCGACGCATCGTGACATCGGCCGTGGAACGGACAGCATGCGCTTCGACCCAGGCATCAAGATCGCATTGCCTGTAGGCGATACGTCGGCCGAGCTTGATAAATGTAGGACCAGAACCATCCTGTCGGCCTTTCTGCAAAGTGCGCGTGTGCAGACCGAGATAATTGGCGGCGCTTCTTTCGTTCAGAAGCGCGGACTGGACGGGAGTGTGAGCCGCTCGAACAACCTTCGGGCGGACAAAAGCAACGGGATTCATTTCGTTTCTCCGCGATTAGAGGCGAATTAGTTCGTCTCTATGTGCGGCTCTCTATTGGTGCGTTTTTTATGCAAGAGACAACAACAAAAAATCAGGCGTTTTTTGTTGTCTCTCTCCAGCGCTGCACTTCGGCACGCAGAAAATTCGTGCAGTCTTTTTTCCATTGGTAGGCGACTGACACCGGTAACTCTTCCGGGATTATATCGCTGAAGGCTTCGAAAAAGGCATCATCACGTATTGCGTTCCGCTCAGCCTCTTTTCTTCTTCGATATTCATCCATTAAGTTTTCATATATTTCCAATGTTTTGGCAATTAGTCCAAATGTATTTGATTTGCATCTTTTTTGGAAATTTAAGCGAGAATAAATTATTTTTAATGTCTTCGATATATATGAATACAAGTCTCTTGCGCTGCAATCACGGCGGATATGGTTTTCATGGGTTGCCAAACTAAGTTCAATTTTCGTCAGGAGATCAGGCATTGAAAGACGCTCTTTCAGTTCGGCAACTGTCAGCAATCCCGCCTCAGCTTCACGCTTTCTGACTGTCTTCCTAAGAACGCTCTCTAATGCTCTGATGCGGCCCTGACGTTCGTTTTCATGAATTGCCTTGTCAGCAGAAATGACTTGTTCAGCTATTTTTTTGAAAGAGGCATTTTCGGAAAGCAGCCAAAGGCGATACCCTTCGGCGATCCAGTCCTCATGTAGTTTTTTGGGTGGTGCACCTCGTTTTGCGCCGACCGAGACGTAGGCCCGCGCTATGCGTGTAAACGCACTCTCGCCGATGTCCTGCAAAAGACGTTCCGCAGTGCGCCGGTCAACCGGTTGTAAACTGTCCAGCCAGTTCTTTTTGTCGGAATCCGCCATAGAAGCCCCACGCCAGCCATCCCCACGCGCAAGAGTTGATGGCGCGGCCGGCCAGACGTGGGGTTCCGGCGTCCGGCGGCCAAACCTAGCCGCGCCGTCCAGCAGCATCGGATGCAAACCGGGAACAGGCAACGTCTGGTGTACTGTCCCCACCATGGGGCAAGTGAAGATCATCATGACAGCTCTCCTGTCAGAGCCCGTGCGCCAGCGCGCATCGCCTGCTCGTCACTGAAGAAAATGGGGTCAATCGCCCGTGTCAGATCACGTCCTGCGACCCGAAACGGCATCTTGATACTGTTGATCATGCTGTCCGTTCTCCAAGGTATTTCACCACATCGTGAGCTAGACTGATAGCAATCTGAATATCTGGATTGGTCTTTTCAGATTCAAATACGTGTAGATACTCAGGTAGACGCTCCATTACGATTAGAGATTTTGCCACGAGATCATCAGATGTATTTCCCGATATTTCACCAAGACGACCGAGAAGGAGATATTTCTGATCTAAAAGATCATTAAATTCCCGGTCTGAGCAGGCAGGAAGACGTTCGAGGGCCTTGGATACTTCATGATATGCGTGGGAAAGCCCGATAAAGCTGGTATCGGCTATGGCTTTCGCTCCAGCTCGTGCGTAAGCGCATATGGTTACCGCATCGGGTGAGCCTATCTCGCGTATAGGCTGGTCGCGCCGGACGCTCCATCGTTTCTCTGGTTGATAACTCATCGGATCTCCTGTCAGGGCCTGTGCGCCAGCGCGCATTGCCTGCTCGTCACTGAAGAAAATGGGGTCAATCGCACGTGTCAGGTCACGTCCTGCGACCCGAACAAGCGTCGGGAGAGTGCTTGCAAGCGCCAGATAGGCCGCTCGGATGCTCGCTGGATCCGTCTCTTCCAAGGAGATTGCTTCGTCGAGTAATTCCAGAGCGATACCAACCTGGGCGCCTACATCCGAAAGCGTCTCGCACCTTGTAAACGGAGCCAGCTTGATGAGAGCAGCCGCCAAGTCGGCCGCGACATCGGCTTGTCGATTGGCTTCAATCTTGCCCATTCCGCTCGCTGTCCGTGCGCGTCCCTGGGCGGAGTCCATGTCCTCAAAAGCAGCGCGGCGTCGGCAGGCCAGTTCGTAAGCGTGAAACGCACCGGCAGGTCCCAGACGGCTTGGTGGATAATCTTCGCTTACTTCTTGGTTATCCGGCGCCGCAGCTTCCGTGCCCTCAGCCAGTGAGCGCACCAGCGTCTCCACCAGTTCGGACATGTACAGGCGTTGCGGGTTCTTCGGCAGACTACCGTCCGTGTCTTCAATCAGCCGTGCCAGGGCGCGTGCGCCGTCGATGGTCATCGCCCGTCGCGCACGGATACGCTCCACCTCATCCCAGAAGCGGTCCGCGTAGCGCTCAGCTTCATCGTCCGGGATGGTGTGATCGTCTTCCTTCCGTCGCAGTTCCGCTGCCTGCCGGCAGATGTCGATCAGCTCGGCATCCGCCAGTGGCGGGGGATTGGCCAGCATGGTCATGGTATCACGGCCAGAGGCAAATTCGGCCCATTCAGATGCGGAATCCGCGCATGGCTTGCTTGCTCCGGTCCACACTGAAAAGGCGACTTGTCGGGCGAACCAGCCATCCCATGTGGCCGGCTTGATATCCGCCATCGCGCGTATGCCATCCGTTGTTTCGGCAAAGAGCGGATCCGCTTCAGTGTCATCCACCGTTGCCCGTGCTCTCAGTTCTTTGGCGGTGACTTCGCGAGCCTGTTGAATCAATCCGTGGTCCGCCACGTTGAGCGCGTGCGTGCGGATAGGGAATGCCTGGGCGAGATCGGCCGTGCTTTCGTGAGCCGGGATCGTGCCGGTTTCACCATTCATCGGATGGCCTCCACCGCATAGGCGCGGCCAGACGTGACCGGATCGGACGAGCCGAACCCGAATACGGACAGGGCGATCAGGAGGGAGACAAAGAGGGCCACCGCGATATTGGCGCGTGACTCCGCTGCCCGCACGGATGCGGGTGTGCTATGGGCGTTCTCAGCCATTGCCGAACCTCAGCTTCGGTTGTGGTTAGGACAGGCGAGAAGGTGCGAACTTCACGCCTGTCCACCTTGCTCTTTGACGCAAGGTCGCTACAATGTCGCGATGTTATGAGTGATCGTCAAGTGAAATATCGCCACATGGTAGCGAAGTAGAATGAACGCCTCACAATGCAAGATGGCGCGGGTCGGTCTCGGTCTCGGAGTCCGTGAGCTTGCTGCACTCGCGGATGTATCCACCAATACCATCACTCGCTTTGAACGCGGCGAGGTGCTCTATCCTCGGACTGTGGAAGCGATTCGATCTGCCCTAGAAGCTGAAGGCGTGGAGTTCATCGCAGAGAATGGCGGCGGAGTTGGGGTCCGGCTAAGGAAGGAATGAAACGGGCTCTGATGCTGGCTGCGGTGACACTGCTTGCTGCCTGTTCGGGCCACACACGGCTAACTCCTCGGCAGGAAGCTAGGCGCGATCACACGAAGCTGGTTAATTGTAACGAGATATCCAACCGGACTGCGAGAGGACGGTGTCTGATGGCGGAATCCCGGCGTCACTACCTGTACGAGCATCCGCTGGGGCAACATAGGCCGCGCGTTCGGTAAACGGCAACCCATCGCACCACACTATTGTCGTATCCACAGAATTTCCCTCGGAATCTTCTTGTCTTTCGCTACCTAGAGACTCAATCCCCGCTCCAACGAGAAGCGGGGATTTTATTTAGTAATGTTTTTTAATGTCTTATTTCCGCTTTTTGCCATTCGGTAACATTTCCGCGACCCGCTCCTTAAATACTGTGATAAGCGGCGCATCTATATCCTCTAACGAGTTAGTTAGTATTTCTCCACCCAAGCCTTCACCAAAATCAAACTTATATTTAAATTCTTTGCTTTCATACAAATCAAATAATCTTCCAGCACGCTCCTTCCCATAGAATATCACGAATTTACCTTTATAATCTCTATATTCAATGCCATCTATAGCAGAGAACAACTCATCAGTATCAGAAAGAAATGCTAATCGTTTTTTGGTATAATCATACACTTCCAATTCAATAGCAGATGGAATAGGATCTGGCTCCTTCGTCACATCCACATCGCCCTTCGGGGCGTCGATGACTGCAAGCGGCTTCTCTGTCTCTTTGTCTTTGGCCGGCAGATCCAGACGCTGCAATATCCTGAGGTTGATGAATTCACCAAACGCACTCTTTGTAAGTTCGGTGTACTCTGCCATAGCTTTAGAGCGGATATTGCTTAGACCAATACCTTGAAGAAGAAGTCGCACAAACGGATCGCTTGGCTCTTTAGCAAGCAGCTCTATCTGCTGAACGAGGTTTTGGAAGATCAGCTTTCTTTTAGCTTCGGCTCCGATATTTTCTGGATCAAAATTAGACTTTTGCAGGCTTTTCAGCCCGTCTACCACAGAATCCTCTATCTTGCCTTTAGCGATGTCGTGAAGGTCGAAAGACAAGAAAGCGTTGGAATCCATCATATTTGGCTCGTCCGAGTCCGCGAAGAACTCATAGACCATTCCATCTGTGATGACGCCCATCTTCACAGTTGGCGCTGCGTTAAAATATGACCGTAACTGTCCCCTGTCGTCTTTTAATTCAGCTCCAAGCGCCTTGCACTCTATAGCAATAACAGGCTCGCCATTCTTCAATATCGCGAAATCCACCCTGTTCTTGTACTTATCAGAGAAATCGGCATTATGCTCGGGGCATACTTCATCGGGGTTCATGGTATCGTAACCCAAGAAGTTTATTAAAGGCAGCACAAGAAAAAGCTTGGTTGCTTCCTCATTATTGCAACGCGTAGAAATACTGATCATTCGCTCTGAGAACGATTTAAACTTCTGACGAAAATCGTCTGACATCGGGCCGAATCCTGACATGTCCAAAATGACAGGGAAAATCTATTGCATCCAAGGAAAGAAAATGAAAACACACACCCACGCGGGACACTTATGATGAAAATCACCTTTTCTTTCGCTTCGGATGGCTCCGAATCCTTACCTTCGCGTGCCTTGGCAATATCAAGAATGATATTCAGTTCGGTAAGAACCGCAGAACATCAAATAAGTTTTTGAGATTTCTCACAAGGTGTCTCATGCTATTCCGCTGATCTTAAAATTGGGTCAGCCAATGCTCGCCTCTTTCCGTGTCATGGCCGCGCTCTGTGTGGCACTGTTCTTCGCGCCGCTGTCTGCCACGGCGCGTGGGCCACAGCCTCCCACACTGCCGCCGACAAGTGAGACTGCCCCTTATGTCGAGCCGGACGAAGGTCAGCTTCTGGAGCATAGGCACTACACGAACCGCGCGATGGCCGAGTGATTCATTCTCCTGCTCACACGCGCAACGGAGCATCGCCTCCGGGCGCGTCCGCCAAGTGTGGCGACGGGTCGTTCAGCTTCAGTCAGCATCATCGCGGCACATGCTCACGGCATGGTGGCGTGGACCAGTGGCTCTAGGCGGAACTTCGGGTGGATCAGTGCGCGGAAGCACTCTCCCGCACCACATCCAACATCTGCTGCGCAATGAGAGCATGAGCACGTCGCGTCGGATGATATTCGTCCCACCAGAGATGGGCGTCTGGATCGCCGCAAACTTTGCCGGGTGCAGGAAGCGTGGGCTGACATGGATGGACAACATCTGACAGTCGTTCTGGCTGGTTATTTGCGAGAAGCTTCTCGGTCGCGTTGCTCCATGAGAACCAGACGATGTGTGATCCCGCAGATGCTGTGATCGGCTCGATAGCGGTCTGAGCACGCCGATCGTATTCGGCCTGAAAAGCGCGCGCTTCCGCCGCAGCATGGGGGTCTTTCGCAACCGCCGGCACGCGGTCGAGACTGTAGGCACCGAAGATCAGGAAATGCCGCGCCCCGTGCTGTTGGAGAAGTTCGATAGCTCCCTTCATCTCCTGGGCGCATTGCTCAGCGATTGCCGGGAGCGGCTGCGGCGTAGCCATATCTTCGTGGAGAAAGAAATCGTTGGCGGAGGCGCCGAGAACGTACAGGGCGGCTGGATCAAGACGGGGTCTGGCGTAAATGAATGACAACACCTGCCCCCGTAGACCGGTGTCCCGCCAGCCGTCCAGCCATGTGTAATAATTCCCGCTACCGCATCGTGCACCACCGACCGCCACATTCTCGATGGGTGCTCCCATCTTGTTGGCCAAGTCCTCAACCGCAGTCGGGCCATTGCTCCACCGTCCTTTCCAATAGAGCCCGGTTTTATCATCCGCGGGCAGAACGACCGCCTGCGGAATCTTGGCATTGACGGCCTCACTGGAAACGGTGCGTGAGGCGCCACTGTCGCTATAGCTGTCACCGAAAACATAGAGCCGACTGAATGGGATTTCGGCCGCACTAGTTGGCATCGCCAGTATCGTTGAAACCATGGCCGAGACCGCACTGAAGAGAGCAAGACTGCGACGCATGACGGTGGCTCCATACCGGTTCTATTTTACCAGGACAGGCTGGGCTCATTGCCGCTGCTGGAGATAGAACAAAAACGTCATCCAACGATGATGACTGAGGTTATTCACGTCGCAATATCGTCTCCAAAAATCGTACCGTTTTCGGTCCGGACGATGGCGAATAAATCGCTCACATTGTGGAACGAGAGGGACGTGTCAAAACCCACTTGAGACTTGTCCCGAGAGAGACGTCAGAGGAGACTTGCACCACTGTGCGCCATTCACTTGAGACATGCTCCGAGAGGGGCTGTTTCAACCGATGCGCCAAATTGCGCCATCCACTTGAGACATGGCCTGGACGGGTCGTTTTTGACGCTGCGCCAAATTGCGCCATCCACTTGAGACATGGTCTGGGCGGGTCGTTTTCGACGTTGCGCCAAATTGCGCCATCCACTTGAGACATGATCTGGACGGGTCGTTTTCGGCGTTGCGCCAAATTGCGCCATCCACTTGAGACATGATCTGGACGGGTCGTTTTCGGCGTTGCGCCAAATTGCGCCATCCACTTGAGACATGGTCTGGACGGGTCGTTTTCGGCGTTGCGCCAAATTGCGCCATCCACTTGAGACATGGTCTGGCAGGGTCGTTTTTTGGCGTTGCGCCAAATTGCGCCATCCACTTGAGACATAGATCTGTCGGCTCTTTAGCCACGCCAGAAAGCTGGAGAAGAGGCGGTGATTCAGGGAGCGATTACGCCTCAAAATGTCGGGTCAAGCCAGGACATTGATTTTTATATGTAATTTCTCGCGAGAGACATTTGTCTTGCTGTCGTCAAGCGTAACCACTTTGCGATATTTCTGTGAAATGTCAGCCAGTTAGGTGGAGACAGTAGAGGGCGCCATTTCCGAAAAAGTGCAACGCTTGCGAACAGTATCAATGACGGGAGAATATCGCGCACAAGCTCGCATTTATGGCTGTTTCAGAGCCAGCTAGATCCGTAACACCCGCTTGCGCCAAGCGTAACATTTTGTCGGAAGTTATGGGGGGAGTGCTCCAAGCACGCAATTGAGGTCGCCTGCTGCAGGCTCCTCTAGTGTGAGGGGTGACCCCGAAAACCGTGTCACCCCTGATGCTCGGGGGTCGCGAGGCAGAAATACGGAGAGCACTCCGACCGAGAGCGAACAAACGGCCGCATTGGGTAGACCTTGTCCGATATGTGCCCAGGCGAAGAACGGTGCGGCCGCGTCAAGACTGGATGCTCATCCGCGAAAGACGCCTCAGTTGTGCGACGTCACCTTGGACGCTTTGGTGCTGCCTGTAGGTAGACGTGGCAGCATTTTGCTTCGACGGCCAATTCCTGAGGGGGGGAGTTTTAGCAGGGCGTCCCGCACTCTCGGACAATAGGCGATACACTCGGTACCAATGGTTCACGACATCAGTGAGGCCAAGCTGGTGTGCTCGCTCCAGCCGGTCAGCAGCCACACTTCGGGCAGACAAGCCATGTAGTCCGACGAGGCGGCCGGCTTCATCTTCTGGCGAGAGATTTTCCTTTTTCGAGTCTTTCATCTTCACCTCCAAAATCAATCGTGCGGAGTGATGGTGAATGAAGGGTTAACTCGAAACATTCCTCATACGCCGTTTACCAATCGAAGAATGACCTCACATTTCTGCCCAATCGGGTATGAAGAATCATCTGTATGGAAGATGGTGCTTGAGGATCTGTGGTCTGAAAGGATTACACGTACGAAAATTGCCGAAGATATCCACTTGCCTCAAGAAGAAGTCGAAAAGCTTCTTTTTGGACTTCTTCGAAGCGTGAATCATGAGCGAAAATCTAAGGATATTGGACGTCATTTACATCTTGTGAGTGGATAATTCACTTTAAACCTCTTTTTCTGAAGGCTTTGATGATTTCTTCCTGCACGATCCGGTCCTGACGTCGTGAGACCGTAGAGTTGACGATTTGTTCAACTGGTAGAACGGCTTTGTAATTTGGGGCGCGTGGGGTGAAACGGATGATTTGGGCCACTTTTCCCGGTCCAACCAATTTGTAAATGCCTGTTGGAAGCCCTCGGCCGCGCTCCCGTGCAATGAAATAGTCGCTTCGCTGACCGGCTGCATTTCTTTTTCGTTTTTGAAGACGTGCAGCGGTCCGTTCGCTCATGTTCATGTAGGCAGAAGTGCCTGACATCAAATTGAAGCGGGAGAGTATCTGGATCAGAATTCCTCGGGGAATGTTTCCGTAACGATCAAGCGGAGCATCTTTCCCTGGAACTGCATATTGCCCTTGCGACAAGGCAGCGAAATCTCGCTCGAATTTTTTCATGTCACGGCGACCACCGTGTATTTCCGGCCCCAAGTATCGAACAGCGGGCGTACCCTTGGGAGCCATGTCTTTTGTCATAACGGCCGCCTCCAGCTTGTTCGGAGTGGCTGTGTCGATCCAGAAGCTATTCAGCGTAAACGGTTTGGGTCGATCAAAAATCTCTTCCATTCGGTCACGCACTTTTAATCGTGAACCAATAGCGAGGCGATTAAGAGCATTTGCTGCTGCTCGTGGGATTTCCTTTTCTGATAGCGCGCTTAAATCTCGCATCAGTTTCTTACTGTCGACATTTACTTTGAGAGTAATGGCCATAATTCTTTCTCAATTTGATGAATGCCATAAGGTATCAGAAACTTTTCCAAGACTTCGTAAGGAAAGTTCAGGCAGTCGTAGCGATGTCCGGCAGATCTCGACACAGATCGCTGCAATCCGCACAAGCATCATCCCTCAGGCGCTCGATAACTTGATGCCATTTCTTCTGATCGGCGGCCAAATGGCCAAGATGCTGACAGGCCATTCTTTGCTCATCGAAGTGAAAGCCTTGTGAAGCCGCCAAGACGTGATTCGACACGGTTAAATTCATCTGAGCGTAGACTGGATGCTCTAAGGTAGAGGAAGCGTAACCATCCGGCGAGAGACGCGGGCGTATTCAGGCGGCGATGGTATTGTGGACCTGCTGGTGGGCTTTCCAGTGCCAGGGCAGGAGTTCATGGAGGCGTGGATTGGGAAT
>NZ_WOTH01000027.1 GCF_011516945.1 Acetobacter estunensis
CAATCTGCTCAAAACGCAGACTGGACGCCATCGCAAAAACCGTCAATCAAATCGCCAAAACCCAGAAATTACCGGCCAAGCACATCAATCAAGGGTTCTTCGATCCCTCCATCTTGGCGACGAGAGCCAGACTGGTGTGGCGGAAGCGGCACTCGGCGCGCTGGCGCAGGCAGCGGCGGTCATCGCCCCTTCCGGCAAGCAGAACAGCTTCGCAGCATTGGCGCGAGCAGGCTATGTGCTGGCGGAAAAAGGAGATGCGCAGCCGCGCACGCTGGCGGGAGCGTTTGCGCATCCTGTCGGTGGGATGGATCTCATGAAAGATTCCATCGCAGCTCTGAAGACGTTTCGTGGTGAACTTACGCGGGTTTACGGGCCGGGAGCAGAGACAACATGCGAACTGGAATTGGGTAATACTAAAAGCGCCACGCTGGCCGACATCGTCACATTTTGCCGGACCTAACCGGATATGGGGCAATTCCTGACATTCGCCATGGTCGCACCCATGGCATCGTTCGGGGCGCTTGCTGTGGGTGAGCGTCGTGATGGATGGGACAGGCCAGCGCGTTCCGCTGTGCTGGGGCTGGTGGGAGCGTGTCTGGGCGTGCTGCGGACGGACGAAAGCGCACAATCCGCGCTGGCGACGGAGTATGGTCTTGCTGTTCTCTGTCAGGCATCGGGGCGTTTGTTGACCGACTATCACACTGCGCAGACTGTTCCGTCCCGGCGTAATTGGCGGCCCGCGACGCGCGCGCAGGAACTGACCGATATGCCCGATGATTTGGCTACGATCCTGTCTCGCAGGGACTATCGGATCGGAAGCTGGCATCTGGGCGCCATGTGGGTACGGGGCGAGGCGGCGCGGTGGTCTCTGGACGCATTGCACGATGCAATGAATGCGCCGGTCTTTACGCCATCATTGGGGCGGAAAGCCTGCCCTCCCGGTTTGCCGTTGGCTCCCGCTCTTGTGAAAGGCGAGAGTGGCGTCTCCGTTCTTCTGGACCGCCAGAAAAATGGCCCCGAAGCACGTCTGCGTGGGCATTATGGCTCCTTTCGAGAGGAACTCACAGCCTGTCGGAAGGAAAATCGGGAAACGCTTGTCGTGCTCGATGCGTCGGATGTGGCGGAACATGGTGCTGGGCATCGTGTTTTGCGTCGGGAAACGCGACGTGACCAGCCGATATCGCGTGCGCGTTGGCAGTTTGGCCTCCGGGAAGAAGCTCTTCTCCTGTGTGGCACGGAGATGCGCGCATGAGTGAAGGTTTTCTCTCTCGTGTGTCTCTGCGCCGGGATGCGCCGGTGCAGGCCATTGCGCGGTTGCTGGTGCCAGAAGGGGAAGGCCGGCAGCATGGAGCCGCACACCATCTGCTCTGGACCCTGTTTGGAGACGACGCCCAGCGCTCGCGCGATTTTTTGTGGCGGCAGATGGATGCCGGACGTTTCATGGTGCTGTCCATGCGGCAGCCCGTGGATGCGCACGGGCTTTTCGATATCGAGACCCGCGATTTCGCACCGTGTTTGAAGGAAGGCAGCCGTTTGCGCTTTCTCCTGCGGGCCAATGCAACGGTCGATCGCAAGACGCCCGGACGCGCGCGCAGCCAGCGGCACGATGTGGTGATGGATGCCCTGCATCGTCTGCCATCCGCAGAGCGTGGTTGTGCACGGGAAGGTCTTGTTCCCGCTGTCATGGGGGCGTGGCTTGAACGAGTGGGTGATCGCGCCGGTTTTGCACCGGACCTTGAGACACTTGTCATAGAAAATTGTGATGTGTGGCGTATTCCTCGCGCGCAGGGGCGCAGTCAGGCGATTTTTGGGGTGGTGGACATGACGGCGGACCTGACTGTGCGCGCTCCTGATATTTTTGTGCCTGCGCTTATGCGGGGATTCGGACGGGCGCGGGCATTTGGGTGTGGGTTGATGCTCGTTCGCCGCGCATCCTGACGGGAGAAAATCCATGTCCCGTCCCATCCCGGGGCTGCCCCCGCCACGTCCGATTCCCATGAAAGAGCGCTCGTCCATTCTGTTCGTGGCCATGGGCCAACTCGACGTTCTGGGCGGCGCCTTTGTGGTTGTGGACCAGAAAGGCGTGCGCACCCACATTCCTATCGGAGGCATTGCCTGCCTCATGCTGGAGCCGGGCTCCCGGGTAAGTCATGCAGCCGCAGCACTCGCGGCCCGGGCCGGAACGCTTCTGATCTGGGTGGGGGAGGCAGGCGTGCGGCTGTATGCGTCCGGTCAACCGGGCGGCGCACGGGCGGACAGGCTTCTTTTTCAGGCTCGTCTGGCGCTCGATGACACAGCGCGGCTGAAGGTCGTGCGCAAGATGTATGCCCTTCGTTTTGGAGAAGACGCGCCAGAACGAAGATCCGTGGATCAGTTGCGCGGTATCGAGGGGGCCCGGGTGCGTGAGACCTATAAGATTCTGGCTCGTTCACATGGTGCGCAATGGGATGGGCGTCGCTATGATCCTCATGAGTGGGACACTGCCAACGTGGTTAACCGCTGTCTGTCGGCCGCCACAGCAGCGCTTTACGGGGTTACGGAAGCCGCCATTCTGGCGGCTGGATACGCCCCGGCCATCGGTTTTCTTCATACGGGAAAACCCCAGAGTTTTGTTTATGACATCGCGGATATCGTGAAATTCGAGGTTGTGGTGCCGGAAGCGTTCCGCGTCGCGGCAGCGGTCCAGCGCGAGCGTCCGCTGGATGGGCAACGTGTGACCGATCCGGTGGCAACCGTCCGGCATCGTTGTCGTGATCAGTTCCGGCGTACGAACATTCTGGGGCGCCTTATCCCTTTGATTGGAGAGGTGCTGGAGGCTGGTGGTCTTGATGTGCCACCTGCGCAAGAGGAGGCCATGCCTGTGGCGTTTCAGGATTCCAAGGGGCTGGGTGATGCTGGTCATCGTGGTTGAAAATGCCCCGCCGCGTCTGCGGGGACGGTTGGCGGTGTGGATGCTTGAAGTGCGGGCCGGTGTTTATATTGGCAGCTACGGCCGTCGCGTGCGCGAAATGATCTGGGGGCAGGTTTGCGCCTATATCGAAGAGGGCAATGCCGTTATCGCTTGGGCGGCGGCGAATGATGCGGGATTCGAATTCGATACCTGTGGCCGGAACCGTCGTGTGCCGGTGGATATGGATGGATTCCGGGTCGTTGCTTTCGGTCCTGAGGCTGCTCTTCCGATGCAACTCGGACCGGCTACAGCCACCCTTCCACGGCGTCGGGGCAGAGGATAAAAGAGGCTTCATTATCGGTGGAATCTTTGACATGTAAATAATGCTGTGGAATCAAGTGTTTCCACGAAGAGTGTTCCCCGCACACGCGGGGATGAACCGTCGTTGGACATACGCTTCCCGTCGCCATTGATGTGTTCCCCGCACACGCGGGGATGAACCGGGCTGGGCTATCATATCCGCCTCGGCCTCGCGGTGTTCCCCGCACACGCGGGGATGAACTGTTCTATAATCTGGAGTTGGGGACGGGCTGCGACGTTGAAAAACATTTCTGCGAGCGGATGAAAAACGGCGCGGCACGTGAAGTAAAACCGATTGCTATGGGACAGTCTTGACGTTGATGTGAAAGACTGAGCCGCGTGAGCAGGGCCTATCAGAACCCTGCATAGTGCCCCTTGGGAGGTGGCTACGGCAGATAGAATAACACCGTGTCATCACGCTGCTTTATTTTCATGATGCACAGAAAGGATGGGGTGTGTCATCCGAAAACTTTTATGGATCGACTGCCCTCACCGAAAGCGACAGGGCCGGTCCACTGTCGGTGTTTCATCCGTCTGGATAACCATCAGTTCCACTGGCCCATCTCCCACATTACCCGCGAAATGCCCGACATGGCCTTTCGCATCCTTGCGGCTGGCCTGATCTTCTCCAAGCGAGACATCTCCCGGTCCCATGACCGCCTTCGTGCCGTCCATGGCTGTGACATACCATGAGCCTTTCAGCGGAATGATCCACTGCACCTTCGGGTCGGGGTGCCAGGTGCCGTTCCAGTGGGCGGGCTGGACGGTGAAGATCACCTGACTCTGACCGCTTGGAAGCCGGTTCTGCCATTGCGGTCCAGCCGGTTTCGACATCGACTTGAGATCGAAATTTTGCAGTGGGCACCGCGTATTGTGACTGACGCCGTTGTGGTCGGTCCAGTTGTGCCAGTACCACATGGTGGGCGGTGGTGTATCTGAGGCAGCGTGTGCATAAGACAGCGGAATGAACAGAAAAAGCGCGAGGATGGGATGTAAGCGCATCAGGCGAATCCTTTTGCGGCCTCCGGAATGGAACAGGGGCAGAATCGTTCCGACATGTTTTTCATGAAATGTCCTGAACATAGGGGCACAAAATCTTCTCTGTCCTGAAATCTCAACGATTGCGCCGCCAGACTTCATGTTGCAGCACGGATGCAAAAGCGAGCCAGAGCAGCAGCGGCGTCAGACGGCGCGATGTCGTGCGGTCCGCTGCGGTAACAAGCGCTGCTGCCGAAGCAAGTGTGCCAAGCGTGACACCGAACGCGACGTCGGGCCGTTTCCATCCGAACATCACCTTGGGAAACAGCAGCATTCCGCCCAGCGTGACAAACCATGCACGAACGGCGTGAGAGCGCTGACGCGAGGGAGGGGCTGTCAGCAGACGCGCGCCTGCATCGATCAGCGTGGCGTCGAGGCTGCTCCAGACAATGGCAAAGACCGGTGCGGGCGGTGTGTACCATGGCTTGGTGAGACCACGATACCAGTCGCGTGTGGCGGGATGTGTGGAGGTCGGGCTGTAACGGCTGCCGAGCATCTGGACTGCGCCGACCGCAACCGTCGTCAGGGCCGTCGTGAAAAGACGTTTCATGTATTGGGTCCTTTCCCGGACTGTGGTCTCTGGCCCGGGGTATGGGGACAGGGCGCGTCATGCGCGATGTCAGAGAAACGCTACGGGAAGGGGTGAGGTTGCGCCGTCGCTTTGGTTCGGATGAGAACGCTTTATGCTGGGAGACGACCAAGATGTCTCATATGAAAATGGCGCATCGTCCGTGAGAACGATGCGCCATGATCGAAACAAACTGAAAGAGCTGGAAAATTATGGCGTAGCAGGAGCTTTTGCCGCTGGGGCCGGAGCGCCCGCAGGTGCGGCCTGTGCGTCCAGAAGATCGTCAGCCACAAACACAACGCCGTTGAGAGCCTGATCCAGTGCGGACAGCGCGCTCTGCGGATCACGGCCTTCCGTGAACACTTTGGCCCGGTTCAGAGCGCCTTGCGTTGGGGCAAGAGGGGCGAGTGCTACGATGAAGTCGAGCTTGTCATCCACGACCTGCATCGTCTCGGCGGCCTGCTTGGGCGAGCCACTCTTGAGCTGCTTGTTCGCGCTGGCCACAGCGGCCTTCTTTTCAGGAGCCAGCGTTTCCGTCTCAAGGAACTCACCCCCGACCGGGATCCAGACCTGCTGCACCGCCGAGGGTGTGTGGGTCGGCGCAGCGGGATGCTGGGGAGCCGGCGTCAGGGCCGTCTCGGCCGCGACCAGCTTGGTGTTGTCCGTGCTGGCGGTCTGCAGACGCTGGGCTGCGTCGGTCAGCGCCGGAATGGCGGCGTCCGTCTGACCGGAGGCCAGCAGATCACGTGCCTGAAGCATGTCCGCGAATGCGCGCTGACCATCGGCAGAGAGATGACGCAGGGCGCGACCGGCCTTGTACTGTTCCCACTTCGTGTGGACGGTGCTGGCGGCATGGGAAGGCGCGCTCACAAGAGCGGGGGAGAGAGCGAGTGCCGCAGCGAAAGCCAGCGGGGACATGCGCTTCATCATGAGAAACTCCTTGGACGTACACGATTCGGGCGGCCCTGACGGCGCACCCGGAATGCATGTCATATCGTAACGCGAACATGACGTTTCAATGCCATCCATGGAGCGGGCAGGTGCCATGCGCGGAGGGACACAGTCCTTCAGGGAAGCAGTTTCATCTTTGAGGCTGTCGCCACGGCCTCGGCAATGTGCGGCGCAACGGCAAGGATGGAGGCGCCTCCCTCAAGACCTCCTTCTTCAAGGAAGGGCGAAACCCGTGCGCCGGCTTCTGCGAGAATGGGCAGGGCGCCGGCCACATCCCACAGGTTGATGACGATCTCCAGATAGCCATCCAACCGTCCGCAGGCGACATCGGTGAGCGCGAGAGCGCCGGAGCCGCCCGAGCGTGGCATGGCCCCGAGATCCAGAAACGCGCCGATGCGATCCATGAACACGTCTTTCGGTACACGATTGCTCCAGCCCATTTCCAGCATGGCGCTGCGTGTGTCCTTCACGGGAGAGGCCTGCATTTTCGTGCCGTTGAGGTGCGCGCCATGACCGATAAGGGCGGTATAGGTTTCATTCAGCGCTGGAGCCGCCACGATGCCCGCGACAGGCTTATTGTCTTCCAGCAAGCCGAGGGAGACGCACCAGCGGTTGCGTCCGCGTGCGTAGTTGGAGGTGCCGTCGATGGGATCGACCACCCAGAGCAGGCCGCCCTTGCGGGTCATGCCGCCTTCTTCGCCCTGAAACCCATCATCAGGGAAAAGCGTGGCCATACGCTGCGAAATGAAGGCTTCCACCGCGCCATCGGCTTCGGTCAGCCAGTCCTGAGCGGATTTCTGAATACCGACCGGGCCGCCCGGCGGTGGACGCATGGACATGGCGAGGCGCGCAGCATCGGCTACGACGGCGCGGGCGGCTTCAAAACGGCGTGCGATGGCTGCTGACATGCGTGTGTTTCGGCCCGCTCACGTCCGGGCCGCCTCTTTGCTGTGAACGATGTTCCGACTTCCAGATACGCAGGAGCATGGGGCTTCGTCGAGAGCGGGGAGGATGAGGCTGCTCTGTCCGCTCGCGATTCGTTGTTTGGCGCGGCTGCGATGGCATCCGTATGCCGGATGGAGAAAACGCGCGGCCAACGCCGCATCCTTCCGAACCGGTGACAGGTGGCAGGGCAATGAATATCCACGAATATCAGGCGAAGGCGGTTCTGAAATCCTACGGGATGCCGGTGCTGGCCGGACAGGTCGTCCAGTCGCCGGACGAGGCGCGGGATGCCGTGCGGGCTCTGGGTGGCAAATTATGTGTCGTGAAAGCGCAGATCCATGCGGGCGGACGGGGTAAGGGGCATTTCCTCGATCATCCCGATCTGGGCGGCGTGAAGCTGGTGCACTCGCCGGATGAGGCGAAGGCTGTGGCCTATGACATGCTCGACCGCGTGCTGGTGACGAAGCAGACCGGTCCGAAGGGACGTGTTGTTCATAAATTGTATGTGGAGGCAGGCTGCGACATTGAGCGCGAGCTATATTTTTCGCTGCTTGTGGACCGCACGCTGAGGCGGATTGTGATTGTGGCGTCGGACGCGGGCGGCACGAGCATTGAGGATATGGCGGCGAAAACGCCGGAGAAGATTCACAAGGTCTCGGTCGATCCGGCGCTGGGGCTGGCGGACCATCAGGCCCGCGAACTGGCGACGCGGATCGGGCTGCATGGGCCGCTCATCAATGGTTTCGCGAAGGTGGCACGCAGCGCCTACGAGGCTTTTGTGGCGCTCGATGCTTCCTTGGTGGAGACCAACCCGCTGGTCGTGACGAAGCAGGGCGATCTGGTCGCGCTCGATGCCAAGATGGCGTTCGATGACAACGGTCTGTTCCGTCATCGCGAGTTGCTGGAACTGCGCGACGAAAGCGAGGAAGACCCGCGTGAGCGAGAAGCCGAGCGGTTTGGCCTGTCTTATGTCGGACTGGATGGCACCATCGGCTGCATGGTCAACGGCGCGGGGTTGGCGATGGCCACAATGGATATCATTCGGGAAGAGGGGGAAAATCCGGCCAATTTCCTCGATGTGGGGGGCGGTGCCTCGAAAGAGAAAGTGGCGGCGGCGTTTCGCATCCTGCTGGCCGATCCGCATATCGAGGGGATTCTGGTCAATATTTTCGGCGGCATCATGCGCTGCGATCTGATCGCGGGTGCTGTGATCGACGCCTGCCAGAAAACCGGCTGTCGGGTGCCGCTTGTGATCCGGCTTGCGGGTACGCGGGTGAAGGAGGGTATGGCGTTGATCGAAAAATCCGGGCTGGACGCCATCGTTGCCACGGATCTGGGAGATGCCGCCCGCAAGATTGTCGCGGCCGTGCGGGCACGGAGGGCTGCCTGATGTCCATTCTGATCGATCACGACACGAAGGTTCTGGTGCAGGGTTTCACCGGCGCGCAGGGGACGTTTCACTCCGAGCAGGCGCTCGCGTACGGCACGAAGATCGTGGGCGGCGTGACGCCGGGACGCGGTGGAGAGACACATTTTGGGTTGCCCGTGTTCGACACGATGGCGCAGGCGATGGAGGCCGCAAAAGTGGACGCGACGGTCATTTATGTGCCGCCAGCGGGGGCGGCCGATGCCATTCTGGAAGCCATTGCCGTTGAGGTGCCTCTGATCGTGTGCATCACGGAAGGTATTCCCGTGCAGGATATGCTGCGGGTGCGTATGGCGCTTGATCGTTCGAACTCATTGCTGGTCGGGCCGAACTGCCCGGGCGTCATCACGCCCGGCCAATGCAAAATCGGCATCATGCCGGGACCGATCCATCGCCCCGGCACGGTGGGCGTCGTTTCGCGCTCCGGCACGCTAACATACGAGGCCGTAGCCCAGACGACGGTGCTGGGCATGGGCCAGAGCACAAGCGTGGGCATCGGCGGAGATCCGATCAAGGGGCTGGATTTCGTCGATGTGCTGGAGCGATTCATGGCCGATCCGGGAACGGACTCCATCATCATGATCGGTGAGATCGGCGGGCAGTCCGAAAACGACGCGGCGCGGTTTATCAAGGACAGTGGGCTGAAAAAGCCGGTTGTCGGGCTTGTGGCCGGGCTGACTGCGCCCCCCGGACGCCGCATGGGTCATGCGGGCGCGGTCATCTCGGGTGGCGGCGACACGGCGGCGGCCAAGATCGAGGTGCTCAGAAGCGCTGGTGTGCACATCGCTCCCACTCCCGCAGAGTTGGGCACGACATTGCGGGCCGCACTCGGCGGGTAAGGGTTTCTTCTTCTTTGGGATGGTTTGCCTGCTGCTCATCTGCCGCTATGACGGGCGCGGTTATGGACGACCGGGCAGCGTGAAGGAAGTCGGGTGGGTGTTGCATGGAGAATGCCGCGGTGATCGGGGCATTCAGCGATCTTGCGGATCAGGCCGTTCTCATTCCTGCGGAAGTGGCGGTCTTTCTGTCACTCATATGCATCCGACGCTATCGTCCGGCTTTCGTCTGGGCTTTCGTCGTGTGCACCGCGTCTTTCGTCACATTCGTGCTGAAACTGTGGTTTGAACGCTGCGGTTTACCCGCACACCGCGTGCTTTACAGTCCTAGCGGTCACACCATGGGCGGAACGCTGGTGTACGGGGGTCTTCTGGCCCTGTTCTGCCAACGGAAATGGGTCGTGACGCTGGGCGCCGTCATGCTTGCCTCGGCCTTTGCCGCCTCACGCCTTTATCTTCATGTGCATACGCCCGCCGAAGTAGTGGCGGGGGGAAGTATCGGCCTGCTGGCGGTGGGAGCCATGCGGTGGTTGCTCGATGGACAGCGTGTGGCCGTTGCTCCTGCCCGATTGGCAATGCTTCTGTTCGTGGTGGGAAGCCTTGTGGTGGTTTGTTACGGCCATCGGTCAGGGGTGGAGGAATGGATCTCCCGACTGGCCCGAAGTTCCGTGATGCCTCACGCCGCCTGCGCGAAAGGCTGATACGAAAAAAGCGCCCCGCGTGATGACGGGGCGCCTTTTGAGGCTTTTGCTGCAAAGCCGAGAAGAGGTCAGGAATTGGAGTCCAGCTTTTCTTCGCCCTCTTCTGCCGCATCGGTGGAAGCGGATGTGTTGGTCTCCATGTAATCGAAGGCCAGCGCCCCGTCCTTGACCGAAATCTTGACCGCGCCACCCTTTACCAGACGCCCGAACAGAAGCTCTTCGGACAGTGGCTTCTTGATGGAGTCCTGAATGACGCGGGCGAGAGGCCGTGCGCCATACAGACGGTCGTAACCACGTTCTGCGAGCCATTCCTTGGCCGCCGAGGTCATCTCGATCGTCACATTGCGGTCGGCAAGCTGGGCTTCGAGCTGAAGCACGAACTTCTCGACCACGCGCCCCACTGTCTCCGGCTGGAGATTGCTGAAGGGGATGATCGCGTCCAGACGGTTGCGGAACTCCGGTGTGAAGAGGCGCTTGATCGCTTCTTCGTCCTCGCCCTCTCGGGAGTCACGCCCGAAGCCGATGGCCTCCTTGCTCAGATCGGCCGCACCAGCGTTGGTCGTCATGATAAGGATGACGTTGCGGAAATCGACCGTCTTACCGTTGTGGTCCGTAAGCTGGCCGTGATCCATGACCTGCAACAGCACGTTGAACAGATCCGGATGCGCCTTCTCGATTTCGTCGAGCAGCAGAACCGCGTGCGGGTGCTGATCGATGGCATCTGTCAACAGACCGCCCTGATCGAAGCCGACATAGCCCGGAGGTGCGCCCAGAAGTCGCGAGACCGAGTGGCGTTCCATGTATTCCGACATGTCGAACCGGATCAGTTCGATGCCCAGCGTGTTGGCGAGTTGACGGGCCACCTCCGTCTTGCCGACGCCCGTGGGGCCGGAGAACAGATAGTTGCCGATCGGCTTCTCGGGCTCGCGCAGGCCAGCACGGGAGAGTTTGATCGCATCCGACAGGGCTTCGATGGCCTTGTTCTGGCCGAAGACCATGTTCTTGAGATCACGCTCAAGCGTGCGCAGCACTTCCTTGTCGTCCGCCGAGACCGTCTTGGGCGGAATGCGGGCGATTTTGGAGATGACCTCTTCCACATCGCGCAAGGTGATGGTCTTGCGGCGCTTGCTTTCGGGCAGGAGCATCCGCGAGGCGCCCGCTTCATCAATGATGTCGATGGCCTTGTCCGGCAGCTTGCGGTCGTGAATGTATTTCACCGACAGTTCCACTGCGGCGCGGATGGCCTCGTCCGTGTAGCGGACCTTATGATGTTTTTCGTAGTTGGTCTTCAGGCCGCGAAGGATTTTCACCGCATCATCAAGGTTGGGCTCCTCCACGTCGATTTTCTGGAACCGGCGCACGAGGGCGCGGTCCTTCTCGAAGTGCTGGCGGAACTCCTTGTAGGTGGTGGAGCCGATGCAGCGCAGCGTGCCAGCCGCCAGTGCGGGCTTGAGCAGGTTGGACGCATCCATCGCGCCACCCGACGTTGCTCCCGCACCGATAACGGTGTGGATCTCGTCAATGAACAGGATGCCGCCGGGGTTCTGCTCAAGGTCGGTGACAACCGCTTTCAGCCGCTCTTCGAAGTCGCCACGATAGCGGGTGCCCGCTAGAAGCGAACCCATATCGAGCGAGTAGATCGTGCAGTTGAGTAGCACTTCCGGCACGTCGCCTTCGACGATGCGCTTGGCCAGACCTTCGGCGATCGCGGTTTTGCCCACGCCCGGATCGCCCACATAGAGCGGGTTGTTCTTGGTGCGACGGCACAGGATCTGGATCGTGCGTTCAACCTCGGCATCACGGCCGATAAGAGAGTCGATCTTGCCGTCCGTGGCTTTCTTGTTGAGGTCCACGCAATAGGCGGCCAGCGCCTCTCCGCTTTTAGCGGTGCCGCGTCCTTTTTCCTCGCGTTCGCCGCCATCCTTGTCGGGGGCGGATGCGGAAGGAGCGCCGTTCGAACTGCGGCGAACCGAGCGATCAGGCGCCTTGGCGATGCCGTGCGAGATGAAATTGACCGCATCCAACCGTGTCATGTCCTGCAGTTGCAGGAAATAGACCGCGTGGCTTTCGCGCTCGGCAAAGAGAGCCACCAGCACGTTCGCGCCCGTCACTTCGTCCCGTCCGGTGGACTGGACGTGGATAGCCGCACGCTGGATCACGCGCTGGAAGGCGGCGGTAGGTTTGGGTTCGGTCGGACGTTCTGCCGTCAAACCTGCGAGATCCTTGTCGAGGAACTCGGTCAGGTCCGCGCGCAGCTTGTCGAGGTCCACGCCGCAGGCGCGGAAGACCGTGACAGCGTCCGGGTCATCAATGAGGGCGATGAGCAGATGCTCAAGAGTAGCGTATTCATGATGCCGCTCGCCCGCCAAGGTCAGCGCCCGGTGCAGCGTCTGTTCGAGATTGCGTGACAACATGAGTCGGTACTCCTTTCAGCGGCGACCGTATTCGGACACGCCGCGAGGACTCGGTCCTGTCATCATATTTGGGCGGTTGCTGGAGAATTGCCAGCCATAAGGAAGGACTTGCCGAAAAAAAATCATGACCAATCTGGTTCGGATGGGCGAAGCCTCTCAACATCGAGGCGGGAAGTATGGTTTCTGCGCGACCGAGATTGGTAAATGGTTACGAAATCGGGCGATGTGAAGCTTTGTTCCTCGAATGGATTGGCCTTTGCGTCCTGTGACGGCGTGTGATACGCCCTGCGGCGGGAGATCCGTGGCGGACGGATGCCCCGCTTACCCTGGTCAGATCCGGAAGGAAGCAGCCAAAGCGGGTTTCATTCGGGTCGTTGCGGGTCTCTCATCTCGATTTCCCGCTTGATGCGACGGAACGCCGGGACTGGATGTCCCGCCCCGGCTTTGCACCGGACGGGGTCCGGAGGGGTTTGCCGGAGCCATGTCAGAGACCGACACCTCAACAAACGATGATCTGCCCATGCCGCCTTCCGATGGAGGGGGCTTTCTTTTCGGCGATCAGCCCGAACCGGCGCCTGAGCCTGTTCCCGTGACGACGCCAACTCCTGAAAAAACAGGTTACCGGGTTCTTGCCCGTAAGTATCGCCCGGCGACGCTCGACGAACTGATCGGGCAGGATGCCCTCGTCCGTACGCTGCGCAATGCGTTCGCCACCGGTCGCGTGGCGCACGCTTTTATGCTCACGGGTGTGCGGGGTGTGGGCAAGACGACCACGGCCCGTATTCTTGCGCGTGGTCTGAACTGCACAGGCCCGGACGGGAAGGGCGGGCCGACGGCCGATCCATGTGGCGTGTGCCCCAATTGTGTGGCCATTCTGGCAGACCGTCATCCAGACGTTCTGGAAATGGATGCGGCGTCGCGCACCGGTGTCGATGATGTGCGCGAGATTATCGAGGCGTGTCACTTCCGACCCATTCAGGGTCGTATGAAAGTCTTCATCATCGATGAAGTCCATATGCTGTCGCGTAACGCCTTCAACGCTCTTCTCAAGACACTCGAAGAACCGCCTTCGCAGGTAACGTTCGTGTTTGCGACCACGGAACTGCGCAAGGTGCCGGTTACTGTGCTGTCGCGCTGCCAGCGTTTCGATCTACGCCGTATCGCGCAGTCAGAGCTTGTGGATTTCTTCGGGCGCGTGGCGGCAAAGGAAGAGGTGAAGATCGCCCCCGATGCGTTGCGGCTTCTGGCGCGCGCGGCGGATGGGTCCGTGCGTGATGGTCTTTCGCTGCTGGATCAGGCGATCGCACAGGGCGATGGTAGCGCCACCATCTCGGAAGAGAGTGTGGCCGCCATGCTCGGCCTGTCGGACCGCACCGCGGTGTTCGACCTGTTCGGGTATGTGATGAAGGGTGATGTCCCGGCCGTAATCGCGCTGTGCGATGACACCTGCAATCGCGGTGGCGATCCGGGGATCATGCTGCGCGATCTGGCCGAACTGACCCATATGGTGACGCGCCTTAAAACGGTGCGCAGTCTTCAGGAGACGATGGACCTGCCCGAAGCCGAGCGCACGCGCGGTGTGGAGTTCGCGCAGGCGCTCTCACTCTCCGCTCTGTCGCGATTGTGGCAGATGCTCCTCAAGGGCATCGCGGAGGTGGACGGCGCGCCCCTGCAGCGGGAAGCGGCCGAGATGGTGCTGATCCGGCTGTGCCATGCCGCGACATTGCCCGCGCCGGAAGATCTGCTGAAGCAGTTTGAGCGCGGCGGTGGCGCAGGACAGGGAGCAGGTGTTGCCAGCGCAAATGCTGGGCACGGAACCGCACCTAGCGCTCGGTTGTCGTCTCCCTCGCGGGGGGAGGATGGTGGACAGCGACGTGTGGCCAATGGGGGCTGGACCGGGGAACACGAGGAGCCTCCGCCGCCTGTGCCCCTGATGCAGGCTGAACCGGCGGTCCGAGCAGAGCCGCCACGCTCATGGCGTGCGCTTGTCGCTTTTGTGAAGGAGTGTCGTGAAGCCACGTTGCATGGGCATCTGCTGCACTCCACGCATCTGGTGACATTTGCGGCACCAATGGTGGAAATCCGCGTGGATCGGCCCGCGCCAGCGGATCTGCCGAAACGGTTGCAGAATCTGTTGCGGCATCATTTCGGCCCGGCATGGACGGTTCGCATGGTGGATGCGCCGGGCGAGCCGACACTGGCCGAGCAAAGCGCTGAAATCATTCAGCTCCATCGGCATCGCTCCGCAGGGCATCCTCTGGTTCAAGCCATCATGGAGGCGTTTCCGGGGGCGCAGTTGGGCGATGTGAAGGACCATACGCTGGACGATCATTACGGCCTTCCTGCGGAAGAGCCGCCCGTGGTGGGACTTGACCCCGAGCCGTTCCATCCCGAAGACAGCATGGATGAGCCGGATCCGCTGAATGACTGAACGCGCTTCCGACAGGATTTTGGATACAGGAACACGCACATGAAAAACCTTGCCGGCCTGATGAAGCAGGCCTCGCAGATGCAGTCCAAAATGGAGCAGATGCAGTCAGAGCTGGAAAAGCTGACGATTGAGGGATCGTCCGGCGCGGGTCTGGTCACTGTTGCTCTGAGCGGCAAGGGCGACATGCGTTCAATCAAAATCGATCCCAAACTGGCCGATCCGGACGAGATGGAAATGCTTCAGGATCTGATTGTCGCGGCCTGCGCCGATGCGCGTGTGAAGCTCGACAAGAAGGCGTCCGAGGAAATGCAGAAAGTCACGGGCGGTCTGAACCTGCCGCCGGGAATGAAGCTGCCGTTCTGAGTGGCACCGCGTTCGTCTCGGGGCGTTCATGGCTGTTGCCGATATAGATCATCTGATCGGGTTGATCGCCCGCCTGCCGGGGCTTGGCCCCCGCTCGGCGCGCCGGGTCGCGCTGGCGCTTCTGCGTGATCCGCAGGGGAGGCTGTTGCCGCTGGCGCGGGCGATGGAAAGCACGGCCTTGTCGGTGACGACATGCTCCGTGTGCGGCAATCTGGATGTGAGCGATCCGTGCCATATCTGCACCGATCCTTCCCGCGCGCATGATCTTGTGTGTGTTGTGGAGAACGTCGGCGATCTGTGGGCGTTGGAACGCGCGGGCGCACATCGCGGTGTGTATCAGGTGCTGGGCGGTGTGCTGTCCGCCCTGCGCGGAATAGGGCCGGATGATCTGAACGTCCGTTCCCTCTTTGAGCGTCTGGCGAAAGGTGAGGTGAGGGAAGTCATTCTTGCGCTGGGTGCCACGGTGGAGGGGGCGGCGACGATGTTCTGGCTTCAGGAGCGGATTGCACCCTTCGGTGTGACGGTGAGCCGTGTGGCGCAAGGTGTGCCGATGGGTGGCACGCTGGACGTGCTGGATGACGGAACGCTGGCGGCGGCGCTGACTGCGCGTCGGCCGGTCTGAGGGAGATACCGCCATGCTCGACCCAAGGAACCTGCTGACGATTGATGCTGCCATTCCGCGCGTGGCGCTCGTGACAGGTGGCGCGCAGCGGTTGGGGCGGGCGATTGTGCTGGGTCTGGCTCAGGCGGGTTTTTCGGTGGCCGTACATTGCCGGTCGAGCGTGGAGGAAGCGTACGAACTTGTCCGTGAAATTGAGATTCTGGGTGTTCGTGGCTGTGTGCTGCAAGCCGATCTGGCGGATGAGGCGCAGGTGGTCGGGCTGGCTGCGCAAGCGTCTGAACGGTTGGATGGATCGGTTGGGGTGCTGGTCAACAATGCCTCCGTGTTCGAGCGCGATGAATGGAATACGGTGACCCGAGCAAGCTGGGAGGCGCATCTGGAGCCCAATCTGCGTGCGCCTTTCGTGCTCATGCAGGAATTTGCCCGCCTTCTGCCTGCGGGGAAGAAAGGCATGGTGCTCAATATGCTCGATGAGCGTGTGTGGTCGCTCACACCGCATTTTGTCAGCTACACGGTCTCCAAATCGGCGCTATGGACCCTGACGCAGAGCATGGCGTTGGCTCTTGCACCGAAAGGCATCCGGGTGAACGCCATCGGGCCGGGGCCTGCGTTGCCAAGCCCTCGTCAAACGGACGAGCAGTTCAGACGGCAATGTGCTTCTGTTCCGTTGGGACACGGGACGTCCCCTGAAGAAGTCGCTCGTGCGGCACTGGCGTTTCTTATGTTGCCATCGGTGACGGGCCAGATGCTGGCGCTCGATGGCGCGCAACATCTCCAGTGGCGGCCTGCGCCGGGTGTGTCCGGCGACATGATGGAAGAATGACCGGCATGAATGTTCTGGCTCCATGGCCCGCGGAGATTCCACTGCGGCATCTGTTTGTTCGGGACATGCTGGTCGATGCGCCGATCGGCGTGTTTCCGCATGAGCAGGGCGTGACACAGCGTGTGCGGATCAATGTCGCATTCGGGGTGGAAGACAGTCGCGATCTGACGGTGGGCGCGGACGAGCTTGGGCGTACGGTTTCGTATGAAACGGCCGTTCTGGCCATTCGACGTCTGGCGACTGCGGCTCACACGCAACTGGTGGAGACGCTGGCTGAGCGTATTGCGGTCGAGCTTCTGGGGGATCAGCGGGTGCGTGTCGTGCGGATACGGATCGAGAAGCTCGATGTTTTTTCCGACACGCAATCCGTGGGCGTTGAAATCGAACGCTGGGCCGTCAAATAGAGGCTGCGGATCACAGGGTTTCCCCGCGATCCGCATTCAGTCTCATTCCACGTTGTCGACGCCGTCAATCAGCGTGACACCCTGATTGACAAATACGGTGCCGCCCGCTGCCGTCCGTCCGATAGCGGCCCCATCCTGCCATGAGATGTTGCGGTTGAGCAGGAGTGTGACTTCGGGCTGCGCCATGAGCACAGCCTCCACTTTGCCCGCATGTTCCCAGCGTGAAAGCTGCCAGTACACAACGGGCGTGTCGCTGCCATCCGAACTGGTGAACAATCCGATACCTGCGCAGATGGGCAGCGCGGCTTGGGGGCGCGGAAAAACGAGGTCCACATCCGGACGTGTTTCCGTGCCGCCACCAAGCGGTGAGAATGTGACAGGAACGCGCGTGTAACCGGCGACGCTGAGTTCGGTCCAACCGGGCAGGAGAAGACCGGCCCATCCTTCGAAAAAATGCTTCATGTTCAATGTCTCATCCATATTGTGTGACGGTCATCCAGGCAGGTCCGCCGTCGCCGCCGTTCATGTAAGTGCCGCCGGGCGCGACACAGGAGCCTGAGCCCCCACTGCCGGCATCGCCCGTTTTGCCGGTTTGCCCGGCACCGGATTCCCAGCCGCCCGAGTAATACGGGGGGCGGTCTCCGCCCGCGCCGCCGTAGCCGTAGAAATAGTTTTCGGACACGCCGCTGACATGGCCCGAACGACCGCTGGGGCCGATCCCGGAATTCAGCACGGTGATGCCGGTCGAACTGATGACCTGCACCGCGCCACCCGCACCGGTTCCACCGATGATGGCAACGCCTCCGCCTTGGGCCACGCTGCCGCCGGAACCACCGACTGCCACGACCATGCTTCCAAAGGCGGCATTGCCACCGCTGTTACCGCTCATGGCCGTGGAGGCGGATTGTCCACCGCGCCCGCCAGCGCCGAGTGTGGCGGTCACGGGCCATTGCAGCTCGCTGGCGGTCACCAGAAAACGGCAATAGCCACCACCGCCGCCGCCGCCGGCTCCTGCAATTTCGATGATGGCGAAGCGGGTACGCGAATTGAGGGAGAGCTGGATGACGTTATAGCCACCGGCTGATGCCGCCGGACCGAGATAGGTGTCGCACGCCAGAAGATTGGCTGAGGCCCAGTTCGTGACGAAAGCGGTCGTGGCCAGTTTTTGTGAGGAATCGCCCGAAGCTGGCGTGGGGGCGGTGGGGGTGCCCGTGAAAGCGGGAGAGTTGATCGGCGCGAGATCGGGGATCTTGGTGTAGAAAAGCGCCGTGTTGTCCAGTGTGATCATCGACTGGGTAACGCTCGTCGCGTTTGCCGGAAGATCGATACGCCAGACAGGAACGCTTCCACTTGGAACGGTGCCGGTCGTCAGCGCAAGAGTGGCGATGGCGGTCCGTTCCGTGGGCTGACCGGTGCCGGTATCGGTGGCTCCGGAAAGAGTGCGGGTGGAATCGGATGCATCCAGATAGCGCAGCATGGTGGCGCCAGTGTCCACCATGGAAAGCGTGGCGTAGATGTGGAAAGTCTGGGCCGTGGTGGCGGTTGTCAGCGTGAAGCTCGTCTGTGCGGCATTATATTGCCGCATGATAAGAGTGCTGTCGGCGGCAAGCGAACCATAGGAAGAAGCATCGGCTACGGACGAGGCGTTGATCTGGCCCGCCCCGATCTGGACGAGAAGATTCGTACCTGAACAGGTGGCCGTCAGGCCGGTGGCAAATGGCCCAGTACTGCCCATCGTGAGGGCAATGACCTCACCTATGGCGCGTTCAGTGTTGCGTTCTGCGATGAGGGTATCGGTATCCGCGACGATCTGGGCGGGATAGACAATGACGCGATCCATGATGGCAAATCCTTCAGATGGTCGCGCCGGGACGGTAATCTGGAAGGCTGCTGAAATAAGTGTTGAGGGATTCCACGGATACGAGTGTCCGTCCTCCCAATTTCTTGGCCTGGATATGTCCGTCTGACAGAAGTTTATAGCAATAGGTGCGGCCTATGCCGTAATTTTTGCAGACATTTGAAATATTGAGAAACCGCGTTTCTCCAGTCCTCTTGTTGTTCACGGTGTTTTTTCCTCATTGCACGCCACCATACATGGGCGGCCAGGAAGAATATGCCGTGTCCCAAGAGGGGGAGGCCATGAAAACTGATCGAAGAAAATGTCCACAACCATGGATTGTTTTGTTTGCAATCTTGGGTTGTTGGTGACAGAGTAAGGCGTGTCTTTCGTTTCTTCCGCAAAAGAGCAGGGGCACCGGGGCGGTTCCAGAACGGGAGCCGTCCCGTTCATTTTCTGAAAATATCGTCAGACAGAAACGTAAGAGATTGTCCCTGAGATTCGATCGGTGTGCGGAAACTCACTTGTTATAAGAAGAGCTTACCGGTCAGCCTGATCTTCCGTGCGGCACACAAGGAGCGAAGCACCAATATACACAACTGCGACCACTGGCACCCCGAGGGCACCAATCAGCATCCAGTGGTGAGCAAGAAAAGTCATCATCGCGTATGCCTTTTTGTACCCTGCCTTGTAAGTGGGAGTTAATAACGGGCCGGGCTTCCTTCTTTGAAAGCTTTCGCCTTTCTAGTGTTAAGTTTAGACCCAGTCAGCTGGATCGTAAATGAGAAGGGTGGCGCATCGATCATCATGCACTTCGACCAGCCGTTGCTGCAAAAAGATCCGATGTACCGGTAGCCTGCCTAAAATGGACCTATCACTGCAGGTATCTGTTTGAAATCTCTGGTATTATCTCAGGAAATAGCGAGTTATTGCAACCAGATACAAGAAAACCGTGACGTCGTTCCTCTCTGTTATCTACATCACAGTTGCCGCAGATTGGATCAAACGCTGACAGGCTCGAACGACAAAGAAGTTTCGATGTCGCATCGATGCAAATCATGTGTCTGATTCACACCAGCGCGGGACTTGAGCGGGGCGCATCCTGCTTTCAACAACCTGTTGGATGCGGGACGGATATGGAAAGATTTTCAGCTCTTTCCCTGGCCAGAAAGGCCATCGGGGGACATCTGGGGTGGAAGCCGCAATGGCGTTCCGTCGAACAGCCCAAGAAGGCGTATGACATTGTCATCGTCGGCGGTGGCGGCCATGGGCTGGGGGCGGCGTATTACCTCGCCAAACAGCACGGACTACGTAACATTGCGGTGGTCGAGCGTGGCTGGCTGGCGGGTGGCAACACGGCTCGCAACACGACCATCATCCGCTCGAACTATCTGTTCGACGAAAGTTCGAATTATTACGAGCATTCGCTCAAACTATGGGAAAATCTCTCACAGGAACTGAACTACAACGTCATGTTCAGTCAGCGGGGGTGCCTTATGGTGGCGCACACGGTGCATGACGTGCAGGTGTTCAAGCGTCATGTCCACGCCAACCGATTGAACGGAATCGACAATGAGTGGCTGACGGCGGAAGAGGCGAAGGAATTCTGTCCACCGCTCAATATCTCGCCCAACATTCGTTATCCCGTGCTTGGTGGCGCGCTTCAGCGGCGCGCGGGTACGGCGCGGCATGACGCGGTGGCGTGGGGATTTGCCCGCGCGGCCAGCGACATGGGTGTGGACATCATCGAGAATTGTGAAGTCACGGGCATCACCCGCGCAGCCGACGGGCGTGTGACGGGTGTGGAGACGACCAAGGGACCGATCCTTGCCGGGAAGGTGGCTGTGTCGGCGGCTGGTCACAGTTCGGTCGTGATGGAAATGGCGGGCATCCGTCTGCCACTACAGAGCAACCCGCTGCAGGCGCTGGTGTCCGAGCCGGTCAAGCCCGCGTTCCCCACCATCGTGATGTCGAACACCATTCACGCCTATATCAGCCAGTCCGACAAAGGCGAGATGGTGATCGGCGCGGGCACGGACTCGTATGTGTCCTATACCCAGCGTGGCGGTCTGCACATTCCGGCGGAGACGCTTGCCGCCATTTGCGAACTGTTTCCGATGTTCCGCCGTCTGCGCATGATGCGTTCGTGGGGTGGAATCACGGATAACACCCCTGATCGCTCGCCCATTACGGCCAAGACATCCGTGCCGGGTCTCTATGTCAATTGCGGTTGGGGCACGGGCGGCTTCAAGGCGACGCCGGGGGCTGCGAACCTTTTTGCCTGGACCATTGCGAAGGATGAGCCACATCCGATCAACGCGCCGTTCACCATCGAGCGATTCCGTGATGGCGTGATGATTGACGAGGCGGCCGCTGCCGCCGTCGCGCACTGATCCGCGCCATGACAGTTATTGTCCGACAGAATCTGCTGGGAACGGCACGAGTTTTCACATCCGATCTGCTCCAAGGAGCGTGTGCGTCATGCTGCTGATCCGCTGCCCGTATTGCGGGGACCGAGCCGAAGTCGAATTCGCCAACGCGGGGGAGGCGCATATCGATCGTCCCGCCGATCCCATGAGCCTGAGCGATGAGGAGTGGGCGCAATATCTCTATATGCGCGACAACCCCAAGGGTCTCATCGCCGAACGGTGGCGCCATGCCCATGGTTGTAACCGTTTCTTCAATGCCATTCGTGACACGCGCACGGATCGCTTTGTTACGACCTATGAAATCGGACAGCCGCGTCCCGAGGTTACGCCGGAACAGGCTGAGGAGGCCGCACGATGAGTCGTTCCTTCCGTGTGCCCGGTCGGGGACGCGTCAACACGCGCCGCCCGGTTCAGTTTTCTTTCGATGGTCGCACCTATCAGGGCTGTGAAGGCGATACGCTTGCGTCCGCCCTGCTTGCGAGCGGCAAACACCTGATGGGGCGTTCCTTTAAGTATCACCGCCCGCGTGGCCCGATCTCGGCAGGCTCGGACGAGCCGAACGCCGTTGTGGCCGTGGGGGCCGGTCCGGCGCTCCAGACGCCGAACCTTGTGGCGACGCAGGTCGAGATTCATGACGGGCTGGTCGCGCAGAGTCAGAACCGGTTTCCCTGTCTCGAATTCGACATGGGGGCGATGAACAATCTGGCCTCGCCACTGATCCCATCGGGCTTCTACTATAAGACGTTCATGTGGCCGCGGAACTTCTGGACCAAGGTGTATGAGCCGATCATCCGCCGTTCCGCCGGTCTGGGTGTGGCGCCGACCGCGCCGGACCCGGACAGCTACGCCTTTCAGTACACTTTCTGCGACGTGCTCGTGGCTGGCGGTGGCCCGGCCGGACTGGCGGCAGCTCTCGCAGCGGCCAAGGCTGGTGCGGAAGTCATCCTTGCCGATGAAACCAACGAGTTTGGTGGAAGCCTTCTGTCCGATCAGACCTCGCGTATTGATGGCATGGCCGTATCGGCATGGGTCGAGCGCACGGTGGCCGAACTCGCAAAGCTGCCGAATGTCCGGACCTTCACGCGCACAACGGTCTTCAATTACGGTCCACACAACATGGTCGCGCTCAATGAGCGTCTGACCGATCATCTGGCGGCACCCAATCCCGGCACGCCGCGTGAGCGTCTGTGGCAGGTACGCGCGAAGGAAGTGGTCATCGCCTCAGGCGCTATCGAGCGGCCGCTGGTGTTTGAGGGCAACGACCGACCCGGTGTGATGCTGGCGAGTGCGGCGCAGACCTATCTCAACCGTTACGGCGTGGCCTGCGGTCGTCGCGTGGTCATCGCCACGGCCGATGACTCCGCTTATCGCGTGGCGCTGGATCTTCTGGATGCGGGCGTGCAGGTGGCGGCCATTGCCGACATTCGTGTCGCCCCGGATTCTGAACTGCTGCGCAAGGCCCATGCGGCGGGCATTCCGGTGTTGACCAATACGACCGTGCAGCGCGCTCATGGTTCGCAGCGCGTGCACAGCGTCGAACTTGCACCTGTCCTGCCGGGCGGCGATGTGGGTGAGGGCAAGCATTACCGCTGTGATCTTCTTCTCATGGCCGGGGGCTGGACACCGAGCCTGCACCTGTTCTCCCAATCCAAGGGTAAGGTGGTGTACAATGCCGAACTGGACACGTATCTGCCGGGCGAGTCTGCGCAGGCAGAGCGGTCGGCAGGCTCGTGTCGGGGGCTGTACGATCTGGGCGAAGTGCTGGCCGATGGTCTAAAGGCAGGCGCCGAGGCTGCCCGGAAAGCCGGGTTCGATGGTGCCGTCGATCTGCCGCTTTGGGAGGTTAGGGCCGACGTTGTCGGGCGTGGTGGCTTCACAGGCGCGTTGCCCCGTCGCGGCAAGGGCCTGACGGCCATGGCGTTCGTGGACTATCAGAACGATGTGACGGCCAAGGATGTGAAACTTGCTGTGCGCGAGGGCTTCCGTTCCATCGAGCACATCAAGCGTTACACCACGACGGGCATGGCGACCGATCAGGGTAAGACGTCCAATCTCAACGCGCTGGGCATTGCCTCGTCTGCGCTGGGACGGCCCAAGCAGAAGATCGGCCTGACCACGTTCCGCGCGCCCTACACACCTGTCACGTTCGGTGCGTTCAGTGGCCATGAGCGTGGCAATCTGTTCGATCCGGATCGCCGCACGCCCATCGATTCTTGGGCACGCACGAAGGGCGCGGTGTTCGAGGATGTGAGTCTGTGGCGCCGTGCGCGGTACTTCCCGCATCCGGGCGAGGACATGGACGCGGCTGTCGCGCGTGAATGTCTGGCCGTGCGCCGTTCAGTGGGCATCTTTGACGCCACGACACTGGGCAAGATCGAGGTCGTAGGGCCGGACGCCGCCGAGTTCATGAACCGGATGTATGTCAACGGCTGGACCAAGCTGGGTGTCGGCAAGTGCCGCTACGGTCTGATGTGTCGCGAGAACGGCTTTGTCTACGACGACGGCGTGGTCGGTCGCATCGCCAAGGACCGTTTCCATGTCACCACCACAACGGGCGGTGCTGCGGGCGTCCTGACCATGATGGAGGATTATCTCCAGACCGAGTGGCAGGATCTCGATGTGTGGCTGACGTCCACATCCGAGGAATGGGCCGTGATCGCGGTTCAGGGACCGAAAGCGCGCGAGGTTCTGGCTCCACTCGTGGACGGTCTGGATATCTCGCACGAGACCATGCCGCATATGAGTGTGAAGGAAGGCACGATCGGCGGCATTCCGATGCGTCTGTTCCGTGTCAGCTTCTCGGGTGAGCTGGGCTTTGAGGTCAACGTCCCGTCACGCCACGGTCTGGAAGTGTGGGAGCGTATCTGGGAGGCGGGCCGGCCTTTTGGCATGACGCCCTACGGCACGGAGACGATGCACGTTCTGCGCGCGGAGAAGGGCTACATCATCGTCGGTCAGGAAACCGACGGCACGGCCACGCCGGATGATGCCGGCTGTGGTTGGGCGGTCAGCAAGATCAAGAAAGACTTCGTGGGCAAGCGCTCGCTGGCTCTGTCGGCCATGCAGGATCCGGACCGCTACCAGCTTGTCGGGCTTCTGACCCAGGCGCCGCAGGAAGTTCTGGAAGAAGGCGCGCAGCTTGTCGCTGACCGCAATGAGACCATCCCGATGCACAAGATCGGACATGTCACCTCGTCTTATCACAGCGCCACGCTGGGGCGATCCATCGCTCTTGCCATGGTGTCGGGCGGTCGTGCCCGCATGGGTGAGACGCTGTTCGTGCCCATGGAAGACCGCATGATCCCTGTGACCGTCACCAGCCCGGTCTTTTACGATGCGGAAGGAGCCCGTCTGAATGTCTGATGCACTGACAGTGTCCCGTCCCGGGTTCACGGCTACTCCCGTGAGAGGGGGGCGCCGTTTCTCGTTGCAGGGCCGCGCGACCACCCTCAATGGGACGGCGAAGGCTCTTGGTCTTGCGGAAGTGCCCGCCATGCTGGGTACAGCACAGGCAGGGAAATGCACACTTTTGCGGCTGGCTCCACAAGAACTGCTGATCCTCACCGATGATGCCGGTCTGCCGGGGAAAGTCACGGATTATCTCGCGACCGTTCCTCATAGTCTGGTGGAAGTGTCGGACCGGCAGGTGGGCTGGACGCTTGTGGGCGAGCGTCTGCACGACACGCTGGCAGCGCTCAGTCCGCTGGATATGCGGGCGCGCTCCTTTCCCGTTGGGTGTGCCACCCGCACGCTGTTTGGCAAGGCTGACGGCATGGTGTGGCGCACGAGCGAGGACACGTTCCATCTGGAAGTCTGGCGTTCGTTTGCCCCCTACATCGTGGCCATGCTGGACGCGGCAGCCCTCGACGCCGCCTGGTAAAAGCCGTCGCTCCTCTTTCTGGCGCTTACGCGTTGGAAGGATGAGCGTAGCGCAGGTCGGTCGTTCGGCGCGTTTTCTGGAGCAGCGGGACAGCCAGCGTTCCCCGCACGACCAGCGGAGACAAAGGAGTTTTCGCTATGATCAGCGTTTTTGAAATCTTCAAGATTGGCATTGGACCATCCTCTTCGCACACGGTCGGCCCCATGAAGGCGGCTCATGAGTTTGTGGAGGAGTTGGCGCCTCTGATGCATGACGCTGCTCATCCCGTTCATGTGCAAGTGGTGCTGTATGGCTCGCTGGCTTGGACGGGCGTGGGACATGCAACGGATCGTGCGGTGATCCTCGGTCTTGCGGGATGCCTGCCGGACACGGTGGATATGGCGACAGGGGATGCCGCGGTGGAGCGCGCCCGTACTGCACATGAATCCGGTCCACCAGGCTGCCTGTTTACGTTCGATCCGGCAAAAGACTTGATCTTTGACAAGGAGACGGTGCCTCCCGTCCATCCCAACACGCTTCAGTTCCGGGCTGTGGACGGGGAGGGACATGAGATGCTTCTCCGGCGGTTCTGTTCCATCGGGGGCGGGTTTGTCGTGCCAGAGAACAGTAATGCTACGGCCGTGCCACAGAATGTGGATGTGCCGTTCGATTTCCGTACAGGAGAAGACCTGCTGGCGCGGGCACGGCGAAGCGGCCTGTCCATTCCCGAAATCGTGCTGGCCAATGAAGCGGCATTGCGTCCGGTTGAGGACGTGCGGGCGTATCTGGACCGCATCATCGACGTGATGATGGACTGTATCGACCATGGCATGACCACCGAAGGGGTGTTGCCGGGCCGTCTGGGTGTGAAACGGCGGGCGCCCTCCATACGGGCGCGGCTGGCGGCGGATCGTTTTCGCAATGTCCGCGCTGCGCACGAGATCATGGACTGGGTAAGCCTGTTCGCCATCGCGGTGAACGAGGAGAACGCAGCCGGTGGACGCATCGTGACGGCTCCTACCAATGGGGCCGCCGGCGTGGTGCCGGCTGTGCTGCGCTATTACCGCGATTTTTGCCCCGGCGCGTCCCGTGCCGGGGAACGGGACTTTCTGCTCACGGCTGTCGCCATCGGAGGGTTGTTCAAGCGTAACGCGTCGATTTCGGGAGCTGAAGTCGGTTGTCAGGGAGAGGTCGGGGTGGCCTGTTCCATGGCGGCGGCTGGACTGGCGGCGGCGCTGGGAGGCAATACCGCGCAAATCGAGAATGCGGCCGAGATCGGGATGGAGCACCATCTCGGCATGACATGCGATCCGGTGGGCGGTCTGGTGCAGATCCCCTGCATCGAGCGCAATGCGTTCGGGGCGGTCAAGGCCATCAATGCAGCCTCGCTGGCGCTGCGTGGGGATGGCTCACATCATGTCTCTCTCGATAACGTGATCAGGACCATGCATGAGACCGGCAGGGATATGAACAGCCGTTACAAGGAAACATCTCTTGGCGGTCTCGCCGTGCGGTTTCCTGAGTGTTGAATTTCATGTGGTCGTTACGATATAAAAACATGTCGGAACGTGGCAATCGGGTTTCTGGCGCAGCGCCATACTGACCTTGTCGAACCGGAGTCGGGTCGAGATAGGGGAACGCCATCATGTCGGGTCAGTCTCACGAATCTCTCACCAATCTTCTCGCCCGCCGTAAGCCGGGCTACGCGCTTGAAGCGCCGTTCTATACGGACGATGCGATCTTCGAGGCGGATATGGACTACATCTTTTCCCGTCACTGGATCTATGTCGGCGTGGAGCCTGACATTGCCGAGCCGGGTGACGCGATGGTGGTCAATATCGGCAAGGCTTCCGTCATCATCACGCGCGATGACGACGATCAGGTCCGGGCTTTCCACAATGTATGCCGCCATCGCGGCGCGCGGATGATCCCGGAAGGCAAGACGATGATCGGCAACATCGTCTGCCCCTATCACTCATGGACCTATGGTCTGGACGGCGATCTGAAGTTTGCCGAGCATATGGGCGAGGATTTCGATCGCGCTTGCCGTGGTCTCAAGAAGGTGGCGATCCGCTCGGTCGGAGGTTTGCTGTTTGTCTGTCTGGCCAAAAATCCGCCGGACGACGTCGAAGAGATGGCTCGGGTGATGGAGCCGTATCTGGCACCGCACGATATTCGCAATACGCGCGTGGCTTTTGAGTCCGATCTGATCGAGAACGGCAACTGGAAGCTCACGCTCGAGAACAACCGCGAGTGCTATCACTGCGGTCCGAACCATCCGGAGCTCACTATTCCGCTTTTTGCCTATGGCTTTGGCTATGCGCCTGGCGCGCTGGATGAAGAGCAATTGCGTGATGCCGAGCGGTATGCGGAACTTTCCCGCACCTGCCACACACGCTGGGAAGGGGAGGGTTTGCCCTCACAGGAAGTCGATCATCTCGATGATCGTGTCACGGGCTTCCGCACGGAACGCCTGCCCATCGATCAGTCGGGTGAGAGCCAGACGCTGGACACGAAGGCGGCCTGCCGTATTCCGCTGGGGGCATTGAAGGACAAGGTCGTGGGAGGGCTGTCATTCTGGACGCAGCCCAATTCGTGGCATCATTTCATGGGTGACCACATTGTCACCTTCACCGTGCTGCCCATTGACGCTTCTCACACCTTGGTGCGCACGAAATGGCTCGTGCACAAGGACGCCGTGGAAGGTGTGGACTACGACCTCCAGCGTCTGACGGAAGTCTGGCAGGCGACCAATCAGCAGGATGCGGATCTGGTCGAGATTTCGCAGCAGGGTGCGGAAGATCCGGCGTTCGAGCCGGGGCCGTATTCTCCCTACACCGAAGGTCTCGTGGAAAAGTTCGCGGCTTGGTACATCGGGCGTATGAAGGCGGCGCTCGGATGACGGAGGCGGCCATGCGGTCGGAACTGGCGGCGCTGGCCTCCGCTTCCCTGTGGGATACGGAGCGTGACGAAATGGTGGTGTGCCGTGAAGTGCATGACGAAACCCATGATGTGCGGACCTTCGTGTTTGCCTCCTGTTCGCCTCGCCGCTTTTCCTACAGCCCGGGGCAGTTCATCACGCTGACGTTGCCCTGTGGCCCGGCGGGTGAGGATATCTGCCGCAGTTACACTCTCTCTTCCGCGCCAACACGTCCGGATCGCATCGCAATCACTGTCAAACGCGTGGTGGACGGGCCGGTGTCCAACTGGCTCCACGACAACCTCAAACCCGGAATGGAAGTGCCTATCGCGGGGCCGACAGGGACATTCACCTGCGCCGAAAGTTCTTCGCGTAAATTTCTGTTTCTCTCGGGAGGAAGCGGCATCACTCCGATGATGTCCATGTCGCGTACGCTGCACGATTTGGGCGGAATGGCGGATGTCGTGTTCCTGCACAGCGCCCGCACACCTGACGATCTGATTTTCGCGCGTGAGCTGGCGCTGATGGAGCATAACTGGCCGGGTTTCCGCACTGCGACCCTGTGCGAAGAGGATCGCCCGTCCGGGCGCTGGCCGGGGCTGCGCGGACGGTTGACGGCGACCATGCTGCCGTTACTCGCTCCGGACTTTCTGGAACGTGAAGTGTATGTTTGTGGACCCGCGCCCTACATGGCCGCCGTGCGCGATCTTCTGCGTGACAGCGGTTACGATATGACGCGCCATCATGAGGAGAGTTTTGACTTCGCCACGCTCATGCAGGGCGAGCTGGAAGAAGCGCTTGCTGTGCCCGAGCCGGGAGAGGCGCGTTACAAGGTCACATTCACCAAGAGCCGTCGTGAGGTCGAATGTGGGGGCGAGACGTCCGTGCTGTCCGCTGCGCGCGCCGAAGGTATGCGGCTTCCGGCGTCCTGTGCAAAGGGGTTGTGCGGCACCTGTAAGTGCAAACTCGTCTCCGGCACGGTGGAGATGAAGCATGAAGGGGGCATCCGCCAACGTGAGATCGATCAGGGCATGATCCTGATCTGTTGCGCAAAACCCACCTCCGACCTTGTGATCGAGCGTTGACCGATGGCCGCTCTTCACGATCTGGGATCATTTCGCCGCTTCGGTTTCCTGACGCTTGCGGGGTATTCCATGATCGCGGTGAGCAACGCCATCGAGGCTCTGCGCATGGCCAATCGGCTGGCGGAAGAGGACGTTTATGAATGGTCCGTTCTGTCACTGGATGGAACGCCCGTGGCGTCCAGCAATGGGCTGTCTCTGATGCCGACGCAATCGGCGAAAAGCATAGAACCTTTCGATGCTCTGTTCGTTTGTGGGGGGGTGGATGTGCGCCGTGCCACGAGCGCCCCCGTGCTGTCGTGGCTGCGGCAGCAGGGCCGACGCAATATTGCGATGGGTGCGTTGTGTACCGGCACATTTGCACTGGCGGAAGCCGGACTCCTTCGAGGCTATCGCTGCGCCATTCACTGGGAAAACCTCTCGGCACTCCAAGAGGAATTTCCTGAAATCGATATCACGGATGATCTGTTCGTAATCGATCGTAATCGCCTGACCTGCACGGGCGGTCTTGCGCCGCTGCATATGATGCTGCGCCTCGTGGAGGCTCGTTTTGGGGCTATGCGTGTGCGTGAAATTCTCAGCCAATTTCTGCTTGATCGCGATCGTGCTGGCAATGAACGCCAGCCTGTGCCCACGCCTCCCGGCACGCCTGAGGCCATGGCCCGGGCACTGGACCTTATCGAGCGCGAAAATGAGAGGGCTTTGCGGATCGAAGAAATCGCGGCGGCAGCGCGTCTCTCCGTCCGGCAGCTTGAGCGTCTGTTTCGACGCCATCTTGGCGTAACGCCAGCCGCTTATCTGGTGGGGGTGCGGTTGGAACGTGCCCGACGACTGCTGCGCCAGACGGCCATGTCCGTCACGGATATCGGTGTAGCCTGCGGTTTTGTTTCAAGCTCTCATTTCAGTTCCGCCTATCGCAGCCGTTTCGGTCGCCCGCCGCGCGAAGAGCGCCGGCAGGGCGCAGCGGCTTCCTCATCGACCCGAACCATGGATCTCCCGGCATGAGTGCGAACATCGAAGCTCTATTTAAACCGTTGCGTATTCGAAACATAACCATCCGTAACCGGGTGATGAGCACAAGCCATGCGCCGGGTTATGGCAAGGACGGCAAGCCGCAGGAACGGTACCAGCTCTACCACGCAGAAAAGGCCAAGGGCGGTATCGGGCTGACCATGTTCGGTGGCTCATCGTCTGTTGCTCATGACAGTCCGGCCACGCCGTGGAATCAGGTTTCCGTCGTGGATGACAGCGTGATCCCCTATTTCCAGCAATTCGCGGACCGTGTGCATGGGCATGGCGCGAAGCTGATGATCCAGATCACGCATATGGGTCGTCGCACACGTTGGGACACGGATGCGTGGCTGCCAGTCATAGGGCCGTCCCCACGCCGTGAGCCCGCGTCGCGTTCCATGCCCAAGGAAATGGAGATCGAGGATATCAACCGTGTGGTCAAGGCGTTTGCCGATGCCGCACGGCGTTGCAAGGAAGGTGGTCTGGACGGTCTGGAGATTTCCGGAGCGCACGGACATCTGCTCGATCAGTTCTGGAGCCCTTCGGTCAATCACCGTGTGGATGGATATGGCGGTTCGCTTGAACACCGGATGCGGTTCGGCATTGAGGTTCTGAGCGCTATCCGAGAGGCCGTGGGTGAGGACTTTGTGGTCGGCATGCGCATGTCGGGCAACGAACTGCTCACCAATGGTCTGTCCCAAGAGGACTGTATCGCTATCGCGTCCGAATATGCCACGCGCGGGCTGGTGGATTTCGTGAATGTCGTGGGTGGACAGGCGCGCGATGAGATGTCGCACGCTGTCAGCCTTCCCAATATGGCTTTTCCTGTCGCGCCCTTCCTGCATCTGGCCAGTGCCATACGGCGAGAAGCTGATGTGCCGGTCTTTCATGCCCAGCGCATTATGGATGTGGCGACAGCCGCCCGTGCGGTGGCGGAAGGGCATGTGGACATGGTGGCGATGACGCGCGCGCACATTGCCGATCCACACATCGTCAACAAACTGGCGGCCGGGCGTGCGGACGACATTCGTCAGTGCATTGGCGCGGGCTACTGCATCGACCGTATTTATGTCGGTGGGGATGCGCTGTGTCTCCAGAACGCGGCCACGGGGCGTGAGGCGACCATGCCGCACGACGTGACGCCAACAACAGGACCAAAATGCAAAATCATTATCGTTGGCGGTGGCGTGGCGGGGCTTGAGGCAGCGCGTGTTTCGGCCTTGCGCGGACATGACGTGGTGTTGTTCGAGCGCGAGAACGAAACTGGCGGTCAGGTCAATCTTGCGGCGAAGGCCGGCTGGCGCGAGGCGCTGACGGGCATTGTGCGTTGGTTGGACGCGCAGGTGCGCAAGCTGGGTGTGGATGTGCGAACAGGCACGGAAGCAACAGCCGAGATGGTGCGTATCGAGAAACCTGATGTTGTGATCGTCGCCACTGGTGGCGCGGCCTGGCGAGGCGAGGTGGAAGGCGCTGATCTGGTGCACACGACGGCGGATGTGCTCAGCGGCGCCGTGAATCCGGCTGGCAGTGTACTGCTTTATGATGAAATGGGACAACACAACGCAGCGTCCGTTGGGGAAGTGATGGCGACGCGCGGCTGTCTCGTTGAGATGGCCACCCATGATCGGCTGATCGCGCAGGAGGTGGGCACCACGAACCAGCCGGTGCATCTGCGTGAACTTTACAAGCACGGCGTGATCATGACGCCCAACATGGAACTGCGGGAAGTAGTGCGTGAGGGCAACCGGCTTGTCGCCGTCCTGCGCAACACCATGACGGAAGAAGAGGAAGAGCGGCTGGTCGATCATGTGGTCGTGGAGTGCGGAACGCTTCCTCGTGAGGCGCTCTACATGGAACTCAAGGAGGCTTCCACCAATCATGGCCAGACCGATATTCCAGCGCTTCTGAATGGTGTGACACAGCCTGCGGTAGCGAATTTGAAAAACGGCGAGTACGCGCTGTTTCGTATCGGAGATGCTGTGGCCGGTCGCAACATTCATGCGGCTCTCTACGACGCCTTGCGTCTGTGCAAGGATTTCTGAGCGTGAGACAGCGATCCGGGGCGATTGCGGCAGGTCTGGTCTGGGGATTGGGGGCGGCGCTTGCACTGTCTGCCGTTCCGATGGTCCGTCGCTGGCGAAAAGGACAGGCGAAGCCCGTGGATATGGTGCGCGGTCTGGCCGCCGTGCCGAAACGCTATCTGGTGGATGTGCATCACGCGGTGGAGCGTCGTCCGGGCGCGGCCCGTATGCACGCGTTGGTCGCAGGCGGCACGCTGGCGGGGACGACACTGCTGGCGGCTGGGATAGTGTCGGCATTTCGAAATAACCGCTTCTACTGGGCAAGTGTCGGTGTGTTCTTCACGACGGCCATTGCTGGCACGTGGTTGGTCCGTAAGCGCCGTTCGCCACAGAAGCCGAGTTATCTCTCGGGAGGAAAGTTCCTTTGGCTGCCTTACGCTCTTGGTGCTTGGAACGTGGGTGGTAGCCTATTGGCTCTCGGACAGATCGTTGGAGCCGGGGGTGTTCTGTTTTCAGCGGTGCCGCTTTTTCTCATGTTGGTGGGCGGTGCCGGGATCGTGGTGCAGGTGGCACGTGGACCGATGCGTCATGCTTTCTCCGGTGTGACATGGCTGGCCGCGCATTCCCGGCCCGAACGGTTTGGCGGTGGGCGTAGCACGGAGTTGCGCCCGCTTGATCTGGCTGCGCCAATGCTCGGGGCAATGGTGCCAAGTGATTTTGGCTGGAACATCCTTGCATCGTTCGACGCCTGTATCGAATGTGGACGGTGTGAGCAGCACTGTCCGGCCTTTGCCGCCGGGCAGAGGCTGAACCCGAAAGCGCTTGTGCAGGGACTGGCGCTTGCAGCGCGTGGTGAGGAGGCCAGCGCCTATACCGGCTCTCCTGCGCCGCATGCGCCGCCAGTGGCGGGGAAGGGAAGCCTGTCATCGCCCGTCATTGGCGTGGACGGTATGATTCATCCTGACACATTGTGGGCCTGCACGACCTGTCGGGCCTGTGTCGAGCAATGTCCGATGATGATCGAGCATGTGGACACCATTGTCGATTTGCGCCGCGCACAGACACTCATGTTGGGTGAGGTTCGTCCGGGAGCGGCGGAAGCATTGCGTCATCTGCGCGAAAGTGCGGAATCCGGTGGTCGTCCGTTGTCTGCGCGTGCGGACGGGCTGGCGGGTGAGAACGTGCCGGTTCTGGAAGAAGGTGGTGAGACGGACGTGCTCCTCTGGCTGGGTGAGGGAGCATACGAGCTGCGCTACGCCCGCACCCTGCGCGCGCTTGTAAAGCTGCTGAACATGACGGGCGTGAACTTCGCCATTCTGGGCGAAGCTGAACTCGATTGCGGTGATCTGGCGCGGCGTCTGGGAGATGAGGCGACGTTCCAGATGCTGGCCGGAGAGGTGATCGACACGCTTGGCCGTCGTCGTTTCAAGCGCATCGTAACGGCGGACCCTCATGCGCTGAACGTGCTGCGCAACGAATATCCAGCACTGGGCGGTACGTGGGAAGTGCTGCATCATACGGCACTGCTGGATGAACTGGTCTCCGCCGGTCGTCTGAAGCTGGATGCGAGAACTTTGCCGCCCGTGGCGTATCATGACCCGTGCTATCTCGCGCGGTATAATGGAGAAACCGATGCTCCGCGCCGCTTGCTGGCAGCCTGCTGTTCGCAGACGGTGGAGATGGAACGGCATGGCAGGCAGGCGATGTGCTGTGGCGGCGGCGGCGGTAATCCGGTCAGCGATGTGGACGTGGTGGAACGTATCCCCGATCTGCGGATGCAGCAGGCCGCACAGTCGGGAGCGGCCATTGTGGCTGTGGCCTGTCCCGGATGCACCGCGATGCTCGAAGGAGTGCCGGAACCACGTGCCGAAGTGAAAGACATTGCGGAACTGGTTCTCGATGCTGTGGTGGCGGTATGAGCGGCGTGCGCCATCGCCGCCATCCGCGTGCGGAGCGTGCGGCACGAGTTGTGTCAGGAAGGACGCGGCCACGCTATGACATGGCGGGTGGAGGTGCGGATGTCGTCGCACCGTCAGGACGTCGTCGTCGCGACCCGCGCAATGAACGGGCCCGCCTTCTGACGACTGGGCGTGAGGGGCGTCCGCGCCTCGTGCGGGCGGGACTGAGCAAATTGGCAGCAGCCTCTATTGCGACTGTGTCGTCCGTGTCCAAGAAAATTCGTATTGAAAATCCGGAGTTCCTGATTGCCGTTATCCCGGATATGATCGATGGGCGTCTGGACCGTTTCGATCGGCAGCTTCTGGGAGCGGCCCGCAAGCTTGCGGATGCGGGCGGGGGCGCGGTGGTCGTTCTGGGTGCGCGTTCCGCTCCACCGATGCACGAGACACTTGGGCAGGCTGGTGCCGATCGTGTGGTGCTGACCGGTGCAGATGGGAGTGATCCTGAGGCACGTGTGGATGAACTGGTCACTCTTCTGGATCGTCTTCCCCCCCGTCATGTGCTGCTTTCTGAAAGCGAGGACGGCGCGGATCTGGCGCGTCGTCTTGCGGCCCGTACGGGGGGAGCGCTGGCTGCGGGTGTGGAGGTTCTTGGAGCCAGACAGATCATCCGTCCCTGTGGGGCCGGTCGTCAGGAACGGGCCAGCGAACCTGCGTCGCTGATGACACTGGCGCCTGACCGCATCGCGGCGTGGGATGGCGCGGAGCATGAGATTCTGCCTCTTGAGATCGAGAACGTTGCGCCAACGGCGAGGAACCGTGTGCAGGTGGGCGCACTCCGCGCGGCGGATCCGGCCACGATGAATCTCGGCGTCGCGCCCTTTGTCGTGGCGGCGGGACGAGGTGTGACGGATTTTGACGGGTTTCGCGCGACCGTGGCGGCTCTTCATGCGACGCCGGGAGCCAGCCGGGTGGTGTGTGACAATGGAGACATGCCGCGCACTACGCAGGTCGGCGCGTCCGGCACCGTGCTGGATGCGGTGTGCTATGTCGCGTTCGGCATTGCGGGGGCGCCACAGCATCTTCAGGGGCTGGGGCGCGTGGAGCACGTAGTGGCCGTCAACACCGATCTGCACGCCGCCATGGTGAAGCGGGCCGGGTTGGCCATCATTGCCGACGCTCAGCATGTAATGCCGGTTTTGTGCGAGATGCTGGCAAAGGAGCGACAGGCATGAAGGCTATCGTTCTTCTCTCTGCGGGCATCGATCCGGTGTCCGGTCGTCCGGCTCCTGTAGGGGGAGAAGTCCGCGCTATCGGGCTTGCGCGGGCGCTTGGTGCGAAGACTCTCATCGGTTTGCATGCCGGTGCATCCGTGCCCGCACTCGCGGATTATGGTGGCTATGGTCTGAAGGAGATCATTTGCCTGTCCGGTGGTGAGCACGATCCCGTAGCGGCACTGGCGCAGTTTCTTATTCGCGCATCGAATGTGAGTGCGCCGGACCTTGTGCTGGCGGGTACACGCGGGTGTGGCGGCGCGGATACGGGTCTTCTGCCTTACAGGCTGGCGGAAAAGCTGGGCTGGCCGATTGCGACGGGTATTGCGGCGCCTCTGGAGGAGCAACCTGCGGCCGGTCGTCTGGCGTTGGCGCAGGCGCGCGCAAGGGGAGCCGTTCGTCCAGTCCATGTGACGCTGCCCTGCGTCGTCACGGTCTCAGACATGGCGGAGTGTGTGCCGTCTTTCGTGTTTGCAGATAAACGCGCCGTACAGGTGAGAGACGAAAGGGCGGAGAGAACCCCGCAAGGCGAGATGGAAGAGGGACTATTGCGCCCCTATCGCCGCCGTCCGAAACTGATTTCGGCTGCCCGGACGGGGGGAACGGGTGGGCAGCTTCTGGTCGATCCGACGCCGGAGGAGGCAGCCGCCGCGATTATTGCGCATCTTCGGTCTCTGGGTGTTCTGGCGGCGGCTGATGAAGCGTCATCTTCGAAAATGACTTGATTGAAAAAAGGCATCCGGGACGCGAAAATATGATGCGCTGACGGGAATCCTGTTGTTTTCACATGATGTTCATGGCGCAGTGTGTAGGTCTGTGCTGATGTTCTTCCCCTGAACACTTGGTCGGGGGAGACAGTACAGGCATGACGGCAGGAAGTGGACAGGCGCTGGCCGATCTTGCTCTGGCTTTCGTGCTGTCGGCGGCGGTGGGGCTGGAACGGGAGTTCCGCCAGAAGAGCGCCGGTCTGCGCACCTACACGCTTGTCGGCCTGGCGGCGGCCCTGTTCATGCTGGTTTCCAAGTTCGGTTTTTCGGATGTGGTGGATAATCCGCACGTTGCGCTGGATCCTTCGCGCGTGGCGGCACAGGTGGTCTCGGGCATCGGCTTTATCGGTGGCGGCGTGATCTTCATGCGGCGCGATGCGGTGCGTGGATTGACGACGGCGGCATCGGTCTGGCTGACGGCAGCCCTTGGCATGGCCTGTGGGGCGGGATTGCGCGAACTGGCGGTGGCGGCGGCTGTTGCCAATTTTCTTGTCATGCTCGTGTTCCCATACCTGCTTCGCTACATTCCCCGACAGCAGCGTGCCGTGACGCAGCTTGAAGTGAGTTATCTGGATGGGCGCGGCATTCTCCGGCTTGTGCTTGTCACCTGCACGCGGCTTCGTTTTGCCATTGATCACGTACAGATCCAGCGCAATGGGATTCATCGGCAGGAACTGGAATCCCGTCAGGATGCGGCGGATCGGCAGGGGACGGTCGGGCCGCTGGACGGGCCTTCGGTGCAGGGGAGCCCTGTCGTGGTTCTGTCGCTGCAGGTACAGGGTAGTCGCCCCGTTTCCCATCTGGTTACAGCCCTTTCCCTGATCGATGGGGTCATGGAAGTGGGCACGGAGTCTGATGCGGAGAGCGACTGACCGACATGGCAGGCTCCCATCTTTTCCCATGAACTCCGCAGCCCTGCCGTGCGTAAGGACAAGGCAGACGGTCTTGTCCGGCAAATAGCGGGCAGGGTAGCTTTTTTGTGCAATCCGTCGTGGTGGGGCGAGGATCGGACGGCCTTCATGCCTGTGCAAGCTCATCCTCTGCTCTCGCCGTGATACAGGCGGATTCCAGATTTTTTCACCCTCACAGGAGTGAAGTCGTGAGCACTGACACCATTCATATTGCCGGCATCGATACACCTGTCCGCCGTGTGGCTTTGGGCACATGGGCTATCGGTGGCTGGATGTGGGGAGGCCCCGATGATGACAACGGGGTGCGCACCATCCACAAGGCGCTTGATGAGGGCATCAATCTGATCGACACGGCCCCGGTTTATGGTTTTGGACATTCTGAGGAAATCGTCGGGCGGGCGCTGGCGGAAAAGCCGGGGCACCGCGCATTGATCGCCACGAAACTGGGCTTGAATTGGAGTGGTGAAGGCAATGACCGGAAGGTCTTTCGGGATTCCCGGCCTGAGCGGATACGCAAGGAGGTGGAAGACTCCCTGCGGCGTCTGCGGGTCGAGGCCATCGATATCGAGCAGATTCATTGGCCGGATGACAAAACGCCCATTGATGAGTCCGCCCGTGCGCTTGAGAAGTTGCACAAGGACGGCAAGATCCGTGCGCTGGGTGTTAGTAATTTTTCTCCCGCGCAGATGGACATCTTTCGTGAGGTGGCGCCCATCGCCACGATCCAGCCACCGCTCAATCTGTTCGAGAGGACGATCGAGAAAGACATTCTGCCCTATGCCGAGAAGCATAAGGCGGTGATTCTCGCTTATGGCGCGCTGTGCCGTGGGTTGCTGACGGGCAAGATGAACGCCAGCACGTCTTTCCCAAAGAATGATCTGCGTTCAGGTGATCCAAAGTTCCAGAAGCCCAATTTCGAGCATTATCTCGCGGCTGTGGAAGATTTCCGCAAACTGGCCGAGAAGCGTGGGAAGTCGGTCATGGCATTCGCCGTGCGCTGGGTGCTCGACCAGGGGCCCGTTATTGCGCTGTGGGGTGCGCGCAAGCCGTCGCAGGTGGAAAACGTCAACGATGTGTTCGGCTGGAGCCTGACGGATGAGGAACGTCGCGCGGTGGACGAAATCCTTGCCCGGCATGTGCCCAAGCCTATTGATCCGACGTTCATGGCCCCTCCGAACCGGGACTGATCTTGGGAGGGTGTATCAGGGCGTGTTGGAACGGATCGTTTTTCAATCAGGAAAAACAACGGTACGGGCGCCATTGAGAATGACCCGCCCCTGTAGATGATAGCGAACGGCGCGGGCCAGCACGCGCCGTTCCACATCCCGTCCTTTACGGATCAGAGTTTCTTCCGTGTCAGCGTGATTGATACGCTCCACGTCCTGCTCGATGATTGGGCCTTCATCAAGGTCGGGGGTCACATAATGGGCAGTTGCGCCAATCAGCTTTACGCCGCGTTTCCATGCCTGAAGATAGGGACGTGCTCCCTTGAAACCCGGCAGGAAGGAGTGGTGGATATTGATGCATTGTCCCTGCAGGTGAGTGGACATTTCATCTGAGAGAACCTGCATGTATCGGGCCAGCACGGTGAGTTGTGTGCCTGTGCTCTGGATCAGATCAAGCAGCCGGGCTTCCTGTTGTGGCTTCGTGGTGGGGGTGACGCGGAGATGGTGGAATGGGATTCCATAAAGATCCACCGCACCAAGGCTTTCGCGCGGATGATTGGAGACGATGGCAACCGGCTGCATCTTCAGTTCTCCAATGCGCCAGCGGTAAAGCAGGTCGATCAGACAGTGATCGAATTTCGAGACCATGAGTAGCACGCGCTGTGGTTGAGTCTGATCGTGGAGCGTCCATCGTGCCTCAAGTCGCGTCGCCAGTTCCGTCAGTTCGGATGTCAGTGTTTCCTGTTTGCTTTCGTCTGTGAGAACGAAAGCGATTCGCATAAAGAACAGGCCGGAATCTGTCTCGTTATACTGGTTGATTTCCAGAATGTTGCCGCCTGCTTTGAACAGAAGGTCTGAGTAGCGCGAGACAATGCCCATGCGCGTGTTGCAGGTCATGCAGAGGACGAACATGCGCAGATCCGATGCTCAGGAAGGTTCAAACAGTCTGACCCCGGCCCTTTCACTCCGTTGGCTGGCAGCCAGCATGGAGGGAAATGAAACGGATGGCGCGCCTGTCCGACCTCGTTCGGCACTGGGGCTGTGGCCGAACATGGTTTTGAACTGGCGTGAGAAATGGGCGCAATCGGAAAAGCCTGTCTCGATGGCGACTTGCGTGATCGACATTTCGCCCTGAGAGAGCAGGGCCTGAGCGTAGCGCAGCCGGATCATGCGATAGAAAACAGCGGGACGGACACCGAGCACGGACTGGAACAGACGTTCGAGTTGCCGTGGAGAGATGCTGAGCCGACGCGCCACATCGCTGATGGAGAGCGGTTCGATCATGTTCTGCTCCATCTCCATCATGGCACGCCGCACACGGGCGTCGCTGACATGCCCGATTTCGGCGGCGATGGGAGGATGCGGTTGCAGGGACGGAGCCACGCCGTGGCCCTGGCGTTCGAACAGAAGAATGTGGCTGGCTTTGCGCGCTAGGGGACGGCTGAGGTGTTTTTCGATCAGATGGAGCGCCAGATCAGCGGCTCCGCCGCCTCCCGAACAGGTGATGCGCTTGCCATCGACAAGATACATCTGTTCGCTGCTGACGGCCTGATCGGGAAATTCCTCCATGAAGTCCTGTCGGTGATACCAGCTCACGCAGCAGGTGTGATTACGCATCACGCCTGCGCGGGCCAATACAAAAGTGCCCGTGCAGATGCCGATCAATGGCACACCGAGAGATGCGGCACGCTGGATGTAGCGGAGCGTGACCTCGTCCACCGTGCGGCGTCCATGCAGCAGCCCCCCGACAACGGCGATGTAGTCGAACTGGGTGGGATCGACCAGATCCGACGTCCGGCTGACCGATATTCCGCAGCTTGCACGGATCGAGTCCGGTCGGTGGCTCATGATCTGCCAACTGCACAGGATGGGACGGCTCTTGTCTTCCTTGTCGGCGGCCAGTCGGAGATGGTCGATGAAAAGGGAGAACGCAGAAAGCGTGAAATTTTCTGCCAGAATGATGCCAACCCGAAGGCTGGGCATTTCAGGCGGGGCAGGTGATCGTCGCTGCATCACGTCGCACCTTACATTCGTTCGGCCCGAGCCCGTGCGTTGTGGAGCACAGGCTCTTGGGGACTTCCAGTAGAGCAGAACAGTCTAGACTGTATTGAAAACGAAACGAGATCATTTTCGTATTCACGACCGGAAATAATGAAAAGACGACGCGGCGGTGAGGTCAGCCAGTCACCTGCCGCTCCCAGTCAGGAAGGTTGTAATAGTTGGAAATGCGCGCGACTTTCCCGTCACGCACGGTGAAGAATGCACCGGCAGGTAGTACGTAAGTCTGCCCCCGCGCTTCGGGAAGGCCGTCATCGGTGGACAGATAGGTGCCATGGACCATGAACTCGGCGGCAGCCCGTGTGCCGTCCTCGTTCACCATCACCACAACATCGGCGATGCGTTCCCGGTAACAGCGGTCCATGCGTTCGAGAAAGGCGCGGAAAGCCGGCTTGCCAGTTTCCTGTCCTCCCTGATTGATCCCGTGCAGCACATCGTCGGTCAGAAGTGCCAGAAAATCGTCACGGTTTCCTGCGTTGAAGGTTGCGTAATAGGCTTCGATGAGGGCGCGGGTAGTGGCTTGGGTCATATGGCCTCTCTCTCCTTGAAGACCAGAATAGTCAGGTCTGTGCCAAGGGGACGTCATTAGTTTCACTTATAGATAGGGAATTTTTTACAGAGTTCCCGGACTCTTTCGTGGACATTGTTTTCCACGTCTGCGTTGCCTTCACCGCCGGAGGCGGCAAGGGCGGTGAGCACCTCGT
>NZ_WOTH01000028.1 GCF_011516945.1 Acetobacter estunensis
CTGTCTGCATCGGGTTTTCTTGATGATTATGGAAATTTCTTTTCTACAAAACAGACTTTTTCATAATCTAACCCGATGTACAACCCTTCTGTGAGATTTCCGCGTCGACCGGGCGGTGCGCATTGCCGCCGCTACGCGATCTCCCACCTGCGTCATTCTGCCCAATGATGTGCAACTGCTTCCCTATGATGAACCTTCCATGGCGCATGGTTACACCCATACAGGCGTGGGATTTCCAGTGGAGAGCGGTATCCCAGATGAGGAGGGTGTGCGCCGGGCTGCGACGGTTCTGAATGCAGGGCGCAAAGTCGCGATTCTTGCCGGTGCCGGGGCTCTCGCGGCCACGGAGGAACTGATTGCCGTGGCGGATGTGCTGGGGGGCGGAATTGCAAAAGCGCTTCTGGGTAAAGCGGCAGTTCCCGATGACCTTCCTTTTGTCACGGGATCGATCGGACTTCTGGGTACGAAACCTTCATGGAATCTGATGAAGGAATGCGACACATTGCTGATGGTCGGCTCGTGCTTTCCTTACAGTGAATTTCTTCCTGTGCCCGGACGAGCCAGAGGCGTCCAGATCGATATCAATGGGAGCAACCTGTCCCTGCGTTACCCTATGGAGGTCAATCTTCAGGGTGATTCCCGGCAAACCTTGCGTGCGCTTCTGCCGTTGCTAATTCGCAAAACAGATCGGACGTGGCAGAAGGAAATCGAGAAGGATGTCGCGCAATGGTGGAACGTTCTCGATGCGCGCGCCATGACAGAGGCGAATCCGCTCAATCCGCAGCGGGTGTTCCGTGAGCTGTCTGCCCGCCTGCCGGACCGGGCGATCATAACGAGTGACTCCGGTTCCGTGGCGAACTGGTATGCCCGTGACATCCAGTTGCGGGAAGGCATGATGGGCTCGCTTTCCGGTGGACTGGCCTCAATGGGAGCGGGAACGCCATACGCCATCGCCGCCAAGATGGCGTATCCGGATCGGACCGTGATCGCCTGCATGGGAGATGGGGCCATGCAGATGAATGGTCTGAATGAAATGATCACGATTTCCAAATATTGGCGGCAATGGAAAACACCTCATTTGATCGTTCTTGTGCTGAACAATCAGGATCTTAATCAGGTGACATGGGAAGAGCGCATTCAACTTGGCGCGGGAAAGACGAACTCTACACAGAAGATACCGGATTTCCCGTATCATAAATATGCGGAGCTTCTTGGTCTGAAGGGCATCTATGTGGATGATCCGGAAAAGGTTGGCACGGCATGGGATGAGGCGCTGGCCGCTGACAGCCCTGTCATTCTGGAGGCCCGCACCGATCCTGATGTGCCGCCCCTCCCGCCGCATGTCACGATGGAACAGGCGCGGCATTTCCTGAGCATGCTGCCAGCCGATCCGGAACGTGGCAGTGTCATGAAGAATACATTCCGACAGCTTCTAAGTTCTTTTCGGCCCGCTCGCCGTCGGAAGTGAATGAGACATTCCTGTCTTTCTTGGATTTTTCAGGAACTACTGTCTTTCCCCATCCGTTGTTTAGGCACGTTTCCCGATCTGGCCGCGATGTGTGCGGGGCTGGAGTGTCGGGTACATTCCATTATGTGAAAAGGTGCTGATATGAAAACGATCCTGATAACAGGTGCCGGCTCCGGTTTTGGAGCGGAAACAGCCCTTCGACTTGCCGCGCAGGGAGAAGATGTGATCGCGGCCGTGCAGGTTCCGCCACAGATTCATGCACTGGAGAAGGAAGCGCAACGCCGTGGCGTAAAGCTTCGCATCGAAACTCTTGACGTGACATGCGAAGGGGATCGGAAAAAGGCAGAGCACTGGGATGTGGGCGTTCTGCTCAACAATGCCGGCATTTCAGAAGGTGGGGCCGTCGCGGACATTCCGGCTGAGAACCTGCGGCGACAGTATGACGTCAACATCATCGGACCGGTCCTGCTGACGCAGATCGTGCTGCGGGGCATGATCAAGCGGGGAGAGGGTAAGGTGGTGTTTATGTCGTCCGTCGCCGGGCTGACCACCGATCCTTTTGCCGGTGCCTATGCATCTTCCAAACATGCGATCGAAGCGATCGCTGAGGCGCTTCATCTGGAAATGCAGGAGTTTGGAATCGAGGTGGCCACGGTCAATCCGGGACCGTTCCTGACGGGTTTCAACGATCGGATGTTCGAGACATGGAAAGGCTGGTGTGATGACCCGTCGAAGCGGGTGTTCGATTACAGCCGGATCGCCTTTCCGCATGAGCAGTATGATCCGGAGCCCGTGATCGAGACCACGATTGGTGTCCTGACCGGGAAGATCGGCACTTATCGTAACGTCGAACCACAGGCGATCATCGGTCAGCAGCGACAGATGATGGACAAGGTCTGGACGCGCAAAAGTGCGGAAGGTCTCGGACAGCGCGCTGAACTTGTGCAGAAGGCCTACGAACTGAAGCCCGGCACGCCAGTCTGAGGTTAAGGTTCACGCATGCGGGGAACGCCCGGAGAATGCGCGTTCCCTCATCCCTACAACGTGACTCTAAATCTCTCGACTTTACACTTCCTACACCGCCACGCTCACGTCCGCGCGTTATAAGCGCCGGTCGCAAACCCTGACGCGCAGCAAGAACAACAATTCGGCCGGCAGGGAGGTATGTCATGAACCGCGAGACCGTCATCAGGGAGTTGGCGCCGGAAGGTGTCATCCGCACGGCCATCAATCTGGGTAACCCCGTTCTGGCGCAACGGGATGCCCAGCATGGGGATGTCGCGGGGGTGTCTGTCGATCTGGCGCGCGAGATCGCACGGCGACTGAAGGTGGACGTGCTGTTCGAGGCGTTCGCTGCCGCAGGCGATGTGACAGCGGCGGTGCCAACGGGACGGCTGGATCTGATGTTTCTCGCCGTCGATCCGAAACGGGCCGAGGAGATTCTCTTCACCGTTCCCTATGTGGTGATCGAGGGTACGTATCTGGTACGGGAGGACGCGCCCTTCCATGATGTTGCGGAACTGGATCGTGAGGGGGTGCGCATAGCGGTCGGTAAAGGGGCGGCGTACGATCTGTTTCTCTCGCGTGCGTTGAAACACGCGACGCTTGAGCGCGCCCCAACTTCGCCGGCGGCCATCGACCTGTTTGTGGAGTCGGGGCTGGAGGCTGCGGCGGGGGTGCGCCAGCCGCTCGCGGCTTGGGCGGCGAAACATCCGGGCTACCGGGTGCTGGACGGCCGTTTCACGTCCATTGAGCAGGGCATCGGCACACCGAAGGGGCGGGAGGCCGCGCGGGCGTGGTTGCAGGACTTCGTGGAGGACGTGAAAGCGAGCGGATTCGTGGCCGAGCGTCTGGCGGCGCATGGACAGACGGCGGCGACGGTTGCGCCGAAGGCGGCGGGTTTTCCGGTGTTTTGATGGGCAAAGCGGGCAGACGGTAGGATTTTTCTTGCCTTTGTTCTCATTATGTTCCAAAAGAGAACAAAGGCGAACGCTTTATTAACGAGCCGTTTGCGTCGGTGGGGCGGCGCCCGGAAAGGGTCGTCCGATTTCGGTATTCTGCAAGGAACATAGGCGCAGGCGGGTGCAATTCCCCGTTCCGCGCATTGCCCGAGAGGTCAGGCCTGTGACAGACTCGTCAGCCGGTATGATCAACATGCCCGAAATACCGTCGCTGCTTACGTTCATGACGAAGCCGGAGCGGGAAATCGGGGGTCGAGGAATGGAAATGGACAAGACGAAGGCTCTGGACGGGGCGCTAAGCCAGATCGAGCGCGCATTTGGCAAGGGGTCCATCATGCGGCTCGGCCAGCGCCCTCACCAGCAGGCGGATGCGATTCCGACGGGGTCGCTGGGACTGGACATCGCATTGGGCATCGGCGGTTTGCCGCGCGGGCGCATTGTTGAAATCTATGGCCCCGAGAGTTCGGGCAAGACGACGCTGGCCCTGCATGCGATCGCGGAGGCGCAGAAGCTTGGCGGCACCTGTGCCTTCATCGATGCCGAGCACGCGCTCGATCCGGGCTATGCCCGCAAGCTGGGTGTGGACATCGACAACCTGCTCATCAGTCAGCCCGATGCCGGTGAGCAGGCACTCGAGATTGCCGACACGCTGGTGCGTTCCGGTGCAATTGACGTGCTGGTGGTGGACAGTGTGGCGGCCCTTGTGCCGCGCGCCGAGCTTGAGGGCGACATGGGCGACAGCCATGTCGGCCTGCATGCGCGTCTCATGAGCCAGGCGTTGCGCAAGCTGACGGGCACGGTCTCGCGTTCCAACACGCTGCTGATCTTCCTCAACCAGATCCGTCTCAAGATCGGTGTGATGTTCGGCAATCCCGAAACGACGACGGGCGGCAACGCGCTGAAGTTCTACGCCTCGGTGCGTATGGATATCCGTCGGATCGGTGCGATCAAGGACAAGGATGAGGTTGTCGGCAACCAGACCCGCGTCAAGGTGGTGAAGAACAAGATGGCCCCGCCGTTCCGGCAGGTCGAGTTCGACATCATGTATGGCGAAGGCATCAGCAAGATGGGTGAACTGATCGATCTTGGCGTGAAGGCGGGCGTGGTGGAGAAATCTGGCGCGTGGTTCTCCTATGACAGCCAGCGCGTGGGGCAGGGACGTGAGAACGCCAAGCAGTTCCTGCGCGATCATCCGGAAATCGCCAAGCAGATCGAGCAGAAGGTGCGTGAGCAGGCGGGTGTCGTAGCGGAGGCCATGATGGACGGCCCTGACGAAGAAGACGGCTGAGGCATTTCAGGGAAAGGGCCGTTTCGCGTAAAGGCGGAACGGCCCTTTTTGTATCGGAGCCGGTATTCCTGCGGTTTTGTGGTAGAACGCAGCATCACACGACACAGGACAGAGAGTTCATGGTTGCCGCTTCCGCCATCCGCATCGTTCCTCCCGGTCGCCCGCTGCGGGGAAAGCTGGAACTTCCCGGCTCCAAATCCATCACCAACCGCGCGCTACTTCTGGCCGCCCTTTCCAAAGGGCGCAGCCTTCTGACAGGCGCGCTCAAGAGCGACGATACGCGCTACATGGCGAGAGCCCTCCAGCAGATGGGAGTGCAGGTCGAGGAACCGACGGAGACGAGTTTCGTCGTGACCGGAACGGGTGCGCTGGCCGTACCAGAGACTCCTCTGTTTCTGGGCAATGCGGGCACGGCGGTGCGGTTTCTCACGGCCGCCGTGGCCGCGCGCGTGCCGGGCGAGGTTGTGCTGGACGGTGACGAGCACATGCACAAGCGCCCCATCGGACCGCTTCTCTCTGCATTGGCGGCGCTCGGCGTGAAAGCCTCCGCGCCAACAGGCTGTCCGCCGGTGACTGTGGAGGGCACGGGCCATCTGGCCGGAGGGGAAGTGCGTATCGATGCCGGTCTGTCCAGCCAGTATGTCTCAGCCGTGCTCATGGCGGCAGGCTGTGCGGACGCACCTGTGGAGATTGCGCTTCAGGGAAGCGGGCTGGACGCGCGGGGTTATGTCGATCTGACCGTGGCCACCATGCAGGCTTTTGGTGGAGAGGTGCAGGCTGAGGACACCATGCGGTGGCGTGTGCAGCCCAAGCCTTATGTCGCCACGGATTTCTATATCGAGCCGGATGCGTCCGCCGCGACCTATCCTTGGGCGGCGGGCGTGCTGACGGGGGGCGGAATCGACGTGGGGCTGGACCCGATGGCGTTCTCGCAGCCCGACGCGAAGGCGTGGCAGATGATGACGCTGTTTCCGCACATGCCTGCCGAGATCGATGGTTCGCAGATGCAGGACGCGGTGCCGACACTGGCCGTGCTTGCGGCTTTCAATCAGACGCCGGTGCGGTTTGTCGGGATTCGCAATTTGCGGGTGAAGGAGTGCGACCGGATTTCCGCTGTCAGCACCGAACTGAACCGGATCTGTCCGGGGCTAGCGCGGGAGGACGGAGACGATCTGATCGTCAATGGTGATCCGACACTGGCCGGACAGTCACGCCCGACCCGGATCGAGACCTATTCCGATCATCGCATTGCCATGGCGTTTGCTCTGACCGGACTACTGATCGATGAGATCACGATCCTGAACCCTGCCTGCGTGGGCAAGACATGGCCCGGCTACTGGGATGCGCTGCGCGGGTTGGGTGTGGAGCTTGTGGCGGAATAGTTCGGCTTGGGGGCAGGTCTGGGTCAGTGTTCGATGACCCAGCCTCACCTGTCGGGACAATGTGAGCGTCGTGAGAGGATTCTTCTACTCGTCGTAAGCCGCCACAAACCCTTTCACATCTCCACACATCAGCTTGGGCAGGCGGTCGCGGATGACGTCCTCCGGCCAGTTCCACCATGCGATAGCCAGCAGCTGATCAACGATCTCAGCAGGAAAGCGGCGTCGAATGGTCTTCGCTGGATTACCACCCACAATGGTATAGGGTGCTAGCTAGGTGTTTATCCCCGGCACGCTGCACTCATCCGGCGAGGTTCAGGCCACATTCACTTCCATGACCGATCTGCGCAAAGAATGGTGGAGGACATTTCTCCTCTTCACGCCCGCGCGAGAACGTTGACATCCACTCCTTCCTCCCGTCTCATACGTCCCACCAAGGGGGGTTCCGCTCAAAGGAACTGAGAGGCCGCATGGCTCCTGCATGACAGGACGGCGCGGCGACCCTGCCGGTGTCATCATGACATCGGGGAACCTGATCCGGTTAGCACCGGCGGAGGGACTGGTCTGGTCGCACGCGCATGCCGTGTTTTCCGCACGGCAGAAGGCCAAAACGGCTCGGCCCGTTCCTCGCATACGACGCGAGGACGCAGACATGAACCACATCACCCCCAAAGGCGCCGACACTAAAGCGCCACCTCCCGGTCACGTCACCACCGGTCCCATCTGGGGATCGCGCAAGGTCCATTCCAGCCCCGAAGGCCGCCCCGACATCCGCGTGCCGTTCCGCGAAATCGCGCTCGATCCGTCCGCGAACGAAGCGCCGCTGCGTCTCTACGACACCTCCGGGCCTTACACGGACGACACGGCCACCATCGACGTGGCCAAAGGTCTGCCCAAGGTTCGTGCCGAATGGCTGACCAAGCGGGGCTTCAGCCCGGCCACGCCCCGCACTGTGCGCCCGGAAGACAACGGCGGCGCAACGGGCGATCATCTGGTCGATCCATGTCCGGCCCTTCACACAGTGCTGGAAGGCGGCAACGCCAAACTTGTCACACAGTACGAATTCGCACGCGCGGGCATCGTCACGGATGAGATGATCTACGTTGCGCATCGCGAAAATCTGGGCCGTCTCAAGGCCGCCGAAGGGGCCGCCGCCCGCCGTGCGGATGGCGAGGATTTCGGGGCCGCCATTCCCACCTTCGTCACGCCCGAGTTCGTACGTGAGGAAATCGCCCGTGGCCGCGCCATCATCCCGGCCAACATCAACCATCCCGAACTTGAGCCGGTCATCATCGGCCGCAACTTCCTTGTGAAGGTCAATGCCAATATCGGCAATTCGGCCGTAACCTCCTCTGCGGCCGAGGAAGTGGAAAAGCTGGTCTGGTCCATCCGCTGGGGCGCGGACACGGTGATGGACCTGTCCACGGGGCGCAACATTCACAACATCCGCGACTGGATTCTGCGCAACGCTCCCACGCCCATCGGCACGGTGCCGATGTATCAGGCTCTGGAAAAGGTCGGCGGTGACGTCAGCAAACTGTCATGGGAAGTGTTCCGCGACACGTTGATCGAACAGGCGGAGCAGGGGGTGGACTATTTCACCATCCACGCGGGCGTCCGTCTGGCGCATATTCCACTGACGGCGGATCGTGTGACGGGCATCGTCTCGCGCGGCGGCTCGATCATGGCGAGCTGGTGCCTGATGGAGCACCGCGAGAGCTTTCTCTATGAGCATTTTGAAGACATCTGCGACATCATGCGCAAATACGATGTCTCGTTCTCGCTGGGCGACGGCCTGCGCCCCGGCTCGGTTGCGGACGCCAACGACGCCGCCCAGTTCGCGGAACTGGAAACATTGGGCGAACTGACCAAGATTGCGTGGGCCAAAGGCTGCCAGGTGATGATCGAGGGGCCGGGCCATGTGGCCATGCACAAGATCAAGGCCAACATGGACAAGCAGCTCAAGGAATGTGACGAAGCGCCGTTCTATACGCTTGGCCCGCTGACAACCGACATCGCGCCGGGCTACGACCACATCACGTCCGCCATTGGCGCCGCCATGATCGGCTGGTTCGGCACGGCCATGCTCTGCTACGTCACGCCCAAGGAGCATCTGGGCCTGCCTAATCGTGACGATGTGAAGGTGGGCGTCATCACTTACCGCATCGCGGCCCATGCGGCGGACCTCGCGAAAGGGCATCCATCCGCCAAGCTGCGCGACGACGCGCTGAGCCGCGCACGCTTCTCCTTCCGGTGGGAGGACCAGTTCAAGCTCTCACTCGACCCGGACACGGCACGCGCCTATCACGATGAAACGCTGCCGAAGGAGGCGCACAAGACGGCGCATTTCTGCTCCATGTGCGGTCCGAAATTCTGTTCCATGCGTATCTCGCAGGACATCCGCGACGATGCCCAGCGGATCGCGGGCATGGAGGAAAAGAGCCGCGAATTCCGCGAAGCCGGGAACAAGGTCTACGTTCCAGCGGAGTGATCCGCACTCAGCCTCCGACGATCCCGTGATGGTCGGAGGTGCTTTAATTTAGTGCAATCTTAAGTTTGTTCTCTCGTGCTGTCCTCCGGTCCCGTCCGGAGGAAGCCGATGATGAAAAACCTTGCTCGTGCCGCGTTCACACTTGTCTGCCTCGCCAGCCCTGCGGCGGCGCAGGATTACTCGAACGCCCCGTCCCGTACAGCCTCCCAGCATTGGGACTACACCACGGGCGGCCAGCCCGCCCCAGTGGGCGATACCTATGAGAATTATCCGCCACCGCCTACGCAGGTCATCGTTTCACCGGGCATGACGGGAAGTGGCTGGGGATCGAACTCTTCAAGTGGTGGCTATGGGGGCCGCGGCTATGGCAACGCCGGGAACGGAGGCGCGGCATCTGTTCAGCAGGGCGGTGTGGGCTGGGGCAATGTGGGACAGGGAAATATCGGGGCTGGCAATATAGGTGCCGGAAATATCGGCGTTCGGCAGCCATAAGCGGTAGCAGCGCCTTTTCAGCGTTAATAAAATGTGAAAACTAGAGTGGGTATTCACAGGACGAGACTGGACAGATCACGCGATGTTAACGGACTGCGTTGCCCCTCAAGGCCTCACGGAATGGGACCACTTTCGACCAGCCCTCAGTGTGGCGGAATACGCTGTCTTTTATCCCCGGCACGATCATTACGGCTCTCTTCCCTGGGGCGTCTATGACCTCAACGGTCGTCTCAATGCCCGCGCAGCCCTGATTCAGGAAAAAAGCAATCTTGGTCATGGCCAGGAATGGATCGCGGCCAGCCCCCGCTGCAGCATGGACATGCCGGAAATCGAAAGTGCCGTTTACGGTGGCATGATCGGCCTGCATTATGGCCATACATTGCTCGAACTGCTGCCGCGTTTGTGGTAACTGCGCAATGTCGCAGCGCCATCTTCAAAAATTCTTGTCCATTGCGGTCCGGGTCTGGAAACGGCTTGGAGCACCCCATGGTTCAAAGAATTGATGGAACTGATCGGCATTTCCCCTAGTGATCTTATCTCTCCCACGACCACAACTCTCGTGCGCCGTCTTCTCCTTCCCGAGCCGACATTTCAGATCAATCATTTCTGTATGAAAGAATTTATCGCCTTTACCAACACCATCGGTGATCGCGTCACCCCTTCGACTGACGAACGACCGGTTTTTCTCACCAAGAAAAATCTTTCCCAAGGCGTGCTGAACTGCGTGAACGAGGATGAGTTCTGCGCACGGCTCGAATCGCGCGGGTTTCGGATTGAATCGCCTGAACATCATACATTGCGCCAGCAGATTGCGTTTTTTCACAATCCGGCAGGTGTGGCGGGCATGCTCGGATCGAATATGCACACCAGCATTTTCAGCCGAAAAGCTTACGGCCTTGTCTTGCATGTCGTGCCCTATAATTCAAACTCGTTCTACTTGCTTGACGCCTGTAATCAGGCCGATTTCCGCTACGTCACCAGCCCGTCCATTACCGAGACCGAAGCGGCGCCCGGATTCCGGCACAGTTTCCGCATGGAAAATCCTGTACAACTGGCCGATGCCTTCGCCGACGCTTTCTTTGCTCAACAGACAGAAATACTGTCCAAAAGACGGGCCAATCGCGCGCCGAAACAGTCCACTCCCATGGCTTTCTACGCTGTCCGCAATGAAACCGGAGAATTTCTCACGGCACGTCATGCCGACGGCAAACTGGTCGTCTCAAGCGAGGCCTCGCCTCTTCTCTATCCCATCATCGCGGCGCTGGGGCAGGACGGCAAAGTAGAACTATTCGCTGAAGCGCCAGCACCTTTTCCTGTCACTGCGTCAACCACCAGTCACTGGACCACCAGCATCTCCGGTCGTCTGACGATCGAAGACATTGAAGGCGTTTCGCAGCCCGGCATTCAGCACAACGGGAAATGGCTTACCCTCCCTCCCCACAGCGATGGCACCGAAGCCTCATTCCGCGCCGAAATCCAGCTTGGATGGGAATGTGTCACGTTCGTTGAACTCTCCCTCGAACGTAATCAGGCTGCACAAAGGCTGTACGATCAGATTCATGGCCATCGCCAGCAGGCGGCACGCGTCTCCGGCGGCTTCCTGATGGCCTGACGCCCTGTAAAACTTCGCAACGCACCCTATATTCTCCGGTGGGACCACAAGGGATACCGACCGGATCATGACCGCACGACCAGTCTCCTCTTCCGCCATCCGCGTGAAGGGGGCGCGCGCCCACAATCTCCGCTCTGTTGACGTGGATATTCCGCGTGACCAGTTGACGGTCATCACCGGCCTGTCCGGCTCCGGCAAGTCGTCGCTCGCCTTCGACACGATCTATGCCGAAGGTCAGCGCCGCTATGTGGAAAGCCTGTCCGCCTATGCCCGCCAGTTCCTCGAACTGATGGGCAAGCCGGACGTGGACTCCATCGAAGGCCTCTCACCCGCCATCTCCATCGAGCAGAAAACGACGTCCAAGAACCCGCGCTCGACGGTCGGCACAGTCACGGAAATCCACGATTACATGCGCCTGCTTTGGGCGCGCGCGGGCATTCCCTACTCACCCGCCACCGGCCTGCCCATTGAAGCTCAGACCGTCAGCCAGATGGTAGACCGCGTCACGGCCATGAAAGACGGCACGCGGCTGATGTTGCTGGCCCCGGTCATTCGTGACCGCAAAGGCGAATACCGCAAGGAACTGGGTGAACTTCAGCGCAAAGGATTCTCGCGCGTGAAGGTGGACGGCACTCTTTACGAAATCGAGGACGTGCCGAACCTCAACCGCAAGCTCCGCCACACCATCGAAGTCGTGGTGGATCGCGTGGTGGTGAAACCGGGCATCGAGAGCCGTCTGGCGGACAGTTTCGAGACGGCGCTGGATCTTGCGGACGGACTTGCCATCACGGAAGAAGTGGTGCGTGACAGCAAGGAAGACGGGGCGCGCACGGTCTTTTCCTCGCGCTTTGCCTGCCCGGAAAGTGGCTTCACGCTTGAAGAGATCGAGCCGCGCCTGTTTTCCTTCAACGCGCCGCAGGGAGCGTGTCCCGCCTGTGACGGTATCGGCACCGAAACATTTTTCGACCCGGATCTTGTCGTGCCGGACGAAAATCTCTCTCTCGCCCAAGGCGCCATCGCCCCATGGCGCGGCCAGCGCACGCCTTTTGCCGAAGACATTTTGCGGTGTGTCGCCAAGCATCTTGGCGTCTCCATGGACACACCGTGGCGCGATCTGCCGGACGAGGCGCAGGATGCCATCCTCAACGGCACGGCCGAGGAGGTGCATTTCACGTGGAAAGACGGCTATCGCAGCCAGACGGACACCAAGAAGTTCGAAGGTGTCATTCCAAGCCTCGCACGGCGGATGAAGCGCACCGACAGCATATGGGAACGTGAGGAACTCTCGCGCTACCAGTCGGACAAGCCCTGTCATGTCTGTCATGGCGCGCGCCTTCGCCCCGAAGCGCTGTGTGTGAAAGTGGCCGGACGCACCATCGCGGAAGCCTCCGACTTCCCCATCCGTGAGGCGCATGAATGGTTCGCCACCGTTCTGCCAACCCTGACGCCGCAACGTGCCGAGATCGCGCGGCGTATCCTGCGCGAGATTGAGGAACGTCTGAAATTCCTGGTCGATGTCGGGCTGGATTACCTCACCCTCTCTCGCGGCTCCGCAACACTCTCGGGCGGCGAAAGCCAACGCATCCGTCTGGCCAGCCAGATCGGCTCCGGGCTGACGGGCGTGCTGTATGTGCTGGATGAGCCCTCCATCGGCCTGCATCAGCGCGACAACGAGCGCCTGCTCGGCACGCTGGAGCGGCTCAAGTCACTGGGCAACACGTTGATCGTGGTCGAGCATGATGAGGATGCCATCCGCAGTGCGGACTGGCTGATCGACATGGGACCGGGCGCGGGCGTGAAAGGCGGCACGGTGGTCGCCAGCGGCACACCGGCGGAAGTCGCGCAGTGCAAGGACAGCCTGACTGGTGACTATCTCTCCGGTCGGCGGAAAGTTCCTGTGCCCGCCACGCGACGTCCGTTCGATCTCAAGCGTCTCATCACTGTGCGCAATGCCACAGGCAACAATCTTAAGGGTGTGACGGCACAATTTCCGCTGGGCACCTTCACCTGCATTACGGGCGTGTCCGGTTCGGGCAAATCCACGCTGGTCATCGACACACTTTACAAAACGCTGTCACGCCGTCTGATGGGGTCCTCACAAGTGCCCTCGCACTGCGATGGCGTGGACGGGCTGGAACAGCTCGATAAGATCATCGACATCGACCAGTCCCCCATCGGGCGGACACCGCGCTCAAACCCGGCCACCTATACGGATTTGTTCACGCCCATTCGTGACTGGTTTTCCGAACTGCCGGAGAGCAAGGCGCGCGGCTACAAGCCGGGGCGTTTCTCGTTCAATGTGAAGGGAGGGCGGTGCGAGGCCTGTCAGGGCGACGGCGTGCTCAAGATCGAGATGCACTTCCTGCCCGACGTGTTCGTCACCTGTGACACCTGCAAAGGCGCACGCTACAACCGCGAAACGCTGGAGGTGAAGTTCCGGGGCAAGTCCATCGCGGATGTACTCGCCATGAGCGTGGACGAAGCTTTTCCCCTGTTCGAGGCGCAGCCGCGCATCCGTGACCGACTGGCCATCCTGCAGAAAGTGGGACTGGGGTACGTGGCGCTGGGACAGCAGGCCACCACACTTTCGGGAGGTGAGGCACAGCGCGTAAAGCTCTCCAAGGAACTCGCCCGCCGTGCTACGGGACGGACGATGTATATCCTGGATGAGCCGACCACGGGTCTGCACACCGAAGACGTGCGCAAGCTGCTGGAAGTGCTGCATGCGCTGGTGGATCAGGGCAACACGGTCGTGGTGATCGAGCACAATCTGGAGGTCATCAAGACTGCCGACTGGATCATCGATATCGGCCCGGAAGGCGGCAGCGGCGGTGGGCGCGTGGTGGCGGCCGGAACGCCGGAGGACATCGCGGCCTGCCCGGAAAGTCATACGGGGCGGTTCCTCGCACCATTGCTGGACGAGGTGCCCGTACTCCCCACACCTGCGAAAAAGCCTTCCGCCACAAAGAAGAAAACCGCTCCTTCTGCGAGAAAAAGCAAACCCCGGACACGAAAAAAGGCCTGAACGCATGAACACGCCACGACCGCCATTTCCGCCTTTCACTCGTGAAACCGCCATCCAGAAGGTGCGCGCAGCCGAAGATGCGTGGAACAGCCGCGATCCAGAGAAGGTCGCTCTGGCTTACACGCCCGACAGTTACTGGCGTAATCGTACGGAATTCGTCACGGGGCGGGATGAGATTGTTGCGTTCCTGACGCGCAAATGGGCACGCGAACTGGAATATCGGCTCATCAAAGAACTCTGGGCTTTTGAGGAAAACCGGATCGCTGTGCGCTTCTGCTACGAATGGCGTGACGACAGCGGCAACTGGTTTCGTTCGCACGGCAATGAAAACTGGGAATTTGCGGAAACCGGCCTGATGAGTCGTCGCTTTGCCTGCATCAACGATCAGGCGATCCGTGAAGAGGAACGACTGTTTCACTGGCCACAGGGGCGACGCCCGGATGGCCATCCCGGCCTGAGCGATCTGGGGCTCTGAGCGAACCTCCCGTCATCACACTCGTTATTGAAAGACGTAGAGACAAACAGGGAGAGCGTTCATGTCACGCTTTATCGGAGATAACGACGCCCCGAACCACGCAGGCGAAGGCAAGCACGGCCAGGCCCGCACCATGGCGGAAGCGGCTCTTCGCGCCGAGGAGCGCGGCGAACAGGCGGAGGCCGACCGCCTCTTCGCGCAGGCCGAGAACACCGATCCCGAAGCCGTGGCCAATGTGCTGGAAGAAAACCGCGACCAGCCCTCACGCTTTCACACACGCGCTCCAAAGGCCACCGATTTCGGCGATGACGCTGCGGTAGCGGCCATTACCCGCACGATAGAGCCGGACTCGGATGCGCCCGATCGGGCGGGCATCACCGACAATGGCAGCGGGACGGATTCCGAGCGGCGGTGAGGCCTCTCAGCCGAAAAAGCTGCGCATCATCTGGTGCGCAAAGAACGGCTCCACGAGGTATTGCAGCACGAGCAGGATGACCAGCGGCGAAAGATCGACATTGCCGAAGGAGGGCAGGACGTTGCGCAGCGGTGTCAGCACGGGCTCCACGATGGCATTGAGGAACCGTCCGACCTGCCAGACGAAACGATTGCGCGTGTCGAGCACACCGAAAGCGTAGAGCATGCTGAACACACAGTAGATGATGATCACGAACTCATAGAGCCGGGTCACCGTCAGAAGCAGACGCCACAGATCGTACACGAAAACTCCGTTCATTCCGGTAAAACAGGAAGATGGCTCCAAGGGGAACCTGCAAGCGCGGAGCCTACAGGAGAGGCCGTCCTGCGCACAATATAAGCGGGCGAACAAACCCACTTGACAGGGAGAAAGCGCCCGCTATGTATCCGAACGGTAAGGCGGGGCTGTAGCTCAGATGGGAGAGCGCCTCGTTCGCAATGAGGAGGTCAGGGGTTCGATCCCCCTCAGCTCCACCAACCGCCTTATGTTTATCAAATAAAATCAAAGTGTTGTGGGTAAGGAGTGCAACCTTGCCCTGCATGTTGTCCCTCTTGTGGACAGACATTCAGAGCGCCGTCCTGAGGTCTGGAGAGACGATTCTCAAGCCCGCTCCAGGGCATCCTGAACAAGACGGTTCAGACTGACGCCACGAGCTGCCGTCATCTCGACGGCCCGGGCATGCGCATCAGGCGGCAGACGCACCTGAAACTTGCCGGAATAGTGCTTCATTGGCTCCACACCCTTCTCGGCGCACATCTCTAGAAAGACGCGCAGGGACGTTTCCCCTTCCTGCCGAAGGCCTTCCACGCTATCGGCATAAAAGTCAGCCCCGCCATTGAGACCGACGAACTCGCCCCGGAACAGGCCAATCTCAGGATCAAACTGAATGACGGCCCGATGGCCGCTTATCTCCATCATGTTGTTCATGGCGTCACCTCATTCTGCTCAAGCCTTTTCGCACCGCTGCAACAGCACCCTTGTCGGTGTCCGGTTTGGGGTGCGGGCGATGGAATGCCCAGATTTCTCCAAATAGGAAGCGGCTTGGACGGTCATGAATGCTGAATCCAGAAACTGGGAATGAGCGTGTCGTTCGAGATGGGGAAGATGGGTTTCCGTTGCGGGTATGAGGGGAGGGCAATGATTTAGTGAAAAACAATTCTGAATCGGAATGAAAAATAGTAAGTGAAACTCGTAAAGATATGTATTTTTCGAGTTGCATTTTAATAATAATGAAAAACATTGTTGGAAAATAAATGGACTTTTCGTCGACTGTTTTAAGGAAGATATAATCTTTCAAAAAGTGTTGAAAATTTGGCCATAAGCTGATAGGCGATAGTAACAAAATAATTTCTCGAAACCGTCACGAGGAGATGTGTGAGAATCCTGTCATTGGGATTGGTTTGATCCTGATATGAAGATGGCGTCTCGCTTTTGACGTGGCCTGCAATCACCGTTCTTCGCGTTTCTGCGGAGAGAGCGTGTGATGTGAAAATGCCCCGATGCCGGCTTTTTCCGATGCATCTTTGCTGCGGCGATGACCCGCCCCTGACCTGAATGGTCACTTTGTCTCGATAATTCCCTGTTGTCGCTCGATGTATTCGTAGTCACGGATGTGAGCGCGCTGTTAATCGGCCGGGATATCGAGTTTTCACCCGAAAGATTCCGGCCTCTCCCGTTTCACACGGGTCATGCCGGAGAATCGTACGGTCAGCTTCCATTCTTCACATGCCGTGAAGATATCAATCGTTGTTGTCCTTGCCTGCGTAAAGAGGAACATATCCCCTTGAAACAGACAGATACCCTGTCCTCTCCTTCGACATCCTTCGCCGACAAGCTCGGCATTCCCGGTCCACTTTTCTGGGGCTTCGTCGGTCTGCTCTTTTTCATGATCGGTGATGGTGTTGAAGCCGGTTATCTCGCGCCCTATCTTGAAAGTCAGGGCATTTCTTCCCGTGACACAGCCTTTCTGTTCACGATCTATGGTGTGACGGTTTCCATTTCGGCGTGGCTGTCCGGTCCACTGTCCGATCTGTGGGGGCCGAAAAAGGTCATGTGGATCGGCCTTGGTCTGTGGGCCGTCTTTGAAGTGCTCTTTCTGGCCATGGGTGTGGCCGTAAACAGTTATCCCGTCATGCTGGCCGCCTATGCCATGCGTGGTTTTGGATATCCTCTGTTCACCTATGGATTTCTTGTGTGGATCGCGGCCGCGACGCCCCCGCGTCAACTTGGCTCGGCGGCTGGGTGGTTCTGGTTCGCCTTCTCCGGTGGGCTTCCGACGCTTGGTTCCCTGTTCGCAAGTTTTTCTATTCCCGTACTCGGAGAGATGGCGACGTTCTGGTCGTCCCTCGGGCTTGTCGTCTTCGGTGGTCTTTTGGCGCTTCTGCTGACGCGCGAGCCGATCGGCTCGGCTCCGCTGGTGGACAAGAACACACCGGCGAAAACGATCTTTTTCAGTTCCTTCAGCATTCTCTGGCGTGAGCCCAAGACGTTCATCGCCATGATTGTCCGCACGATCAATACGTCGTCGGAATATGCGTTTCTGGTGATCATGCCCGCGTTCTTCACGAAGGTTGTCGGATTCTCGCTTTCGCAGTGGCTGCAGCTTCTCTCCATCGTGTTCCTGTCGAACATTCTGGTGAATCTGGTGTCGGGCATTGCCTCGGATCGCGTGGGGCATCGGACGGTTGTGGCGTTTGGCGGTGGCATTGGCGCGGCCATCATGGTGCCGGCGTTCTACTATGTGCCGCTGATGTATCCGGGCAACTTCATGGTGGCGGCGATCATTGGCGCGCTCTATGGCGCGACGCTGGCGGCGTTTGTGCCTCTGTCGGGTCTTGTGCCGCAGATCTGTCCCAAGGAAAAAGCAGCGGCTCTGTCCGCGCTCGGTCTGGGGGCAGGTGCCAGCACATGGGTCGGTCCGGCCATCGTGACATGGTTTGAGTCCTGGCATGGCATTGAGGGTATCCTCTGGATTTTCTCGGGCCTGTATGTGCTGTCCGCCGTGATGACGTTGGCGCTGACGATCTCGCCGGAGGCGCGCCGTCATCTGGACAAGATGGCCAAGCGTGAGCGTGCGGCTGTCCGGGGTGACATGGCGGGTGAACTGGGTCTGGCCGATCGCGCCTGATTTCGATCACCGGTCGAGGATATGAGGGGCGAAGTCCGCAACCGGACTTCGCCCCTTTTCCTTTTCGCCTTTGTGCCGGATGGTGCGGGGGCGCCTGTGGATGGCGGGATGTAATGGCAGAGGGAGCGGGATGTATGAGCGAAACCACGGTCAAGCTGGATGAAAGCTGGCGGGTCGCGCTGCAGAAGGAGTTCGACTCGCCCTACATGAAGGATCTGAAGGCTTTCCTTGTCGAAGAGAAGAAAGCGGGAAAGATGATCTTTCCGCGTGGGCCGGACTGGTTTCGCGCGCTCAATCTCACACCTTTGAGTTCCGTTCGTGTGGTGATTCTTGGGCAGGATCCCTATCACGGCATGGGACAGGCGCACGGTCTGTCTTTTAGCGTGCCGCGTGGCGTGCGCGTGCCGCCCTCGCTGGTGAACATTTACAAGGAACTGTACAGCGACTTTGGCATCCCGCCCGCGCGGCATGGCAATCTCACGCACTGGGCGAAGCAGGGCGTGTTGCTGCTCAACAGTGTCATGACGGTGGAACAGGGACGGGCCGCTTCACATCAGGGGCACGGTTGGGAGCGGTTTACGGATGCGGTGATCGCCTGCGTGAACGAGCAACGCACACCCGTGGTGTTCATGCTCTGGGGCAGTTACGCGCAGAAAAAAGCGGCGTTTGTGGATTCGTCGCGTCATCTGGTGCTCAAGGCACCGCATCCTTCACCGTTGTCCGCTCATAACGGTTTTTTCGGCGGTCATTATTTCTCGAAAGCCAATGCGTTCCTGGAAGAGCATGGTCTCAAGCCGATCGATTGGCAGTTGCCGGTTGAGGCGAATGAAGTGGGATAGATTTTGTTCTGTATTTCTTGGATTTTGGGAATTGTAAGGTATTCAAGATGTTTTGTGCGGTAATATCACGTAAAGCACGATTGGATCGTCTAATAGATGGGTGTAATAAGCAGCCTAGAGAAGATATTATAACATCATCTTTGTTCGGTTCGATTGAATTTCTTACAAAATCAGAGCGGGTTTTGGCATTAAATGTGCTGACTGGGCATGAGTTTTCTAAAGATGTAAACGTTTTTTTATGGCCTTACTTTAGAAATGGAAAAGAGCGGTGTGAGCCGGATATTGTTTTGCGGGATATTGTGGAGGGGCATTCCGTTTATTGGATTGTTGAAGTGAAATGGGGAGCTGCTCTGGGTGTGAATCAAATTCAGCGTGAGATTCGTGCACTTCAGACTGGTGAATGTTGCCGTGGGAATATCCCGTATGCTCCTCGCAAAGTGATTGGCTATACTTTGCTTGGGGCGGAAGAAAAGCATAAAGACGTCTTGAATGAAGCGCGGCAGGTTTATGTGGAAATGAAAGTACTTAGTAGAACGTGGACTGAGTTGACCAGTCGACTCCGTTATTTGACAAATATTGACGATACTGGTTTGTGTGCATGGACAAAAACAGTCGAAGAATTTTTAAATGCAACGTCACGTGGTTATATTTTGGGGAGTTGGCCCGTTTTATATCCCACTGAAGCAAAACATTTTATGTTTGGAAGCGGTGGTATCTTCCCCTTGATGCCTGCGAGGCAGAAAGTGTCAGTTGTTCAGTTCTATTTTGATTGAAGAGAGAAGAACTTTCTATGGGTATTGATAGGGAAATATGGCAATCCGCATGTAATATAGAAAAATCACAGAAGAATTTGGATAGATTATGTAGGGAATTTGATTCTATAGAGTGTAATATGCCTGATTTTGTGATCGAATATGAAGATAAGGATAAGGATGGTGGTAATTGGATTGCACCTGTTTATAATTTTTATTATAAAGTTAAGCAGAGACCGAATGGAAGGCTCAAAGTCACTGGATGGATTACATTGGCCGTTCAGCTTACTTGTGAAGAAAGCGTTGAAAGCGATTGGACGCATGGCAAGAGAGCTAAAGTTTTGGCTGGATTTTCTGCAGATGCAGCTTTTGATGAAGTATGGTTGTTTGATTTGAGTGCGCCAAATTCAGCAGGTTTTTGCGAAGATTGCACTATAGAGGGAGATTTATGGGTTTATAATCAAAACAAAAATCATTTCTTTTTTGCGATACCGCTTGATGTTTTAATTAGCGCAGAGGCAGTTGAGCGCTATATAATTACACCTATGAGGTCTTTAATACGAAGTGAAGAAATCGAGAAAGTTTTTTCTGCCATCAAAAATGATATGTGTCTTCCGCCTCAATTATAAACGAATGGAGGTGCAGGAGACCCAGCCTCCTGCCGGGGAGCGGGGCAGCGCCCCGTACACGAATGCCCCGCTCTCTCGGAAAGAAAGCGGGGCATTCCCATCGCCTGAAATCAGCGAAACTTATTTCTTCGCAGCTTCCAGAGCGGCCTTGATCAGTTCACCCGCACGGGCCTTGTCGCCCCAGCCGGTGACCTTCACCCACTTGCCCTTCTCCAGATCCTTGTAGCGCGTGAAGAAGTGCTCGATCTCCTTGAGGGTGATCTCGGGCAGATCCTCGATCTTTTCCACCTTGGAGAACTGGGGATGGATCTTGTCGTGCGGCACGCACAGGATCTTCTCATCCTGTCCGGCCTCGTCTTCCATCAGCAGCACACCAATGGGACGCGCGCGGATCACGCAGCCGGGAACGACGCCACGCGGCGTGAGCACCATGGCGTCGGCCGGATCGCCATCGGCGGCGAGCGTGCCGGGAATGAAGCCATAGGCCGCGGGATAGGCCATGGGCGTGAACAGGAAGCGGTCCACGAACAGCGCGCCGCTCTCCTTGTCGATCTCGTACTTGACCGAGGATCCCTGCGGGATCTCGATCACGACGTTGATGTCGTTGGGCACGTCCTTGCCGGGGGACAGTTTGGAAACGTCCATGGTCTCTCGCTCCGTTAACAATTAAGCGGCCGGAGCGTATCCGCGCAGGCGGGCATTGCCAAGCGCGATGCGCAGCCTCATGCAACTCACATCTTGCAAAAACGCGGCGTTTGGGCGAATCAGGGGCGGCCTGCGCGCCCGTAGCTCAATTGGTTAGAGCGGGCCGCTCATAACGGCTTGGTTGCGGGTTCAAGTCCTGCCGGGCGCAGGCGACAAGTCCGGGGAGGTCTGACCGGCCCACGCGCCTCCCGCCTCATCTGTGGCCCTCCTTTTCCACGACCGTATTTCAGGAGTTTCGTCCCGTGGCACCATATCAGTATGTCTATGTGATGAAGGACCTGACCAAGTCCTATCCGGGCGGTCGCGAAGTGTTCAAGGGCATCACGCTCTCCTTCATGCCGGGTGCCAAGATCGGTGTTTTGGGTGTCAACGGCGCGGGTAAATCCACGTTGCTCAAAATCATGGCCGGCATCGACAAGGAATACGGTGGTGAGGCGTGGGCCGCTGAGGGCGTGCGTGTGGGCTATCTGGAGCAGGAGCCCAAGCTCGATCCGAACCTGACGGTGGGCGAGAACGTGGCGTTGGGCTTTGGCGACCTCAAGAAGGCCGTGGATCGTTTCAACGAGATTTCCGCCAAGTTCGCCGAGCCAATGGACGATGAGGAGATGAACGCTCTCCTCGCGGAGCAGGCCGAGCTTCAGGAAAAGATCGACGCAGGCGATGGTTGGGAGCTGGACCGTAAGCTCGACATCGCACTCGATGCGCTGCGCTGTCCGCCGGCCGACAGCCCCGTGGACAAGCTCTCCGGTGGTGAGCGCCGCCGTGTAGCGCTGTGCCGTCTGCTGCTCGAAAAGCCCGATCTGCTGCTGCTCGATGAGCCGACCAACCATCTCGACGCCGAAAGTGTGGCGTGGCTGGAAAAGACCCTGCGCGACTATCAGGGCACCGTCATGGTCATCACCCATGACCGTTACTTCCTCGACAACGTGACGAACTGGATTCTCGAGATCGAGCGCGGTCGCGGTTATCCGTTCGAGGGCAATTATTCTTCGTGGCTGGAGCAGAAGCGCAAGCGTCTGGCGCAGGAAGAGAAGGAAGAGAGCGGCCGCCAGCGGGCCCTTGCGGCCGAGCAGGAGTGGATCGCCTCCAGCCCGAAGGCCCGTCAGGCCAAGAGCAAGGCCCGCATCACCAAATACGAAGAGCTGCTGGCCAAGAGCAACGAGAAGACCTCCGGCACGGCGGAAATCGTCATCACGCCCGGTCCGCGTCTGGGCAATGTGGTGATCGAGGCCGAGGATCTGACGAAGGGCTTTGGCGATCGCCTGCTGATCGACAATCTCAGCTTCAAGCTTCCCCCCGGTGGCATTGTTGGCATCATCGGTCCCAATGGCGCGGGTAAATCGACGCTGTTCAAGATGATCACGGGACAGGAGAAGCCCGACAGCGGAACGCTGACCATCGGTGATACGGTGGAACTGGGTTACGTGGACCAGTCGCGCGACAGTCTCGATGACAACAAGAACGTCTGGGAAGAGATCTCGGGCGGCACGGATGTCATCTATCTGGGCAAGCGGGCGGTCGCTTCCCGTGCGTATGTCGGCGCGTTCAACTTCAAGGGCGCGGACCAGCAGAAAAAGGTCGGTGTGCTGTCGGGTGGTGAGCGTAACCGCGTGCATCTGGCCAAGATGTTGCGCAAGGAAAGCAACGTTCTGCTGCTCGATGAGCCGACCAACGATCTCGACGTGGACACGCTGCGTGCGCTGGAAGACGCGCTGGCGGAGTATCCGGGCTGCGCGGTCATCATCACCCATGATCGCTGGTTCCTTGACCGTCTGGCCACCCATATCCTCGCCTTCGAGGGTGACAGCCATGTCGAGTGGTTCGAGGGCAACTTCGAGGCCTATGAAGCGGACAAGCGACGCCGTCTCGGTGACGCCTCCACCGAGCCGAGCCGCATCAAGTATCGCCCGCTCGCGCGCTGAGCGGGCGCGCGGTTGTCCTCACGTTGTCTCGCCGGGATCGGGGAGCATGATCGGTTCTGATCGGTTCCCCGTTTGTCGGTGTGGTTATGTGGGACGATGAATCTCAACTCCCTGCGCACAGGGCGGCTGACACTGTCGCCCGTGTCATGGCGCGACATGAACGACATCGCGCGGCTGAAAGCCGATGGCGCGGCGTTCGGCATGATGCTGGGCGGTGTGCGTAACCGCCAGCAGGCGGAAGCGGACATGGTGTCCGACATCACCACATGGGCGAAACATGGCTCCGGCATGTTCGCCATCCGTGAGAACGGCAAACTGATCGGGATTACCGGTATTCACGAGCGCCCGGACGGGCGTGGCATGGCGCTGCGCTTCGCCATCCATCCTTCGGCGTCAGGTCGGGGGCTGGCCCGGGAAGCGGCGGCGGCGGCACTTCGGCACGCGCATGCGGCGGGCATCGGGCGTGTGATCGCCATCGCCCGTGACACCAACATCGCCTCGCGCAAGGTATTGGGCGGTATCGGCATGCATGTGTGCGACAGCTTCATGCGCGATGGACATGAGATGCTGGTGTTCGAGAGTATGGCGGACAGGCGCTCTCAGGACAGCACCGAGCGGGGGAAATAAAACGAGATCACCCAGTTGGGCTGGTCCACGATCTCGGAGATGCGTAGATCGCCGCACACCGAACACAGCATGTAGGCCTCCATCGGTGTCAGACGATGCGCGTCCGTCAACAGATCGATCATGTGCATCACGCTCTCACGGGCCGCCGTCATCAGATCAGGTCCGATGCCGGTCGTAACTTCGTACCCGGCGCTGTCGAGATGCCGGGTGACGGGACCGGGCGTTGTGAAACGGGGTGAAGCGAGTCGGGCGTCGCGCACGAGATCGAGTGTGACGACGACATCCATCTGGCTTTCGATCGCGGTGCCGCAGACTTCTCCATCCCCCTGCGCGGCGTGTGTATCGCCAATGGAAAACAGGGCCCCCTCGACTTCGACCGGCAGATAAAGCGTGACGCCTTCCGTTAGATCCCGGATGTCGAGATTGCCGCCCACGCGACGGGGCGGCACGACCGAATGCTGGCCCGCTTCCATCGGGGCGACACCGACGGTGCCTGCAAAGGGTTTGAGGGGCACACGGAAACCCGAACCATGCAGCGCCGGTGTCATGGCGTCCGGATCGTAGGTCCACATGTGCAGGGCCGGATCGGGAAACTGGTCGGCAAGCAACCCGAAGCCCGGAATGTTGGCGGTCCAGCCAAGTCCGGACGGGATGAACTTGTGGAAGGTGACTTTCAGGGCGTCACCCGGTCGGGCGCCCTCCACGAAGACGGGCCCCGTCACCGGGTTGGTGAGACTGAAATCCAGCGTCCTTACGTCGTCCGCCGTGGAACCGGCATGGAAATGACCATCCGCGGCGTCCACACATTCGAAATGGATCGTCTCACCGGGACGGGTGGTAAGGGCGGGTGCGAAATCACGATTCCAGCCGAAATGTCGGTGGGCACGATGAATGGTATGAGCGCAGGCGACACACATGCGAACGGCCTCTCGTCAGGAGTGAACGAAGGGTATGCATGGGGCAGCGTAGACTCATCGGCCGCTTGGGGCGACGGAAAATGTTTCTTGTACGAAACGTCCGCCGCCTTCGCCGCAGGTGGGCGTTATGGCGCGCTCGCGGCTTCCAGTTCCGTCATGTCCTGTGGCGTGAGGTCCAGACTGACGGCCTTTGCGAAGCTCTCAATCTGGGAAATCTTCGTTGCGCTGGCAATGGGGGCTGTTACGCCTTCCCGTTCGATAAGCCAGGCCAGCGCCACTTCAGCATCTTTCGCGCCGTGACGTTCTGCCACCTTATCCAATGCCTCGAGAATCTTCAGTCCACGCGGGGTGAGATAGCTCTTCACCTTGTCGCCGCGCTTGCTGTCGCCGATATCGGCTTCGCTGCGATATTTGCCCGACAGAAAGCCGGAGGCCAGTGCGTAATAGGGGATGACCCCAAGCCCGTCCCGTAAGCAGAGATCGCGCAACGGGCCGTCATACGACGCACGGTCGTAGAGATTGTATTCAGGTTGCAGCACTTGATAGGCGGGCAATCCTTCGGCTTTCGCGATGTCCATGGCGGCGCTCAGTTGCGCTGCATCGAAATTCGAGGCGCCTATGGAGCGGATTTTCCCTGCTTTCAGCAGCTTTTCGTAAGCGCCCAGTGTTTCCGCCTGCGGCACGCTCGGGTCGAAGCAGTGAGAGAAGTAGAGATCGATCCGCTCGATGCCCAAACGTGACAGGGAGTCCTCGACAGCCTGCAGGATCCATTTTTCGGACAACCCCGTCTTGCCCGGTTGACGCATGTCCATGCCGACTTTTGTGAAAATCTTTACCCGGTCGCGCATTCCCGGCCGTGCTTTCAGCCACCGTCCGATGATCGTCTCGGACTCGCCGCCCCGGTTGCCGGGCACCCACACGGAATACATGTCAGCCGTATCGATGGCATCGAACCCATGATCGACAAAGGCATCCAGTACTTCGAAACTGGTTTTCTCATCGATCGTCCAGCCAAAGACATTGCCGCCGAACACGATGGGGGCAATCTCAAAACCTGTTTTGCCAAGCGCACGTTTTTTCATTTTCGATCTTCCCAAATGTGTCGTTGTCTGGGGAGGAGATCAGCCGTCCGCAACGCTAATCGGAGGCGCTCCTTCCTGCATCTCACGCGCAGATCGACGCGAGAGTCCGCGGCTCGCTCCGCGTTTCTGACCGAATGGCCACGCACACCCACAGCGCGACGGAGCGGACTTAGTTGCGCCGTTCACTCGCCATCAGTCTGCGCACCAGTTCGAGGTCTGCGGGTTTGTCCACGTCCACCGCCGCGCGTCCATCGGGCATGAACACGAAACGGGCCTGAGCGCCGGTCAGCTTGCGGATGCGTGCGAGCAGGGCACGGGTGTCGAGCCTGCGTAACAGGAACCGCAGCAACACGGACGGCCCCAACAGCCAGCCCATGCGCAGAGGATGCTTGCGCTCGTTCTCCAGCCGCCGCCACAGGGACGCCACGCGGCGCGAGACTTCGGTGCGGAACAGGAAGAGATTGCAGCCCGAGAAGGCGACATCCGCCAGGCGGATGAAGGTGCGCGCCGTGCCCGGTACATCCCGGCGCACGGTGGCTTCTTTCGCCACTCCCACGGCGAGATCGGCCGTGCCTGCGTCTTTCAGGAACGCTTCGATCCACTCCGGACGGAGCAACGGATTATCGGCGGTCGTGACGAGGAGGGGCGTGCCGCATGCGGCGAGTCCGGCGAGCACACTGGCGCTCGGGCCGTCTGCTGCCGGAATGATGTCTTCGCCGGGGAGCAGAAGCCCGTCCAGCACAGAGGGCGTTTCGATGCAGACGATGATGCGCGTGATCGCGGGTGTGGCGCGCAGCGCGTCCAGCACATGCGCGATCATCGGCTTGCCGTCGAGCGGGATCAGGGCTTTGTGCGACAGACCGGCGGCCACAGCCATCGGGTCTGCGGCCCCCTTGCGGGAGCCGGCCAGAACGAGGGCTGAAAGCGTGCCGGTGGTCGTAGCGTTCACGCGGCGGTCCTGTCCGTCCGTGACGAGGGGCGGGCGCCGTCAGGACGGTCGCGCGGTGCGGAACCTGTCAGTTCCATCACCCACGGATAGCGCTGGGCTTCCTCGATGTCATAGCCGAGGTTGAAGACCGTGGGGCTACGCGGACGGCTTTTCGCATCGGTGTAAAGGGTGCCGAAGGCACGATCCACGACGTAACTGGTGATGCCGAAATTGATGTCTTCATCATGGAAGTGATGGAGAACGTGCCACGCCTTCATCTTCTGGATCCACGCGGCCTTGGGTTTGTAGTTTAGGTGCTGGATGCAGTGGAAGAACTCATAGATGCACGTGATGGTCACACCGGTGCCGAAAGCGGCGGCACTGCATCCCCAGCCCCCGATCAGCCAGCCCACGGGAATGGTCACGGCGGCGATGGTGGGAAGTGTGGTGGCCGGTGCGCCGAACAGCACATCGAGCAGGTGCGGATCCTGATGGTGATCGAAGTGGATGCGCTTCCACAGAGCCGCCGTCCAGCGCGACTTGTAGAGCCACTGACCGTGCAGCACATAACGGTGCAGTAGATACCACACGAGAGGGTAAACCAGCATCACGGCCACCACGGAGGCGGCAAGCGGCACCCAGCCGGGGGCGAGATGCACGACGAGCGCCACACTGATGACGATGAGGGCAAAATACAGCAGGATCGTCGGATAGGTGAGATACGCCACCCAGAGCTGGCGCAGGTTCATCTTGCCGAGATCGAAGCTGCGCCCGGACCGGATGGTCGAATTGCGCAAGGTGGCGCTCATTTGTCCTCGTTCCTCAAAAGCGCGGTGCAGGCGGCAAGCAGGAAGATAAGCAGGCCGGGCGCCGTCGCAACGGGCGCCGGAAGCAGGCCCGCATTGCCCATGGCGCGGAACATGCCCTGCACGATGATGAAGAGCAAACCGCCACCGAGACACCAGACGGGGAGCCAGCTCCGCAGCCCGGTGCGCGGAGGAATATAGATCACCGGCAGCGCCAGCAAAAGCATGACGATGAAAGCCAGAGGTCGGAGCAGGCGCTCGAACAGGGCGGCCCGCAGATAACCGGGGGTCTGGTTGGTCGCGATGTGTCCGTGCAGGGCCGCGAGAATCATGCCCGAGGAGAAGGGGATGGATTCCTGCGCCAGCCGCAGCATGTCCGTCGGCCCAAAAGGGTTGATCCACATGGCCGACTCGCGCGCGCTTTCGGTGGCCGTGGCGTCGTGCGCTTCCAGCGAGACGGTGATGCAGCGAATGCCCGAGAGCGTCCATTGCCCCTGCGCGTGAACCGCGCGTTCGGCGTGAAGCGTGCGCAGCAGACGGCCCTCCGAGTCCCGGTCATAGAGATCGATTCCCACCGCTTCATGTCCGGCGCGGGCCACATGATGGACATGGGCCAGTTCGTTGGCGGCGGGCGGTGTGGAGAGAGTGGGCATGGGGCAGGCGGAAGCCTGTCCGCCGGGCACATGGAACCAGAAGGAACGGCCGGTCTCGGGATGTGGATCGGTGCGGTTCCACCACGCGGCCAGTGCCAGTTCCGAGCGCGGTGTGACCTGATCTTCCATGGCGAAGCCGAAACCACCGATCAGCAGCGTGACGGGAACGAGGCGGATGAAGAAGCCCAGCGGAGACAGCCCGGCCGCCCGCAGGATGGCGACCTCGCTGTTCATCGTCATCTGTGTGAGCAGCAGCAGGGCGCCGATCAGTACGCTCAGCGGCAGGGCGTTGAGCAGCATGGCGGGCAAATGCAGGCCCATATAGGTCAGCACGCCGCCAAAGCCGAGATGGCGCTTGAGGATGGGCGTCATCTGTTCCAGCAGCGCCAGGATTTCCATCAGCGCGATGAGGATGGCGCAGCACATGACCGTGCGCGAAAGCAGGCTGAAGGAGAGGTAGCGCAGCAGGACATGCCGAGGGCCGCGCGGAATCGCGGGGTCTCTCATGACGCGGCGCTCTCCTGCGGGGCCGCCGGACGGACGCGGCGGATGGGCAGGATTTGGCCACGGAACAGCATCAGCAGCACACAGGCTCCGCAGAAGACCAGTGTGGGGGGCCAGATCACCAGAAAGGGCGAGGACTTGCCGCTGGCCACCAGACTCTCGCCCATCTGAAGGATGTGGTCATAGGTCACGAGAACCAGCACGGCCACTGCCAGCCCTGAACTGCTGCGCTTGCGTTTTCCGATAATGGCCAGAGAAACAGCCAGCACGGGAATGAAGGGGATCGACAGGCTGCGGGCGAGACGGAAATTCAGTTCGGCCCTCAGGCTGGCCAGTGGGATGTCGGCTTGCGTGGCCGCTGAGGCCGGGACCTGCGGCTGAGGATCGCCGCGTTTGACGGTGCGGATTTTGCTGGCCAGTTCGTGGGAGGTGAGTTCGCGCTCATCGTCGCCACGATGGCGAAAGGATGCGGCCTGCGCGCGGGAAATCAGGCGCACGGCGTGGTCGAAGGTGGTGACGGTGGACTGTTCGCCCGGGCGCACCGTGAGGATGGAGCCGTCGAACAGTTCGATCTGCACCTCTCCCTTGGAGGTGTCGCTACGGATGGTGCCTGTGCGGGCGGTGATGTCGCGCTCCCGATCGTCGCTCATGTCACGGATGAACACATTGATCAGATGCGACCCGGCGTGATCGACGCGGTCCGCCGTCAGGGTGAGGGAGCCGGAGGGGGAGGCGAACATGCCGGACTGGAGCACGGGGGACCATCCGGCATGGCGGGCGAAGTAGAATCCCTCGCGGAACTGGTAGCGCGCATGGGGTTGGAGATAGCCGTAGAGCAGCATCGACAGCACGCCGATGACAGCGCCTGTGATGGCGAAAGGCCGCGCGACGCGGGCCAGCGAGACGCCGCTGCTCATCAGCGCGTCCAGTTCGTCGCCCTCGCTCATGCGGCGCACGACGACGAAGACCGACACGCACAAAGCGGCGGGCAGGGCGAGGCCCATATAGTGCGGCAACAGGTCGGCCAGCAGCTTGACGAGGGTGGAATAGGGGCTGGCGGCAGAGGCGAGAACATTGAGCAGCACCAGCAGCCGTTCTAGCAGCAGCGCGATCAGCACGACCGAAATGGCGATGGTAAAGGGCGGGACGGTCTGCGCCAGCAGATAGGAGTCGAGCGTACCCGGCCGCAGCCAGCGCGGCAGGCGCGCGAGCGGTGGGATGTAGGCGGACTCCTTCGGCGTGGTCATGGACCGGTTGCTCCGCCGTCCGGGCGCGTGAGGTCATGGGTGCGGAAAGTATGAAGCTGTCCGTCCGGTGCAAGACGCCGGGCCTCCACCCGAATGTCCCACTTCATGGCGTTTTCATCGCGTGTGACGGTGATGCGGTTCCATCCGGCCGCGCGCTTGAGGCTCCGGCCCGGTCGGTGGGAGGCCGATGTCACGCCGATCAGCGGGATCTCGGTGCCGGGCACGGTGGTGAGTGTGCCTTCGTGAGAGTGGCCGTGAAGGACCATCTCCGCTCCGTTGTCGCGTAACATTTCGGCAAAAGGTGTGATGCCGTACAACTTCTTGTGCCACATCATGAGACCATGCGCGGGCGGGTGATGGATCATCACGACGCGGCAGAGCCCGTCGGCGCGGGTTTCGCGGAGCAGTCGGGCGGTGCGGTCCAGTTGCACGGCGCTCACACGGCCGGACGCGAAGAACGGCGGTGTCACGATGGCGGAACTGACGCCGATCAGCGCCACGTCGTTCACCCGCAGGCACAGTGGCTCATCCGGCCTGCTCATGCCGCCATAAGGGCTCCACAGTCCCGGCCCTTCCTCCCACGGCTCGCGGACGAGCGTGTCGTGATTACCGGGAATGACGGCCTGCATATGGCCGGTGCGGCTCAGCCAGCGGGCGGCGGCGGCACTTTCGGCCCGGGTGCCGAGATTGGTCATGTCGCCGGTGATGGCAAGCGCGTCGGGATTGTGGGTGGCGATATCGCGCATGACGGCGGCCAGCGGCGCTGTGCGGTGGATATGGCGACGGATGAACAGCCACGACAGAAGGCTGACGGCGCGCTTGTTGGGCAGGTCGCGCAGGCCGGGAAGGGCTTCGAGCGGCAGATGCGGGTCGGAGAGATGGGCCAGAATGGCTGACACTAAGGGATTTCCTGACCTGACGTTCGGAGACGGTCGCGGGGGACAGGACGGAACCTGACCGGACGCATCGATCTCTCAAACGGCGTATCCGATCAAGAGGGCGGTGCGCAATTCTTCCCGTCACGCAGCGCGGAGCGGCGGCGGGGAGGAATGTGACAACTTGAAGTGAGGCGTCTATAGGAGCCGCGTCATCACGCACGAGTCATCCGGGTTGTCGCGTTCTGACGACCCTCTTTTCGGACCGCAGGATGACGGTCGCCCCGGAACACGGATAGCCGCGTGCCTTCATCTGTCGCCTTGATTCACAATTCGCGCAGTCGTCTGAACATCCATGACGGAGGAGCCTTCGCCCGTGAGGCCCGCGCGCTGTTCGGGGACAATTTCATCGAGCCGAAAGGTCAGTCGGAACTGGCTGCGGCCATGGTGGAACTGGCGCGGCGCGAGGTGCAGCTCATCGTGATCAATGGTGGCGATGGCACCGTCAGCAACGTCCTGAGCGCCCTGCTGGTCTGCTGGCCGCAGGACCGGCTGCCGGCGCTGGCCGTCATTCCTTCGGGCAACACCAACCTGATTGCCAGCGATGTTGGCTGCCCCACCCGTGGGCTTCCGGCACTGGCCCTGCTGCGCGAGAAAGTGCGTACGGGCACGCTGATGGACGATGTGCGTTGGCGTCATCCGGTGGTGGTCTCGTGGTCGGACCCCAAGCGTCGCCCCGTGGCGGGAATGTTCGGGGGGATGGCGGCGTTCACCCGCGGAATCGAGATCGCGCATGCCCCTGCGATCCTTGACCGGTATTCGCATGACACTGCCGTCCTGATGACAATTTTTTACGGTTTGCGTCAGTTCCTGCGCGCGGAGGTGCGCCAGAAATGGATGGCGGGCACGCCCATGACACTGACCGTCGATGGACAGATTTCCGATATCCGCTCGCGGTTTCTCTTTCTGGTCACGGGACTGCATCGGCTCTCGCGGGGCGTCTGGCCGTTCTGGCTGGACACGCCTGCGCGGGGAAGCGTGATCTATCTGGATATCGCCGGAAACCCGCCGGGACTGGCGCGGGGACTCCTTTCCGTGCTGCGCGGCCGCATTTCGCAGCGTTTGCGGCGGTCTGCAGCTTATCACAGCGGCATGGCCGCCGAAATCATGATCGAGACCCACGACCGTCTGGTGATGGACGGTGAGGAACTCGCGCCGGGCGAAGACGGGCGCGTGTGGCTCCGCGAAGGGCCACGTCTGGCGTTTATCCAGTGCTGAAGAGGGCGCTGTGAGCGGCACGACCGAAACGGCGCGGACGAACGCTGCCCGAGCCGTCGCCCAGATGCTAGCGACCGAACTGACCTCTCCCGTGCCACTGCTGATTTCGCACTTCGTGGAGCGGATGGTGGGACTCTCCAGACCGCTGGGGGTGTTGTTTTATGGCTCTCTTGTCCGGAAAGTCGCGCAGGGAGAAGCCGATCCGTCCGTTCTCGCGGAGGGTGTTCTCGATTTCTATGTGATCGTGGAGCACCAGTCGGACTGGCCGCGTGGGCGGCTGGCGCGTGTGGCGAATGCCCTGTTGCCGCCCAATGTGGAATATCACGAGATGGACGTGGACGGCGTGCCCCTGCGCGCCAAGGTCGCCATTCTCTCATTGAAGCAGTTCCGCCGGTTAACCCGACCCGAGTGCCGCGATACGACCGTCTGGGCGCGGTTCGCGCAGCCTGTGCGTCTGGTGTGGGTGCGCGATGCACAGGCCGCCGATGCCGTGCTGCGCTGTGTGATCCGCGCGGTCGGGACCGCCGCACTCTGGGCTGCGGAACTCGGTCCGGATCAGGCGACGCCGGAGGGGTATTGGCAAGCGCTGTTCCATCGGACCTATGCGGCCGAGCTTCGCGTGGAGACCACGGCGCGTTCGCGCCATCTTCTGGCGGGTGAGGAAGCGCGGTTTTCGCGACTGCTCACGGCGTCATGGGTGGCGGCAGGTCTGGACGCACAGCTTCGGCCCGATGGCCAGGTGACGTCCGGTGTGCCAGAGACCGAGCGGGCGCAGGCGGAGCGCCGCTGGGCGGTGCGCGCACGGCTGGGACGTCCGCTCAACATTGCGCGGCTGGTGAAGGCGGCTTTCACGTTCGAGGGGGCTGCGCGCTACATCGTGTGGAAAATCCAGCGCCACAGCGGTGTGCATGTGCCGCTCACACCCTTTGCCGAGCGCCATCCGGTGGTGTGCGCTCCTGCTGTTCTGTGGCGCCTAGTGCGCGCAGGGGTGTTCCGCCGTACGGGCAACCCTTCGTCCTGAAGGGGCGGTTGACCGGCGTGCCGCTGGATGGGAAAGCGGAGAGGCATCCCTTGGGATGCGGAAAATGACGGTTGGCGGACAGGAAGCGCCCGACATTGTGCGTTTCGTCCGGACAGGGAGTGTCCAGTACATGGCTCGATCGGCGCTTGTTCTCGGTGGCGGTATGGTGGGTGTCAGCACGGCATGGCACCTCATCCAAAAAGGCTATGACGTCACACTGGTGGAGCGCGGCGAGCCGGGGCGGGAGACGTCCTACGGCAATGCGGGGCTGATCCAGCGGGAAGCCGTTGAGCCGTATGCTTTTCCTCATGACCTGATGAAGTTGGTGCAGGTCGCGTTCAAGCGCGGCAATGACGTGAATTACCGCTGGGGCGACCTGCCCGCCATTGCACCGAAGCTTGCGGAATACTGGTGGAACTCCTCCCCGCGTCGCTACGGCGTGGCGCGCACGGGGTTCGAGGCTTTGATCCGCCATTGTCTGAGCGAGCATGAATCGATGGTCGAGGCCGCAGGAGCGGCCGATCTGGTGGAGAAACAGGGCTGGACCCAGATTTTCCGCACGGAAAAAGGATTTGAGGACGGCGCCGCGCGTGCCCGGTATTTCGCCCGCGAGTTCGGTGTGGACAGCCGTATTCTCGATCCTTCCACTCTGGCCCGCGAGGAACCCGCGCTGCGCCGCCGCATGACAGGCGGTGTGCAGTGGACGACGCCGTGGAGCGTGAAAGACCCTGGGGCACTGGTGCAGCGTTATGCGGAAGCGTTCGTAAAGGCCGGTGGCCATATTGTGCACGGCGATGCCCGCACGTTGGCGAACCTCTCATCGGGCTGGACCGTGCAGACTGCGGACGGTCCGGTTTCGGCGGAGCAGGCGGTGATTGCGCTTGGGCCATGGTCGTCCGATCTGACGGAGGCGATGGGCTATCGTTTTCCACTGTTCGTGAAGCGTGGCTACCACCGGCATTTCAAATGGGACGGCAAACTCAACAATCCCATGATCGACACGGATGCGGGTGTCGCACTCCTCCCGATGGCGCGGGGGCTGCGTGTAACGACGGGGGCCGAGTTCGCCCGCCGCGATGCGCCGCCGTGCTGGCGTCAGATTCGCGAAAGCGAGCGTCTGGCACGCGGGATGCTCGACATCGGTGAGGGAGTGGAAGCCACGCCGTGGATCGGGAGCCGTCCCTGTGTGGCGGACATGCTGCCCATCATCGGAGAAGCATCCGGTCATACGGGGCTATGGTTCCATTTCGGTCATGCCCATCAGGGCTTCACGCTTGGCCCGGCGACGGGGCGTCTGTGCGCGGAGCTGATGAAGGGCGAGACGCCCTATATCGATCCGCTGCCCTATCGTCCGGGTCGTTTCCGCACGGGACGGCGCGCGTTCACGATCTGAGCCAGACGTTCACGCAAACAGGGTGAAGGGATCAGAGATCCCTTCCGGGTGTGCGGGCAGAGCCCGATCTTTTGATAAACGCATGAAAAAGGGGCGGCCTGCCAAGTGCAGGACCGCCCCTTTTCGTAGCGTAATGCGTCCGCGATCAGGCGTCCGCAGGCAGGCTTTCCAGCGCCTCGCGGAAGATCTCCACGGCCCGGTCGATCTGCTCCGGCGTGTGCGTGGCCATCACGGAGCAGCGCAGCAACGGGTGATGGTCCGGTGTTGCGGGCGGCAGGCTGAGATTGACGTAAAGCCCCAAGGTCAGCAGCCGGTTCCACAGCATGATGGCTTCGGGAATGGTCTCCAGCACCACACCCACCACCGGGCTGACCTGTTTGCCGGTTTTCAGGCCGATGCGGTTCAGGCCCGCATGGAAGCGCACGGCGTTATCCATCAGACGCGTGCGCAGTTCCGGATGCGCCTTCATCTCATCCAGTCCCGCCATGGTCGCGGCGATGACTTCCGGCGGCAGCGAGGCGGTGAACATGTAGGGGCGGCAATGCAGCCGCACCAGATCCAGCTCAGGATGATTGGAGACGCAGTAGCCGCCCACAGTGCCGACGCTCTTGGAGAAGGTGCCGACAATGAAGTCCACGTCTTTCTCGACACCGGCGGCTTCCGCCACGCCGCGCCCTGTCGGACCGAGCACACCGAAGGAGTGGGCTTCATCCACCAGAAGGGTGGCACCCGTCTCGCGCTTGACCTCGGCCATTTCCTTCATGGGCACGACATTGCCCGTCATGGAATAGATGCCCTCGACCACCACGAGCTTTGCGCCCGGTTCGTCCTTGATGCGGTTCAGGCGCTTGCGCAGGTCTTCGGGATCATTGTGACGGAAGCGGATGACCTGCGCATGGCCGAGGCGACTGGCGTCATAGATGCTCGCATGGCTGTCGGCATCGAGCAGGAGGTAGTCGCCTTTGCCCGCCAGCGTGGAGATCATGCCAAGGTTGGCCTGATAGCCGGTCGAGAAGACCATGCAGTGCTTCTGGCCGAAGTAGTTCGCGATACGGGCTTCAAGCTGCTCATGCAGGCTTTGCGTGCCGTTGGCGATGCGTGAACCGGTCGTGCCGACGCCACGGGCGCGCACGGTCTCGATCGCCGCCTCGATGGCGCGGGGAGACTGGCTCAGGCCCAGATAGTTGTTGGTGCCGAACAGCAGCGTCTCACGACCCTCGATCAGCCCCACGGTGGAGGAGATGGGGCGCTCGATGACGACCGAAAACGGATTGCGTCCGCCAGCGGCCTGAAGTTCGGCCAGACGCTGTTCTACGCCACGAAACTTGTCGAAAATGCTCATGCAGGGATCAGCCGCCGTTGCGGATGGCGACGATGCAGGATGCAAGATCGTCGATGGTGCGGATTTCGGCCAGACGGTCCAGCGGGACGGAGACATCGAGTTCGTCCTCGATTTCCATCACGAAATTCATCACGGCGAGGGAGTCGAACGCCAGATCTTCAACGATCTTGCTCGATCCGGTGATGTCACGGGGCACCTTGGGATTGGCAAGGAGTTTCTGGATGATCAGAGCCGAGACATCCTGAACCGTTTCACTCATTCGGGGCACCTTGAATCAGTTGCGGGCGGAATGTCCGGTCATGGGCATGGTTCCGCGGAACGGCGGGGTTATGGCGGAAAACATGTCCCCTCGCCAGAGAAATGTCACGGCACGACGTGTCATCCAGTCCTGCCGTGACCGCATCGGTGGTCGGGAGAACCACCTCTTCAGGCGGCTGAAGCCGTCTCGTCGATGCGGGTGAATGCGCCTGAAAGCAGCATGCTACGGGCCTTGGCCCGCGTCAGCTTGCCCGAGGACGTCTGGGGAAGGGAGTGCGGCGGCAGAAGGATGATCTCCGCCTCCACCCCGTGCAGGCGACGGAACACGGCCGCGATCTTTTCGCTCAGCGCCTGCCGTCCCTCTGGTGTGGTAGCGCGGCAATGGACAAGAGCCACGACCTTTTCACCGCCATCTTCCTCGATCGAGAAGACGGCCACATCGTGATTGCGCAGCCCCTCGACCTCGTGCTCGGCGCTCCACTCAAGATCCTGCGGCCAGATGTTGCGGCCATTGATGATGATGAGATCCTTGGCGCGCCCCGTCACCACGATCTGGCCATCGAGCATGTAACCAAGGTCGCCGGTGTTCAGCCAGCCATTGGCGTCCAGTGCTTCGGCGGACTCGGTCGGGAGCCGGAAATACCCGCTCATCAGGCTGGGACCGCGAACGAAGATGGTGCCGATATGGCGTTCGGGCTGAACCGTGCCGTCAGCATCGCGCACTTCGATCTCGTGACCGGGCAGTACGCGGCCGCACAGGACGAAGGTGCGCAGAGGATGGGAGGGATCGTTGCTCGGGTAAGCCACGCCTTCCATTTCAAGACGACGCAGGTCGATGGTGTCGGTCCGCATCCCGACGTTCAGCGGGGCAAAGCTGATGGCGAGCGTGGCTTCGGCCATTCCGTAGCTGGCCACGAACGCGCGGGCGTCGAAACCGAGCGACGCAAAGCGCTCGGCGAAGTTCTCCAGAATGTGCGGGCGGATCATGTCGCCACCGATACCGGCCACACGCCAGCTCGACAGATCGAGTCCGGCCGCACCGGACCGGCGTGAGCACAGGTCGTAGCCGAAAGAGGGGCTGTAGGAGAGTGTGCCGCGATTGCGGGAGATCAGGTCCAGCCAGACATGCGGGCGGCGGGCGAATTCGCGCGTCGGCAGCAGATCGACCGTAAGCTGACAGGTCATGGGTGTGATGAAGAAGCCTACGAGTCCCATGTCATGATAGAGCGGCAGCCACGAGACGCAGCGGTCGCCGGTTTCACGGACCTGCAGGCCGTCATGCGCGATGGAATGCGCATTGGCCAGGCCGGAACGCTGTGTGACGCAGACACCTTTCGGGAAGCGCGTGCTGCCTGAGGAGAACTGGAGATAGGACAGGTCATCCGGGCGCACTGTGGGCAGCGGCCGCGCGGGCGCGGGCAGTTCCATCAACTGGGCCGGAGAGCCGCCGAACTTCAGATCGAACCCGGCAATGATATCGTCGGTCCAGCTTGCGATCAGGTCGGGGATGACGATGGCGGAGGCGTCTGCTGTCTCGATCATGCCGCGAATGGTCGCGACATAGGTCTCACGGCCACCGAAGGCCACCGGCAGGGGCATGGGCGTCGCCACCAGACCGGCATACTGACAACCATAGAAGATGCGCGCGAAGTCACCGTCGCTTTCCGCGATCAGCCCGACCCGGTCACCCGGCTGGAGGCCGAGGGCCAGAAGACGGCGCGCCATCTCGATGGCCTGCTCACGCAGCAGGGCATAAGGCAGCGCCTCAAGAAGGACTCCGCGACCGGAATAGATATTGTACCCCGCCGCTCCCTGCGCGGCGTAGTCCAGAGCCTCGGGGAAGGTGGCGAAGTCACCGTAACGTCGGTTCTGGCCGGACTCGGTCTGAACGGGAGTAGGTGTCGTGTCCTGGAAACCGGTGAGCGTGGAGACGCTTTCGATACGGGATATGACGGTCATTCAGCTGGCCATTCTCGGGTGATTGACAACCGCGGCGCTGTGGGCACGGAACCCTGTAGTGCTCTGCCGCTGGGATCAGGCGTGTGGCCTATATAGGGTTTTTATCATTTTATGAAATCGCGCGTTGATACGGATATTTCCATTGGCGTCATTTTGAGTGAAATCGCTGTATCCCGCAAATACGGGAGCCGTGGGCGAATAGGGATACTGGGGGCGCTGAAGAAGGGAAGGCGTTCGAGCCCATAGAGGTGGGTCCACACCCGGAAAATAGAGGTTTCTGTGATATTTCGATGACCGGGGATAGCTCTCGGCTGCATGAGAAAAGAGGGCTCGAAAGCTCCGTTCATCTTTGAAATGCGTGGAAATAATTGTTGTGCTGAGGCGCTGCTTAAATGGAGGCCAGTCGGAGTCGTCCTGAATGGATGCGTTTCGACTTATAGGGTGTGTTGGGTTGTCTATTAAGTAGAGCTTAACGCCGCAAGAGCGTTCGGGTTCACGTTGAATGGGGAGAACCCGAACGGAAGCCTTTCCTGCTTGGTCATTGCCATGAGGCGGGTCAGACGTATGGGAGGGTGTCTTTCCATCTTATGGCTATCAACGGCCCGATTCAGATGGATCGTTGGGAAGGCGGTGGCTGACGATAAGGGGATTCGTGCGGGGAGTTACGGCGGTATGCTGTGTTCCTGGATTTTTTTTGAGAAGAATTTTTGGCGGTTCCCTGCGGTTTCAGAGGGTATATGGGTGTTTTTATGTAAGTTTTTTGAAAAAGCCGATTGACGTTTTTTCGTTCTGGGTCGTATAAGCCGCTCACCGAAGCGGACGGGGGGTTGCACTTCCCGGGGCGCTGAGGCAGAATGGTTGGCTCCGGTTGTTTCTGGGGCGTG
>NZ_WOTH01000029.1 GCF_011516945.1 Acetobacter estunensis
CTCAAGGAGTGGCGCGCTGTCGCAACCAGATATGAAAAAACAGCAACGTCGTTCCTCGCGGTCATCCACATCGCTGCCGCAGCAGACTGGATCAAGCCCTAACAGGCCCTAGGCGGCCGGGATCCCCTTTTTTAACCTCAGGCTTGAAGCTGTGCGGTGTGCCTTGAGATAGGTCGCATCAACGTCAGGTTCGCCACGTTTTCCGGCACAGGCCGGTAATAAACGCCAGACCGGTTATAAGCTGCAGCAGCGTGCATTACCGCACCATCGAAAGCCGGGGCCGTTGCAGGTCGGTCATTTGCCGCCTCTGATCACGCCCAACCGACCAGAGGCATCCCGTAAAAAATCCCGTTCCACCAACAGTTCGCCAATTTTCGCATGCAGCTTCTCCACGCCAACCGGACTGGCCGACGCTGTTGACCCCGACTTCCCGGAAAAGATACACGCCATCCCCTCGATCGCCTGGCGTTTCCATTGGGCGATCATCGTCTGATGCACACCGTGCTTCGACGCCAGCTCTGCCAGCGTCAGTTCACCACGGATCGCCTCCAGAGCCACTCGCGACTTGAACTCACCTGAATACCGTTTTCTCGTAACTTTACCCATAAAACCCGTTCTTTTTCAGGTCGGATTATAGCTTAATCATCTGTCCAAAATCAGGGCCTCCTTCCCCTATTCACATCATAAAATGAAATTGTAGTATTGGCGGAGAATCGCCATAAATGTTGCAATGTAACTGCAATGAAGAATGATATTTTGACTATGAAATCTCCAATTTTTGGTCTTATTCTTGCTGGTGGAAAAAGCATGCGAATGGGACGGGATAAGGCCGCGATATATTACAAGGGGCTTCCTCAGTTACAGCGCGCTTTTGATCTCCTTCAGAAGCATGTCGACAGTTGCTTTATTTCCATCAGAGAGCCTGCTTATGCCACTAATGTTCGCGCGCACTTTCCTTCGATAATGGACGATGTCGAACTGACGGGGCCAGCGGCTGGCCTGCGCGCGGCCCATCGTGCTTATCCTGAGGTCGCGTGGTTTGTTCTGGCCTGCGATATGCCTCTGCTGCAAGACGATGATATCAAGGAACTCATAACGGCTCGAACACTTGACGCAGATGGTGTGGTCTGGACGCCGAACGGGATTGAAATCTACCCACTGTGCGCAGTTTGGGAGAAAAAGACACTGTCTCAGCTCAATGAAATAAAAGACAACCATTACCGTCCTCTGAGATCATATCTTCAGAACGTAGTTAAGCTGGTCACACCTCATCCTGACCATTTTCTGAATGCTAACATTCCTGCAGACTGGGAAAGGCTCAAGAAGGTTTAAAGCTAGCGGGTGTTATGTATCTTCTTCTGATGAAGAAAGACGCGGAACAATGCCATCATGATCTGCGGAAGTTGTTCAACGGTCTTTGATATGTGATTCGTTACAGCATTGCGCGACGGGTGATGCCGAACGATCTTCGGGCTGTACTGCGTATCGCGGCGGCCAGAAGTCGGTCCATTGATTGAGGCCATTCAGCCGGCTACAAGACGGTAGTCTTGAACTGGCATGGACCGATCCGGGTTATACTGGATCAAATGCAGAGTATCATTTTTTCGGGTGCCTCGCGGCAGGGTAGGCAGGTCCGATGAACGAAAATAATGCCGCTCAATGCGCTTTGGTCGTCAGCACTTGGCCCACCATGGCTGCGGGGGGAAAGAAGTGACGCAGAGGGGACATCTATTCATCCATCTGCCGATACAGGTTTTGTTATTTCCAGCCTTGTCACGGAACTTGAAACAGATTTCGTCCTTCCTCCGTCAGATCAATGGATACTGAGTGCTGCGTGTTCAGTCATGGACTCGCGGAAAAGGTCGATAAAATATTTTGACATCGCAATGTTGCGTATGCAGAATGGTTTTGGTGATATGGTTCCCTGTACGCCTGTTCATTAATGGTGGTGAGCAGTGAGGAAACGATAGCATTAAACACGACACCTCCGGTGGACCAACGACGGTCTCCGTGCCTAAGTAAGGCGTCTCCGCCTATGATGCTGGAGACTGGATGCGATGACGTGGACAAAGGATTTCTGAAAGCCGGAAGCCCCCGTACCCTTCTGGCGGCATTCCTTTACTTCGATGTGTCTTTCATGGTCTGGGTCTTGCTCGGGCCATTGGGCATTTCGATTGCGCATGACCTGCATCTCAATGCCGGTCAGAAAGGCCTGCTGGTGGCAACACCAGTCTTGGCTGGTGCTCTGCTGCGTGTGGTGTGCGGCGCGTTTGTCGATCATTTTGGTCCGCGCCGTGTGGCGATTGCAGCCCAGATCTTTGTGATCGCTGGCCTTGCGTTGACGTGGCTGATCGCTCCGCACAGCTATGGCGCGCTGTTTGGTGTGGCGCTCGTGCTGGGGGTGGCGGGCGCGTCTTTCGCCATGGCGCTCCCTCTCGCCTCCGCTTGGTATCCTCCGCAGTATCAGGGGACGGCTCTCGGTATTGCAGGAGCGGGGAATTCCGGAACGGCACTCGCTGCTCTTTTCGCTCCCGGACTCGCTGCGCTGTATGGGTGGGTCAATGTTCTCGGACTGGCGACCCTGCCGCTGACAGCCGTTCTGATTGCGTTCTGCTTTCTGTCGCGAGAACCGCCGAAACGCCCGGCGGGAGGCGGTCTCGTCACATGGCTGCCTCTTCTGCGGAGTGCGGACTGCTGGGCGCTGATGTTCTTCTATGGTGTGACGTTCGGTGGTTTTGTCGGTCTAGCTTCCTTTCTGACCATCTATTTCAACGATCAGTATGGTCTCGCTCCTGCCGTGGCCGGAACCTGCACGGCATTGGTGGTGTTTGTTGGCTCCTTTGTGCGTCCAGTGGGGGGCGCTTTGGCTGACCGGTTTGGTGGAGAACGCACGCTCAGCATTCTGTATGCGCTGGCAGCCGTCATCTTTGCCCTGATCGGGTTCGGTCTGCCTACGATATGGCTTGCTTTTCCAGCCTTTTTCCTCGGCATGCTCGTTCTGGGGTTGGGGAATGGTGCTGTCTTCCAGCTTGTACCAACGCGCTTTCCGACAAGGGTTGGTATCCTGACTGGGCTGGTCGGTATGAGCGGTGGCGTGGGTGGTTTCTATCTTGCCTCTTCTCTTGGAGCCGCACGGCAGATGACGGGCTCCTATGGTCCGGGCTTTCTGTGCTTCGCCATGGTCGCCGTGGCGGCGTTTGCCTGCGTCATGGTCTGCCGCCGTCGCTGGACGGCGGGCGGAGATGAAATGCTGACAGAAGCGGGCGCTTCCGGCGCTCTTTAACTGCTCCCTTCCTCACCAGTTCCGGAGCATGATCCGATGATCCGTATATTTTCATCTCTTTTACCCGTGGCGCGTCCCGTGTTTTCAACGGGTGTCGTGGCTGGAATGTGTCTGGGTCACTCAGCTTGGGCTGATGCTGCGCAGGCTGATAATGGAAAGATTGCCCGTTCCCAGATAACCGGTAGTCCGTCGGCACTACAGGCGCATAAAAAAGCAGTAACCACTCCTCCTCCAGCACTTCACGGCCGAGATTGGGGCGTTTTCAACGCAGGGAAAGGCGTGGCGGCCGGTTTCGGCACCGTTGGCGCACCGGGACAGCCTCGCTGGGCTGAGGACTGGATCGGTCTCGCCACCATGTCACAGGCAAAGAAGCGCGATGACTGGTTCAACCGGCTGAAATACATTTCCCTGACAGACAAGGGCGACATCTGGTTATCCCTCAACGGCGAGGAGCGGTTGCGCTATATTTTCGAAAACCAGCCCATGATGGGGGCAGCCGGCAAAACCAACGCCAGTCGCGTGCTCCTGCGCAGTCAGTATGGCGCTGATCTGCATATTGGTGAGCATATCAGAGCTTACGCAGAATTTCTCTGGGGTGTCGCAGGTGGCTCGAATTACTACGGGTATCAGGCAGGCACGCAACGGGAGCGGCTTGATCTCCAGCAGGGTATTCTGGAGGTGAAAGGCAATCTTCTTGGCGCGAAAATGGGTGTGATCGGAGGGCGGCAGGTCTTTTTGGATGCGCCCGTGTCCATGCAATCGGGGCGTGATCTGCCAAACGTCCAGCAGACATGGGATGGTTTTCGCGGCTATGCTGTCTGGAAACGGTTCAGGGTCGATCTGTTTGACTTCATGCAGACAAACAAGCTGCCCAAAGACGTTTTTGCAGATGGTACAAACTACAGCGCCCGGATGTATGGCGTTTACACGTCAACCGCCTTGCCGAACTTCTCTGTCATGAGAACGAAGAGTCAACTTTTTGCTGATGTTTTTTTCCTCGGCTATCTGTTCAACGGCGCGCCCGCAGCCATTCCGACAACCACTGGAACGCAGGCCGGTTCGACGCGTCGGGATAATGCCGGGCTTCGGTTGTGGGGAAATATCGGACCTTTCGACGTCAGTCTGACAGGCGTCTTTCAGGGGGGAGAATTCCGTCCGGCCGGAGGGGGGAGCCCCACGCGTCCGGTGCGCGCCTATGCGGTGAACGGCGTATTCGGTTGGACGGCAAAAAGTCTCAAGGAAAAACCATCCTTTGCCTTGCAGGCAGACATGTTTTCGGGAGGCTCCTACCACAGCAAGGATGGCGCCGTGGGAACATTCGCTACGCCTTATTTTCCGCTACCTTACTATAATGATGTGACGCTGGCGCTGACATCGCAGAACCTGATCGGCGTCGGACCAGTCATCAGCGCCACGCCTCTGCCGCATGTGCTTGTAAAGCTGCATGTGCCGTTCTTCTGGCGGGAAAGCACCCAGGATGCGGTTTATGGCACTGGCAAGATTTATAGCTGGCGTAACAATTTGTCTGGTGGTTTCATTGGAGCGACTCCCCAGACGCAGGTGGCGTGGAACTTTGCGCCGCACTGGACATGGACGCATGACATCGCCGGTCTCGTGGCGTCGCGCGGCATGAGAAACGCGGGCGCGAAAGATGGCGCTTTCTACATGCAGACCATGGAATTCAAATTCTGAAATGGCTGTCCATCAGGAGAAACGATCATGACTACAGAAAGAAATATCGTCATTATCGGAAATGGTATGGTCGGCCATTACTGTGTCGAGCAACTCGTGATGCGTGGGCTGCATGAAACACACGCCATTCACATCTTTGGTAACGAACGGCACGACGCCTATGACCGCGTCCACCTGACGGATTACATGAGTGGACAGGACGCGCAGGCGCTCTGTCTGCACCAGCAGGACTTTCACCTGCATCATGGGATAACGCTGCATCGTGGTGTGCGGGTAACGCGCATTGATCGCAACGCCAAAACTGTGGAAAGCGAGGATGGGCAGTTGTCTTATGACACGCTCATTCTGGCGACAGGTTCCACCCCATTCGTGCCACCCGTTCCGGGAAATACCGGCACGGCGGGGCTCGTCTACCGCACGCTTGACGATTTGGACATGATCCGTGCCGCTGCGGATGGCGCATCGCGTGGCGTGGTCATTGGTGGTGGCCTTCTGGGGCTGGAAGCAGCCAATGCATTGGCAGGACTTGGCTTGTCCACGGCGGTTGTCGAATTTGCGCCACGCCTTATGCCTGTCCAACTTGACGAGGAAGGCGGACTGGCGCTCAAACAGCGGATCGAAGCGCTCGGTATCGAGGTGCTCACGGCCCACGCCACGCAGGAGATCGTTGCGGGTGAAACATACCGCCACCGTCTGGTTTTTGCCGATGGCACATCTCATGAAACCGATCTTGTCGTGTTTTCCGCGGGCATCCGGCCACAGGACTGGCTGGCCCGCGAATGCGGACTGGCTGTTGGAGCGCGAGGCGGTGTCGTCATCGACAATAGCTGCCGTACGTCCGACCCGGCCATTTTCGCGATTGGTGAGTGTGCCTGCTGGAATGGCATGGTTTTCGGTCTGGTTGCACCGGGTTACACCATGGCGCGTACTGTGGCTGCGACGCTGGTGGGTGACGATGATGTCTTTAACGGTGCGGATATGTCCACCAAGCTCAAGCTTCTGGGTGTGGACGTCGGTTCCATCGGCGATGCGCATGGCGCGACTTCCGGTAGCCGCAGCTATCGCTTCATCGGTGAGGTGGATGGTTCCTACAGACGTCTCGTTCTTTCTGCGGATGGTTCAGCCGTGCTGGGTGCGGTTCTGGTCGGCGACAATGCCTATTACGACACGATCCTTCAGTATGTGCAGAACGGTATCAAGCCGCCGGCCGATCCTGCCGCGTTGATCCTTACGCGTGGGGAAGGGGCGGAACTGCTCGGAGCGGACGCGCTGCCGGATACAGCCATGATCTGCTCGTGTCACAATGTCACGAAGGGGGCGATCTGCACGTCCATTGATGAAGGCTGCGCGGATCTTGCCACTCTGAAACAGTGCACGAAGGCCAGCACCGGGTGTGGCGGTTGTTCCGCGCTGCTCAAAAGCGTGTTCGAGACGGAACTGGAATCCCGAGGCATTACAGTCGATCGCAGTCTGTGCGAGCATTTTTCCTATACGCGACAGGAACTCTATTCGCTTGTTCGTGTGCATGGAATCCAGACGTTTGAAGACCTGATGGCGCAGTACGGCAATGGCGGACTGGGATGTGACATCTGCAAGCCCGCAGTCGGCTCCATTCTGGCATCGGCATGGAACAAGCCGATCACGGACCCGCTTTATATTCCATTGCAGGATACGAACGACACGTTCATGGCCAACATGCAGAAGAATGGCACCTATTCTGTCGTTCCGCGTATCGCAGGCGGTGAAATCACGCCGGAAAAACTGATCGTTCTTGGACAGGTCGCAAAGAAATACGGCCTTTATACCAAGATCACCGGCGGTCAGCGTATCGATCTATTCGGTGCGCAACTCGATGATCTGCCGGAAATCTGGACCGAATTGCTTGATGCCGGTTTCGAAACAGGTCATGCCTATGGAAAGTCTACGCGGACGGTGAAATCCTGTGTCGGCAGCACATGGTGCCGTTATGGCGTGCAGGACAGCGTGAGCAAGGCGCTGGATATTGAGAACCGTTACAAAGGACTGAGATCGCCTCATAAACTTAAGTTCGCTGTGTCGGGTTGTACACGCGAATGTGCGGAAGCTCAGAGCAAGGACGTGGGAGTCATCGCCACCGAGAATGGCTGGAACCTGTATGTCTGCGGCAATGGCGGCATGCGGCCGCGCCATGCAGAACTGTTCGCAACCGACCTCGATGCGGAAACGCTTCTGAAATATATCGACCGGTTCCTGATGTTCTATATCCGCACGGCCGACAAGCTTCAGCGAACATCCGTCTGGCGCGAAACCCTTGAGGGTGGGCTGGATTATCTGAAAGACGTGATCATCAATGACAGTCTTGGCATCTGTGAGGAACTGGAACAGCAGATGCAGATGGTTGTGGATCGCTATCACTGTGAGTGGCGTGATGCGCTGACGGATCGTGAAAAGCTCAAGAGATTTCGCACATTCGTGAATGACGCACGGCCTGATCCGAATATCCGCACCGTGCCTGAGCGGGATCAGGTCAAACCAGCAGACAATCTGCCTGAAACGTCTGTCACGGTAGGACCGTCAGATTGGACCGTGCTGTGTGGCGAGGAGGATCTGGTCAAGAAATCCGGTGTCGTGGCCTGGTATAATGGCAGCCAGATTGCTCTGTTCTTCCTGCCTGGGACACAGACTGATCCTGCGCGGGTCTATGCCATCGACAATCATGACCCGTTCTCGAACGCGAATGTTATCGGGCGTGGCATCATGGGAGACCTGAAAGGGCAGCTGGTGGTGGCGTCGCCGCTCTACAAGCAGCATTTTCGGCTTGAAGACGGGCATTGTCTGGAGGATCCCGCTGTGCGTCTACGGACATGGGACGTGCAGTTGTCAGACGGAAAGGTCGAGATCAGGGAGAAAGCGAGGACAGACGCCTTACCGGAACCTGTTCCCGCCTGACGTGCAATGGGAAAGGAAGAAATCCGCACCGTCTGTCCCTATTGCGGGGTCGGATGTGGAGTCATTCTGGAGGTCGCGAACGGACGGATTGCCAAGGTGCGCGGTGATACCGCACACCCTACGAATGGCGGCCGCCTATGTACCAAGGGCAGTTCCTGCGACAAGCCTGTTTCTTCCGATTTCCGTCTGAAGGAGGCGGCCCTGCGTCCTGAACGCGGCGGAGCGGTCGTGTCCGTTCCTATCCAACAGGCGATCGAGACCACGGCAGACAGACTGCGGACTATTCTTGATGAGCATGGTCCGGATGCTCTCTCTTTTTACGTCTCCGGCCAGATGTCGCTGGAGGCGCAGTATCTCATCAATAAGCTGACAAAGGGATTTGTCCGTAGCCAGTATATCGAGTCCAATTCGCGACTGTGCATGGCCGCCGCTGGGACCGGTTACAAACTCTCTCTCGGAGCTGATGCACCTCCGGGCAGTTATGAAGACTTCGACTGCACAAATCTGTTCTTTGTCATCGGCGCGAACATGGCCGACTGTCACCCGATCCTGTTTCTGCGTCTGATGGATCGCAAGCGGGCGGGGGCAAAGCTGATCGTCGTCGATCCACGCCGCACGGCGACAGCGGAGAAGGCCGATCTGTATCTTCCCATCCGTCCCGGCACCGATCTGGCGCTGCTCAACGGGATTCTGCATCTTCTGGTAAAAAATGACGCAATAGACAGGGGGTTTATCGCCAGATCTACCACGGGATGGGATGCCATGGAGACATTCCTCGCCGACTATGCGCCGGAAATGGTGGCAGAAATCACGGGGCTCCCCATGGAGGACATTCTTGCCGCCTCATCGTGGATCGCGGAAGCCGGCGAATGGATGAGCCTCTGGACGATGGGCCTGAACCAGAGCGTGGCGGGCACATGGAACACCAACGCCCTGTGCAACCTGCATCTCGCCACCGGCACCATCTGCCGCCCCGGTAGCGGTCCGTTCTCACTGACTGGGCAGCCCAACGCCATGGGAGGGCGGGAGATGGGCTATATGGGGCCGGGCCTGCCCGGTCAGCGCAGCGCGCTTGTCGCCGCCGATCGCGCTTTTACGGAAGACGTGTGGTCGCTTCCCGCCGGCACCTTGCGCGATGTCGGCGGAAACGGGGCCATCGCCATGTTCGAAGCAATGGAGCGTGGTGAGATCAAGGCCTGCTGGGTGATCTGCACCAACCCGGTCGTCACGGTCGCCAATCGCGGGCATGTCGTACGGGCGCTACAAGCGGCGGAGTGCGTGATTGTGCAGGATGCGTTCGCGGACAGTGAAACCACGGCCTTTGCGGACATCTTGTTGCCCGGCGCGTTGTGGGCAGAAGCGGACGGGGTGCAGGTCAATTCCGACCGCACCATGACGCTGGCCCGGCAGGCCGTCACGCCACCGGGCGAAGCGCTGGCGGACTGGGACATCATCGCACGGGTGGCGCGGGCCATGGGGTTCGAGAAGGATTTCGCCTTTACGTCTGCGGCGGACGTCTTCGCGGAAGCCAGTCGCTTCACCAATCCGAAAACCGGCTATGATATTGCGGGCGTGACCCATGCCCGATTGCGGGAAAATCCGGTGCAATGGCCTGCGCCTGCGGGTGACACGGAACTTCGGCATCCGATCCGCTATCTGCGCCCCGATGGTAGTGGTCCTGTATTCCCCACCTCCGATGGTAAAGGCGTTTTCTGGCCCCGGCCATGGATGCGTCCAGAGGAGTGGCCGGACGATAATTACCCTTTTGTGCTCAACAGCGGACGTCTGCAGCATCAGTGGCATACGCTAACCAAGACGGGCCGCGTGGACAGTCTGAACCGGCTCAACCCCGGTCCCTTTGTGGAAATTGCGCCGGAGGACGCCTCGAAACTGGGGCTCGTGCAGGATGACCGCGTGCGGATCACGTCCCGACGCGGCCAGATCGTGCTCCCGGCGCAGATTTCCTCACGTGTGCGCGGGGGAACGTGTTTCGCGCCCTTTCACTGGAACGATCGGTTTGGCGAGGATCTGACGATCAATACCGTCACATCCGACGTCGTTGATCCTGTTTCGCTGCAGCCGGGCTTCAAACTCTGTGCGGTGACATTGGAACGTGTGGAAAAACCAGTGTGTCCGGACGCCGACAGGCCGGAACCGCTCAATGGAGGATATCAGACCATGGCCCTGCGTTCCCTTGTCAGCCAGCTTGGTCTCGAACTGCCGACTCCCTCTGCTGTCGCGTCCATATCCGAAGAGGGCAGGGCATGGCTTTGTGGCTTTCTTGACGGCCTGGACCTCTCGCCGCCTGCAAATGGGGAGTTGCCCGTTCTACCTGCCTCGGCCCCTCTGTCGCCACAGGCACGCAGCCATATTGGTGGACTGCTAGCTGGTCTCTACAGTCGTGTTCGCACAGACACCGGGCCTGCGTCGACTCTGGTGCAGGAAGTGCTTCCAGCAGCGTCCGGCGTCATGGTGTGGTGGGCGTCGCAGACCGGACGGGCAGAAGAACTGTCAGGCACGGTTGTTACATGGCTGAAAGAGGCGGGACATGAGGTGGACGCAAAATGTCTCGCGGACTGTGCGCCTGATACGATCCTGTCAGGTAAAGCAATTTTCGTCGTTTCTACGTTCGGTGACGGTGATCCTCCGGACTGCGCTGTGCCGTTCTGGGACCGACTCAGGGAACGGGAAACACCATTGATCGACCTGACCTTCGCCGTCCTTGCTCTGGGTGATTCGTCCTATGCGAATTTCTGCGGTTTTGGGCGCGCTTTGGACGGACGGCTTCGGGAACTTGGGGCGACGCCATTTCTGGAACGCGCCGATTGTGAACCGGATTTTGACGAGGATGTCGAAGCCTGGCGTGGGACCATGCTGACGGCCTTGGGGCGGTCAAACATCGCATCTGAGTCTGCCACGCCTGCCATTGTGGAGAGAGTGCCAGAGTCCGCCGCCGGCACGCGTGATGCGCCGGCCATGGCGCGACTGAGCATCAATCAGCGCCTCTGTTCGGCCGACTGTGAGAGGGACACACGGCGGATCGGTCTCGATCTCAGTGAGACCGGACTGGACTGGGAGCCAGGTGATGCGCTTGGCATATGGCCGTGCAATCCTGAGGCTACCGTCGAAACAGTTTTTTCTGCGCTCGGGCTTCCGGAGGATGCTCCCGTCGTGTTGCGTGGATGCGGTACGGTGGGACTAAGGGAAGCGCTTGTGCGGCATCTCGATCTTTCCAAACCCAACAAGGCCATGCTGGCAGCACTCGGTGGCTGCAAGACGGGATTTCTTCCCGATCTTCTGAAGGAAGTCTCACTGAATGTGACGGCTCAGGACGTGCCCTCCCTGTTCCGCCGCATGCAGCCTCGCCTCTATTCCATCGCCTCTTCTCCACGCATCTCCGGACGGGTTGTGGAGCTTACCGTTGGCATCAATGTTTCACCCTGGCCGGGTGTGTGTTCGAATTGGCTCGCAGGGTTGGAAGATGGTGCGGCTGTCCCGGTCTTTACCCAGCCCACCACGCATTTCCGGCTTCCCCAGGATGATGGCGTGAGTGTTATCATGGTCGGGCCGGGGACAGGCATCGCGCCGTTTAGAGGGTTCCTTCAGGAGCGCGCGGCCCGGAAGTCGGAGGGCAGAAACTGGCTTTTCTTTGGGGAGCGTCATGCGGAAGAAAGCTTTTACTATCGTGAAGAAATGGATGCTTTTCTGAAAGAGGGATTGCTAACCCGGCTGGATACGGCGTTTTCGCGAGATCAGCCGGAGCGGATTTATGTGCAGGACCGGATGGAGCAGGCGGGGGCAGAACTATGGGACTGGCTGGGTGAGGGCGCATCGGTTTACGTCTGTGGCGATGCGGCGCGCATGGCCCGGGATGTGGACGTGGCCCTACGCAGGATCGTCGCGCGTCACGGTAATCTGTCCGCTGCCGATGCTGATGCATTCGTTACGAACCTGATGCGCGAGGGACGCTATCTGCGTGATGTCTACTGATGAAAGATGTTGACCGGTCTCGCGCGTCGCTCAAGGTTCTGGTTGCGGACGCCAATTCCAAACGTGGGCATGCGCTGTCGCAAACCCTGTGCGCGGACACGTCTCTTGAGGTGCTGACCGTTCCCGCAGGATTGGCTCTGATCGATGCGGTGCAACTGCACGGACCGGATGTCGTGCTGGTGGATATGGAAAGAGCAGATCGCGATGCACTGGACAGCATCCGGGCATTGTCCCGTTCGGCACTGGAACGGCCTGTTGCCCTGTTTGTCGATGAGGATGATGTGGAACTGATGGAGACAGCATTCGATACGGGTATCTGTTCCTATAACGTGCTGGAGGCGCTACCGCAGGACGTCAAGCCGCTCCTGCGTACTGCCATAGCGCTTTATGGGCGTTTCCGTCGTGTACGCGATGAGCTGGCGGAAGCGCAGCGTGCGCTTGCCGAGCGGCGGATAATCGAGCAGGCGAAAAGATCTTTCATGAAAAATGAAAAGACCGGCGAAGTTCAGGCGCATCGCTGGTTCCAGCGTCGCGCCATGCAGACGTCGCGTAAACTCGTGATTGTTGCACAGGAATATCTCGCGGCACAGAAAAATGGTGATGTATGATGACCGTACCGATTCGTATAGGTGTAATGAAACTGGCTGACAGCGCCCCGGTTATCATGGCGCAACAGAAGGGCATCTTTGCCCGGTACGGTCTGGAAACCGAGATCGTGGTTTCACCTTCATGGGCCAACATAGCTGATGGCCTTGCGTGGAATCGTCTGGATGCAGCTGTCCTTTTTGCACCTCTCGCCCTGATGACGATACTCGGACGCCGTGGGCACGATACGGTGCTGCGTCCTCTGAGCAGGATCAGCAGGGGCGGCAATACGATCATGCTCCGTGGCACTAATCCGGCTGAAGGTGTCTGGAGAATGGGTGGCGAAGGAAGGGAGATGTTCGACATGTGGCAGGCTTCCGTCGGGAGAAAACCGCGTATCGCCGTTGTGCATATCTATTCCACCCATCTTCTGATCCTAAGACGGTTTCTGAAGATGATCGATGTTGACATAGATCGCGAAGTTGAGATTTTGGTGATGCCACCTACCGATATGATCAGTGCCTTTTCAAAGGAGGAGATTGACGGTTGCTGTGTGGGAGCGCCGTGGGGAACAGAGGCGGAACGGATCGGTCTTGCTTTCTGTGCGGGAGGATCTTCCACGGTTCTTCCTGCCCATATTGAAAAAATTCTTGTAGTTTCAGATGCTTTGTTCAGAACCACAGATACGGATCAACGCATGTTTTCTGCCATGCAGGAGAGCCTATCCTTCTGCCAAATGTCTGAACATAGAGATGAGATTACAGAAACCCTGGCTCTTCCCCTGCCTGAAGGTGGCCTGATGCTGCCTCGGCAGGCGACATTTCGTATTCTTCCGGGTGGCGCGGCTCAGGAAGCACTTGGTTTTGCATCGGGTGTAGTGCAGCCCTCAGATATCAAGTGGATCATAAACGACATGGCGACGCTTGGGTGGCTGGGCCATGACGATTGCAGTAACCTTGTGTTCTGGACTGGTTCTCCAGACACCAGACTGGTCCATGCCGATACGTCTTCCTTATGAAATGAGAACCCGCATGCGTGAAACGCATCTTTTCAGGTTTGAAATGGATTTTGCCGATACATTGCGGTGTGTCCCGATGGTTGTGCGCATGAAGCTCGACCTGTGTGGGGTGAAGCTCAGTCTTCGACAATGGAGCCGTTTCACGATGGCGCAACGAAGTCAGTTGACAAAATCTCCTATCACCTCATTGAACGAGCGGGCGGCCTATCGTGCTCTGCTTGTGTATCTGATCAGCACTCAGACAGGGGAAGAACCGAAATTTTTACCAGACGTGAATTCCGACATCTGGGAGAAACCCGATGTGGTGCCAGAAGTCGTCCTGCAAGCAGCGCTATCATTCGGCGAACCGCCGCCTACCCTGGACCAATGGAGTCGCCTTTCTCCTTTGCAACGGTTCGCTCTTATCAAACTCACACGTTCCGGGCACGATAATCTGAACTTTGTACCGGCGATGCGCGAGTTCTTTGAGTAGCGGCGTTGATTGATAATGATAAATATACGATATAAATTACTCCAAACGTAATGCCCCGCTGTCGAGCATGGCTGCGTTCCGTGAACTGACATCTGGTGACGAAAACTGAACCAGGACCGCAGTATTCTGCTCAATCGGCAGCAAAACCTGACGATCAGTCTTCTGAAACGTCAGGTGAGCTACAGGTTCCCTCAGATATTCAAATTCAGCCCGAGTTATATATCGGATATATAGTGTGTGCGGTCTATTTGCTCGTGTGGAATGTGGATGATGTCAGTAGAGCTATCCTCGCGCACCCGGAAAACAGCAGCTGAGAACCGACGAGTGCTTTACGATATTTTTCTCGAACCTCGTCGGTACTCCGCCTGCTTCGTGTTCCGTCTGCGATATCCTGACAGGCTCGCCCAATGACGCGAACATAAAGGGTGTTATGGACCTTGCATGAGTATAGCTGCATTTCTGAGCATGAAACATGCGAACGCAATGACATGGAGACTTGCGAGTGTTGAAGTGTAACGCTCGTAATCCTTAACGAGTCTGCGGCATCGTGTAGCCCATGCGAAAGATCACTCGACAACCCATCGACGCGGCAGTAGCACAAAGCCGCGTTTGGCTTCGGGCAACCTGACGACCTCAAGGGTGATCCCCTGGGTTCGTGCTGCCCCGGCAGGTTTCTCGCCGGTATATCCCTGATCGACATAGGCCAGTTCAATGCTCTCGTCCGTCGCATCCTGAATGGTGGCGGCAAGACGTCCCGCCTCGGTGCGCTCATCCCGACTGGCTGGTGTGACATGCAGGGCCAGCAGGTGCCCCAGCGTGTCCACGGCCATGTGCAGCTTTGATCCCTTTTTGCGCTTGGCCCCATCATATCCGGCGCGGGAACCGCTTTCCGGCGTCGAACGTAATGTCCGGCTGTCGATAATGGCTGCCGTTGGCTCAGCCCTATGGCCAAAAGCGATACGCAGCACGGCACGCAGGTCAGACGCCAACGCATCAAAACAGCCTGCCTCCATTCAGCGACGGGATTGCTGGTAGACCGCTGACTACGGCGGAAGGTCATTCGGCATGGCCCGCCAAGCTATCCCGTAGCGAATCATGTAACGCAACCCATTGAACAGTTCGCGCAATGCATGATGTCGTTGTTCCGCATCCTCGTGCATCAGGACCAGATACGGGACAACCAGAGACCATTCTTCGTCTGATACATCAGAGGGATACGGTTTGCGTGCAGGCGTCATTCCTCATTACTGCACCAATCAGGCACAAAAGTACATAACACTCTCTAGAATGATTTCATGTCCAATTAATACTTAAGTGTCTGGATCAAAATCAGTTAAAAATATGCAATATTTTATTCTATCATTTTATAATAAAACTCATTTGCATCTAAGAATTTCTTCCATTTTGCATGCAACCTTTCGACATTCTGACGTTACAAACATATCCGTTCAATCAATGAGGAAACTTAATATGCCAACCGATGCTGCCAGCGCCTTTCTGTCGGATGTGAAAACACTGCGTGAGCGGGCGAAAAAATCCCTCGACGAGGGTGCGGTGATGCCCTCTTACAAGGGTGATGTGAAGAAGACCGTCGAATTACTACAAGCTGTTGTGGCGACCGAACTTGTCTGTGTCCTGCGTTATACGATGCATTCGATTTCCGTTGAGGGCCTGACAAGCGAAAGTGTTGGAGCAGAGTTTGCGGAGCACGCCGCATCCGAGCGCAAACACATGCTGGCGGCGGCCCAGCGCATCGATCAGCTTGGTGGCGTACCGAATTTCAACCCGGAAGGGCTGGCTACACGTTCGGCCACCGAATACGGAGATGGCGGAAATCTTGTCGAAATGGTCAAGCAGGATCTGATCGCCGAACGCATCGTTATCGAACATTATCAGGAACTGATCCGTTATTTCGGTGACAACGATCCGACAACACGTATCATGTTGGAAGGCTTTCTTGCCGATGAGGAAGACCATGCGACCGATCTACACGATCTTCTGGTGGCGCATGAAGGAAAGCCGTTTCTATCATGATGGTATAATCCATTTTCATGACCGGAGCTTGACGGCTCCGGTCACTTCTCTTCAAATGTCGTCACGTAAAAAATGCTTCAATCCAAGACGCTGGCACATGTCGCGTGCGAGCATCGGAGTGTCGTCCACCGGCGTAACTTCCCAGTGTTCCAAATCGTTTTCAAAGAAACGAATACGTCCGCATTCGCGCAGTGTTTCGAGAAATAGACCAATCCTGCGGGACTTTCCCTCAAGCGTCTGCACGTACACCGGTGCGGGTCCGGCGACGGCTTCCGAGACCATCGACACGCTGTCTGCCGTCACCACCAGCCAGTCAGCGCAGGCAATCAGTCCGCGATAGGGATTGTTCTCGCCCGCGCTCCAGAGAATACCTCCAGAATCTTCCACGGCTTTACGTAATACATCTGTCTGGGCAGCGCCTGTTCGACGTGAGGTGGTGACAAACAGATCGGCATCTACCTTGCGTGCGGCCTGCACGAGATGTTGCGCAAAACGGGAGGCGTCTTCGGCATCGAACCGAAAGCGCCCGTTCGCTCCCCCAATAAGAGCTGCGAGTAGCGGTCGACCGAAAGGCGAACGCAACTTTCCACTCCATTCCCGATGAGCCTGCGCGAGCTTTTGTGGTGTCAGACCGTGCAGGGCCGTCCGACCAAGCAGCACATTGGGTCCGCTGATCTCATCATGATGGTTGGCGATTACAAGATCAAAGCGGCCCAAGGGCATGCGGGGATTCTGGATTTGCACCACTCTGTGCTGCTGCCGACGGAGTGCTGCCCCGACCGCACCGCCTTTTCCCGCCACACTAAACACAAGCTCGGACGGGTCCAGCCGTGATGTTTCAGAAAGAGCGCGCAAAGGGGCGGTCCACAGACGTGAGGGCAGGTGTCGCATCAGTCCGCTTGGGTGCACGGCATGAAACCGGGAGGGAAGGGCCAGATACTCTGCCAGTCCGAACGCCTGCGAGCGCATGCCCGCCAGATCCTCGGCCACCACAGCCACACCCGATGGCGACATTGTCATGAGAGACGCGGATCCTTTCGATAAAGCCAGAAAAGCCTTTCTTGGCCTTTTTCCGCTTTAAAAGGAACAGGCCGCCCTCAGTGCTCCAGTATCTCGAACAGGCGCGCATGAAATACCGCCGGATCCTGTATCTGCGGCGCATGGCCAAGAGTAGGAAACTCCACCAGTCGCGCTCCGGGAATGGCGGCAACAGCCGCGCGTCCCAATTCGGGGTAATGCCCGAGTTGCGCCCGTACGTCCGGCGGCGCTCCCTCCGCGCCAATCGCGGTGATGTCACGGTTACCGATCATCAGCACTGTCGGGACACGCAGGTTGGGAAATTCCTGCACCACAGGTTGCGTGAAAATCATGTCGTAGAGGCGTGCAGAGTTCCATGCCACGGCGTCCCCATCAGGACTACGATACATGCCTGCCAGCATCTGCACCCATCTCTCCCATGCCGGATTCCATTTTCCGTCGTAATAGACGCGGCGCTCATAGGCGCGGATGGCGTCGGCAGTTTTGCCCCGTTCACCGGCATACCACTCATCAATCGTGCGATAAGGCACACCCTTCGCCTGCCAGTTTTCCAGCCCGACCGGATCGACCAGCACAAGCTGCTGCACGTTCTGCGGGAACATCAACGCATACCGGACGGCCAGCATTCCACCAGTCGAATGACCGATCAGAACGGGATGCTCGACGCCCAGTGAGAGCAGAAGGTCATGTGTGTTGGTGGCAAGCTGACTGAAGGAAAACTGATAATTGTCGGGTTTGGATGATGTGCAGAAGCCAATCTGATCGGGTGCAATCACGCGCCAGCCTGCCCGCACAAGTGCGCGGATGGTCGTCTCCCAAGTTGCTGCGCAGAAATTCTTGCCATGTAGCGGCACGGCTACCCGCCCGTTGGGATGTGTCGGGCGCACATCCATGTAGTTCATCTCCATCATCTGGCGTTGGGACGAAAAGCGATAGGTTTTCAGCGGCCATGGGGAGGCAAAGCCCTCCAGACGCGGGCCATAAATTGGTGCTTCGGTCGCAAGAGCTCGTCCGCCCAGAACAAGCGCCGTAATGCACAGAAAACGTAAAAACCACTTCATCCTTCCACGGCTCCTCCAAGTGGAATGCGGCCCAGTTGCGGGGGCAGATGCATTTTCAGCACGAGGAATGGCGCCTCGGTCGCGTCATGCCCTTCATTGAACATGGCCAGCCGCTCGATCTGCGAGCAGGGCACATACAGCGTGCGATTGCGGTCGATGAAGAGCGCATCCGGTGAAATCAGGCGTGGGTCCGTGACCAGAATTTCCTCATGACCATCGGGGGCGAGGACGGTGATACGACCATGCTCGGCATCGGAGAGGTAGATATTGTCGTGCGTGTCGATGCAGGTGCCCCCGATGGTCGGGATGTCCTTCACCACGCGCACATCGCGGGCGAGACTGGCGTCACTCCGGCGTGTGTCCAGCAATGCGTTGACCGCAATCCGCTTTAGCGGTCCGGCGGGCACGGAAAACCAGAACCATTTTCCGGCCGCGTCCACCTCAAGCATGTCACTTTGCACCTGTGGCCGCCTGCCTGTGTCATCGCGCAGAATGCGGCCGCCCAGACCACGATGGACGTGTGTCGCGTCATTGCGCATCACCGCCTGTCCTGACAGACGGCGAAGCATTCCGCCTGTCATGAAGTCGTAGATGATCACGCCTCCAAGCCCGCTGTCGGTCACGAACAGGAAATTGCCGTGGATACGCAGATCATTGAACTGGGCGCCGGGGGGCATGATGCGCGGAGGAAAACGAAGGATGTTTCGAATGGCGCCGGTGCGTGGATCGATCTGCACCAGCTTCTGCGCGCCCGGTTGCGGTGTCTGGCCGGGTGGGGCGCCCTGATCCACGACCCATAATGTGCCGTCACGGAAAATGTGAATGGCGTTGACCATGACAAAGGCATGGGTGCCATCGTCTCCCGGCTTCCAGTCGTTCCAGCCCTTGCCGGGAAAGGGGCGCAACGTGCCGTCGCTGAGCACCTGCGCCACCGACATGGACGACTCCATACCGGGAAAGCGGGGGAGGCCGAGAAAGAGAACACCCTCCGGCGTCACGGCGGCAGCGCTGCACAGGGTGGGGGCGCGCGCCGCAACGGTCAGGCAACGCGAATCTGTGGCCATGGCCGTGCGAGCGCCTATGGCGAGGCCGATGGCGCCTCCCATGATCTCCCGGCGACCCAGACGAGGCGACATGACGTTTCTCCCTCTCTTGATGGCCGACAGAGCAAGCGGCGTGCGTCTTCAACGGGAAAGAGTTCGTGTGGTTCGAAAACGCGTGGGGATTTCCGGTTGACAACCTCTTGTGGCGGTCCCTCTAAGGGACGGGCGCCGTTCGCTCGGACGAAGGGCGTCCAACAAGAAGAATGCAACCAGTCAGGGGCACATCCATGAGCGCCATCGTTGACATCATCGCCCGCGAGATTCTCGACAGTCGCGGCAATCCCACGGTCGAGGTTGAGGTCGAACTGGCTTCCGGCGCGCGAGGACGCGCAGCCGTTCCCTCAGGCGCCTCCACCGGCGCGCATGAGGCCGTCGAACTGCGCGATGGCGACAAGTCCCGCTTTGGCGGCAAGGGCGTGCTACAGGCTTGCGAGAACGTCGAGAACGAAATCTTCCCTACTCTTGAGGGTGCGGATTCACAGGATCAGATCGACATCGACAACGCGATGATCGACCTCGATGGCACACCCAACAAAAGCCGCATGGGCGCGAATGCCATCCTTGGCGTGTCGCTGGCTGTGGCCAAGGCGTCCGCCATCGAACTGAATCTGCCGCTGTATCGCTATATCGGTGGTCCGTTTGCGCACACTCTGCCCGTGCCGATGATGAACATCATCAACGGCGGTGAGCACGCAGACAATCCGATCGACATTCAGGAGTTCATGATCCAGCCCATCGGCGCGCCGACCGTGGCGGACGCCGTGCGCTGGGGCTCGGAGATTTTCCAGCATCTCAAGAAGGCGCTCTCGGAAGCCGGTCTCTCCACCAATGTGGGCGATGAGGGTGGCTTTGCTCCCAACCTTGGCTCTGCTGACGAAGCTCTGTCCTACATCACCCGCGCTGTGGAAGCGGCGGGCTATCGTCCCGGAGAGGATGTGACCTTCGCGCTCGATTGCGCGGCGACGGAATATTACAAGGATGGCAAGTATGTGCTGGCGGGCGAGGGCAAGACGCTCGATGCCGGTGGCGTCGTGGCCTATCTGGAAGACCTGACCAAGCGTTATCCCATCGTCTCGATCGAAGACGGTCTGGCCGAGGATGACTGGGAGGGCTGGTCCCTGCTCACGGCCGCTCTGGGCAAGAAGATCCAGCTTGTGGGCGACGATCTGTTCGTGACCAACCCTGAGCGTCTGGCGCGCGGGATCGAGGCGGGGATTGCCAACTCGCTGCTGGTGAAGGTCAACCAGATTGGCACGCTGACCGAGACACTGGCGGCCATCGAGATGGCGCACCGTGCGGGTTACACCTGCGTGATGAGTCACCGTTCGGGCGAGACCGAAGACACCACCATAGCCGATCTCGCGGTTGCCACGAACTGCGGTCAGATCAAGACCGGTTCGCTGTGTCGTTCCGACCGCACAGCGAAATACAACCAGCTCATCCGCATTGAGCAGGAACTGGCGACAGCGGCGGCCTATGCCGGGCGCACCATCCTCAAGAAGTAAGATTCCCCGCGCTGTCCTCTCTCATCGGGAGGGCAGCGTCTGTTGCCACGATCCATCACGATGACGGAAAGTTCCGTTGATCGTTCGTTGTGCCTTTTTTAAGCCACATCTTGCGATACGTTTGGAGACAGGCTTCAACACCTGTTCAGTCCTGTCCCCTGGAGGTTTCGAATCGCAATGCAGCTGGGCCGCATGTTCCGACGCGCCGCAAACGCGGTTCTTCCTCCTTCTCTCTTTCTCGCTCTCACTGGGTATTTCGGGTGGCAGGTCACGCAGGGCGATCACGGCATGCACGCCTATACCCAGCAACTCGCCCTTCTGGACGAGGCCCGGCAGTCCCAGTCCAATGCCGTGCAGGAACAGGCGGCGTGGCGCCGACGTGTGGCGGGGCTGAGCGAAAGCTCCCTGAACGGGGATATTCTCGATGAGCGGGCACGGGCGATGCTCAATCTCGCCAATCCCAACGACATTGTCGTGCCGTACGACAAGCACGACCAGCTTTACTGATATCGGCATCGGCTTTCAGGAAGGCCGGTGCGAGCGAACGGCCTTCCTGAAAGCCATGCCGCAGATAATGCTGCAATGTGCCGACATGGTAGGCCCGTACATCCGGGTTGGCCTCCAGATAGGATTTTGCGTCCCACACCCGAATATCGACACCCGGCCCTTCGATCATTACGCAGTCGGACGAGCCGCATGCTGGCATGAGGCGAATATCCTTGTCATACAGCGCGGCGTATTGACGTTCCGTGACAAGAAGCGCCTCGACCGCATGGGCACCTTCCGCCTGCGGAATGGTGAGATACTTGCGTAACGCCGCCTTGTTGTCGGGATCGACCAATCCGGCAACCTTGTTTTTCAGGCGCCGGCGCCATTCTTTGTAGGAATGATGGTGGTCATGCAGGTAGGTGAAGAAAGATCCAACAATATCGTCGCTCAGGCGCGAGCGGGGCTCGTGCTGTCCGTCATCACATCCCGAAATGGTTTTCGCGGGGACGAATCTCTTATGAAAATGACGCACGGGGGCATACCATCCCTGCCGCCCCGGAACATTGAAGAGGGAGGTTTCAATGCGGAATGCGCATTGCTTCCCCTTCAGGGCATCGAAGGCGGCGTGAATGGCATCCTTACCAAGGGATAATCCATTTTCCGTAAACACGGCCAGTCGCTCATCGCAGTCGACGGGAAGGGCGAAATCGTAATCGTGCATCCCGTCCCATCCACGGATGATGTTCGTCAGATGCCCACCTTTACGATGAAAATCACGCGGCCCGACCAGATCGCGACGCACACTCGCTCCCATTTGCTCCGCACTGTCGAGCAGGGAAATCGTGCGTTTGTCGGTTGAGCCGTTGTCGAGGATGGTCAGATTGTCGAATCCAAACAGATCCGAATAATGCGCCAGCCAGCGGGCGAGGGTGTCCCCTTCGTCCTTCTACATCATGACAACTTTTACAACCGCTATCAGATTATCCGTAAAATATATATTCAAAGGAATGAGAGACGTTTTGCATTCCCTGCTTAACATCTCGTGACGACAAGCGCGGAACGCACTCGATTATGTCGGGCAGAATTGCGGTCTCAGTCCGCGGTCGCGCCGCGTGGGATAATCCACAAAAAAACGCCGCCTTGCGTAAGGCGGCGTTTTCCGGTCGAGCAATCGTATCGATTGAGTCGATCTTATTTGATCTTCGCTTCACGGAAGACGACGTGCTTGCGTGCGACGGGATCGTACTTCTTGAGTTCCATCTTGCCCGTGTGTGCACGTGCGTTCTTCTTGGTGACGTAGAAATATCCGGTGTCCGCAGAGGAGACGAGCCGGATCTGGATGACGTTGGTCTTTGCCATGAGATCCTCGGAATCGTGCCTGACCGCAGGTCCGGATTTGCACCCCTGATCGCGGCCGTGGTTCAAGTTCGGCGCAAATTGCGCATCTGGGGCCGTCTGGTCAAGCTTTCCCTTGCCGGAAAGGGCGACAGACCCCGAAATTAATGTCGAAAGGCCGCTTATGATCGAGGTTTCGGAAGCCCTCACGCGAATCCTGTCCACTATCGCGCCCCTTGGCATTGAAACGGTCTCGCTCATGGACGCGACGGGACGTATCTGCGCGGCACCTGTCCTTGCGCGCCTTTCCAATCCGCCCGCCGCTGTCTCCGCCATGGATGGCTATGCCGTGCGGGCAGCCGACGCCACAACCGGCGCAACGCTGCGGGTGATCGGGGAGGCGCCGGCGGGCCATCCCTCCGATCTGAGCGTGACAGACGGCACCTGCCTGCGGATTTTTACCGGCAGTGCGATCCCCGCCGGGGCCGATAGTGTGCTCATTCAGGAAAACACCACCCGCGAGGGCGAGCGGATCACGGTCACGGAAGGCGTGACGGCCGGACGCTTCATCCGCCCGCAGGGGCTGGATTTCGCGAAAGGGCAGAGTCTGGTGCCTGCGGGCAGAAGGTTGAGTGCTCGCGACATCGGTCTGGCGGCTGCGGGAAATTGCCCGTGGCTTACGGTGCGTCGTCGCCCTCGCGTGGCCATTCTCAGCACGGGCGATGAAATTGTCCTGCCCGGCGAGGCGCCGCCGCCCGGCTCCATCGTCGGATCCGCCGCGTTCATGCTTGCCGCCCTCCTGCGCCGCGCGGGCGCTGAGCCTGTGATCCTGCCCGTGGCCCGCGACACACCCGCATCGCTGCGCGAGGCCGCGTCGGGTCTGGGCGCTATCGATCTGCTGCTCACCATCGGTGGGGCCAGTGTGGGCGATTACGATCTGGTGAAATCGGCCTTGGGCGAAGAGGGGCTGGTGACGGATTTCTGGAAGATCGCCATGCGTCCGGGCAAGCCGCTGATGTTCGGGCATCTCGGTGCCACCCCCGTCATCGGTCTGCCCGGTAATCCGGTGGCGGCCTTTGTGTGCAGCGTGGTCTTCGTGCTTCCGGCCCTGCGCGCCATGACGGGGGAAACTGTGTCCGATGATGGCACTGAACCGGCCGTTCTGGGCTGTGATGTCCCCGCCAACGATCATCGTTTCGACCATCTGCGTGCGACGCTCGTGCGCCAGCCGGACGGCACATTACGGGCCACGCCGTTCGCACGTCAGGACTCGTCCATGATGGCGCCGCTCGCCGCCTGTGACGCGCTGGTGCTGCGTGAACCGCATGCTGCCGCCGCCCAAAAAGGAGAGGTCTGTCGGATCATCCGTTTCGCGACATTCGTGGATTGAGCCTGTCCTTCTCTGTGTAAAAAAGATGCGGCCCTCATCTCTCACATTGACCTGAAACCGGAACTAACATAGAACAAACGAACGTTTTTCCTCATCCCCAACCGAGCCAGGGGGCCAGTCGATGCTCACCCGCAAACAGCATGAACTGCTGCTGTTCATCGATTCCCATCTGCGACAGACGGGTTTCTCACCTTCTTTCGATGAGATGAAGGACGCCCTTGGCCTGAAGTCGAAATCCGGCATTCACCGTTTGATTTCGGCTCTTGAGGAACGCGGCTTCATCCAGCGCCGTCACAATCGAGCACGTGCACTGGAAGTGCTGCGGTTGCCGGAGGTCGAGAACGAGACGGTGCCTACGCGCTCGCTCAACGTGATCCGGGGAGATTTTTCCAAGCGCCTGACCGGTGTGCGCACGGGAGAGGCCGCAGCCTCTGTTCATCTGCCGCTCTATGGCCGCATTGCGGCCGGCCTGCCGATCGAGGCGCTGCGCGATGACGGGGCGCAGGTGGAGGTGCCCGTGGCTCTGCTGGGCGCGGGCGATCACTACGCGCTGGAGGTGGCGGGTGACTCCATGATCGACGCGGGGATTCTCAATGGCGACACCGTCATCATCCGCCGGACGGACACGGCCGAGAGTGGAAAGATCGTCGTGGCCCTGATCGACGAGGCCGAGGTTACGCTCAAGCGTCTGCGCCGCCGTGGCAACACCATAGCGCTTGAGGCGGCCAATCCGGCCTATGAAACACGCATCGTCCCGGCGGAGCGGCTCAAGATTCAGGGCCAGCTTGTGGGTCTTCTGCGCCGTTATCACTGAGAAAACAGGCCGATGCCGATGAAAATCATCATCGACACCGATCCCGGTCAGGACGACGCCCTGACCATTCTGCTTGCCTTGGCCAGCCCCGAAATCGATCTGCTGGGCGTCACCACCGTTTCGGGCAATGTCGGGGTGGAACAGGCCACCATCAATGCCCTCAAGACAGTGGAGTTGGCGGGACGATCGGATGTTCCCATTCATGCGGGAGCCGACAGGCCGCTGCTGCGCGCGCCCGTCAATGCCACCCATGTGCATGGCCGCACCGGGTTCGAAGGCGCCGATCTTCCTGCTCCTGCTGTAAAACCCAACCCGGAACATGCGGTCGATTTCCTGATCCGCACCGTGATGGCGCATGAGCCGGGCGCGATCACCGTCTGCGCCATCGGCCCCATGACCAATCTGGCGCTTGCCCTGTCCCGCGAACCTGCTTTGCGGTCTCGGTTGGGGCGGATCGTCACCATGTCGGGTGCGTTCTCGGAGGTGGGGAACATCACCCCCTGCGCTGAATTCAACATATATGTGGACCCACATGCCGCGGCCATCGTTCTGGAATCGGGTGTGCCGATCACCATGTTGCCGCTGGATGTGACGCACACTCTGCACACCTCCGCCGCCCGGCTTGCGCGCATCCGCGCCATTCCCAATCGTGTCGGGCCGGTGGTGGCGGACTGGCTGGCATTCGAGAAGCGGTTCGAAGCCACGAAATACGGCACCGATGGCGGACCGTTGCACGATCCCAATACAGTGCTGTGGCTGCTGCGCCCCGATCTTTATCGTGGACGTGAGGTCAATGTGCGTGTGGAGACGGGCAGCGAACTGACCATGGGCATGACGGTGGTGGATTGGTGGCAGATCACCGATCTGCCGCGCAATGTGCTGTTCCTGCGTCATTGCGAGGTGGAGGCGGCTTACGAGGTCATCATCGATCGTCTCGGCCGCCTGTAAGGACTGCCCTTGCCCTACCAAAGGCCGATGCCTTTGGAAATCAAGGATTTACTAAAATATCAGGATGATGGGATCATTGATCCCTTCCGGGTCCGGGCAGAGCCCGGTCCCATCCCAACCGCGGACAGAAAACGGAAGCGTCAGACGCTTTCCGCGACCCAGTTCTTGCGCTTGGTCGCCTTGCCGATACCCGGATTCATGCAGTTGCACGGGTCCAGTTCACGGTAATGCGCGAGCATGTTGTCGGGCGCCTGATAGAGATGGCCCACATTGTGTTCCGCCGGATAGCGCGCGCCGCGCGCGTCCAGGCCGGGCAGCATTTCGTGCTCCACGGCCATGGCGTTGTAGCCTTTCTTCACCACGTAATCCTGATGCATCACATGGCACAGGAAATGCCCGTAATACAGCTTCACGATCAGCTTGTTCTCGATCTCGGCAGGAAGTTTCTCGAACCAGTTGCGATCGTTGCGGCGCAGCGCCACGTCCAGCGCCACAATGTCTTCGGCTTCCTTGTGATGCACCGCGCGGTAGCGCACGGCCGCACCCGCGGCGGCAAAACGGTGCAGGAAGGCGCGTGTGCCTTCATCGGGCGTGCATTCAAAAAACTCACCGGTCGCTTTGCCGAAATACGTCTTGAGATAGTCCCGCATCGGTCCGGCCAGTTCGGCTGAGACCTTGAGCATCAGATGGTGTTCGAAGCGATCACGGTAGTCCAGCATCCGCTTGGGAAGCTGCTGCGGCAGCACGGTGCTGATCGCCTGCATGATCCGGTCACTCAGATGATCGGGCAGGAAGCTGAACTTTTGCGCGAAGATGTCGAAGCGCGACTTCATGGCGAACATCTTCGGCAGGAACTTCGTGCCGAAATAACGGATGACCGCAAACGTGTCTTTCCCGTATTTCTCGGCAATGTTGAACGCATCGCGGTGGATGTATTCCCCCGCGATGGGCAGTTCCTCAAACCCCGTCAGCACATGGCGTCGCAGGTCTTCCAGTTCGTCCGTGCTGTTGGAGCCGATATAGAACACGGAGGTGTTCTTGTGGGCTTCAAAAGTGTCGAGACGCACGGCGAAAACCACGAGCTTGCCCGCGCAGCCCGCCGCGTCATGCCAGCGGGCCGGATCGGCGTTGAAGCGGGCGGGTGTGTCGGCGTCGATCTCACGCACATGGGTGATGTAGTTGTCGTCATGACCGCGGCCGGCATGCCAGTCGATATCGGCAGCCGGGAAATCGCCCGCCTCCAGCCGCGTGAGAATGGTCTCGGGATCGTTGCCAAGCTGGATGCCCAGATGGTTGACCAGCCGCAGCTTGCCGTCCGCGCCCACCTGCCCGAACACGGCCATTTCCGTATAGGCGGGTCCACGTTGCACCAACGCGCCGCCGGAACTGTTGCTCACGCCGCCCAGCACGGACGCGCCGATACAGGATGAGCCGATGACCGAATGCGGCTCGCGCCCGATGGCGGCCAGCTTTTCTTCCAGCTCATACAGCCGTGCGCCGGGCAGACAGACCACCTGCTTGCCGTCACCGATCAGGAAGGACTTGTCGATCCGCACCGTGCTGACCAGCACGATGTCGCGGTCGTAATTATTGCCATCAGGCGTGGAGCCGCCGGTCAGGCCGGTGTTGGCCGCCTGCATGATGAGAATCTTGTCGGCATCCACGCAGGCCTGCGCGATTTTCCACAGTTCGATCAGCGAGCCGGGCTGCACCACGGCCAGCACCTTGCCGGCACCAAAGCGGAAACCGTGCGTGAAGCGGTAAGTCGATTCCTCGCTCGTGAAGATGTGCGCGTGGCCCACCACGCTGCGCAGTTGGGAGAGAAGGGCATCATTGCCCGCCGTCTGGGTCGTCATCGGTCAAATCTTCCTCATGCGGACAGGCATCCGGGGATGCGGTGTGGACCTGCCTGTCTTGGTCCGGGCGGCATGGGACCGCTCGTGTTGCCGCACTGGCCTCTGAGGCCTGTATGTGGGCATTTTCTTGGGATTTTCCCAATATCGCCACGCGCATGGGTGGGAGTGAGCCATGCACGCGCGGCACTTACTCCTGCGGAGGGAAGGCGTCCAGCCGCTGGGCCGCGCACGCATGCGCCAGAAAATCCACCAACGCGCGCACCGACGGCAGAAGACCACGCCGGGAGGGAAACACGGCATGAACCAGCCCCACCGGCGGCCGCCAGTCCGGCAGAACGGAGACAAGCCGCCCGTGAGCGAGATCATCATGCACCATCAGGGTGGGCAGTTGCGCCACGCCCACGCCTGCCAGGGCCGCGTCACGCAGTACAGCCAGATCGTCCGTGGTCAGGCGTGGGCGATAGGGCACCCTCGCGTGTTCACCGCTCGCATGGCGCAAATCCCACGCATGATCGTCCAGCAATGAGGTCCAGCCGATGGCGGGCAGCGTCCCCAGATCGGCGGGAGAGGCTAGGGGTGCTGACAGTAGATGGGGGCTGGCGACGAGGCACTGGGTGCTGTCATCGAGTTTGCGCATCACAAGATCGGATGGGGCGAGGGGAGGAAAGCGCACGCGGATGGCGAGGTCGAAACCCTCCGCGATCACGTCCACCCGGCGGTTGGTGGCCTCCAGCCGGATATCGACCGCCGGGTTTTCCACCATGAAGCGGCTGATGAGCGCGCCAAACTGAAAGCTCAGCAGCGTGACCGGGCAACTCATGCGGATCAGGCCGCGCGGCTCCGCCCGGGCTTCCGCCACGACAAGCTCGGCGCTTTCGGCTTCCACCAGCATCGCAAGGCAGCGGTCGTAATAGGCGCGACCGATGTCGGTGACAGAAAAATGGCGTGAGGAACGGTTGAGCAGGCGCACGCCCAGCCGGTCTTCCAGAAGGGCCATGCGGCGACTCAGCTTGGACTTCTGCTGGCCCAGAGCGCGTCCGGCGGGCGCGAAGCCGCCGTGATCCACCACGGCGACAAACAGCGCCATATCGTTGAGGTCAATCATCGTTGCGAAAATAGGACGATGCGTCGGGAATAACAAACTTCTGACGTGAGCGTTGCGTTCGTATGTTGTTTGTCAGGCGGTCGCAGCAAAGAGGTGGGCCGCATCGGAGGACAGGATCATGAGCACGACCAAAACGGTTCTCGGCCGCTACGGCAATGATCGCGGCCATTGGGTGGGTGACGGTTTTCCCGTCCGTTCGCTTTTCTCCTACGGCAGTCTCGGTGAGCACATCAGCCCGTTCCTGCTTCTGGACTACGCAGGGCCGCATCACTTCGAGCCGACCACGGCACGCCGCGGCGTGGGGCAGCATCCCCATCGCGGTTTCGAGACAGTGACCATCGTCTATGACGGACAGGTGGAGCACCGGGACTCGGCGGGGCATGGCGGCGTCATCGGGCCGGGCGATGTGCAGTGGATGACGGCGGGTGGTGGTATCCTGCATGAGGAATACCACGCCCCGGCGTTCGCCAGAACGGGTGGCCCGTTCCGCATGGTGCAGCTGTGGGTCAATCTACCCGCGAAGGACAAGATGACTCCCGGCGGCTATCAGGCCATCACGTCCGACACCATTCCTGTGGTGGACCTTCCGGATGGGGCGGGCACGGCGCGGGTGATCGCGGGTGAGTTCATGGGCCATAGGGGGCCGGCGCGCACCTTCTCGCCCGTCAATGTCTGGGACATACGCCTCAAGCGCGGAGCGGACGTGACGCTGGATCTGCCGGAAGGTCACACCTCCATGGTGGTGGATCTCAGTGGCCGGATCACCGTGGCGGGCAGCGAGAACGCGCAGGACGCAGAGGTGCTGCTTCTCAGCCGTGAGGGCGAGAGCGTCTCGCTCCATGCGCAGGACGATGCCACGCTGCTGATCCTCACCGGACAGCCGTTGAACGAACCGATCGCGGGATACGGTCCCTTGGTGATGAATACGGAGGCCGAAATCCAGCAGGCCATCGCGGATGTCCGCAATGGCACCTTCGCGAAGGCAACGACCTGAGACGCGGGCCTCTCTCCTGTCGTGGAGAGGGGCCCGTTTTCTTTTCACGACAGGAGACCCGTTCCATGACCCAATCTTACAATCGTCTGAACAGGGAAGACGCCGCCGTCCTTCTGGTCGATCACCAGACCGGTCTGCTCTCGCTCGTGCGCGATATCGAGCCCGATCGATTTCGCAACAATGTGCTCGCGACCGCAGGACTCGCCCGTTACTTCGGGCTGCCCACCATTCTGACGACCAGTTTCGAGGATGGACCCAACGGCCCGCTCGTGTCGGAACTCAAGGAGATGTTCCCCGATGCGCCCTATATCGCCCGTCCGGGGCAGATCAACGCATGGGATAACGAAGATTTCGTCAGGGCGGTGAAGGCGACGGGCAAGAAGCAGTTGATCATCGCCGGGGTGGTGACGGAGGTGTGCGTGGCCTTTCCAACCTTGTCTGCACTGGCCGAAGGATTTGACGTGTTCGTGGTGACGGACGCGTCAGGCACCTTCAACGATATCACCCGCAACGCTGCGTGGAGCCGGATGCAGGCGGCCGGGGCGCAGCTCATGAACTGGTTTGCCGTGGCGGGCGAACTGCACCGGGACTGGCGCAACGATATCGAAGGGCTGGGCAAACTGTTTGCGGCTCATATCCCGGATTACAGCAACCTTATGACCTCTTTTGCTGCGCAGGCAGCGTCTCGCTGAACAGGAGAGATGTGTTCCCATGACGAAAGTGCTCGTTCTCTATTATTCGACCTATGGTCACATCGAGACCATGGCGCAGGCCGTGGCCGAAGGCGCGCGCAGCGCGGGCGCGGATGTGGACATCCGTCGCGTGCCCGAACTGGTGCTTGAAGACGTGGCGCGTGCCGGTCATTTCAAGCTGGATCAGGCCGCCCCCATCGCCGATCCGGCGGAGCTTCCGAACTACGACGCCATCATTGTCGGAGCGCCAACGCGTTTCGGGCGCATGCCCTCGCAGATGGCGCAGTTCTGGGATCGCACCGGCGGCCTGTGGGCCACGGGCGCATTGGTGGGCAAGGTCGGCGCGGCTTTCACCTCCACCGCCAGTCAGCACGGTGGACAGGAGACGACGCTGTTTTCCATCCTGACCAACCTGCTGCACCACGGTCTCATCATCAGCGGCCTGCCTTACAGCTTCAGTGAGCAGGCACGAGTCGATGAAGTCACGGGCGGCTCGCCCTATGGGGCGACCACCATTGCGAACGGGGACGGCTCCCGCCAGCCGAGCCAGACCGAGCTGGACGGTGCGAAATATCTCGGGGGCCATGTGGCGAAGATTGCCGCCAAGCTGGCCTGAATGAGCGGGGCGGGGCTCAGACCTCGCCCCTCAGTCGTGATTGCGGGCCACGACCGCATTGGCCTCACGGATGGCGCGGGCTTCATCGCCCGTATGCTCCAGCCGCTCGTTGGCGACCTTGACCCACAGTTCCCGCAGATGCGGTGTGTCGGCCTTGTGCGTGTGCTTTTCGGCATCGTCGACGGTCCACGGCATGGCGCGCTCCTTTTGGAATGTGGAAACCTTTTCCCTTCAACATCCATGCCGTCCGCAGGTTGCGGCAAGCCCTGTCCCGGCAGGGCAGACATCCGCGCTCTTTTCCCCGTGCCCCGCGCGTGCTTGCCTGCGCTCCGGTTTATGAACGGATTCGGGTGATGTGATGGTCAACGCCGCTGCTCCAGCTACCTTGCGCGTCGGGCTCGTGGGATGCGGGCATTTTGGCCGTTTTCACGCACTGAAATCGGCCGCCAGCCCGCGTGAGACGCTGGTGGGCGTGTTCGATCCCGATCCTGTCCGGGCCGCCGCGCTGGCAAAAGAATCGCGCTCGCAGGTATTCGACGATCTCGACGCGCTGTTTGCGGCTGTGGACGCCGTCATCATCGCCGCCCCCGCCGAGATGCATTTCCGGTTGGCCGAACTGGCGTTGCGGGCGGGCCGGCATGTGCTGGTGGAAAAGCCGATGGCGGCCACACTGGCGGAGGCGGACGAACTCATCACGCTGGCGGCCAATGCGGGCCGTGTGCTTCAGGTCGGGCATCTGCTGCGCTACTCGGCGGAATATGAAGCCATTACGCATCGTATCCGTCGCCCGCTCTATATCGAGGCGACCCGCATCGCGCCGTTCAAGCCGCGTGGGACGGATGTGTCGGTCATTCTCGATCTGATGATCCACGATCTAGACCTCATCCTCGCCATCGTGGACAGCGATATCGAGCAGGTGGACGCCATCGGGGCCGCCGTCAGTTCCGAGCATGAGGACATCGCCAACGCGCGGGTACGATTCGCCAATGGGTGCGTTGCCACCATCACGGCCAGCCGGATTTCGCTCAAGACCGAGCGCAAGATGCGGCTGTTTTCCGAGGAGGGCTATCTCTCCGCCGATTTTGGCAAACGGGAACTGGTGCTGATCGGGCGTGAGGCCGGGCTGCCACTTCCCGGCACGGGCGGATTCCGACGGGAAGCGGCGTCGTGGAAAGAGCATGATTCGCTGGAGGCCGAGCACGCCGGATTCGTGGCGTCGTGTCTCGACGGGGCGCCGGTGGGCGTGGACGGCGCGGCCGGTCGGCGCGCTCTGGCGGCGGCGCTGGCGGTGGGGGAAGGGATTGCTGAGTCACGGCGTCGGATGGAGATTTCGGGGCTTATTGGCGCGGCGAAAAAATAACGTTCTGAGAATTTTCGCAGTCGCCTGCGGGCGACGCGGACGGAGACGGCGCGTCAAGCATTTTTTAAACTCGACCCCTATATCTTGTGCTGGTAAACGTCGGCCAACCGACATGTTGTGTCGGTTGGCCGTTTTGATGCCTCTGCGTCCGGCTCGTCACAGACCGTTCATTGCCGCACGAATGGAGCCGTTTTAAGGTGAGCCTGATCATGGACAAGTCCGAGATTTCCGCCGCTCATCTGGATGACGAGGGCAGCCTGTTCGAGGCGGATATGCTCGACGATATTGTCCAGCTTCCCGGCCACCACCCCGTGCGCGTGGACCGTTCGCGCGATGCGCTGCTGACCGATTTCGGCAAGGCCACGCTCAACAACCGCTACCTCCTGCCCGATGAAGGGTTTCAGGATCTGTTCGCCCGTGTGGCGTCCTATTACGGGGCGGACGCCGCGCATGCCCAACGCTTATACGATTACATCTCGCGCCACTGGTTCATGCCCGCAACGCCGGTCCTCTCCAATGGTGGCACTTCGCGCGGCCTGCCCATTTCCTGCTTCCTCAACGAAGCGTCCGACAGCCTCGATGGCATCGTGGGACTGTGGAACGAGAATGTCTGGCTGGCCTCGCGTGGCGGCGGGATCGGGTCCTATTGGGGCAATCTGCGCTCCATTGGCGAGAATGTGGGCCGCAACGGCAAGACCTCGGGCGTGATCCCCTTCATCCGCGTGATGGACAGCCTGACGCTGGCCATCTCGCAGGGGTCTCTGCGGCGCGGTTCGGCGGCGGTGTATCTGCCGGTCTGGCATCCCGAGATCGAGGAATTCATCGAGATGCGTCGCCCCACCGGCGGCGACCCGAACCGCAAGGCGCTGAACCTGCACCACGGCGTGCTGGTGCCCGATGAATTCATGCGCGCGGTCGAGACGGATGACGAGTGGGCGTTGCGCTCCCCCAAGAGTGGCGAGGTGATCCGCAAGATCTCTGCACGCTCGCTGTGGATCCGTATCCTCACGGCCCGAATGGAGCAGGGCGAGCCCTACATCATCTATTCCGATCACGTGAACAACGCGCGGCCCCAGCACCACAAGCTGGCGGGGCTTGAGGTCAAGACCTCCAATCTCTGCGCCGAAATCACGCTGCCCACCGGCATCGATCATCACGGCAAGGAACGCACGGCCGTCTGCTGCCTGTCCTCTCTCAATCTTGAGACGTGGGATGAGTGGAAGGACAATCCTCAGTTCATTGAGGACGTCATGTTGTTCCTCGATAATGTGTTGCAGGACTTCATCGACAAGGCTCCGAAAGAGATGCACCGCGCAGCCTATGCCGCCATGCGCGAGCGTTCGGTCGGCATGGGCGTGATGGGCTTCCATTCTTTTCTGCAGGCGCGCAACATCCCGTTCGAGAGCGTGATGGCCAAGGTCTGGAATCGCAAGATCTTCAAACACATCCGCGAGCAGGCAGACACGGCGTCGAAGCATCTGGCCGAGACGCGCGGTGCGTGTCCCGATGCGGCCGAGTATGGCGTGATGGAGCGTTTCTCCAACAAGATGGCGATTGCGCCGACGGCGTCGATTTCCATCATCGCGGGCAACGCAAGCCCCGGCATCGAGCCGATTGCTGCCAATGTGTTCTTACAGAAGACGCTCTCCGGTTCCTTCTCGGTGCGAAACCGTCACCTGAAGAAGCTTCTGGCCGAAAAAGGGCAGGACAATGAGGAAATCTGGTCGTCCATCACCCTGAACAAGGGTAGTGTGCAGCATCTGGATTTCCTCAGTCAGGACGAGAAGGACGTGTTCAAGACGGCTTTTGAGCTGGACCAGCGCTGGGTGATCGAGCACGCGGCCGATCGTGCGCCGTTCATCTGTCAGGCGCAGTCGGTCAATCTGTTCCTGCCGGCCAACGTTCACAAGCGCGATCTGCACCAGATCCACTATCAGGCGTGGAAGAAGGGCGTGAAATCGCTCTATTACTGCCGTTCGCTTTCCATTCAGCGCGCGGACACGGTGAGCAATCTCGACCAGCGGGTGAAAACCGAGACGCCAGCAGCGTCCGCTGGTGGGAATTACGAGGAATGTCTCGCCTGCCAGTAAGGCTTTAGGCGAAGACGCGAAGCTTGAAGCGTGGGCGTGAGCCGACGCTTTCCGTGTGTACGTAAAACACGAAAATCCCTGAAAATTAGGTGCCTTTACCGCTTCATATAATGTGGAAATGGGCGCCCCTTCCCGGTATGAACCGGAAAAACACTCCTTCGTGCGACATCGGCCTCGCGCCGGATGCCGCCTGTCAGCCACGGGTGCCCCATGACCGCTGAAAAGAACTTCGATCTCCTCACACCGAGCGCGTCCTACAAGCCGTTCCGATATCCGTGGGCGTATGAAGCGTGGAAGGTTCAGCAGTCGCTGCACTGGCTGCCCGAGGAGATCCCGCTCGGCGATGACGTCAAGGACTGGAACAACAATCTGACGGAGACCGAGAAGTATCTGGTCACGCAGATTTTCCGCCTCTTCACGCAGCAGGATACCGAGGTCGAGAACGCCTATATCGATCTCTACATGCCGCGTTTCAAGCCTACCGAAGTGCGCATGATGCTGTCCGCCTTCACCAACATGGAAAGCATCCATCAGGCGGCGTATTCACACCTGCTCGACACCATCGGCATGCCCGAGACGGAATATGCAGCCTTCCTCGAATACGAGGCGATGGCGGCCAAGCACGAATTCCTCAAGCGCTTCAACATGGATGATCACTACAATACGGCGCTTTCCATGGCCGTGTTCGCGGGGTTCACGGAGGGGCTACAGCTTTTCGCGTCGTTCGCCATGCTGCTGAACTTCCCGCGCCACAATCTCATGAAGGGCATGGGGCAGGTCGTCACATGGTCTGTGCGTGACGAGACGCTGCATGTGCTCTCCATCACACAGCTCTTCAAAACCTATATGTCCGAGTTCGGGCATCTGATCGACAAGAAGGGTGTGGCGGCTGCGATCCATACGGCGTGTGAAGAGATCGTCACCAACGAGGATCGCTTCATCGATCTGGCGTTCGCCATGGGGCCGGTGAAGGGGCTGACCGCCGCCGAGGTGAAGCAGTACATCCGCTTCATCGCCAACCGGCGGCTCGACGGGATGGATCTGGCACCGATTTACGACGTGCCGAAAAACCCGCTGCCGTGGATCGACGACATGATGAACGCGGTGGAACACACCAACTTCTTCGAGAACCGCTCCACCGAATACAGCCGCGCGTCCACGCTGGGCACGTGGGAAGAAGCTTTCGCCTGACTTGAGGAAGTCCTCCCAGAGTTGAGGGGGTCGCATGGTTGATTATGGCCGCCGTTGCGATGATCTGGCGCAGGGGCTCACCTCCGAAGAGCCGGAGGCACCGCATCAGGGCGCGCGACGGCTTTCGCGGCGGCTGCTCGCTCTGGCTCATCAGGCGTGCGATCAGGGCGAACTGGATGTGGCGCGGATGCTTCTGGAGGCCACAGAGACGGTTTTCACCCGGCGCCGGGAATACGAAGGGGCGGTGGGACGGCGTCTGGGGGAGCAGATAGTGCTGGCGTATGAGCGTTGGTGGAAACTGAGCAACCCACCCGAGGAGAAAACCCAGAAGGAAGTAGCGTGGTCGTTTGCCAGCGTGCGCAAGATGCTGCTCTCCGGCCCCGATACGGATATGTGCTGAGCGGCCTTCCTGTTGTCCTTCTCTTCATCGACGCGGAAATCTCACAGAAGGGTTGTACATCGGGTTAGATTATGAAAAAGTCTGTTTTGTAGAAAAGAAATTTCCATAATCATCAAGAAAACCCGATGCAGACAGAGT
>NZ_WOTH01000030.1 GCF_011516945.1 Acetobacter estunensis
GAAAGCAACCAACAAACTTCGCCAATCCAAAACCGTCACGCCGCGGCAGGCCGCAACCGCCAAAACCGCGACACGCGCTCCCCATGTCCAGCGGATCACGGTACGTGGCCACAGCAACGCATCGACCCTGGCCTCTTCCGCGACAAAGACAAATACGCCCCTCATCGAAACGGTCCAGTCGGTCACTGTCATCACCCGCGAAGAGATGGACGTGCGTGGCGTGCTGAATCTCAATCAGGCCTTGCGTTACGCCGCCGGTGTCACCGCCGATACGCGCGGTGGAGAAGGCACACGATACGACCTCTACGATCTCCGTGGCTTTACGGTACCGACTTTTCTCGATGGGCTGAGGTTTCAGGACAGCCCAACGGGTTTCGCCGTTGCTCAGACCGATACCTTTCGCCTTTCTCGCATCGAACTGCTCAAAGGACCGGCTTCCGCGCTTTATGGCCAGTCCAGTCCGGGTGGTCTCACCGCGCTGTCGAGCAAACTGCCGACAGATCAAAAGTTTTACGGCGGCGTCACCACCACTGGCGGAATGTTCGACCTCTATCGCGTGGATGCCGATGTCGGTGGTTTCGCCACAGATGACGGTCTGGTCCGCTATCGGCTTTATGGAACAGTGAACGGTCAGCACACCCAACTCAGCAAAACGGGAAGCCGACGCTTCAGCATAAGCCCCTCTTTCACGTTCGGGGGCGACGGACCAACCACCCTCACCCTGCTGGGCAACTATCAGTACGATCCGGAGAGTGGCTCCTATGGCGGCGTTCCGCTGATCGGCTCCCTCAAGCGGGCATCGTTTGGCTATCTGCCCCGGAACTTCTACGACGGAGACGCATCCTTTGAGAAATTCAATCGTCGGCAGGGTGCGATCACTTATATCTTCAATCACCGTTTCAACGACGATTGGAGTTTCAGCACGCGCGGACGGTACGACGATATCCGTACCATCTACCGCAGTGTTTATGACAATGGTTCTTACAACAGCGATGAAATGCTGTCCCGCTCCGCTTACGGCACACAGGAGCACACTTACAACCTGGCGTTCGACAGTCAGTTCAAAGGCAATGTTCGCACCGGACCGCTACAGCACAAGATGATGTTTGGGTTCGACTACATGCAGCAGCGCGCCAATGACAGGGAAGCCTACGGCGATGCGCCCGATCTCGATGTCCTGCACCCCGACTATCACATGGTCATTTCGCCCCTGACGCCCAGTTCGGACTATGTGACGCGATCCCATCAGATTGGCGCCTATGGTCAAGATGAAATCCGCTGGCATCGTCTGATTCTGACAGGCAGCATTCGCAACGATTGGTACCGCTCCAATCAGGTGGAGCATATTGGCCAAACCGACACTCGTCAGAGTTCGAGTCAGATTACATGGCGTGCGTCTGCTCTCTATCACTTCGATTTCGGCCTTGCGCCCTACATCAGCTATTCAACATCTTTCCAGCCACAATCGGGATCCGTCTCCAATGACGGGGGCGCCACAGTACGACAGGCAAGTCCCTCCATCGGCAAACAGCTTGAAGGTGGCGTGAAATATCAATTTCCGGGGACGTCTGTTTTACTCACTGTCGCCGGATTCCATATCGAGCAGAGTAATGTCCTCGTTTCAGTCGCCAATACTGGCTACAATGTGCAAAGTGGGCTGGTTCATTCGGATGGTTTCGAGTTCGAAGCCCATGCAGAGCCTTACAAGAACTTCATGATTACGGCGGCTGTGAGCGTCCAGAAAGTGCACGACGACTCAACAGGCAAACCTCTCATCCAGTCGGGCAAGGGCAATGCTTCTTTGTTCGCATTCTACACGATGCCTTCTGGACCATTAAAAGGTCTCGGCTTCGGAGGAGGCATGCGCTATTCGGCAAAAGCTTATGGCGGGGAAGCCACTTACGGCAGCGTGTGGCTTCCGCAATACGCGCTGTTCGATGGCTCCTTGAGTTACGACCTTTCCAATCTGTCGCCCACACTTCGCGGCTGGAAGGCATCCGCAAGCGTCCGCAATATCTTCGACAAGCACTACGTCTCGAACTGTTTCGCCTATGGGTCCGATGGCGAATACTGCTATTATGGAGAACGACGAAACGCTCAGGCCAGCATCGGGTACAGTTGGTAACCTTCTCGCGTTTGCCATACTGATCTCACACAAGCTCCCTTCCGGAGATACAAATCAGGAAGGTGTATGCGTCCCGGCCTCCCCTTCTGCCGAATTACGTCCTGATGCAGAAGCTTCTTCAGCAGAGAAAAGTCGTGGCACCACTGATCTCGTGATTTATCTGCGTGAAATCGGTCGAATGCCCCAGACCTTGAGCGTCAGTTCAAACGCATGTCTCCTGTGGGCCTCGACGCCGTGATACGGGATAACGACGAAAACGGGGAGCGTCCGGGAGACACACATGGACGATCATCATGCTCCCCTCTGCCGCTTCATGACTTTAAGTCTAAAATAAGTATTGCCTCACAACAGAACGTGAGCACTCCTCAACAGTCACATGATATTTACAGCCATTACACCTATCACGATATTTTCATTACACCCCACACACCGCTGCACATTCCTGACGCAAGCGTTACTTGTTTCCAAACAGCTTTTTCCAGCACAGTTCGAACATCTTCAAGAAACTGGAGGAGCAGGCATGAAACGTCTGTTTGGTTCGCTGTGTGCCCTGACGTTCCTGACGACCGGAGCCTTGGCTCACGATCTGAAAAGTCAGAGCAACCGTGGGGTCGAGCATACGACGGCCACGCATGTGTCCGACACGAGCGCCACAGAAACCGCAAACGAGAATGCCTGCACGAAAGTCTGGGTCAACACGCAGACTCACGTCTATCATGTGCCCGGCAGCTTCTGGTACGGAGCCACCAGTCATGGGCGCTACATGTGTGAAGGCGATGCTGTCCGCACCGGCAACACACGCGGCAGCTTCTGAACCTCACCTCGACAACGGCCTTTTGCGTCTCGCGCATGTGTGATGCAAGGCCATTTCAGTCCCATACAAGGTTCGCATCTCACCTATCATGAATGTGAATACAAACCCGATTGGGACCGGTTTCGGCCCGTGATAGTGCCCGCTGTTCCTCATGTCGTCTCCACGGCGGCATGACCGTTACACCTCATGGGGAGCAAGGGTCTCATGGCGAAAATCAAGGTCAAGAATCCCGTCGTCGAGCTCGATGGCGACGAGATGACGCGGATCATCTGGCACTTCATCAAAGACCGTCTGATCCTCCCCTATCTCGATGTCGATCTGAAATACTTCGATCTTGGCATCGAGAATCGCGATGCGACCGATGACAAAGTTACGGTCGAGGCAGCCGAAGCCATCCGTCAGTACCGCGTGGGCGTCAAATGCGCGACCATCACGCCGGACGAGGCGCGCGTGGAGGAATTTGGGCTCAAGAAAATGTGGCGTTCCCCGAACGGGACAATCCGTAACATCCTTGATGGCACCATTTTCCGCGAACCGATCATCTGCTCCAACGTGCCACGCCTTGTGCCGCATTGGAGCAAGCCCATCGTCATCGGCCGTCACGCTTATGGCGATATCTACCGCGCTGCGGAAACCAAGATCCCCGGCCCGGGCAAGGTCACGCTGAACTACGTGCCCGATGACGGCGGCGAGCCACTGGTTCTGGATGTGCATGACTTCAAGGGGCCGGGGGTGGCGCTTGGCATGCACAACACCCGCGCATCGATCGAAGGCTTCGCCCGCGCCTCCCTCAGCTACGGTCGCGACCGTAAATTCCCCGTCTATCTCTCAACCAAGAACACGATCCTCAAAGCCTATGACGGCATGTTCAAGGATGTGTTCCAGGAGATCTATGACAGGGAATTCAAAACCGACTTTGAAAAACTTGGGATTACCTACGAGCATCGCCTGATCGACGATATGGTGGCCAGCGCCCTGAAATGGGAAGGCGGCTATGTATGGGCCTGCAAAAACTACGATGGCGATGTGGAAAGCGACATCGTGGCACAGGGCTTCGGCAGTCTCGGCCTGATGACCTCCGTATTGCTCGACCCGACCGGCACGATTGTGGAATCGGAGGCCGCGCACGGGACGGTCACGCGCCATTACCGGGAGCATCAGAAAGGCCGTCCGACCAGCACGAACCCCATCGCGTCGATCTACGCCTGGACACGTGGTCTGGCCTATCGTGGCCGCTTCGATGACACACCCGATGTAGTCAATTTCGCGCATACGCTGGAGCGCGTGTGTGTGGAAGCCGTGGAAGCCGGACAGATGACCAAAGACCTTGCTCTTCTTGTCGGCAACGGCACGAAATGGCTCGATACCCAGCCGTTCCTCGATGTGCTGGATCAGCGGCTTCAGGCCGCTCTCAAGGCAGTCTGATACGCACACAGCCGGGAACGTGAAAGAAACCTCACGTTCCCGGTTCGATCCATTGGCTGTAACGCATAATTAAAAGAATCGGCGCATCTTTCAGGATAATGCGCCGCACCCTTTTCCTGCTGGCCTTCTCCGCGTGCGGTGTCCCAGCATGTGCGTGGGGAGCCGCGTTCCCGCTCCTGCCCCTCAAGGCGGCATCTGCTCCGCAGGACTCTCAACCGCTGCCGTCTGGCACGCCCGATCCCGCGCAACAGCTTGCCGCGTTCCTTCACACTCCCGGCACACAGCAAAACGCCCCCCCTATCGATCCGGGCGCCGGGATGGCCTGCATTCGCGCAGCCCTGACGGCAGAACGTAGCTATCGCATCCCCGATCAGTTCCTTGTCGCCATGGCGCGCGTGGAAAGCGGACGACGGGTGGGCAGGCAAGTGGTGCCGTGGCCGTGGACCATCAACGCTGAGGGCAAGGGGTACACCTTCGACACACGGCAACAGGCCATCGACGCTGTGCACACTCTGCAAAACCGGGGAGTAAAGTCCATCGACGTCGGTTGCATGCAGGTCAATTTGCTCCAGCATGCCGATGCCTTTCCCTCACTGGAAGCAGCTTTCGACCCCATGACGAATGCGACCTATGCCGCCCGCTTCCTGACCGATCTTTTTGCGCGCACCGGCAGTTGGCCGCGTGCAGCGGCGGCCTATCATTCCTTCACCCCCGATATCGGCACGGCCTATCAATGGAAAGTGCTGGAATCATGGGCTACTCCCAACACGCCTGCGCAACCGGGAGCTCATCCGGTCATGGGCCGAAGCTTCCATCCCATCGCCCCTACTGCCCCAATGAGCGCGCCTGTCACCGCCTATCAGACAGCTGCCGGATCAGCGGCTTCCCTTGCCGCGCAAGGAGGCCAGTCACCACAAGGAGGGGGTGGTCCCAGCACTTCCTCGCTCCATCCCGGCATTCATGGCTACTCTCCACCACCCTCCCGTCCTTCGCTGCCGAGTGGCGGCGGCGGACGCTCGCTGGCTTTTTACCGGGCAAATCCCGTCCATATGATCCGCCAGACCACGATCAACCCCGCTCCTTACTGAAGATCTGCTTCCGTTCGCACGACAAGAAGTTTTCCAGATGCGCACGCCACGATTGTGCGCTTCGTGCGTTGGACTTCATGCCATCCTGCTGCCGGGACATCTTCCCCCCTGATCGGGTGATGTTCCGCGCCGCCGTGTCAGCAAGGAGCGCCGCATGAACACCCCACTCGACACGGACCAGCCCAACCCTACGGCCACATCTATCCCGGCCGTTCACGACGACATCTTCACACGCATCGGCTCATCCGTACTGTCGAGCCGTCGTATCCACGCACTGAAATCAGGCGATCTGTTCGGAGTGTTCGATCAGACAGGAGATATCTTCTGGGGACAGGACATTGCCGATGGACTGTATTACCGCGACACCCGCTATCTCTCGGGCCTGATCTTCCGGCTCGGTGGCCAGAGACCGGTCCTTCTGTCTTCGGTCGTGCGTGAAAACAACATCATGCTGTCTGTGAACCTGACCAACGAGACGATTGTTCTCAATGACGGCACTTCGCTGGATCATGATCTGCTGCACGTTCTCCGCTCGCGTTTTCTGTGGAATGGCCGGTGTTTCGAACGCATTGAAATCCGTAATTTCGATGTAAAAAGACACGAAATCTCCTGCGATCTGCGCTTCTTTGCCGATTTTGCGGATTTGTTCGAAGCCCGTGGCATGAAACGAGCGCGTCACGGCGTATGCACCGAACCCAAAGTGGAGGGCGACACCGTCACGCTCTCATGCCGAGGTCTCGATGATCGGGTCCGTACCACCCGTATCGTGTTCTGCCCGCAGCCGACGACGTTACGCGGCGATCACGCAGCCTTCGAGTTTCCCATCGATCCCGGCCAGAAAGTGCTCCTTCATATCGAGGTCCAGTGCGACCCCGAACCACAAACGCAGAGCGAACCGCCCAACAGGGCCTTCCTCTCCAGCGCCGTAGCCGCCAGACGCTCCCTGCGCATGATGTCGGCGCGCGCAACGGCGATTGCCACCTCGAACGAAGTCTTCAACGAGGCCATCCGGCGCTGCATCTGCGACATCTACATGCTGGTGACGCAGAAGAAGACGGGGCTTTATCCTTACGCCGGCATCCCGTGGTACAGCACGGTTTTTGGTCGTGACGGGCTGATCACCGCGCTTCAGACCCTTTGGTTGGACCCTCTCATTGCGCGCGGCGTTTTGCTCTATCTGGCCGCCAATCAAGCGGATCGGGAAGACCCGCAGGCGGATGCGGAACCGGGCAAAATTCTGCATGAAGTGCGACTGGGCGAGATGGCGGAACTCGGTGAAGTGCCGTTTCGCCGTTACTACGGCTCCGTCGATTCCACGCCACTCTTCGTCATGCTGGCTGGTGAGTATCTGGAACGTACAGGAGATGTCGGCACACTCAGCCACCTCTGGCCCCATGTGGCGCGCGCCATCGACTGGATCGAGCGGTTTGGGGACCGCGATGGAGACGGTTTCGTGGAATATGGCCGTCGCAACAAGGACGGCCTGACCAATCAAGGCTGGAAAGACAGCCACGACAGCATTTTCCATGCCGATGGCACACTGGCGGAAGGCCCCATCGCCCTGTGTGAGGTGCAGGCCTATGTCTACGCCGCCCGCCGCGCTGCCGCTCAGATCGGCCGACGCCTTGGCCAGACCGCTTACGCCGCGCATCAGGATGAACGGGCCGATGCCTTGAGGGTCTCGTTCAATCTGAAATTCTGGAACGATGACATCGACACCTATGTCATCGCCCTCGATGGCAGGAAACAGCAATGTGCCGTCCGCTCCTCCAACGCAGGGCATGTCCTACTGACCGACATGGTGCCAGCCGAGCGTGCGCGTCGCCTTGTGCGCACCCTGATGAACAGGCGCTCCTTTTCCGGTTGGGGCATCCGCACCATTCCCGAGGGGGAAGCGCGTTACAATCCAATGGCCTATCACAACGGATCTGTGTGGCCGCACGATAACGCCCTGATCGCCATGGGACTGGCACGTCATGGCTTCCGGGAAGAAGCCTCTCGGGTGTTCGAGGGTCTGATCGATGCAGCACTTTACAGCGATCTGCGTCGCCTTCCGGAGCTGTTCTGTGGCTTTACCCGCAGCCGCTCGGAAGGACCGGTGCGCTACCCTGTGGCCTGCTCACCGCAAGCATGGGCCGCCGCCGCTCTTCCCGCCGCTCTTCAGGCAGTTCTGGGCCTCCGCTACGATCCCGGACAGGTCGCGGTGGAATTCACCCGGCCCACCCTGCCGGAAAGCCTGCGGGAGCTGACTCTCTTCAACCTCGCCGTGGGGGGAGAAGCGCTAACAGCCCGCATCGTACGCACTGGAGATGAAGTGGCGATCAATGTGGTCGAACGCTCCCGCTCCATTCTCCTGCGCATCACGAATTAGAGCCACACTCCTGACCTAAAGCCCAAGAAACATTCATAAAAGACAAGGAAAACAGTCCTCATCGTGGCTCTCCTCCCTTAGGGTGCGGTCCCTCATTGCCACACAGGCCACGAGTCATGGACCGCACCTCTTCCCACGCCGCTCCCTCCGAAATCCTCCCCATGGGCGCTGTCCTGCTGTCGATGGTCTCCATCACAACCGGCGTTATTTTCGCCCGTTCTCTGTTCCCACTGATCGGCGCAACCAGCACAACCTCGCTTCGCCTGTCGTTTGCGGCCCTCATGCTGGCTGTCTCGATGCGTATTTGGCGCATCCGTCTGTCCATGCGGAAACTGGGCGCAGCGCTTCCCTATGGCCTGTCTTTGGGTCTCATGAATCTCTGCTTCTATCTCGCCATCGAACGTATCCCACTGGGCGTCGGCATTGCCCTGGAGTTCCTCGGTCCGCTGACACTCGCGCTGCTCGGCTCCCGACACTGGAACGATCTTTTGTGGGTGGTCTGTGCCGCCATGGGTCTTGGCCTTCTGCTCCCGCTGCCTTCAGGCAATATCATCACGCAGACGCATATGGACCCGCGCGGCATCCTCTTTGCACTGGGCGCAGGCGTCTGTTGGGCCGCTTATATCGTAACAGGCCGAAAAGCAGGACATATCTGCGGATCGGAGGCCCCGACGCTCGGCATGATTGTCGGCGCCGCTGCCGTTTTCCCCATGGCGGCGACGCGCACAGCAACAGCACTCTTTACCCCTGCCCTTCTTCTTCCCGCGCTTATTCTCGCAGCCCTCTCAAGTGCCATTCCCTATTCTCTCGAAATGTGTGCACTCCGGCGCCTCTCCACCCGGCAATTCAGCATCCTCACCAGTGCCGAGCCCGCCATTGGCGCAATCATGGGCATGACGTTTCTCAACGAGCATCTACCTCTGGCAAGCTGGCTGGGCATTGCGGCTATCGTGATCGCTTCACTGGGTTCTACGCTTGGTGGTGGCCGAACACCTCCTCCGCCCTGACGATCCTGTCTCTATTGAGTCAGATGCAACGCGCTATCGCTGATGATCGAGTCGAAAGTCGTGGAAAAGGCCTGCTGGATCGCAGGACCGTCGTTCGCCTCGAAGTAATCCGCCGAACTCGTGGCGCAGCCCTCCATTGTTCCCTGCATGCTGCCACTTCCAGTTCCAGCAAAAGGCTCGACAAGAGCTTGGTATTGGCTATCGCCCGGAATAGCGTAATACGGTGCCCATATGGAAAAAACTCTGACATTTCCGCCTTTTAACTGCGAACATAATGTACTGTAATTCACATCCACGATACGATGCCAAGCTGTAGATCCGAATATATCTTCCGCTCCATCGGAGAGGAAAATGATATAGGTCTTCATACTGCTGGCCGATGAGCCGTCCCCGACGTTAGAAAGTCCTGAAAGAACCTGCTGAAGAGCCGCGCTGGTTTTGGTGTAACCATAATTATAAACGCTATAATTCGTGCTTCCCTGGTTGGGATTGTCATTGGCGTTTGCCAATGGTGTTGCGTCCTCCAGATCGATGGCCGCCGCAACCGTCGCCGCATTATTTAGATCGGTGGTCGGCGCCAATACCTGTGTGAAATTCGTTCCGAATGTGTCGATACCTACCGTGATATGGGTACGATCATCCTGTGCATAAGATTGAAGCTCGGAAATAAAGGTCTGTACAGCCTGATTTACATAATCGATTTTCAGATTTATGCCCTCCGCCTTCGCCGTCGTGCGGGTGTCGCAGGATGGTAAAGTGGAAGCATGAGAATGTCTTTGCGACGTCGATGACGTGGAACGCGGATTGCAGGAATTCGTCGCTGCGGAATATCCGGAAGGATCATGGCAGGCGAACGCACACTGACCGCTGCCGTTTTCCAATGCCGTAATATCCACTGTCGTTCCTCCCACACCCATCGAGTTGGAAATATCGACAACGAAAAGCACCTGGATATAGGAATTTCCTTCCGCCATCGTTGCCGTGGATGTCACGGAAACAGTGTTGTTTCCAGACGAAATAAGACCGCCGAAATATGAGGGAGATGTCTCTGAAAGTGAGACTGTGACACTACCCGAATAGGATGTCAGGGACTTGTACGTAACGCTCGGAACGGGTGCCGGAGAAATGCCACTCTCAGCGGCATTCGCTGTGACAGAAGCCTGAGCCGCAGTCTGCGCCGCCGCAAGCGCTCCTATCACACTGGAGGTTCCGGGATTAGAAACGAGATAATCGTTGGCCGCTTTCGTCGCCTGAAGAGACGCTGCATCAGCAATGGACTGGAGGTGAGAGCGCGTCGTCACCAGAGAACCAAGATCCACTGCGACAGCTATACCGATCATGACAGGAACAATGGAAAGAGCTGCCATCACGGCAATACTTCCATCGTTGTCTTTGCAGAAACGCCGAAAGATTTTCCTGACTCTACTCACTCGGCGTTTATCTCGGAAAAAGGGAACAAAACGTATTTCTTGAGCGAACTCTACACATGAGAGGTACCGTCCAATAAAGACCCTCGCCAATATGTGTGAAATCCTATCTCTGTAATTATTAATTTTATATTTATTATTACAATTCGATACAACAACTCACATAACAAAATATCTACCAGCGACCTCCGCAATATAGAAATTCAATTACTCTTCAACCAAAAGAAAAGGCCGCCCTTTACAGGACGGCCTTTTCAAGAACTTCAGCAGGTAAGATAGATCAGGCGGACTTCGCCATGATCTCTTCCGCCACATTACGCGGAACCGGATCGTAATGATGGAACTGCATCGTGAACGATGCACGTCCCTTTGTCATCGAACGCAGATGCGAGATGTAGCCGAACATCTCCTTCAACGGGACCTGAGCACGCACCATGACCGTGGACCCAGACGTCTCCTGGCTCTGGATCATGCCGCGACGACGGTTCAGATCGCCCACTACGTCACCAACGTGATCGTTCGGTGTGGTCACTTCAACATCCATGATCGGCTCAAGGATCACCGGACCGGCGTTCTTCATGCCTTCACGGAAGCAGGCCTTGGCCGCGATTTCGAACGCCAGAGCGGACGAGTCAACGTCATGGTACTTGCCGTCAAGCAGCGTGAACTTGAAGTCCACGGTCGGGAAGCCTGCCAGCACGCCGCTGGACGCCTGCACGCGAATGCCCTTTTCCACCGCCGGAATGTATTCCTTCGGCACCGTTCCACCGACGACCTTGTTCGCGAACTCGATCTCACCGTCATGCGGCGCGAATTCGATCTTCACCTCGGCGAACTGACCCGAACCACCCGACTGCTTCTTGTGGGTATAGGTCTCGACGTGCGTCTTGGTAATCGTCTCGCGATAGGCCACCTGCGGAGCACCGACATTGGCGTCCACACCATATTCGCGGCGCAGACGGTCAACGATGATGTCGAGATGCAGTTCGCCCATGCCCGACAGAATGGTCTGGCCCGTTTCCTGATCGGTCTTCAGACGCAGCGAAGGATCTTCACCAGCCAGCTTCTGCAGAGCCAGCGTCATCTTCTCGACGGCGTCCTTGGTCTTCGGCTCAACCGACAGATCGATAACCGGAACCGGGAAGCTCATACGCTCCAGAACCACCGGATCAGCCGGATCGGCCAGCGTGTCACCCGTCTGCGTGTCTTTCAGACCCACGAACGCGGCAATATCACCGGCGTGCACTTCGGTCAGTTCCTCACGCTTGTCGGCGTGCATCTGATAGATGCGACCGATGCGCTCCTTGTGCCCCTTGGTGGTGTTGAGGATGGTGTCACCAGTCTTCAGCACGCCGCGATAAACGCGCACGAAGGTCAGGGTGCCATATTTATCGTTGATGATCTTGAAGGCCAGACCCGCAAACTTGCCATTCGGGTCAACCGGGATGATCGGCAGATCCTTTACGTCGGCCTCTTCCTCACCTTCCGGCGGAGCGCAACGAATGCCTTCGACATCGTTCGGAGCCGGCAGATAATCGACGACGGCATCGAGCAGCGGCTGCACGCCCTTATTCTTGAACGCGGTGCCGCACAGAACCGGACGGAACTCGCCGGACAGCGTGCCCTTCTTGATGCACTTCTTCAGGGTCTCGACGGAAACGTCACCCTTCTCGAAATACTCTTCCATGGCGGCATCATCGACGGCCAGAGCGGTATCGAGCAGGTTCTGACGGGCCTCGGCAGCCTTTTCCTTCAGATCGGCCGGAATTTCCTCGTCGTGGAACTTCGCACCCAGCTCACCGCCTTCCCAGACGATGGCCTTCATCTCGACCAGATCGACCACACCGACAAAGTTCTCTTCAGCACCGATCGGCAACTGAAGCGGAATCGCCACGATGTCGAGCTTCTCCTTCAGCGTGCTGAAGGCATAGTAGAAGTCAGCGCCTGTGCGATCGAGCTTGTTGATGAAGATGATGCGAGGAACATTGTAGCGATCTGCCAGACGCCAGTTCGTCTCGGACTGCGGCTGCACACCAGCCACACCTTCGATGATGAAGATGGCACCATCGAGCACACGGAGCGAACGGTTCACTTCGATGTTGAAGTCGATGTGGCCCGGGGTGTCGATGATGTTGATGCGGTGATCGTCCCACACGCATGTCACGGCGGCGGAGGTGATGGTGATGCCGCGCTCACGCTCCTGTGCCATGTAATCGGTGGTGGTGTTGCCCTCGTGGACCTCGCCGATCTTATGGGACACGCCCGTGTAGTACAGGATGCGCTCGGTCGTCGTGGTCTTGCCCGCGTCGATATGCGCGGTAATCCCGATATTACGGATCTTTGAAAGGTCGGACTGGGCGGACACGGGGCTTCTCCGGAAAACGGCCAAGGCCAGGAAACGGTCTGAGGCGAAAGACACACGAGGCGCGACAGGAGAACCCTCTCCCCGCGCCCCTCTCCCGTCATTTCCGGCAGAGCGGAAAGCGGGATATTGTGCCGTCGTCTTTTCCTGCTTGCGCAGGAGCGATCAGGATGCCGGCGCCATTTGGGCCGGCGGAATATCAGGCAGTTGCAGCCTGCTTCTTGGCCTGAGCGCGCTGAATGCGACGCTTGAGGACCAGAGATTCAGTCGTCAGGCTGCGATTCGGCGTGCCGAGCAGATAGGCGTCGAGACCACCGTTGTGCTCGATCGTGCGCAGGCCACGCGTGCTGACACGCAGAGGCACGGACGTGCCCAGAATGTCAGAAAGTACTGAGGCTTCCTGCAGGTTCGGCAGGAAACGGCGGCGGGACTTGTTGTTGGCGTGGCTGACATTGTTGCCCGTCAGCACACCCTTGCCAGTGATCTCGCAACGGCGGGACATCGGTTTATCCTCGGTCAATAAATCAGGAAAGGGCCGAGGCACACCCCGGCGTTCATCCCATGCAATCAGGCGCGGCTTATGGCGGAGCCCCCCGCATCCGTCAAGCAAACAGTGGAAGGAAACACGCTCGGCATGGCTGACGAGCCGCCTTTTTCCACCATGCAAGGACTGCGGTGAGGTGCTTTTCAGGCGCTTCCGGCACGACGGGCTTTCTCTGCGTCTTCCAGATCCCCCGAACGGACACTCTGCACGGCACTGTCAAGAATCCGCAGGATTGTCTCACGATCCATCGTCCGTGACAGCAAGCCCAACGAACCACCCAGCAGAGCCGACGCCACGGAGAGCGGCGGATGGTTCTCTTCCAGAAGATGATCGATCGCATGCTCGATCACCATCGCGCACTTGGTCAGATCTTCCGAGATCTGGTCCATTCCAGCATCCCCTGTCGGGGCTTGAGGCTTCTCAGTCATGTCCGTTCTCCCTGTTCATAAGCACGCGCGGACTCCGCCAACGTGCCAGCTTCAATCACTTCAGACCGTGTGGGCCACAGACTCCGCCGTAACGTCCGGCGTTTGCCCCGCGTCCTGCGCTGCCCACATCGCAGCGTAGAGACCGCCACGCGCCACCAGATCGGCATGTCGTCCGCGCTCGCGCACTAGACCACCCGCCAGCACCAGTATTTCGTCCGCATCGACCACCGTGGAAAGACGGTGCGCGATCACGACCGTGGTACGTTCAGCCGAAACCGCCCCCAAAGCCGCCTGAATCTCGCGTTCGGTGTGCGTATCGAGCGCGCTGGTCGCCTCATCGAGAATCAGCAGACGCGGATCTTTCAGAATGGTCCGGGCAATCGCGACACGTTGCTTCTCTCCCCCGGAAAGCTTCAGACCACGCTCACCCACCCGCGTCGCGTAGCCCTCGGGCAGCGACATGATGAAGTCATGCACCTGTGCCAACCGGGCCGCATGTTCGATCTCGGCCTCTGTCGCGCCCAGACGACCATAGGCAATATTGTAGCCGATCGTGTCGTTGAACAGTACCGTATCCTGCGGCACCACACCGATGGCCGCACGCAGATCGGCCTGGCGATAATCACGCACATCGTGACCATCGATCAGAATCTGTCCCGACCATGTGTCATAGAAGCGAAACAACAGACGACTGATCGTGGACTTGCCCGCACCCGTGGGGCCGACAATGGCCACCATCTTTCCCGGCGGCACCGTAAAGCTGACGCCGTGCAAAATCTCACGATCCCGACGATAGCCGAAATGCACATCCCGGAACTCCACACTAACCGGCGGCGCATCGTGCAGACGGGCAGCGATGGGCAACGGATGAGCAGGATCGACCACTTCCACCGTCTCATCCAGCAACCCGAGCATATGCTCCAGATCGACCAGCGAATTGCGGATGGAGGAATAGATCGAGCCCAAGAAATTCAGCGGCGCATAAAGCTGAAGCAGATAGGTATTGATGAGCACGAAACGCCCGACCGTCAGTCGTCCTGCCGCCACATCATGCCCGGCCAGCAGCATGACCAGCGTGAGCGCGATACCGATGATGGCGGCCTGTCCGAAATTGAGCGCACTCAGAGAATACTGAGTGTGGACCGCAGCCCGGGCGTAGCGGGTCTGGGCCTCACCATAGCGTTTGGCCTCATGCGTCTCGTTGCTGAAATACTTCACCGTCTCATAGTTCAGCAGGCTGTCCAGCGCCTTGCCCGTCGCCTCGCTGTTGATGTCGTTCATCCGACGGCGGATGCCGATTCGCCATGACGTGAAAGCAAAAGTGAACCCCACATAGGCCGCCACCGCGCCAAAGATCAGCAGCGCATAGCGCCAGTCGAACATGCGCCAGATCAGGCCAATGACCAGCACCGCTTCCAGTATCGTCGGCAGGATGACCAGCGCCATACGCAGCAGCGTCTCCACCGCCTCCGTCCCACGCTCGATGGCGCGGGTGACACCGCCCGTACGACGGTCGAGATGAAACCGCAGCGAAAGATCGTGCATGTGCCGGAAACTGCGCATGGCCGCATCGCGCGCCACCCGGAACCGCACCGGCGCAAACACCGCATCACGCAGTTCGTTGAACGCCGCTGCCATCAGGCGCACGAGACCATAGCCCACGATCAGCAAAATGGGCGTCGCGGCCACGCCGGAGGGTTGCGACAGAGCATCCACCACCCGGCTGTAAAGCCAGGGAATGGCCACCGTGGCGAGCTTGGCCGCCACCAACAGCATGGCAACGCCGACCACCCGCCACCGCAACCGTGGATCGTCACGGGGCCAGAGATAGGGAAGAAGACGGGAAAAGGTGACACCGGCCGGACGGGCTGCGGAAGCGGGAGGCGAGCTCATTGTGTCCGATGTGGCATCTTGCCCCCGATTTGCAACCCCGCCCCTCACACCATCGAGATGGCCGACAGGCGTAATGGTGTGTCCTGTCCTTCGCCATTGCCAGCTTTTGCCACGCCCCGTAGGAGTGAAACGCGCGCAGTCCGGACAAGCCTCCGGCAACTGACGACCACAGAGGCATATCTCCCGAATTTTGAGAGACGGTCATGACCGAAGCGGACAAGAACGGTTTCCTGCGCCATATCAAGGCCTGCAACAACGCGAGCCTTCCCGGTCGTCGCGTCCCTTTCTATATCGCAGGTCAGCTTGCTGGCTTTGCGGACACGAAGATCATCCCGGCGCTGGATGCAATGGGACTGCGCAAGGGCGACGTCTTCGACCTGCCCAATCCGTCTGTCCTCGAATCCCTTGGCGAGATACTAGCTTCTCAGGGACTCTATCGCCCCCATGATGAACTGTTCGACGTCTGGGGGCCACAAGACGGGCAACCCCCGCTGGGCGTGATCGACCGCGGCGCTCTGCCGCTGCTGGGCTTCGTAGGTGTGGGGGTCCATCTCAATGGACTCGTGCGCAAGGAAGACGGCCTTCATCTTTGGGTGGGGCGCCGCGCCCGCGACAAGCGGCTGGACCCCGGCAAGCTGGATCATCTGGTGGCCGGTGGCGTTCCCGCCGGTCTGACACCCGCTGTCGCCATCGAGAAGGAAGCGGCCGAGGAAGCCAGCCTTCCCGCTGACATGGTGCGCGAAAACGCCCGCGAAGTGGCGCTCATCCGCTACAGCATGGAACGCCCTGAAGGCCTCCGACGCGACAAACTCATCTGCTACGACCTTGTTCTTCCAGACAGCTTCCAGCCTGTTCCCGCCGATGGCGAAGTGGAGGAATTCCTGCTTCTGCCTATCCGGGAAGTAGTCCGGCTGGTGCGTGACACGGATGAGTTCAAGTTCAACGTCAATCTCGTGCTGATCGACCTGTTCCTGCGCGAAGGCCTGATCGATGCCGCCAGCCCCGAAGGGCGCGCGCTGCGCCAAGGCCTATCAGGAGATGTGACCTCTGTTTGCGCATGATCGCACGTACATCCCTGTGTCGTGCATCGCTCTGTCTGGCCCTCATGCTCGTGACCGGCTGCGCTTGCCGTCCAACTCTCCGCACATGCTCCGCGCTCAACGCTGCACCGTCTCTACAGGTCACGCTCATGTTCGGCATGATGCGCTCCGATGGCCGTCCCGTTCCAGAATCTGCGTGGCAGGCATTCCTGCGCACGGACATCACACCGCGTTTTCCAAACGGCCTGACCGTTCTCCCGGCACAGGGGCAATGGCGCGAGCGCGCAACAGGCGCGATACAGTCCGAACCGTCGCGGCTGGTGTGGATTGTCACATCCGACACCGCCCACCTCTCGCAACGTCTTGAAGCTATCCGGGCCGCATGGCGCAGTCGCTTCGACCAGCAATCGGTGGGCGTGAGTCTGACTGCGGCCTGCTCAGCCTTCTGAACACGCGCGACAGGGCCGTCCGATCGCTCTGCCCAGACCGGGACCATGCAACCTCAGCGATCATTGACCGCTTATACGAGAACATACGTGGCCATCGCCTCCTCTCTGTCAGGTTGCAAGGCGTCGCAAGAAAGCAGCTACGCTGATTCATGGTCTCGACAATGCCGTCCGGCGTGCCATCAATTCCCTTTCACCTTCCGGCAGGTCCAAGCAGGAGCCCCCATGCGTCCCAACACCAAGACGGCCCTTCTCATCGGCGGCATCCTGACCGCGACAACGTCTCTGGCCACCACACACGCGAAAGCCGAGCCCATTGCGCTCACACATATCCGCGTGATCGACGGGACCGGCGCGCCGCCCGTAGAAGACGCAACACTGGTCATGGAAAAGGGCCGTATTCTGGCCATCGGTCCCAATGTGCAGCCTCCCGCCAACGCCAAGATTCTCGACCGTCACGGGGATACCGTGCTGCCCGGCCTGATTTCGGATCACAGCCATGTCGGTCAGGTCGATGGCGCGACCACTGGGCCGCAGAACTACAACGACGTCATCATCAAGGGTGAACTGGGTCAGTTCCGACGTTACGGCGTGCTGACCGTCACGGCGCTGGGCAACAACCGGCCCGAAATCTTCGATCCACTCCGCAGGCTCGCTCATGCAGGCCAGCTTCCCGCCGATCTGTTCGGTGTCGATCAGGGCATCGGCGTGCCCAAAGGCGCTCCGCCGGTAAATGTCGCCAAAGACCAACTCTTCCGTCCCGCCTCCGTCGAGGAAGCCCGCAAGGATGTGGACAAGATGGCGCGGGAAGGCACCGATCTGGTCAAGATCTGGGTGGACGATTTCGACGGCACCCTGCCAGTCAAGATGTCACCTGCCATCATCGCGGCTGTGGTGGACCAGAGCCACAAGCACAATCTTCGTGTGGCGGCTCATATTCATGATTTGGCGGATGCCGAGCTTGTGGTGGCGTCTGGTGTGGACATCCTTGCTCATGGCGTGCGCGATCAGCCCGTGCCACCCGATTTTGTGCAAGCACTCAAAAACAAGGGCATCTGGTACATCGCTACGCTGCAACTCGATGAAGCGACGACGGCTTGGGCCGACCGCGCACCGTGGACGCTCACGTCATTCGCGCGTCTGGGCGTCTCGAAAGGACTGGCCGCCGAGATCGACAATCCCGCATGGCAGGCCGCCAACCGTGTGGGCCGCAAGGCCGATGAGGCCCGCGCCTCTCTGGCCATGAACCTTCGCAACCTGAAAACGCTCCATGATGCGGGTGTGAAGATCGGCTTCGGCACCGACAGCGGCGCCATGCCGCTCCGTGTGCCCGGTGTGGCCGAGCATCGCGAACTGGACCTGACAGTGCAGGCAGGCCTCACACCGCTGGAGGCCATTCACCTTGCCACAGGTAACGCGGCCGCCTTGCTGAACCGTTCCGATCGCGGCGTACTTGCCCCCGGCAAACGTGCCGATCTTCTGGTGGTCGAAGGAGACCCTGCCGAGAACATCGCGGAAATCGACAATGTAGTGGAAACGTGGTCACACGACATGGAAGCCGAAGGGCTGGCCGAGTTCCTCCACCCCAAGGAAGAAGAAAAGGAGTAATCCTCTGATGGAATACCGTCTTGTTGGCCATTCAGGCCTGAAAGTCTCCACTCTTACGCTGGGCACCATGACGTTCGGCGGCAAGGGTAATTTCGCCAAGACCGGCAATACGGATGTGGCCGGCGCGCGTCGTCAGATCGACATGGCGATGGATGCGGGCGTGAACATGCTCGACACCGCCGACATCTATTCTTCCGGTGAGTCCGAAGAGATCATCGGTGAGGCGTTGGATGCCGTGCGTCGGAACAAGCTTCTGCTCGCCACCAAGGTCCGTTTCCCGACTGGCGACAAAGGTCCGAATGAACGTGGACTTTCACGCCACCACATCGTGAAAGCCTGTGAGGCCAGTCTCAAGCGCCTGAAAACCGATCACATCGACTTCTACTGGTGCCATGAGTGGGATGGGCAGACACCGGTGGAAGAAACCCTTGCCGCCATGGACGATCTGCGCCGCGCGGGAAAGATCGGCTATCTCGGCGTGTCCAACTATTCCGGCTGGCACATCATGAAGATGCTCTCCGCTGCCGATGCTTCCGGCCTGATCCGCCCCATCGCCCAGCAGATTCACTACACGCTTCAGGCACGCGAAGCGGAATACGAACTGCTGCCGCTGGGCGTCGATCAGGGTGTGGACGCCTTCATCTGGTCCCCGCTCGCGGGCGGCCTGCTCTCAGGCAAATATCGTCGTGGCAAGCCGGAACCCGAGGGCACGCGCAAGGCCGCACACTGGGACGAACCACCAGTGCGGGACGTGGAGGCGCTCTACGACATTATTGAAGTGCTGTTCAAAGTGGCCGAGCGACATGATGGCGCGACACCCGCACAGGTCGCGCTGGCATGGCTGCTGACGCGCCCGGGCGTCACCAGCGTTGTGGTTGGCGCCCGCACGGACGCGCAGCTTACGGATAATCTGAAAGCCGCAACACTCGTTTTGAGTGAAGACGATGTGGAGGAGTTGGAAAAGGTCAGCCGCCCGCCACTGCTCTATCCTTACTGGCATCAGGCTTCCACGGCGGCTGATCGTCTATCAGACTCCGATCTGGTGTTGCTGGAGCCTTTTCTGAAAAAGTAAGACGATGCCAGAGTTCTTCCGGATGGATAGGCTCCAGTCCAATCTCTGACGATGTTTCAAAAGTTTCGTCTTCTCATATGGGAAAACGAAACTTTCCGTTCTGTAAGGAGTTTAGATAGCATCTTGCAAAAGGTGCTATCCCCTTATGGCACTCCGCTCTCTCATTCCTCCCCTCGCCGTCGCTGTTCCTGTCCGGAATGAAGAAGAACGTATCGGAACCTGTCTGGAAGCACTGGCGCGGCAGGAAGGCGCAGCTTTCGATCATGTCGTCCTGTTGCTGAACAACTGCTCCGACGCCACTCTCATTCACGCTCAATCATTGGCTCCTGCGCTACCTTTCACACTCACCCTTGTGGAACGGCAATATGCGTTGGAACGGGCGCATGCCGGCACTGCCCGTCGGGAAGCCATGGAAGTGGCAGCGGACCTTGTGGGACCAGAAGGGCTTCTTTTTACCACTGATGCAGACGGCACCGTGACTTCGGATTGGTTGATACGTACCCTCGCGGCATTCGAAGCGGGTGCGGCGGTCGTCTGTGGCCGCGCCATTATCGATGCCATGGACGCCGTAAAGATTCCTGCCAGCCTTCATGATGACGATGTCGCTGAAGTCGCCTATGGCACCCTGCTGGATCACATCCACCATCTGACCGATCCCGATCCGGCCGATCCATGGCCACGTCACACGGAACATTCAGGAGCCAGCATCGCGGTGAGAGTCTCCGCCTGGAAATGCGCAGGTGGAATTCCGGCCGTCCCTTCCAGTGAAGACCGCGCTTTCGTGGCTGCGCTACGCCGTATCGATATGCCCATCCGCCATGCGCCGGATGTTCTGGTCACTGTCTCAGGTCGCACGACAGGACGCGCTCAGGGGGGCATGGCTGAGACGATCGCCCGCCGCATACATCACCAGGACGAAATGCTCGACGATGCGCTGGAGCCGGCGGTTCTGTGTCTGAAACGTGCACAAGCACGCTCAGCACTCAGAGTATTATGGAACGAATATCCCCGAAATCATGACCTACAGATGCTACAACCTCTTGCTTCTCACCTAGAACTGACAGCGACTGAAATCGCCGCATGGCTCGGCGCACCCTATTTTGGACAAGTTTGGGAGGCCATCGAAAGAGCCAGTCCCGCCTTACGCCGACAAAGAGTCAAAAGATCAGAACTGACGCAGCATCACGCTGCAGCAACAGAAATTCTCAAAAACCTTCTCGCACAAAACCCCCTATCTACCAGAAGCTTTCTCAAATTTCCCCCTCCTCAATCGATCACGCACTCTCGAGAGAGACAATCGATCCGGTAAGTCGGATGACGCTGTGTGGAGCACGACACCACACCATGATCCCGACATGTTGCCATAAAAAGTTCGGCAGCTTCATCGCCGGTGCAAGGCGTATCGGTTTCACCTGTCCAGTTGACAAGTACGATCCGCCCCTTCGGCTGCAAAACAAACAGACACTTATGTGCAAGATGCACGATGTCCGGACGTGACAGAAAGTAAAGCATCTCGGAAATCAGAATCAGATTCTGACTTCCCTGTGGAAGCACGGGGAAGTCCTGAGGAAGCTGAGCATTCAGGAAAGAAACATTATTACAACTATCACACCGTTTTTCGGCACGCTCGAGAGCCGTTTCCGCAATATCCACGGCAAGAAGCGTGTGGCAGCGCGAAGCGAGGCACGCTGTCAGAACTCCGATCGAACAGCCCAGTTCAAGTGTCGCCTGAAAAGGCCCCACACCAATACATGCAAGCGTAAGCGCATATTTTTCACGTTCATACGGGCTCGTCTCGAATTTCCATGGGTCCGCATCCTCTCGATAGAGTTTCTCGAAAACATGGCGGTCCCAGCTCTGCTTCCTCATGAGCACAGAAAAACCTCATAGGGCGCATCAAAAATCTCCAGAAGTTGCTCTGGCAGACGGAAAGCCTCAGGATCGTCGTCGATCAGACCTCCATATTGACTTGCGTGCAACCGGATGGCCCGCTTCTTGTGCGCGGCAAACGCCGAAATATCCAGACGCACTCCTTGGATCTTCTCGTCCCCAAGTTCCAGATGCGGCGGAATCATCCACCCCCACACTGGATAGGAGAATAGGGAAACGGCGCTCTCTCCGCTGAGCGCCACTCCCATTTTCCATACAGCCTCATGATCACAGTGAGGATCATGCCGCCAAGGCACGAAGACCGTACCGCATCGATAAATGTGAACGAACTGCGCCAACTGCCGAATTACACGCCTAAAATCTTCTCCCTCATGAGGCGCTGCCGTATCGGGAAGACCCAGAAACACAAGATGATCGGAAGGAAGTCCTAACGCGGTCGTAGCCTCACGGGCTTCCTGCTCACGTTGCGCGCGCAGACGAGATGGAGGCCATGCCTGCGAATTAGGATGCGAGCCTACCCCGTCAGTAGCAATCACAACCAGAGGCGGTCGTCCTGCAGCGCAGAGATGCGCGATCAACCCTCCACATCCAAGACTTTCATCATCGGCATGAGGCGCGAGAATCAGAGCATTTCCGGGAGCAATTTCGTCAAGGGAACGAAATGGCAGGGAACGAAAAAGCACCTGAGCCTCTCCCGCCTTCATGCTCGGGAAAACTCGTTATGTGTAAAATACGTAGCAGCTTCAGCTAGTGTCTCATCCGGCGCCGGTTGCCTGAGATAAGTGGCAAGATCACGCATGATGCGTTCCACGACATTGGTCTTTACAAAAGCCGAAAGTCCCAGCCCTCGCTGCACAAGTTCAATGACATCCAATCCGGCCCGTTCAACGGCGATACGAGCAAGGTTGACGATGGCTACAGCCTCATCAGGATCAAGAGCCGCATCCTCCGCCACACGCGCAGCCCTGCTGGTCCACAGAGCCGCCGTCTCCTTGGCAATCAAAGCCAGACCGATCCGATCCTTCTGCGCGGGGCAGGTTTCACGCCCTCGCGCCACCAGTTGTTTGCGAAACAATGTGACCAGCCGGTCAATACCACCAAGAGCAACCGCCATGCCGCGCCATGCCCCCACCGAGAACTCGGGTTGCCGCAGGTAGTCGCCCGCCTGACCGACAAGAGCATCCGGCGTTACATGCATGCCACTGAAATCACATGCGCCAGTTCCCGCGCCACGCATGCCACACAAACCACCGATGGACTCCGTGGCCTTTCGCGCGGCATCCAGCGGAACAACGAGCATTCGTGTCTCACCCGTCGTGGTTTCGGCTGTTATGAGAGGACGAGTGACATGCAACGCACCTGAAGCAAACATCTTCTCGCCGTGAAGAGCATATGTTGAACCGACCCGCGTCATGCGCACACCGTTCGTCGTTTCTGTCACCCATATGCCCGCGAGCGCACCATCGTGGATGGCTGCCGCAAGCCGATGCAGTTGCCCCGCACTCCCATACCGAAAGACCAGCCGAATGGCGTTGACATGCCCTTCGAGTAGCCGCCCCAACGAAAGATTACCCTCCCCCGTAAGACGCAACAGTCGCATCAAATCTGTCGAACTCTTGGGTTCCGTTCCCAAGCCGAAACCGCCAAGTGCTTGAGGCAAGGCCGCCGACATCCCACCCAGCGAACGCAGACGCGCCAGTCCAGCAATCGGGAAGCCTCCGTCACGGTCATTCGCAGAGGCTTCCTCTTCCAGTTCGGGCTGACTGGCTCTGAGGCTTTCGAAGGGAAATGTCATCGTCCTGCAACGCCTTTCGGGAGGGGAGGAAGATGGAAAAGGCTTCCTTCCGATGAAAAGCGTTAAAATGGACATGGGTTGCACAAGGAATGGAAAAACGGATCGATCTGCGATCGTCGCTGGTGTTTTTTCTTCCTCTCCATTCAGGAGTCACTTGCGCTGATAGCGCAGGATCACGAACCGTCCTATCTGTCGTCGGGCTGTGGGCGCACCAAAAGTGCGAAGAACAGCTGCCTCGTCATACGTCTCGGTCGGTGACGGTACCAGCACAAAGAAAGAATGATGCGTAAGTTCATCAAAACTGAAATTTTCATGAATATGTTGAAAAGGCACAACATGTCCGTTGCCATCCGTTACAGCGGGAAGAACGGTCAGACTGCCTTGAGAAGCAATTTCGTAAGTAAGAGAATGCCACCATGTGCCGATCCCTATGGAAGGTTCTTCATGCAACAAAGTATCCAGAAGCGCTCCGCCATCATCCGCCTGCAGGAAAGTTGGGGGTGGATGGGCAATCAGTCTCGCATCCGCCTTTATTGTAAACGCCAGAGTCAGGCCCGCGACGGCGAGAACGGCTTTCTGTCTTGCGCAGCATAAAGCCATTACGAGACACAAAGTTGCCCAACCGGGAAAGAAATAACGCACCGAGGCAATCGAGAACGCCTCGGCAGATATTCTGTTACTGAGCACAAGACTCGCCGCATTACAGAGCGTCGCCAGCAAAAGGATAGAAAAAAAAGGATCTTTTCCCTGCCCATCTCCACAGGAACCTGTTCTCAACAGAAGACGCCCTGCCTGCCATAAACAGAGGCCCAGAAGGATAAAATGCAGAAAGGTCGGCACACTTTCCTTGACCGGATGTCCAAACGGATCGGCACCAAACGCCAGTAGAACATCGTGAAAAAACGTGGACAGCGTGCCGCCGATGTCCTGCCACGCCACGAATTGCGGATTGAGTGGCTCGACGGCAAACCCACCGGTAGACTGATTAATGGCAATCGCCATAGGAGCGAGAACCGCCATCGCGAGCATAATGCTGCCCAGACGCGCCAATCGTCCCCTGTTTTCATATCTTTCGCTAAACCGGCTGATACAGAACAACAGAACCGGCAGGGTAATCATGACCTGCAAAAGAGGATCGCCCACAATGCCCAGAAACGCCAAAAGCCCGCAGGCCGTCAGGTGACCATATCGTCCTGTTTCCAAATAACGCGCGGCATGATGGAGCGCCCACACCCCGTAAATGAGCGACCCGAGATGAATGGCGGACAATGTGACGAAATAAGCCGTCTCAACCGTTAACAGAGGCACGGCAAACAAGGTCAGGACGAGCAGGGTCGCGCCCCAACGGGCGCTTGCCGCTACCAGACGCAGTCGCACCACGGCAATGAGAGAGGCCACCAGCGCCGTCCATGTTACGGCAGGCTGAAAGGCCAGCAAGAGAGGACTGATAGGTGAATGGCCCAGCCCTGCCCATGCCACAGATAAAAGTCCCGACAGGGGAATATCCGATGTCCAGAAATCCGGAGGCGTCAGCGTCCAGCCATGCAGACGCCAGTTCCCGTGGATAAAGGCCTTGCCTGCCAGAAAATAACCGACCTGATCGGACGTTCGCGCCCAATAGCGCGCGACATGTGCGCTCACGACGCAGAAAACACACGCAAGCCCAGACCATAAAACAGCGGGACCGAAGCGACGAAAGTTTATTCTACGCGCCACTTCAATCTGCCCATGCTTCAGGGCACCAGAACAGTCGCGGTCGCCGTGCAGGCAATCCCTTCTTCACGTCCTGTAAAGCCTAGCCGCTCGGAAGTCGTAGCCTTCACTGAAATCCGATCCACATCCACTTCCAGCAGGGAAGCCAGACGCTCCCGCATCGCCTGTGCATGTGGACCGATTTTGGGGCGCTCACAGATCAGGGTGACGTCAGCGTTTATCAGCATTCCACCCTTCTTGCGGATCAGTTCTCCGGCATGGACAAGGAAGCGGGCGCTGTCGGCGTCTTTCCACTCATTCTTGCTGGGCGGGAAGTGACGGCCGATATCGCCCTCGGCCAAGGCACCGTAAATGGCATCGCACAGAGCGTGAATGCCGACATCCGCGTCCGAATGACCGGCAAGACCACGGTCATAAGGAATGGTGATGCCGCACATGATGAGCGGCCGACCTTCGGCAAAGGCGTGGACGTCGTAGCCGAAGCCGGTGCGCGGAAGCAGGGTTGGGCCGATCAGGCGTTCGAGGCGCACCAAATCCTCCTCGTAAGTCAGCTTGATGTTGTCTTCGGAACCGGGCGTGAGGGCCACGCTGAAACCGGCGGATTCGAGCAAAAGCGCGTCATCGGTGGCCGTGTTGTCGCCTTTCGCCTCCGCCGCACGATGCAGGTCGCGCAAAATCGGGAAGCGAAAGCCCTGCGGCGTCTGGGCGCGAAACAGATTGGCGCGCGAAACCGTGTCCGCAATCACGCCGTTCTCACCCTTCTTGAGCGTGTCGGCAACGGGCACCGCCGGAATCGCGCCCGGATGTTCGGCCAGAGCCGCGATCACGTCCGCGATCAGACACGCCGGGACATAGGGCCGCGCTCCGTCATGCACCAGCACGAGATCGGGCTTCTGATCGTCCGGCAAAGCGTCCAGCGCTTCCAGACCGGCGCGCACACTGTCCTGACGTTCCTTACCGCCGGGGATAGGGGACAGAGTGGTCATGCCCTCCAGAGCTTTCTCCAGCATCGCGGGATCGCCCACGGGCTGGATCAGCGCCACATGAGGGGCCAGCGCCTCTGCGGCGTGACGAATGACAGGACGACCGCCAAGCGTGATGAACTGCTTGGCGGTGGTGGAGCCGGTGGCGGCGGCGTAACGGCTGCCGAGCCCGGCCGCGAGGAGAATGGCGGCGACACGCATGATGGCGCAGGAATGGGCGGTAGGGCGGCTCCCGTCAAGACAGCGCAACGTATCCATAGCCTTTCCTGACTGGCCCCAAGCTGTTTCGTTTTCCGGAACTTCGGCCCGACGTACCGCGTTGCGCCCTGAGATGTCCTTGCTTCTCAAGGGATTGGGACGCATGAAAACGGGACTTGCCCGAACCGGCGCGGCCGCATGGGGCGAAAAGGAACATGAAAGCAATGGTCGCGGGACTGCCTTCGGCCAGCGGACGGGGACAGATGAGCGACACATCGTTTTACCAGCGCCACAGATATTCGCTCTCGGGTTTTGGCCTGTTCGTCCTTCTTCTCGTGCTGCTGATCATCTTCTGGTCATGGGACTGGTTCGTGCCCCTGGTGAACCGTCAGGCGACAGCTGCGCTGGGCCGTCCCACCACCATTGAGCATCTGCATGTCCGGCTGGGTCGCGTCACGCGCGTAACCGTGGACAAGCTGCGGAGTGAGCAGCCCGCACCCTTCGCGAACGTCAAAGCACCTTTCTTTGCCGCCGAGCACGCCACAGCCGAGATCGACATGTGGAAATTGCTCTGGCACCGCGACCTTTTTCTGCCACTCATCCGGCTGGAGACCCCGCAAGCCGACGTGGAGCGCCGCAAGGACGGCACCAACAACTATACGTTCGGATCGACGAAGAAAGATGAGAGTAAGAGTTCGTCGAGTTTCTCTCCCTCATCCATCGGCGGTCTGGAAATTAATGACGGCCATGTGCACCTGCATGACGACGTCCTGCGCGCCGACATGGACACCGCCCTGCACACCACGCCGCCCAAAAGCGACACCGATCGCGGGACCATCGTGGCCGACACCACCGGTCGCTATGCCGCGCAGCCCATCAAGGGGTATTTCATAGGCGGTGCGCTGCTGTCCCTGACGGACGCCAAAACCCCTTATCCGGTCGATCTGGATGTCCGCAACGGTGCAACGCGCGTCACGCTCAAGGGAACGGTGGACGACCCGCTGGCCTTCAAGGGCAGCAAGCTCAAGCTGCACCTTCTCGGTCCCGATATGTCGCTGCTCTACCCGCTGACCGGTGTCCCCATTCCGCAAACGCCGCCTTACGACATCACCGGCAATCTCGATTACACCGCCAACCTGATCCGCTTCTCCGACTTCCGTGGCCGGATGGGGTCCAGCGACCTTGACGGCACACTGAGCGTCAATCCGCATGACAAGCCGCCCACGCTGGAGGCCGCACTTCATTCGCACCGCGTGGACATCGCCGATCTCGGCGGCTTCATCGGAAGCAAGCCCGGTCCTCAGTCGCAAAGCGAAAAAAAGGCCGAGGCAAAAGATCCGAACGTTTTGCCCGACACGCCGATCAACGTGCCAAAGCTCAACGCCATCAATGCGCATGTCACCTACAAAGGCGATCACATCGAGAACAAGCGCCTGCCGCTCGATAACATCGACACCGAGTTTGCGGTGCAGGACGGCGCCATCGACCTCAAACATCTGACTTTCGCCGTCGGCAAAGGCAGCATCAGTGCTGCCGCCACACTCACGCCCGCGCAGAAAGGCTTTGCTACAAAAGCAAAGTTTGATTTCTCGCGTCTCGACCTCGCTCACATCATGCGCACCACCACCCAGACGCAGGCGCAGGGCGGCATCATCGGCGGCAACTTCACGCTGACTTCTACGGGCAACTCCATTGCCTCACTGGTGGCCAACGGCAATGGCGGCCTGACGCTGGTGCTCAGCGAAGGAGGCGATATCTCCGCCCTTCTGCCCGAAGCGCTTGGGCTGCAACTCGGAAATGCCATTCTCTCCGCGCTTGGACTGCCCGGTCATACGGCCGTGGACTGTTTTCTGGCCGATATGCCGCTGCGCAACGGGGTGATGAACACGAAAACCCTGCTTCTGGAAACACGGGAAACCCGCACACTGGGAAGCGGCAGCGTGGATTTCCGCAAGAACACAATCGATTATTCGCTGACGACACGCTCGATAGGCCCGACGATCCTGTCCTTTCCGGGCGCCTTCAACATCACCGGAGCCCTCAAAAGTCCCAGCGTAATGCCGGGAGCCGAAATCATCGGGCGTGCAGCGGCCGCAGCCGGGTTGGGCTTTGTCTTTCCGCCCCTCGCCCTTCTCCCGACCATTCAGCTTGGCGTGGGCAAGGGGTCACGCTGTGAAGCTGCCGTGCAGGCCATCAACGCGCATCCTGCCTCCGGCATCGTACCCCCGGGTGCCCGGAAGGGACAGCCCGCTCCACAAGGAAAGAAAGCGCAGCATTCGGTGCAGCATGGCCATACCAAAGCCGCGCAGACGAAAGCTTCCAGTAAGGAACGCACGATGACACCCGCAGAAATCCGGGCGGCATGGGAGAAGAAACTCCACAAAAACTGAGGCTGCATGGAAACGGCTCTTCCGCCTGTCCTTCTCGCGAAGCCGCCGTTTCCCTTCCTCGTGCCATACCGTCAGCCCCCAGCTACGAACATTTCTTTTTGCGTTTCTGTTGGATAAGACATCCTGACCATTCCTCGCCTACGCCAGTCATGGGCTGCGTTCTTCGGCAAGGAAGCAAGAAGGACGATCCTATCCGATGATTTCACGTTTCCGCCCGGTCGCTGGCGTTGTGATCCTTTCCTGCGCGCTGACGCTGGCTGCCTGTGCCACCAGTGGCAACACCACACTGAAAAACGAAACCGACGCCACGATCGATCAGAAAATTCACGACGGCGTCACCACCCGCGATCAGGTTCGCGCCCTGTTCGGACCTCCGCTACGAACCACCTTCACCGATAGCGGACATGAGGAGTGGGAATATTCCTTCACCAAGCAGGTGACGGACGGCGAGAACTTCATTCCCATTTACGGCGATCTTCACCAGAGTTGGCATGGCCACCAGAAGAACCTGACCGTCATCTTCGACGGCAATGTCGTCTGGCATCACGCCATGAACACGTCACCCATCAAAACCAGCTCCGGCCTGTTCTGACACTCCCGGCGCAATGCGTCCTATCTCGCTCCGCCCGACACATCGCGCCCCGTGAGAACTGCGTACCGGTCACAGCCGACAGCACCTTCCCCCAATCGCACAAGATTGCCGCATTGCTTCGCCAGCGATGCGGCGGCGAAAGGCAGATCCACCCACACCGTGACCTCCGCTCCAAGTGGACGAAAATGCCATGGCTGAATCTCTGAAGGCACGATGGTCTGTCGCGTTTCCACATATTTTGCCAGAACGTCGCGGCTGCGTGCCGTGGAAACCTCCACGATGTGCTCGCAACCCGTACCGGGAAAATGGCCGCCGCCTGACGCACGGTAGCTGTTGGTCACAACGAAGACTGGCTGCTCGCGCTCGATAGGCTGCGATCCCAGCTTCAAACTATGGATGCGTCGCGCAGAAGGATCGACCAACCGCCCCTCTGCGTCATAACGAGTTGGCGCCGTCAGATCGATCTCCCATGTCAGCCCACCATTTACCGCCTCAGAAGCCAGCACATCGAATGTATAGGACGGGATAGAGGCATCGAGCAGCGGTTGAGGATGCGCCTCAGTCGGATCGATCCGGTTAAAAACTGCCGCCGCGCGCTCAAGCCACTCCTGTATCTCCGCACCCGTGCAACGCACGAGCGCCAGTGTGTTGGGATAGGGATAAATACTCGCCAGATCGCGCAGGGCCAGCGGGCCTGTGGGAATATCCACAAAGGACGCGGCGCCTGCTCCCCCCGCATGGAAAGGAGATGCGGCCGAGAGAAGCGGCAGGGCTTCCGCTTCTGTCTTCGCCAGAAAAGACCGTGCCCATGCCAGTTGCGCTTCATTGATAAGGGCAAGCGTCGGATCGGAGCCGGTAAACGTAAAAAATGTCGTCAGCGCGCCAGTCGTGTGAGCTACGGGCTGCGCCATCCACACCTTCGTCGCTTCATGCTCATCCTGCACCAGCTTCGTCAGGACAGGATCCTGCGTCACGACAGGCGACACGGTGGCGTTCGCTGACTGCGCGCAGATCGGACGTGTCTCCACACGAAACGATTGGCATCTCCACTCTCCGCCGACGCCACGGGTCAGTGTTAGATCGATCAGACCGAGGTGACTGCCCCAGAAACCCGGCATCACCGCGGGCTTGCCGTGCAGCGTGCCTGTTTCGTTGTCCACATCGGCCAACCCATCATGCGCGGGACCGGGAAAGACGTGATGGGTATGTCCGAGCAGGAGGGCGTCGATGCCGGGAAGAGCCGCCAACGACAGAGCCATGTTTTCCGCCCCGCTCTCCTGCGGTCCATCGGCAATGCCACAGTGACACAGCGCCACGATCACATCGCTCTGCGCCCTCAGAACCGGAAGCACTCTCCGGGCTGCCTCCACCATGTCACAGGCCTGCACCCGGTCCTGCAGATGCGTGGCGTCCCATGTCATGATCTGGGGTGGCACAAATCCCACCACACCGATCTTCAAACGATGGCACGTGCCCTCATCGTCCACCATGTCGCGCTCCAGCACGACGAAGGGTGGCACAAACGCTCCTCCGTCCACGCGAGCCACATTGGCGCAGACGACCGGAAACGCGGTCTGTGCAAGAACCTGCTGTAAAAAGGACAGACCGAAATTGAATTCGTGATTCCCCAACGTCGCCGCATCGTAACCCAACCGGTTCATCAACCGGATCATGGGATGGACATCCACTGCGGCCAGATGCCCATCCTGCGCCATGTAATCGCCCAGAGGCGTGCCCTGAAGCGTATCTCCATTGTCGAACAGAAGCGTATTGGGCACCTCATCGCGGGCAGCCCGGATCAGTTCGGCAACCCGCAACAGCCCGACGCCATGATTTTCATGGGCCCGGTAATAATCGTAGGGATGCAGACAGGCGTGAAGGTCGGAGGTCTCGAGAAGCCTTACCCGGAGCATGCTGGCCCCACGGTCTGCCTCACCCATGTCGGCACGCCTCGGCTGCCTGCATAAAAAACCGGCAGTTACCCCTCATATTTCCGCTTCGGACAGAATACGGCGCACATCACCGCCCCAAGGTCCGTTATACCGTTCCAGCCAACGCTCCGCCTGTGTCGGCGCACCTGCCACGAGCGCCTGAAGGGGCGCGAGCAACACGGTTTCATCCTGTCCGGCCGTATTACGCAGCCCGCGCGCCCGAAGACCGTCTGTGGCAATTGCCACCATCCGGGCCGCCAGATCGCGCACGGTGCCTGTGCCCAGCGGAGTGTTCAGCGCACGCGCCGGCACATCGGCCCGCAGCGTGCGATACGTCGCTTCGTCGTACTCGCGCACAAGGCTTTCTGCGGCACTCAAGGCGGCATCGTCGTACAGCAGCCCCACCCACAGAGCGGACTGAGCGATCATCATCTCCGGTGACCCGGCATCCGCGCCCCGCATTTCCAGAAAACGCTTGAGCCTCACATCTGGAAAGAGCGTCGTCAGATGATCTTCGAAATCACCGATAGTGGGTGTGAGACCATCAAGGCCGTCCTGCCGGTCTCCGGCAAGCCATGCGCGAAACGACCGCCCGGCCACGTCGATCAGCTTGCCATCGCGCACGATGAAATACATCGGCACATCCAGCGCCCACTCGACATACTTCGCAAAGCCGAAATCTTTCGCAAAGCAGGCATCGGGCATCCCCGAACGATTGTTGTCCGTATCGGTCCACACATTTGCCCGATTGGACAGCCAGCCATTGACCTTGCCTTCATAAAACGGCGAATTGGCGAACAGGGCGGTGGCCACTGGTTGGAGAGTGAGCGAGACACACATCTTGCGCCGCATATCCTCTTCCGAGGCAAAATCCAGATTGACCTGAACGGTGCAGGTCCGCTGCATCATGTCCAGTCCCATGGAGCCGACCTTGGGCATATAGGCCCGCATGATCGCGTAGCGGCTCTTGGGCATCCATGGCTGAGACGCCCGTGTGGCGAAGGGATGGAAGCCCAGCGGCGCGAATCCCAGGCCCAGCTTGCGGGCCGGACTGCGGATATTGGCGAAGTGACGCTCCAGTTCCGCGCGCGTGTCATGGAGACTCGCCAAAGGTGCGCCGGAGAGTTCGAACTGCCCTGCCGGTTCCAGCGAGATCGCCCCGCCCGCGTTCTCTCCCTGCCCCTTCAGCCCAATGAGCGCCGGGCCATCCATGATCGGCTGCCAGCCGCCCTCGGCCCGCACGCCTTCCAACAACGCGCCGATGCCCTCAGGGGCGTAGGCCGGTGAGGAAAAAGCCGGACGCTCTGCCGTCGCCGCCTCAGGCCGTACGAAGCCGAATTTTTCGTGCTCCGTACCGATCCGCCAGTCTTCACGTGGTTTACAGCCCGAGGCCAGCACATCCACGAGATCCTGTAGGGAAGTAATGGGACGTGCGTCCTGCTCGGCGGGATTGGACATCGGCTGCGGGTTCCAGTCGGGACAGCGAAACCGCGGACGGCACGGGACAGCCCCGAACCGAACGCTCCCGCCGCCTCAAGCGTTTCGGAGCTGGGAATCGAACAGGGCGAGCGCTGCCGTGACGGCTGTCTCTGCCCGCAGCACCCTGTTCCCCAGTGTGACAGGTGTAACAAAGGGGCGGGCACGCAGAACGTCAAGTTCCCCGGCGCTGAATCCCCCCTCCGGACCGATGAGAACGCCATCGCCCACTCGCGCTCCGGCAAAGGCGACAGGACCTTCTCCTTGGGCAATCTGTCGTTCCACCGCAACAAAAAGACGGAAATCAGCAGGCCATGCTCCGAGAAAATCGGTCAGGCGGACCGGGGCCTCCACCACTGGCACACTCAACCGCTCACACTGCTCCGCCGCTTCGGTGGCAATCGATTCGAGCCGCTCACTCTTTACGCGGCCACTCACCGTGCGCTCGGTTATGACCGGAACGAAGCGCGACACGCCCAATTCCGTTCCCATGCGGATCACGAGATCTGTGGAGTCGCGCTTGAGCAGCGCGAAGACCAGCACACAGCCCGGCTCGGGCGCGGGTGCGCGCAGCTGTTCCACAACCGTGAAACACCCCTTGTCCTTGCGCACGCCCGCGATCCGCGCCAGCCACTCCCCGTCGCGTTCGTTGAACAGACGCACCTCGTCTCCCTCGGCACGACGCAAAACCGTACCGAGATAACGCGCCTGCTCGGGCGTCATCGGCAGGTCCGCATGTGCCACGAGTGTCTCCCCGACAGACACATGCAACCGAGGCAGGGTGTGAAGCGCCGACATGCCAGAAACTCCGCAAGGATCGGTTGACCGAACGTGGGGACCATTGACCCGGAAGAGCCATCCCCGCATCAATCGGCGCGGTTTCGGCGGGATCGGCCTGCCGGTCAAGTCTGTCAGGGAAGAGCCCGGTGCCGAACACGACCACTCCGCACACCGACATCCGCACCTCCGGCTGGATCGCGCATCTTCCCGCCAAGCTGCGCCCGTATGCCCTGCTGGCCCGACTGGACCGGCCCATCGGGGCATGGCTGCTCTTTCTGCCCGGCGCATGGGGCATCCTTCTTCCCGGTGCTCACACGGCCATTGCCCCCATGGAGCGGCTGCGGCTTCTCGTGTTGTTTGGCATTGGCAGCGTGGTGATGCGTTCGGCCGGCTGCGTCGTGAACGACATGTGGGATCGCGACATCGACCGTCAGGTGGCGCGCACAGCCGGGCGACCGCTGGCCTCCGGCGCATTGCGGATGCGGCACGCGGCTCTTTTCCTGCTGCTGCTCCTACTTATCGGTTTCGTCATCCTGCTCCAGCTCAACGGTCTGACGCAGATCCTCGGCGCCTCCTCGCTTCTGCTTGTGGCGCTCTATCCCCTCGCCAAGCGTTTCACATGGTGGCCGCAACTCGTCATGGGGTTCACGTTCGGCTTCGGTGCACCCATGGGCTACGCGGCGATAACGGACCGCTGCGATGCGACGCAGATGCCGCTCTATGCCGCCACGATCTTCTGGCAACTCGGTTTCGACACGATCTACGGCTTTCAGGATATGGAGGATGACGCCCGTATCGGCGTGAAATCCACCTCCCGTCTGTGGGTGCACCGACCACGCGGCTTCGTCGGCGCCTGCTACGCTCTTGCGGCCGCAGCTTTCATCACAGCGGGCGTACTGGCCCATACGGGTTTCGGCTTCTTTCTTGGCGCGCTGATCTGCGTGGGACTGCTGTTGTACCAAGCTTCCCGAATCAATCCCGCCGATCCGCGCCTTTGTCTTGCCCAATTTCGCGCGAACCGGGACATCGGAATCGGATTCGCACTCGCCTGTTTGGCCGGTCTCCTCACATGAGACGGAAAAAGATGTGAAGAAGTGAGGTTCATTCCCTTTGCG
>NZ_WOTH01000031.1 GCF_011516945.1 Acetobacter estunensis
TAACCCCGGACCAGATGGCCAACAGCAACGCCGTCAGAAGGGCGGCATAACAACAACCGGGCATAGCTTATCAAGCCCGCAAAACTGTCCGAACGGACGGGTCCACCTCTTTCAGCCCAGCCGAACATGGCGCGCCCAAGCGCATGAAGCCGTCGTGCTGCCACGGGATGGCGGGAAGCCAGATCATCGAGTTGCACCTGTAGCTCGGTCGTAGAGATGGAGCGGGCTGGACGATCCAGTAGGACAGACAGGCCGGAGCGCAGGCGAGCCGGAGCTTCCTTACGATAGGAGGGGCTTCGATCAGACAGAGGGCCGATCTGCCACCGATCGATCAGGACATCCAGTGTCAGGGCGTCGGCAGCCGCTTCCGCCGTACGTCGCACCATTTCCGCCTGAGCGGCCAGCGCGCGGGCTTTTCTTTCCCCGAGCGGATCACCGCCAGCCAGCACTCGTCCACGAGCCTCCTCGGCCAGTCTACGAGCTTGAGCAGGTGTCAGGTCGCCATAAGGCCCCAGAACCAGCCGTCGCACGCGACCAGCAAAGCGATATTGGAACAGGAACACCTTGCTTCCCGCCTCGGTCACTCGGATCCCGAAGCCTCGAAGCTCCTCATCCATGAACATGGCGTCCCGTTTCCCTGGCGGGCAGGCGAGGCCGTCTATTTCCCGTTTTGTGAGCTTCATCGGCAAGCCGTAGTTACACCTGTTACACCTTCGAAAATGCAAGGTGTAACGCTGTGGGTGGCAAAAAACACAATAAAATCAATATAATATATATGTGTGTTACACAAGTTACACAGTTACACCTACATTAGTGTAACTCCCTGAATTTTCCCATGCTCCGGGCTTATCTTGGAGCATGTCATTGGATTTTCCGGACTCAATCCGGACTCATCTGAAAGTGCAATCGGGGCGTTTCTGTGCGGCTGGGTTCGTAACCGCCACATTCACTGTCCACCGTAACCATTTGATATTGCGACTGTATGCGGTTCAGTGCGTTTCAGTGTGTATTTGGAGCACGAGTTTCGTAATGATGGGGCCAGGGGTTCGAATCCTCTAACCGGCACCACTAACCTCGCGGTTTTCCAATAAAATTAAGTCTCCTCCAAAAGTCGCTGCAAGCCGTCACTCTTTGGCATGGCTGAAATATCTCCATCGCCTTTCGGGAATGTGAGCTTCGCGGTAAGATGACATCATGCCGTCGTCTCTTCCTTTGCGTCTGTATCGTGGCGCCATCCAACTGGCCCGCAGGCCGAGGCGTCAGGCATCGCATGTGACGGTCGTTGACGGTCTGGTCGAGTGTCCCTGTTGTGGGGAGTTTCAAGAACTTGACAGGGTGCAGCCCGGAACAGCCGCCCGCTGCGTAAGGTGCGGGCAAGTGCTTGAGCGCCGCAATAAAACGGCTCCGTTGGCCGCGCCGCTTGCGTTCTGTATCACCTCCGCCGCTCTCTATCTCGCCACGCTGGCCTCATCCCTGATGACGCTTGATCTCTACGGTCGGGAGCGGACGGTCAATCTGCTGACCGGGCCGATGGAGCTTTTGCACGAGGGGTGGGGAGAGGTCGGGATGCTCGTGGGCATTGTGACCGTTCTCGCACCCGGCATCGTCATCGCCATCATGGGATTGATCCTTACCGCCGGGTTTTTCGAAGAACTGCCGGACTGGGCGCCCAACCTGATGGCTTGGTACGACAAGCTGCGTCCATGGTCGATGATGGAGGTGTACATCCTCGGGATTTTCGTGGCTTACACGAAGCTCGTGGATCTGGCGCATGTGGAGGTTGGGACGGCGTGCTATCTCATCGCGGCGCTGATGATCAGCATGGCGGCAACCGACCAGACATTGGATCAGGAGTGGATCTGGCAGCGACGCCGGGTTGAGGGGACATTGCAGCTTCCCGATGGACGGCGGATGAAGGTCGATCGGGTTTCCGTGCATGATCTCGACGGTCTGCCGCCCCATGAGCACATGCTGTCGTGTCATTCCTGCGGTCTTGTCGGCGTTTTCCCGCAGCCGGTTCCCCAGACGGATTCGGTCGGGGTGTGTCCACGTTGCGGCCACGATCTGCGACGTCGCAAGGTAAACAGTATCTCACGGACCGTCGCCCTTCTTCTTTCAGCCTTTATTTTCTATTTTCCCGCTAATCTCTTTCCGGTCATGACCGTCATCAAGGTGGGAAACGGAACGGGCCACACCATTATCGAAGGCGCGATTGAGTTGTGGGAAGATGGGATGATCCCGCTGTCCCTGCTGGTTCTGTTCGCAAGTGTGACGGTGCCGGTCGCCAAGATCGTGGGGCTGACTTACATGATCTGGACGACGAAGCGCCGCTCCGCAAAGAAACTGCTCTTTCGTTCCAAGCTTTTCCGGATGATCGACATTATCGGTCGCTGGTCCATGATCGACGTGTTCATGATTTCCATTCTCGTGGCCGTCGTGCGGTTCAGTTCCCTTGCCAATATTCGTGCCAATGCGGGCGTGGTGTCGTTTGCTGCGGTCGTGGTGCTGACCATTTTCGCTGCCCATTGCTTCGATCCCCGTCTGATGTGGGATGCGGCGGGGCGTAATGGGAAACTGCGGGCGGATGCCCCTCCGCGCAGTGACAATACAACGGGTCAGTCGTGCCTTGCGCACGAGGACGAGGCCCTCGAACGGGGCGACATGGAGCCGGTGCAAGCGTGACTTCGGATCAGAATTCTTCTCCCCCGCGTGGTCAGGACGACGATGACGACGCGCTGCCGGTGGCGACTGTCAACAAGACCCGCTTCTCCATAATCTGGATCATCCCGATCCTCTCGGTGCTGATTGCCGTCTTTTTGTTATGGCGAAGCCTGTATGATCGTGGTCCCGAGATTCTCATCAGTTTCGACACCGCCGATGGCCTGACCAGCGGTCAGACACAGGTGAAGAACAAGGCCGTGACGCTGGGCACTGTCGACTCCATCACGCTGTCCAAGGACAAGCACCATGTTGACGTGCGGGTGCAGATGACCGCCAGCGCTTCCGGATTGCTGACGGACAAGTCACGCTTCTGGGTGGTGCGTCCGCGCATCAACGGCGCGAGCGTGACGGGGTTGGAGACGCTGCTCTCAGGCGCGTATATCGCCTTCGATCCGGGGCCGCCGGGTGGACAGCGCACCACGGTGTTCACGGGACTTGAATCGCCCCCCGGCATCCAGTCCGATCAGCCGGGCCGGACCTATACCCTCGTGGCGCCGGCCATCGGTTCCATTGGACCGGGCGCGCCCGTGTTCTTCCGTGACGTGGATGTGGGAGAAGTGCTTGGCTACACGCTGCCGCCCGGCGGCGTGGGGCCCGTGCTGATCCAGTTCTTTGTGCGCGAGCCATATGATCATTATCTGCGCACCAACACGCGCTTCTGGAATGTCTCCGGTGTGAAAGTCGGGTTCGGAGCGGGCGGCCTGAAGGTGCAGATGCAGTCCATTCAGGCGCTGTTCTCGGGTGGTGTGGCGTTCTCCCTCAATCGTTCGGCCAATTCTGTCGAAGAGGCGGAAGAAGCACCCGCCAATACGATTTTCCAGCTCTATGATGACAAGGATACGGCGGATGACGCCGGATATCATGAGCGTCTGCCCGTCGTGACCTATCTTTCGTCTTCTGTTGCCGGCCTGACCTCGGGAAGCTCTGTCACCATGTTCGGCATCCAGATCGGTTCGGTGACGGATGTGAAATTGCAGCTTGACCAGAAGACCGGTCATGCACGGGTTCGCGTTGCCATGGATGTGCAGCCCGAGCGTATTCTGCCGCCCTCCCAGATCCGTCATGATGGCATGTTGCAGACCATGCAGGCGCTTGTGGACAACGGAATGCGCGCTTCCGCCAGCAGCCTGAGCATGCTGACGGGCGAAACCAATATTTCCTTCGACTTCGTGAAGAAAGCGACCCCAGCCAAGACATGGATGGAAGGGGATGCGCTGGTTATCCCGAGTCAGGCGGGTGGCATGAGCGGCATCATGCAGTCGCTCTCCACCGTGTCCGACAAGCTGGCGGCCATGCCGTTCGAGCAGATTGGCGACAACGCCAACAATCTGCTCGCTCACGCAGATCAGCGCGTGAACAGTCCGGAGGTGAAAGAGGCTCTTGTCCAGTTGCGTGATTCGCTGCGCAGTCTGCATCGTTTGGCCGACAACGCTGACAAGGGCATGCAGCCACTCATGAAGCGTCTGCCGGAAATGAGCGATCAACTCGACCGGACGCTGAAGAATGCCAACAAACTGCTGGGAAGCTATGGCGGCGACACGGACTTCCACAGAAGCCTGCAAGCCATGGTCGTGCAACTGGGAGAGACAGCGCGTTCGCTGCGTTTCATGACCGATTTCCTGACCAATCATCCCTCGTCGATCGTTACGGGACGCTAAGCCATGGCTCACTTTCTTCCGACTTCCTCTGCCGTTCGCGTGCGCCGTACCGTTCTCGGAACCCTCCTGCTGAGCGTGACAGGTGTGACACTGGTGGCGTGCAGTTCTTCAACGCCCAGCCTGTATTCGTTGCAGCCATCGGCTGCGCGTGCAGGCGGTGCAACGGGATATGGTCTCACCTCGACGACCGTTCCAACCTTGGTGGAAGTTCGCAAACCGACCATTCCCGAGACGCTGGATCGTGATCGGATCGTGCTGGATGACAGCGGTTACAAGCTCGATGTTGCGACAACAGACGCATGGAGCGCGCCGCTTTCCGCCCAGATCCCGCATGTAGTGGTGGCGGATCTGCGCCAGCGCCTGCCGGGCACGACGTTCTTTGTGCAAGACGATGCGACGGCCAGCGATCCGCAGGCTTTTGTCGAACTGGTCGTGACCCGTTTCTCGCGAGAGGGTGCTGGTGGCCCAGCCGTGCTGGATATGCAGGTGGTGGTGCATCGCGCCGACAGCGATACGGCGCGGATCGCGCAGTCGCTGCATCTGACGGCTCCAGCGGCGGCGGGGACGGAAGCGCTGGTGGGGGCGCTGAGCACATTGCTCGGGCAGGCCTCCGATCAGATTGCTGCGGCGTTGCGTTCTTTGCCGCCTGAGCCGTCGTCTTCCACGCCTTAAATCCTGAAGGCCGGGCTTCAATCCCGGCCTACTGTTTCAGATTCCGAAGCCTTCAAGAGCGATTTTGCCCTTGACCGTGCCGCTTTCCAGCAGGGCATGGGCACGCCGCAGGTTGGTAGCGTTGATCGGACCGAACACCTCCGTCAGGGTGGTGCGCAGCACGCCCGCGTCCACGAGATTTGACGCCTCTTCCAATATCTCCGCCTGACGGATCATGTCGCTCGTCCCGAAGGTGGTGCGCGTGAACATCAACTCCCAATGGGTGGACACGCTCTTGGCCTTGAAAGGCATGACATCGAGCGACGGCGGATCGTCGATAAGCCCGAAACGACCTTGCGGTGCGATCAGCTTCACGACATCGGGGAAATGCTGGTCGGTGCGTGTGGTGGAAAATACGAAGCCCGGAGCGCCAAGTCCCAGCGCGTCAATCTGAGGGGCGAGCGGGTTTGCATGATCGATGACATGATCCGCGCCAAGAGCGCGTGCCCACTCCGTCGTTTCGGGACGTGATGCCGTGCCGATGACGAGGACGTTCCCGGGCCGTTTGGCAAGCTGGACCGCCATCGAGCCGACACCTCCGCCCGCTCCGATGATGAGCAGGGCAGAGGCTACGCCCGGAATAGGGCGGCTGATGTCGAGCCGGTCGAACAACATCTCCCATGCGGTGATGGTTGTCAGCGGCATGGCGGCGGCTTGTGCCCAGTTCAGCGATTTCGGCTTGTGGCCGACGATGCGTTCATCGACCAGATGAAACTGGCTGTTGGTGCCGGGGCGGGTTACGGCCCCGGAATACCAGACCTCGTCACCGGGGCGAAACCGTGTCACGCCGGGACCGGTCTGTCGCACGATGCCCGCAGCGTCCCAACCGAGTATTTTCCATTCACCCGGAGGAGGTTCGGCTCGCTTGCGGACCTTGGTGTCAATCGGATTGACCGAGACGGCCTTGATTTCGACCAGCAGGTCGCGTCCCGTAGCCTGAGGTGTGGGAAGGTCGATATCGACGAGCGCATTCTCGTCCGTGATGGGAAGCGACTTCTGATAGCCAACGGCGCGCATAGCCTGTCTCCGTTTCTGCAAGGAGGGACGAAGGAGAAGGTCCGCAGCAGAGACCGAACGGTGACGGGATGCAAGCATCCGTCGTTCATGTCAGACGGATGCTTGCCGTCGTGCTCTCATGAAGTTCAGATGAGAGCGATCAGTAATATTGCAGGCCGCTCAGTTCGATCTCGGGATTGAGGTAATAAGGAATGTAGAAAGTGGGAAGCGGCTGGGCACCTTGGCCGCGCGCCACACCTGACGGGGCGAGCATGGGCTTGAAGTGATGTGCCGAGAGACAGCTATAGAGGGTGGAACGCAGCGCGCCGTCTTCCAGTCCTGTGGTGTGCGTCTGGTGAAAGAGGTCTTCGGCGTAGGGTTTGCACTGCGTCGGTGTGCGGGCAATCTTTTCGTTGATCTGTCGCTCTTTGAAGGCGCTCATGCGTTCATCCGACAGCCATGCGCGCATGTAGTCGGGCGAGGCAGGGTCAAGCCACAGATCGCGCCAGCCCGTATTGCCATCCTTGCGGCTGGCAACGGCGATGCCTTTTTCCTGCGTGCCATCGGCACGGGTCAGTGTGCCCTGACAGGCGAGAACCTGATAATGCGAGCCGAACAGCGAGTCCCGTATGGTGCCGTTCGTGAATGTCGTGGCAGCGCTTGAGGCGGGCGGATTGGTGACGTCTGGCAGCGGTGAGGGCGCATTGGCCGTCTTCACGATGGCGGCAGCGATGTCCGGCTCCGCACAATAGTTCTTGAGCGGATCGATCGTGTAGGAACAACCGGTGGCGGCAAGGAGGACAAGAAGAGCCGGAAGGCGCGTGTTCATCGGGTGGGGCTCACTGCAATTGCGCCCGATCGGGGTGGTCGGACAATGTTTCGGTTCCACACATCGCACATCGGGAAAAACAGTAAAAGCCGCAGGTGATTCAGGCTTCCTGATGAGAGGCTGTTTTGAGGGCACGCTTTGGCGTGTTTGCCCCGACCGGAAACAGCGCATCGTAAGCCATGTTGAAGAAAAACGCATACACCAGATAAAACAGCGCGATGCTCATGCTCATGGAAAAAGCCTGTATGAGCGAGACACCGAGATACAGCGCAATGGCGGGCAGAAGCACGACCTGAAGTCCGGCCTCGAACAGCACTGTGTGAAGCACACGCACGGCGATGGTCTTGTGGGTGGAGCCGGTCAGGCGTCCCATGAACCGATCGAACAGCACGTTGTAGACATAATTCCAGATGGTCGCGGTGATGGCGCTTCCGACGCCAATCGCTCCCATGTGGGAGGTCGGCACGCCAAACAGCACGCTGCCGGAAGGAATGACGAGAGCCAGCGCGAGGCACTCGAAAAGAAGGGCCTGACGCAGCCGGTCGAGGCCGCTCCGCATGGCGGGGGAGGATTGGGTTTCGGTTGACATGCGCGGCAACCTATCTCCCTTTTGTCGAATATAAAGTTGGCATCCATCTAAAAAGGAGATGGGTCTGTGGAGGTGTCTTTCGATCAGCTTCAGGCCTTTGTGGCCGCCGTGGAGGCGGGATCGTTTTCGGCTGCCGGGCGGCAGCTCGGTCGCGCTCAATCAGCAATCAGCACGCAGATCGGCAATCTTGAAGCCGATCTGGGGCTGACACTGTTTTCACGCGATGGACGCGAAGCGGTCCTGACGGCGGAGGGACAGCGCCTGCTGGAAGAAGCGCGCGTGGTGCTTGAGCGCCGTGATCATATGATCGGCGTCGCGCGCTCTCTGGAGGAAGGGGTGGAAAACCGCCTCGTCGTGGCGATTGACGAGCTTTATCCAGAGCGCGCGATGGCGCGTGTCTTCGCGGAATTCGCTGCGCGGTTCCCGCATGTGGAACTGGAGATCCTGCTGCCGCTGATGGAAGATGTGGGGGCGCTGGTGCAGAGCGGCGCTGCCGATATCGGGGTGATGTATCAGCAGGATGTGCCGCCGACCTCCCTTGCGTTTCACAGCATCGGGCATGTGCTGTTGCGTCTGGTCTGCGGTCGTGACCATCCACTCGCCGATAAGCCGGTGGCGTGGGAAGACCTCAAGCGATACCGTCAGATTCTCGTGGCTACCCGGGACCGAACGCGCGAACGCAAGCAGTTGCGCGTGGCGTCCGATGTCTGGTGGGTGGAGAGCAATTGGGTCATTCTTGAACTGGTCGGGGCGGGAGTGGGATGGGCCTTCGTTTGTGACCATGTGTTGGCGTCGTCCACGGTTTCACCCCGTATTGTCACGCCGGAATTGTTGTTCGATCCATCTCCCAGGCAAGCTCCTTTGGCCGTTGTGTGGAGCAAAGCCCGGCCGCATGGTCCGGCCGCGCGATGGTTGCGGCAGCGGTTGGGCGAAGAAAAAGGACATTTCATTCTTGCGGGCGCTGACGCCCTCACATGAACGAAACCGGATCCACATCCACATCCACACGGACGCTGCTTGTCAGGGGCATCTGAGCCAGCCAGCGGCGCAGGATCGGTTGCACGGCAATGTTACGATGCGTGCGGAGAAGCAGTCTGCGCCGGTGTCGTCCCCGTAGAACGGCCAGCGGCGCGGGAACGGGGCCAAGCACTTCAACGCCCTCTCCATGAGGCGCGGCGGCCCCAAGATCACGGGCAGCGCGATCGGCGGCGTCTGCGTGCTCCGAACTGACGATCAATGCGGCCAGTCGGCCAAAAGGCGGCCAGAATCCGGGCCGTCGCTGCTCGGCTTCCTCTGTCATGAACGCGGCGAAATCGCCTGACACCAGCGCCTGCATGACCGGATGCAGTGGCGAGAAACTTTGCAATAGAACTTCGCCCGGCGCTTCGGCGCGTCCCGCGCGTCCGGCCACCTGATGCAGGAGTTGCATCGTCCGTTCGCCCGCTCGCAGATCGGCACCCCCAAGACCAAGATCCGCATCGACCACACCCACCAGCGTGAGATGGGGAAAGTGCCAGCCTTTGGCGACAATCTGCGTGCCGATAATGAGATCCACCTCGCGACGACTGATTTTCTCCACGGCTTCGGCCGTGGCGCTCGGACCACTGATTGTGTCACTGGCCATGACGAGGATGCGGGCGTTGGGAAATTCGCTGCGAGCTTCTTCGGTGATCCGTTCGATGCCGGGACCGATGGCGGTGAGGCTATCGGTTTCACCGCAACTCGGGCAAGCCTGCGGAACGGGTTCCACATGTTCGCAGTAATGACAGGCCAGCACATGCTTGCGGCGATGCTCCACCAGCCATGACGTGCAGTGCGGGCATTCCATTCGGTGTCCGCATGTGCGGCACAGGGTCAGGGGCGCGTAACCACGGCGGTTGAGAAACAGCATGGCCTGTTCGCCACGTTCCAGCCGCGCCTTGATGCCGTCCACGAGAACGGGAGAGAGAAACAGCCCACGGGGCGGTGGTGTTTCGCGCATGTCGATCACGCGCGTGTCCGGCATGGAGGCGCCCCCGTGCCGTGCCGCGAGTACCAGATGGCGATAACGCCCGGTTTCCACGTTGTTGAGTGTTTCCAGACTGGGCGTGGCAGAGGCCAGAATGACGGGACTGCCCGCAAGACGCGCCCGTACGATGGCCATGTCGCGGGCGTTGTAAGTGACGCCGTCTTCCTGCTTGAATGTGCCTTCGTGCTCTTCGTCCACAATCACGAGGCCCAGATCGGAAAAAGGCAGGAACAGAGCTGATCTTGCACCAACCACGACCTTCGCCGTGCCGTCTTCGCAGGCGGCCCATGTCAGGCGGCGCGCTTTCTGTCCGATCTCGGAATGCCACACGGCCGGTCGCACACCGAAGCGCCGTGTGAAACGGTCCATCCATTGAGCGGATAACGAGATTTCGGGAAGCAGGACCAACGCCTGTCGGCCCATCTGTACACATTCCGCCACGGCTTCGAGATAGATCTCGGTTTTGCCGGAACCCGTGACACCTTCAAGCAAGGTCACGGAAAAGGCGCGTTCCTGCACACGGCCACGCAATTCGCTTGCAGCAATCGCCTGTGCGCCTTCGAGAACCGGAAGCCTGTGCAGGGGATCGGGCAGAGCAAAAGGCGGTGGTGGCGGTATCACCACACTTCGCAGCACACCTGCATCCGCCAGTCCGCGCACCACGGACGCGCCGACATTGGCCTTTTCGGCAAGTTCCGTCGTGGTGAGAGGCTCTGCACCTGTGGATAGGGCTTCCAGCACGGCTTTTCGCGCGGGAGTCAGGCGCAGGCCTGCGGGGAGATCGCCCTGTCGCACCCAGCCTGCGGTGGGGGCGCTTCCTTGTATGCTGCGAAGGTGAGAGCGCAGGCACATGGCCAGAACCATGCCGGGAGGTGCTAGTGTATAGGCCGCCACCCAGTCGATGAAGCGGCGCAGTTCGCGTGATAGCGGCGGTAGGTCCAGCCGTTCACGAATGGGGCGCAGGCGGGATGCCGCCACTTCCGGTGCCACTGGAAAGGCAAGGTCAGCGGGCAGAGGGGTGGGTTCCCACACCACGCCGGTTTCACGGCGTCCTCCCAGCGGCACGGCCACCACGTCTCCAGGTGAAAGATGCCCGGCCAGAACTTCTGGTACGGCGTAATCGAGCGGGGCAGGAAACGGCAAAGGCAGCAGCACGGAGACGCGCTTTCGCGGGGCGATCGGTTCCAGTAAGCTGCTCTGCACCATGACGGCTCTCTCTACCCCCATCGTCCGGTTCTGTCTCGCCTCATCGGGGAGACGCGCGACGTGACGGCCGAGGACGCGCTGCGTCAGTTTCTGGCGTGGATGGTGGCCGAGAAAGGAGCGTCGCTGCACACCATCGATGCCTATCGGGGCGATCTGGCGCGTTTCCTTGCTTTTCTCACACGCCATCATGGAGGTGAGCCGTCCCTCGACACATTGCGCACGACCGCTCTTGCGGATCTGCGCGCATGGCTGGCACATGAACAGACCGAGGCTCTTGCCCCACGGATCGGCGGCCGCCCTACCACGCGCGACAAGGCCGCCCGCACGCGAGCGCGGCGCGTCTCGGCATTGCGCTCGTTCTACCGCTTTCTTGCCCGTCATCTTGGCGTTGAAAACCCGGCTCCAAGCCTGCTGACCACGCCCCGCACCAAACGCCCGCTGCCCCGTCCGCTGCCAGTGGAAGCCGCAATGGAGGTGGGAGAGGAGGTCGCCGCCCATGAGAGCGACGCCATGGCGCAGGAACGTGACCGGGCATTGTTTCTTCTCCTGTATGGGTGTGGCCTGCGTATTTCCGAGGCGCTTTCGCTCGATGTGGGCGATCTGGACATCGCGCTGGGGAGTGGCGCGCTGCGTATTCGCGGCAAAGGCGGCAAGGAGCGTCTGGCCCCTCTTGTGCCGCGGGTGGAAGAAGCGCTGCGGCGCTGGCGGGGCTTGCACCCATCACCGGCAAAAGATGAACCGCTTTTCGTGGGGGTCCGGGGCGGGCGGCTGAACGCCGCCGTTGCCCAACGTGCCATGCGGACATGGCGCAAGGGGGAGGGATTGCCGGATCATGCGACGCCGCATGCCCTGCGTCATTCCTTCGCGACCCACATGATGGAAGGTGGCGCGGATCTGCGGGTCATTCAGGAACTTCTGGGCCATGCCAGCCTCTCCACGACCCAGCGTTATACGCTGGCGGACGAGGCGCGGCTTCTGGACGTCTGGCAAAAGGCGCATCCTCGGGCCACAAAGGGAGCAGGAGACAAGTCATGACCGAGACAGCCCACATGCTCTATCCGCCCATCGAACCCTATGCCCATGGTCATCTCGACACGGGCGATGGACATCTTGTCTATTGGGAGCGATGCGGTACGCCCGGCGGCCTGCCTGTGGTGTTCCTGCACGGAGGACCGGGAGGCGGCTGCTCGCCCATGCAGCGCCGCATGTTCGATCCGGCGCGCTATGACATCCTGCTGTTCGATCAGCGCGGCTGTGGGCGCTCGCTGCCCCACGCTTCGCTTGAGAACAACACGACATGGCATCTCGTGGCCGACATCGAACGATTGCGTGAAATGGTGGGTGTGGACCGATGGGTGGTGTTCGGCGGCTCATGGGGATCCACGTTGGCGCTGGCCTATGCCGAGACGCATCCCGAGCGGGTGGCGGGACTGGTCCTGCGCGGCATTTTCACGCTGAGACGCGAGGAACTGCTGTGGTACTATCAGGGCGGTGGAGCGTGGCTGTTTCCCGACAAGTGGGAGGCATTTCTTGCCCCCATTCCGGAGGCCGAGCGCGGTGATCTCATGGCGGCCTATAACCGTCGCCTGACAGGCGACGATGCGGCGGAGCGGGAGCGCGCGGCCATTGCGTGGTCCGTGTGGGAAGGGTCCACACTTACGCTGCTTCCTTCGCCGGGAATGGTGAAGCAGCATGAAGATCCGACCTACGCGCTGGCGTTTTCGCGCATCGAAAACCACTATTTCGTGCATGGCGGCTGGCTGGCGGAAGGTCAGCTCATTCGCGACGTGGACCGTATTCGTCATATTCCGGCATTCATCGTGCAGGGACGCTACGACATCGCCACGCCTGTTCGCACGGCATGGGATCTGCACCGGGCATGGCCGGAGGCCGAGTTTCGGCTGATCGACGATGCCGGACACGCCATGTCGGAGCCGGGCATTCTCTCCGCTCTCATTGCGGCCACGGATCGGTTTGCCCGTGACCTTGGCTAAAAAAGGGGACAGGCGCAGCCACGCCTTTTTCTCTATGGCAAAACTGGGCGCGGTGTGTGTCACTGTCCTGCTGGGGGCATCCGTCGCGCAGGCAGCGCCCCGTCCGTCCTGCGCCATGACCCGTCTCGCGGACGTGCCTCTGCGGGACGATATGGGATTCCTGTCCACTCCCGGCACCATTCATGGACACACGGCCAGCTTCATTGTGGACACAGGCTCGCAAGGGAGTCTCCTGTCGCCGTGGTTTGCGCGGTTTCTGGAACTGTCCGCCGATCCCGGTGCTCAGACGCATGTCAGCGGCACCGGGGGATCGGGCGGAATCGTGCCCAATGTGATCGTCCCCCAGCTTCGTCTGGGCGATCTGAGTTTCGGCCCGCTGTCCATGCCTTTGGGCATTTTGCCCAGCCGCCCGAACATTCACCCGCCCATTGAGGGGCTGCTGGGGGGAGATGTTGTGGGGCAGGACGTCCTGGAGTTCGATGCCCCAGATGGGCGGCTGGGTTTCTGGATGTCCTCGGCGCGTGAAAGCGCCGCCTGCGATCTGGCGCCGCCGACCGTCAAAGGACTGCGCTGGCAGGAAATACGTGGCGAAATGCAGGCGCATCGTATCCTGCTTCATGTACAACTGGACGGTCATGAGCTTGTGGCGTTGCTGGATAGTGGGGCACGCTCGCGCATCGTCTCGCGTCGGGCGGCCGAGGCGATAGGTGTGACGGAATCGGACCTTGCCACGGACCCGGGGGGCACATCGACCGGTGTGGACGGGCGCGAATCCGTCTATCGCTGGCATCGCTTCCATACGCTGGCCATTGGCGGTGAGACCGAGACCAATCCCGTTCTGACCGTGGCACCCATCGCTGAACCCGTGGATATGCTTTTGGGATCGGACTGGTTTGCGACGCATCGTGTCTGGGTGTTTTACCGGCAGGGCCGTATTTTTGCGGCCAGAGTGCAGCCGACAGGAAAACATTCCGGCGGATGAACGTCAGATGCCGATGCACATGTCTATAAGGAAAACTTATTATCGATCTGGAGAGTGCGGTCCGTAGCCTTGGTGGAGCCATGCTGCTTGCCGAGGACCGTAGTGCATGTCTGACCGTTCACAATGGCTCACCGATATTAACGGCGAACGGCCGCAGTTCGGTTCTCTCGATCATGATGTTTCGACGGATATCGCCATCATCGGAGGTGGATTTGTCGGGCTCTGGACAGCCATTGCCCTGAAAACGCTCGAACCGGCACGACAGGTGACGCTGCTCGAAGCCGAGGAATGTGGGGGCGGGGCATCGGGCCTTAACGGTGGCTTCGTGATGTCATGGTGGCCCAAGATCGCCAGTCTCATGCGGGTCTGTGGCACGGACGATGCCGTCTGGCTTGCCGATGAGACGACGCGGGCAGCGGGTGAACTGGGCGACTATCTCGCCGCGCATGGGGCGATGCTGAATATCGCCGTGCCGGGTGGCTCTGGACCGCCACGGCTCCAGCGCATGTCGGAAGCTGGCTGCCTGTGGTGGAAGCGGCCGAAAGGCTTGGGCGAGGCAATATTTTTCGCGCTGTTACCCGCGAAGAACTGGCCAAGCGTACCGGCTCCTCCTCTCACATCGCAGGGGTGTGCGAGACGATCAACGGAACTGTCCATCCGGAGCGTCTGGGCGTGGCCCTCGCTCGGATCGCTAAAAAGCTTGGTGTGGAGATTTATGAGCACACCCGGGTCATGGCGCTGGAGCGAACCCGTCCGGCGGTGCTCAGGACAAAGCGCGGCAGCGTCACGGCTGATCGTGTGGTGATTGCCACTAACGCATGGGCCGCCAGCGTGCCGGAGTTACGGCGTGAATTTGTCTGCGTTGGCAGTGCGATTGTGGCGACACCGCCCATTCCTGATCGTCTCGCGGACATTGGCTGGACCGGTGGGGAAAGCATCACGGATTCACAGGCGACCGTCACGTATTACCGCACGACGCGAGACGGACGCATCATCTTCGGAAAAGGCGGAGGTCGGCTTTATTACACGGGAGAGCCGTCTGAAGCTGTGTTCCATGATCCTGTCGGTATTCGGGAGGCGACGGCGGATTTCCGCAGGGTCTATCCCATGCTGGCGGATGTGCCGTTGGCCAGAACGAGGTCCGGTCCGATCAATCGCACCTATGACAGCCTGCCGTTGCTGGGCACGATACCGGATGCGCCGCATATAATTTACGGCATTGGCTGGAGTGGAAATGGCGTCAGCCCCAGTCGGATTGGTGGACGTATTCTGGCCGGACTTGCGCTTGGACGGCGTGAGCGATGGACAGAGAACGGTCTCGTGAATCGTCATGCCCGACGGTTTCCGCCTGAGCCCTTGCGTTATTTGGGTGGCTCACTCGTGCGGGCCACCATGATGCGCAAGGATCGGAGCGAAATTGCCAACCATCCGACGTCCTGGGTGGATCGTGGACTTGCCAACCTTGCTCCGGCCGGGCTGGAAGACAAGAAATAGCGGGTCATTTTCACGACGAGATATTCAGCCTGAATGCGCAGTGTCTTCCTTGTGGAGCGTCCTTGGAAATGCGGCCGGACTGCACATGGCCAGCACAACGCCTGTAAGCGTGATGCATACGGCTGCTGGCACAAGCACATTGAATCCGCAGGACGTGAGCAGTTGTCCCCCGACGGCGGAGCCGAGCAGGATGCCCACATTGCTGCCGCCATTGATGGCCGCTCCCGCCACATCGGCGCTCGTGGCGCGGGCGCGAATGGCACCTGACATCAGGAAGGGGATGATCCCGGCATAACCCGCGCACCAGAGACCGACCGCTCCAACGCTGAGCCAGCCGGGGAGAAACTGTCCATATAACAGCCCCATGCCCAGCAGCATGGCCAGTCCACCCCCGACCAGTCCCGCAGAAGGCTTGTGATCGACGACCTGACCGGCACACCATAACCCTACAATGCTCATGCCGCCGGTGATGACCAAGGCAATGCTTAGATATTTCTCTGGCAGACCATGATGCAGCAGGAGCGGAGAGACATAGGTGTAGAGCAGGTTGTGAGCGAAGAAGAGCACGATGTTGACCGCCACGACCACGCCGAGGACATGCAGCGCACGCCGGGACCGGAGCGAGGGCAGGGTGGGTGTGCCGCCGACAGGAGCCTGTACGCGGGGCAGATAGAGCGCGATGAAGAGGGTGAGCAGAAGCGCCAGTCCTGCCATCACGTAAAGTGCCGCGCGCCAGCCCAGACTCAGTCCGATGGCGGCGGCGCCCGGAACACCCAGCACGGAGCCGAGCGATGTGCCGCCCCACACGAAGGAGATGGCGCGGCCTGTCATTTTTTCAGGGACGAGATAGGCGGCATACGCGGCGGCGATGGACATGAGCAGCGCGTGCGCCGCGCCGCCGATGGCCCGGCCGAAGCACACGAGGGCGAAGGTTGGCGCCATGGCGGAGATGAGATTGGACAGCACATAGGCCGCAAGCGACAGCAGCATCAGCAGCTTGCGGTCCATACGCGCGGTGACGATGGTCAGCGGCACCGCTCCCAGCGCCACCAGCAAGGCATAGGCGCTGACGGCAAGACCGGCATGGCCTTCACTGATTCCAAAGGTGTGGGCTACATCGATCAGAAGGCCAACGGGCGCCACTTCAGTCGTGACGGCAATGAAGGTCGAGGCAAACAGGGCGCACAGGCCCGCAACGGACGCGCCGGGGAGTGATCTGAACAGCATGGACTTCCTGACTGACTCGACGATCCGAATAAGCGATGACTGTGACACGATTGGACATGAAACGGGAGGCCGTCCCTCACGGTTCCGCACACAAAACGCGATGACGGGTTTCTGTTTCGTGAATGTGCCGTCATGAACACCTCCGCACAGGACGAAATGGTCCGTCAGGGTATCGCGGCACTGACTTCTCCGAAGCCGCATGGCGGGCTTTACAGCTTCCATCGTTACTGGGGGAAAAAGCCTGCTGAACCGGTGCGTTTCCTGATCGAACTGTTGAGCGAGCCGGGAGATATGGTGTGCGATCCCTTCCTCGGCTCGGGTGTGACCGCCCGGGAGGCGACCTCCTTGGGGCGACGGTTCGTTGGCGGTGATCTCAATCCGTTTTCCGTAAAACTCTCATCGTTTCTCGTGCGTCCCTGTGTGCGGGAGGCATATCGTACGGAACTGGCGCAGATAGAGGCGCGTCTGAGGCCGGTCATTGAGGCGTCTTATGGCGTGACGCCGGAAGGCACGGTGAGTCATCTATTATGGGAAGACGGGAGACTTTCTCGCGTATGGATGCGCCCCGTTGGCACGGTCCGTCGGGTCGAGCGTGTGCTCGTGGCAGAGGATGTTCTGCTGGCGGTTCGCTATGAGGATGTGACCGATCCCGGTGCGCGCACGCTCCGTATGTTCGATAATGCCCGCATCAACGCCCATTCTTCTCTGCAATGGTCCGATCTGTTCACGGGACGCGCTCTTCACAATATCCGTCTGTTGCGCGAAGCCATCGCTGACATAGCTCCGCCGCTGCGCGAAGCGTTCGAACTGACCCTGACGGCCGCCATCGGTCAGATGTCGCGCATGGTATTCGCCATCAGTGGGCGGAAGGGCACGACAGGCAAGACACCGGATCGGCCGGAGGTAGGAAGCTGGACCGTGGGCTACTGGCGGCCACGGCGGCATTTCGAGATCAATGTCTGGAACTGTTTTGCTTCCCGCGCCGCGCGGTTGCTGCGGGCGCTTCCGCACAATGTGGAGTCGGTCGCGGAAGCACCTCTCATCCGGCAGACCGATGCGCTCGATCTGATGAAAGATCTTCTGCATGGCAGCGTGGATCTTTTGATCACCGATCCTCCTCATGGGGATCGCATCCCCTATTTCGAGCTTTCGGAATTGTGGAATGCAACGCTCGGGCTGGAAGCCGAGATGGAGCGGGAAATTGTGGTGTCCAATGCCAGAACACGCGGCAAGACCACGACGGCCTATGTGACGGACATGAGTGCCGTTCTGGAGACGGCGGCCGATCGTCTGAAGCCGGGCGGCGCTATGGTGCTGTTCTTCAATTCGCTCAAAAAAGCGGAGTGGGAGTTTCTGCATCGGACATGCGCGCGCACCTCACTGAATTTCGTCGGCATCTGTCCCATGCGTTATTCCGCAGGTTCTCTTGCGCAGGACAGTCGGTCCGGAAGTATGAAAGGCGATCAGGTTCTCATTCTCTCGCGTGGTCCGCTTCGGGCAGACAAGGTGGCCTGCCTGCAAGCCATGCCCGGGTGGAGAGACGGGCAGCCGCCGGAATGAGACGGCCTGCCCATGGATCAGAACGCGTAGACCGCCCCAAGATGCAGCGTGAGACCGTTCGTCCAACTGCTCGCTATGTACATCGAATTCCGGCCACCATCTCTCCACCCTGAATGGCGGGCGTGACCATGAATCGATCGGTCAAAAGAAAGCCTTTACCGAATTCGATCCCTGTATCGGTGGTCAGTCTTTTGGGCTGTGCGGTGTACGACGCGGACCCACCGGGAAACCATGGACTGTGGAAATGGGCATGGTCCTCGATGTGTCCATCGCTAAAGGACAAAGTGCAGGGCGACGAGGAGATGACGGATGTTCTGGATACGGAACATGGTCGAGGCATTCATCTGGAAGCCCGGAATCCAGCCCATCTCTTTGTCTCTCGACGCCGCACTGTCGAGAGGCTTTGCCTTATAGTGGTTCCATGAGCCGGTGACGGAGAGACCGATCTCCCGATAGACCTGCACAACGGCAGGGATCGCCTTGTCTTCGTGCTGTTCGGCTGAGGAGAAGGAGGTTTGTATCGCCGCCTTGGCCAATGGTGTGGCAGCAAGACACAAGCCAATAAACAGAACTCCCTTCAAGGTCAGAGAAAGACCCAAGGAATCTCGAGGCGTCATGAAGGTCTCCGAAACGATACGTTTCGTTACTTAATAGCGCTTTCTATTGCGTTGATTATCACGGAAATGTGAATGCACACGAAAAACGCGGGAGCCATCTGGCTCCCGCGTTTTCTATCGCTCACCCAAAAGGGGAAAACTACGCCTCGTCGATGGGACGTTTCGGCAAAAGTGCGGGCACGAACACCAGTGTCGCCACCAGCGTGCAGCCCAGCGAGAGCAGCAGCAGTCGTCCCATGCTGGCGGTTCCGGGGTGATGCGACAGAGCTAGCGAACCAAAAGCCGTGCCGGTTGTCAGGGCCGAGAACAGAACCGCCCGCGCGGTGGGGGAAGCAAGCGGGAATTTCACACCGGCCCGCCAGTTCATCACGAAATAGATGTTGAACGAGACGCCCACACCCAAAAGCAGCGGCAGGGCGATGATGTTGGCGAAGTTCAGTGTCTCGGGCACGCACACGATCAGGATCACGGTCATCAGCGCTGACATCAGCAGCGGGGCGAGGACCAGCCCCATGTCCAGCACCTTGCGCAGGGCCACAAGGAGAATGATGGCGATCATCACGATGGCTGACAGCGCCGCTGTGGTGAAGGCATGCACGATGGTCCGGCCACTCTCCACGATGTCCACCGCCGAGCCCGCCATATCGGGCGAGAGCGGCTGCACCGTCTTTACGAACCGGTGCAGCGCATCATTGCTCGACACCAGTCCGGAGGGATGGATCTCCACGAGGGCGCGCCCATCGGGGAGCAGATAGTCGCGCCGGATGATGTCGGGCACGTCCTTGATGGAGACAGGCGTGGCCGAAAGGACGGTCTTGAGGGTGTCGAGTTGCATCGGCAGGAAGCGGACCAATGCTGTGTTCGTATTCAGCACTACATCATCGGATGCGGTGGCCAGACGGCTCAGGGCCGCCTGAATACGGCGCAGAGGATCTTTCGCATCCAAGCCCGTGAGCACACTGCCCAGAGCCGATGCCGTGGCGGAAGCCGACGCCTTGATGGCAGCGGCGTCAGGCGCGGGCTTTACGGACGGGACGATGAGAGTGGGCAGCAGGATCTGGGCGGCGTCCTGAATCAGGGCAAGCTTGGTGTCCTGATCGGTCGGCACGTAGGAGCCAAGCCACATTGCGTCATGCACGCCCGGAAGCTTGGCGGCCTTATCCGCCATGACTTTCGCCGCATCGAGATTGGGGGCTAGATATTCCGCGCTGTAGGGCGATGAGACCGGATTGGCCATCAGCAGATGCAGTGTCCGCATGCCTTCGGATTTGGGATCCTTGGTGTGCAGCGGGTCTCCATCGAATTTCAGACTGGGAATGAGGGCCATGCCTGCGATGGCGATCAGCGCAAACAGGCCGAGTAGTGGCTTGCGCCAACGGCGAATGGTCTGATCCACCGGCTTCATGAACAGATAGCCCGTGCGAGGGTGATCGACCGCAGGGCGGAAAATCCGAAGCAGGGCAGGGAGCAGGGCAATGGTGCAGACGAACGCCACCATCATGCCAATGCCCGCGATCTCACCCAGTTCGGCCACGCCGAGAAAGGCCGTGGGTGTAAAGGCCAGAAAGCCAGCAGCCGTGGCGAGGGCCGCGACCAAAATCTGATGACCCGTCTCTTCTCCCGTCTGGAAGAGAGCTTCTTCCAGACCGGCTTCACCGGTTTGCGTGGGATGCTGGCCGAGAAAGCGGACCGAGAACTGGATGGCGAAATCCACGGCGATGCCAACGAACAGAATGGCAAACGCAACCGAGATGAGGTTGAGCGTGCCCACTGCAATGGCGGCGAAACCCGTGGTGAACAACAGGCCGGTGACGAGCGTGACCACGATGGGAATAATGACGCGCCACGTGTGGACGGCCAGCGTCAGCCAGACCGTCACAAGAACCAGAGAACCCAGAAGGCCCGTCACCATGCCATCGGCAACGGTGGCGAACTCTTCGTCATCGATCTTGACTTCACCCGTCAGATAGACGTGCGCATTGCCGGATTTCACGAATTCCAGATCTTTTGACGCGGCCTGCATCGCGCTCGTGGCCGCGCCACCCGGCTGGAAGGAGCCGTAATCCAGCTTGGGCTGCGTCATGACGTACTGGTAGCGCCCGGCGAGGTCCGTCAGGCTGCCAGCCAGAAGCCGCTGCCATGAAAGAGGTGTTGGGTGCCCGTTGGCCGCCGCTTCCAGATTGTCGGCAAAACCGTTCAGGGCCGTCTGAAAGCCGCTCAGATTGGCCTGACCGTGCTGGATCCCCTGAGCAATCAGCCCCAGTGAATCGAACAGTCCGCGCGCGGATGGGTCCGCCGCCAGTGCGCCAAGGAAAGGCTGGGCGGTCACAGTGTCATCGAGCACCTTGGCCAGCGGCTTCGGATCGAGGAACATCAACCCGTTGCGGTTGAGATACGGGTCGTCATCGGGGAGGCGGACGTAGTTGAAATGTTCGTGATCGGCCGAGAGCTTTGCCGCCAGAGCACGGGCGGTCGCGCGGCCTTCCTCAGGTAGGTCCGCCTCGATCACGGCCACGAGAAGGTTGTCCTTCTGCGGAAAAAGCCGCCCCATCATGTCGGAGCGCTGTTTCCAGGCCAGCTTGTCGGACAGCATCTTGTCCGTGTCCGTGGTCACGCCAAGATGCGTCGAACTTACCCATACAGCGGCGGCGGCCAGAGTCATGAAAATGGCAACAACCAGCCACGCGCGCTTGGCGCACAGGACGATGAATCGACCGATGATCGTAGAAATCATGAGAGAATCTTCAGACCCCTGCCGTTGGCGGCATCAGGAGCGACGGGTTCGTCAGTGCGGGCATCTCCCGTCGCTCGGAAGGAAAGGCTCGGTTTGGCGCAAGCCGCCTTTTGGCGCAAGAGCGCGAACGGGTTGAGATCCTCCAGATCAGAGGCGTTCGAAGGGATCGGGATCATAATCCACTCCTACAAGATACAGCCCTTCCGCGGGTGCCGTGGGGCCTCCCGCGCGCCGGTCCCGCGCTTCAAGGGCCGCTTTCACCTGTTCGGGTGTCCATCGGCCGCATCCCACGAGTTGAAGCGTTCCCACGAGGTTGCGTACCTGATGGTGCAGGAAGGAGCGGGCTTCCACCTCGACATGGATCAGTTCTCCCTCGCACACCAGTTCCAGCCGGTCCAGTGTACGGATGGGGCTGTTCGCCTGACAGGCGGCTGCGCGGAAGGTTGAAAAATCGTGCTGTCCCAGCAGCAGGCGGGCCGCTTCGTTCATGGCCGCGACATCCAGCGGATGCCGGACATGCCAGACCCGATCGGCCTCCAGACCGGGACGGCTGGCGCGATTCAGAATGCGATAGCGGTAACGGCGGCGCACGGCGGAGAAACGCGCGCTCCATGTGGGGGCGACGGACGCGGCTGCGAGCACCACCACGGGATGCGGCTTGAGGTGATAGCCCAGACCGTCACGGACAGAGCGCCCGTTCAGCGGCATGTCCGCCGGAAAGTCGAGATGAGCGACCTGTCCGGTGGCATGCACGCGGGCATCCGTGCGTCCCGCCGTGATGCTGGGCACTTTCCGCCCACCCGCAAGGCGTTGGGCCGCGTCTTCGAGCAACTCCTGCACCGAGAGACCGTTTTTCTGGCGTTGCCAGCCGACCAGACCGCGCCCGTCATATTCGATCTTTACCGCCCAGCGCTGCCGGTCCTCGGCCGCGTGGCTGTCGGCATGCCACGGATAAACCTCGCTCATGATCCCAGACGGGTGCCCGGCGCAATGGGCTGACCGCGCAGGAAGGCGTTCGTGTCCATCATGCCGCGTCCGGGACGCTGGAGTCGGATGATCCGCAGCGCTGAGCCGCCTCCGCAGGCAATGGTCAAAGCATCGTCCAGCACCTGTCCGGGGGTGCCGGAGATTTCACTGGCCACGATCTCGGCGCTGCCAATCTTCAGCGTCACGCCATCCAGTGTCGTAAAGGTTCCGGGCCACGGCGTGAGCGCGCGGACCTGCCGGTCGATGCGGCTTGCCGGCTGGCTCCAGTCGATGTGGCCATCCTCTTTCGTCAGGCGCTCGGCATAGGTGATCCCGGTTTCCGGTTGCGGCACTGCGGGCGGGCGCTGTTTCAGCACGTCCACGATCATTTTTGCGCCGAGTGCTGCAAGTTCGTCATGAAGTGTGCTGGCCGTGGTGACGGGCGTGATGGGGATGTTGACGGATGCCAGCATCGCGCCTGTGTCCAGTCCCACATCCATCTGCATGATGGTTACGCCGCTTTCCGTGTCACCGGCCAGAATGGCGCTCTGGATAGGAGACGCGCCGCGCCAGCGGGGAAGAAGACTGGCGTGAATGTTCAGGCACCCCATGCGTGGGGCTTCCAGCATGGGGGCGGGCAGGATCAGCCCATAAGCCGCGACCACGGCCGCATCGAGATCGAGTGCGCAGAAGGCTGCCTGTTCTTGCGTGTTGTTGCGCAGTTTGACGGGACAGCGGACCTCGATTCCCAGAGATTCAGCCGCCTGCTGGACGGCGGAGGGGCGCACGGCCTTGCCGCGTCCGGCGGGACGGGGTGGCTGCGTATAGACAGCCACAATCTCGTGGCCCGCTTCGTGCAGGGCGAAGAGGGCCGGCACGGCGAAATCGGGCGTCCCCATGAAGGCTAGGCGCATAGGTCCGGCTCTCCGGCAGGTCAGAATACGGACAGGCAGAAAAGACCGGGCTTAGTGCCGTTTCAGTTTCTGCTCTTTCGCAAGACGACGCATGATCATGTTGCGCCGCAATGTGGAGAGATGATCCACGAACAGAATGCCGTCCAGATGGTCGATCTCGTGCTGGATGCAGGTGGCGAGAAGCCCATCGACCTCCCGCTCACACGTCTCACCCGTCACACTGGTGTAGCGCACGCGCACGGCTTCGGGGCGCACCACTTCGGCATACTGGTTGGGAAGTGACAGACAACCTTCCTCACGCGGGGTCAGCACTTCGCTTTCCGTAAGGATTTCGGGGTTGATGAGCACCATGGGCTGGCGCTCTTCTTCCTCACCCAGATCGACCAGAACATAGCGCTGGCTGATGCCCACCTGCGGCGCGGCCAGACCGATGCCGGGTGCCTGATACATGGCCGCGAACATGCCGGGCAAGGTGGCCTGAAGCGCCTTCATGTCCTCGGGCTTTACGAGCCGTGCCGTCTGGCGAAGCACCGGCTGCGGAGCGATCACGATCGGAGTGGGGGCGGCCTCAGCCGAGGCGCGGGAATAGTCGAGGTCGTTCATAGGGGAGCATTTAGCGTCCACGGTCGGGTTTTGCCAGTGTTGCGACGGCTCGGTGATGACACATTTCACCAGTTGCGCGGATCATGGGTCCGCGCATCGTCGGCGTCCTGCACAAGACTCATGCGGTTCATGCCCGATCCAGCATAGCGGCAGACCGCTTCTGTCGTGGTGATGGTGGGCGTGCCGGTTGGGGAGGGATCTGGCACAAGTTTGGGCACCGGCATGCAGAGATACCACACGCGGCCATGTGCGCCGCCCGGTTCGCTCACGGCGAAGGCCGCATTGGCTTCGACGGGAATTGTGCCGTCTCCTCGGGGTGGCAGATAATGCAGATGCACCTTGCCGCTGGCGTCAGCGTAGTTTGTCAGGCCGCATTGCGCCATGAAATCGGCCATGTCCGACTGGCGCAGAAGATATGGATCGGGCGTTCTGCGCGCGCACATGCGCTTTTCGGCTTTATTGTAAAAAGAACAGCCGGAAAGAACGGAGAGAGCGGCGAGCAGGCAGGCCCACCGCCTGCGGGTGTACGATTTAGATACGCTCATCATCATCCAGTTTCGGGGTCAGGCGGTCTCCCACGGCAAGCAGCATGGCCGTGAGCGGAGACGCGAGGATCAGCCCCGGCGCACCGAAGATGCCGCCGAAGAACGTCTGGGAGAGGACGGTCACACCCGGCGGCATGGACACGGCCTTGCGCTGGATAAGGGGCGCCATGACGTTGCCCTCGAAGAACTGGACCACTGTGTAGAGAGCCGCCACCATCGCGGTTTCGCGCAGCCCCAGCGAGAGTGCCAGAAGACATGCGGGAATGGCTCCCAGAATGGCGCCGATATAGGGAATGAAGTTGCAGAGCGCGGCAAGGAAGCCGAGCGAAAGTGCGAGCGGCACGCCGATGATCCACAGACCCACGCCCGAGAGGATGCCGACCACGGCCATGTCCAAAGCCTGCCCCACGACCCATGCCCAGAGCGTATCGGCGGCCACCAGCATGACCTCGCGCCCTTTGCCGCGCCATTTGTGCGGAACGAGGCGCAGCATGCCGTTGGCGTAAAGCGCTGGGGATGCCGCAAAATACAGCCCCGCGATCAGTACCACGGCCATGGTGCCCAGCACGCCGAAGGCCGAGCCAAGGAATCCGGTCATGGACCCCGCAATGCGTGAGCCCAATGACATCAGCCCGCCGCTGTTGCTCGAACCACCGCCATTTCCACCGAGGGAAGCGGGCAGGTAGTCCAGCAGGATTTTCCCCTGTGGCCATGCTTCGAGTTGGTTGCGCAGGGCTATGACCTGTGTTGTCAGCGCGTCCTTCAGACGGGCGGCCTGCGCCACGATGTCCGATCCACTCGTCCAACTGATGCCCACCACGATGGCGACCAGAAGCACGCAGACGATGACCAGTGCGATGCCGTTGGAAATACCGGTGCGACGATGAACGGCCCGCGCCATGCCATGCAGGATGACAGCGAACAGGGTGGCGGCGAACACGACCATGATGACATCGCCGATCAGCCAGATCGACAGCATGGTGATGGCAACGAGAAGCGTGAGGCGAAGAAGGCGGGCAATACTGCCGATGGAGGAGTCGGTCTCCGCTGTTGCTGGAAGGAGTGCAGGGGGAACGCGTTCTGACGACATGCGGGGGTCCGGACGAGAGGGCAAAATAAGGTGGAACATCGTTCCATGAAGAAAGAACGCATCCGATGGTCTTTTGTCGTAGGACGGGTCCGTTTTTTTTCCAAGTGGGACGGTGGGTTGGTGGTGCACTGATCTTCGCGAAGGATTTACCGGATTGTGCAATCTGTCTGGAGAAGATGAGACGAACGAAGACATTGGGCCTTATGGCGCTGACGGGTACGCTGGGCTGGCTGGTGCCCTCTCATGGTCAGGCTCAGTCTGCGGTCAATCTGGAAAGACTGCATGTTCCTTTCGATGGGCCATGTGAAAACGTCGCTCGCGCACTCAAGGATTATCCTCCGAGCACTTTTGAAGCGGCACTTGCCAACCAACGCTGGTGGAATGGGCTGATGGCGGCGGGGGGTATTCCTCCGTTTCACATCCAGTACGACCATTACCCGATTATCGATGAATTTTTCGAGGGATGTGACGCAGCGCTTCATACGAAAAGCAGCGACATCATGCACGCTATCGGTCTCACGCATCGCTGGATCGTGCCATGAGCCAGGAAGCTTCTCGCGATGCAACTGCCCCGCAGGCTCAACCGTTTCCTGCATAGGCTACAGCAAGGAGACAGCCGACATGCGTGGAGGAAAGCTCCTGACAGGCTTACTTCTGACTGTGGCTTTTGTTCGGCCCGTCTGGGCCGCAACAAAGGACAAGACTTGCCGTCCGGCCGATCTTTCCCTGCACCTCAATGGAGGACAAGGAGAATTCGACGGCATGTCACACAGTGGAACATGGCTTGTCTTTACCAATCATGGAGACACATCGTGCTCTTTGCTCCGTTATCCCGTCATCCGTCTTGAGGACGCGCAAGGGCGCTTGCTTGCCAAGGGAGAGCGTAAGGCCCGCGTCGATCCTTCCCAGACCGTCGTGATGGCCCCGCATTCTACATGGCGAGCTTCGCTTTACTGGGTTTCCGGTGATGTTTATGGGCGCGGTCGATGTGTCTCACCGTCGCGGGCGGTTGTGGGTTGGGGGCAGCGCCGCCTGCGTGTGGGGTTTGATGGGCATACGCTCTGCGGACCGGCTCAGGAGATGGTGTCGTTTGAGGAAGGTGGTCTGGAGTTGAGTCCGTAAATACGACGGGGCAAATGTCTTAAGTCTTTTGCGGACACGATGACTGTCGTCTTGTGATTATCCATGGAATGACTTCAGTGGAAGAATGTCAGAAGGCAATAACGGCTTCCCCGTGTAACCGGAGTTGCTTCGTGCAGAAGGGATGCCGAGAATATAATGGCGGCTCCAGTCTGTGGTTTATAATAATGATCGTTATATTCGGGGAATGTCAGGAATCCGCCATCGTATTCAGATGTGTTGAGATTCAATGAGAGGGCAAACTTCCTGAACATGACCGCTGGCGCCAGATTGTCACGATGGCGAAGGAAATGGCCGCTGGGAGCATCGTAACGCGCCAGCACGAGGCGATCGACATGCTGCGCCTCGAATTGAAAGGCCTTTTTGATTTCCGGCACACAGGAGGTATCTAGGCGCTCAAGGATGTGCCGCGCCAGATCGCTATCGGGCGGCACGAGGAAATCGGTACGTTTCTTCTTGTTCTCATCGATACGATGTACCGGTTTGCCGTTCATTCCAGTACTGGCCATTCCGCCTTGTGTTTGCGGTGAGCGTTCGAAAATATCGATCAGATCATGGCAGAAAGCTGCATCGAATACATGCGGAACCAGAAGAAGAGGGGCTGGGAGTCCGACTTCACGTCGCTTTTCACTGATCAGGGCAGCCAATACATTCTCAGTGTGGGTGACGCATGTTGCAGGGGACGTCATATCGAGTGCGGTGATGATTCTCCCTGCACGGTCCATCACGAAAGATTCGGGCATGTCATTGGAGAAACCATAATGCGCGAAGAACTCTTCCATACAGAAAACAGTCGTGACACCAAGAAAGCTCAGAGCAAGAAATTCCGGAACATACGGACTTGTGCTCCCAACGAGCAGCACGATGTCGGTGTCATGCCGAGCAAACAGGGAAGAGGCAGCGGAGAATGCTTCGCAGAAAGGAGTGATCGTGCTGGCCGGGAGGTGGCCTGCAAGGAGGACGACCGCATTGCGTCCCGCTTGGGTATCGAAGGAATAAAAACTGTTGTCCTGAGCCATCCCATAACAGAATGGTGCATGGCGTCCTGTCATCAGTCGCATTCCTCCACAGTTAGCAATAATCCACTGTACTGAGTGGATGCCATGTGGGGGTTTATGGGGCGTGAAGACCTCGGTGTCGCACGGGGTTCTGCTCCGCGATATAGTCCGGGTTTATTGGTGGCGACGGGTATTGATGCCGTTTTTCTCTTATCCCATCTCGCATCAGGTCCGTGTCATAAACTTCGTGTTTGCGAAGAGCGTGGAACATGAAAAAGGAGGCCGAAGCCTCCTTTTTTGCGCAAGGTAAAGGCGTTCAGCCTGCCTGTGGCGCGCAGAACAGCACACGCAATGAACGCACGCCCTGTGCGCCGTGAATCAGCACACCCTCAATATCCGCCGTGGCGGACGGGCCGGTCTGGAACACAGCGTAGTTGTGTTCGTGGAACTCCGGCTGACGATACGCGTGATGGAGATTCGGCACGATGCGGGCGGGATCGAGCAGAACGATCAGGTGCTGCGGCAGATAGCCCAGCGTATTCACCTGAAGTTCCGTGTCTGTCAGGCATACGGAGCCAGTTTCCGCCACGCCGAAAGCCGCGCGGACAACACCGATTTCCACATTCGCCAGAGAATGTGGGTCCATGTCGGGCAGAACCTGCCGGATCTGGAGAGAAGGATCACCGTGCAATTCCGGCACCGCTGTAGCGATGATGCCCTTATTGGCAACGGCGGCGCGGAGAGCGTTGATCGGATATTGTCCCTGAGGATCCAGCACCGAACCGCCCATCTTGCCCAGCATGTCGGAGAAGGCCGCCACCAGATCGGTGGGGGCCTTGGTGTCAAAAAGCGGTACATCCGGCTGGGGCGGCTGGACATTGGGACGGTTGGCGCGGATGGCGGCGAAGATGGCCGCGCGGCTGTCTGTGCTGCTCATGACTTCTTCTTTCCGTCCTTGCCACGGGTTCGCTTGAACCATTGGTGGAAGGTTTCTTTCGGCACCGACGGCATTTCGCGTCCGCGTGTCCATGTGTTCATGCGGTTGTAGAGCATGAAGCGCGGAATATGACGCAGCGCGCTATCGGCCATGGGCAGGCTCGCCCGATAGAGGCGCGGGGACGCCAGCAAGGCACCGGCCGCCTTCATCATGGATTTCTTGAAAGCCGGAATCTCGTGATTTTCGGCCAGAACCTGACGCCAGTCCGCGATCTGCTCATGGATGTTGATCTTCACCGGACAGACATTCGTGCAGCTTCCGTTCATCGTGGAGGAGAATGGGAGCGTCGAATATTTGTGACGGTTGAAGGTCGGATCGATAATCAGCCCGATCGGCCCGGCATAGGTTGCGCCGTAGCTCAGACCGCCCGAGCGGCGGAACACCGGGCAGGTGTTCATGCACGCACCGCAGCGGATGCATTTGAGCGACGTCCAGAACTTCTCCAGCCCTAGACGGTCAGTGCGTCCGTTGTCCACGATGATGATGTGCATTTCCGCCCCGCGACGCGGGCCACGGAAATGCGAGGTGTACTGCGTAATGGGCGAGCCGAGCGCGCTGCGCGAAAGCATCCGCACGAACACGGCCAGCGAGTTCAGATTGGGGATGATCTTCTCGATACCCATCGAGACGATGTGCAGTCCCGTCGTGTTGGCCGACAGATCCGCGTTGCCCTCATTGGTGCAGACCACGACCGAGCCGGTCTCGGCCACGGCGAAATTGCACCCGGTCATGCCTGCATCCGCCGTCAGGATGAGCGGGCGCGTGTGCTCACGCTGCTGCTCTGTCAGGTAGCTGACATCGGAATCGTTGGGATCGGAGCCAAGGGTGCGGGCGAAGACTTCCGCGACATCGGTGCGCAGCTTGTGAACGGCTGGCACGACGACGTGGCTTGGTGCTTCGTCATCCAACTGCTGGATGCGCTCACCAAGATCGGTTTCCACCACGTCGATACCCTGATCGCCCGCATATTCACGGAAGCCACATTCCTCCGTGAGCATGGATTTGCTCTTGATAAGGCGCTTGGCGTTCTTGGACTTCAGGATATCGACGGCAATGCGGTTATGCTCATCGGCATCCTTGGCCCAATGGACGATCACGCCATTGGCTTTTGCATTGCGCTCGAACTGCTCGAGATAGGTATCGAGATGCGTGAGCGTGTGCGTCTTTATATCGGACGCGAGCTGGCGCAGGTCTTCCCATTCCTCGATCGTGTCTTTCTGCTTGTCGCGTTTCTGGCGCAGATCCCACAGCCGCTGGTCATGCATGGCCAGATGCTGGGGCGCTGCCATGAAGCGGCGGGCGGCTTCCTGCTGGTCGATCGGGTGATTGCCACGAATGATCGCACCACGTGGCTGCGGCTCCGGACCGCGCGGCGGCATGGTGACGGATGCGCCCGCGCCATGGGTGAGATTGGCCGGAGCGCCGTCGCCGGTGCGACCGGCGGGCGTCGTGGGCGCCGCCTGATTCTCGATGCTCATGCCCGTGCCCCATTCAGGATCTGTGCAATGTGGATGTATTTGGTCGGAAGCCCGAGACGCCGTGCGCAGCCTTCTTGATGCATCATGCATGAACTGTCGGAAGACGTGACGTATTCCGCACCCGATTTGGCCTGATCGCGGGCCTTGTCCTGCCCCATGCGGGCGGAGGTGGCTTCCTCGAACACCGAGAATGTGCCGCCGAAACCGCAACATTCATCGGGACGCGTGATGTCCACCAGTTCTAGTCCCTTTACCTTGGACAACAGGTCGCGCGGCTTGGAGAATTTCTTCTCACGCAATTCGGTCATGCTGGCGATGTTGAGGCCGCGCAGGGCGTTGCAGTTGTTGTGCAGGGTGACCTTGTGCGGGAACTCGGCCCACGGAAAGGCGTCCACTTTCAGCACATCGTGCAGGAACTCCACCAGCTCATAGGTGTGTTCGCGGACATGTTTGACTTCGTCCGTCTGCTCTACGGCATCGAAGTTGTTGCGGACATGATTCACGCAGCTTCCCGATGGTCCGACGATGTAGTCAAAATCCTTGAAGTTGCGGACGAAAAGCTCTTCCGTCGCTTTCGACTCCTTGTGGCAGCCCGTGTTGGTCATGGGCTGACCGCAGCAGGTCTGATCGAACGGGTAGTCCACGTCGCAGCCGAAACGCTCCAGCAACTCAAGTGTCGCCTGCCCGACCTCGGGGTGGAATGCGTCGACGTAACACGGAACAAACAACCCTACGCGCATGAACATTTCCTCATTATGGGCGCGAGTCGACCTCGGAGGGACCCATCGCCGTCGTCTGACGCCGGAATTGCCCGCGTCTCGATATCTTGTCGAGTATGGGCGCGGCTGGCATCGGCCGCCATGTCCCTGATCATAGAACGAATCATGTTCATGTGACCTGAAGGACACATGTGGGTGAAACACATCATTTCATACGACACCGCCCCGGCAATAGCCGGGGCGGGCGCAAACACGAAGTCTGAGAAACCTCAGTTCTTCTGCGGCGGACGGCTGTTGGCCGCGGCCACTTTCTTGCCCCACTGGACGAGCGTGTCGGTGCAGTCCTCGGTGGCGATGTGACACTCGATGAAGGTCGGGCCTTTCTTGTTGGCCTTGGCTTTCTCGATGGCATCGGCCAGTTCCGCGCCCGTGCGGGCATGGAGGCCCAGACCCTGACCGTCCTCGGCGTTGAACGCCTTGATGAGACCGGCGTAGTCCCAGTTCTTGATGTAGTTGTAATTGCCGTCGTGAATCTTGATCTCGATGACATAACCACGGTTGTTCACAAGGAACACGATGACCGGCACTTCGTAGCGGATCATCTGGGCGACTTCCTGAGCCGTCAGCTGGAAGGAACCGTCACCCACCATGAGGATGTGCTGGCGATCCGGTGAGCCAATGGCGTTGCCCAAGGCCGCCGGCACGGACCAGCCGATGGAGCCCCACTGCATTTCCGTCTCGACGCGCGCGCCTTCGGGCAGATGCATGCGGATGGCGTTGAACCAGCTGTCGCCCGTCTCGGCCGTGATCGTGGTCTTGCCATCGACCAGCGCATTGATCTGACGTGCCATTTCGTCATTGGTCAGCGGCACGCCCGGTGCGGAAGAGGGGATGGCAACCGGCGTGTATTTCGTGTTCTCGACCGTGGCCGGACGGCTCGGAGCCTTCTCGGACAGCGCGGCGAGGAACGCGCCAAGGTGGAAACCTGCGTAGCTTTTGCCATCGACCGTGACTTCGGCCAGATCGGCGATCAGGGCCTGTGACGCAGGCGGCTTGGACTGCCAGCCGACCGTTGCGTAGTCATTGAAGATTGGGGCGAGGCAGATCACGCCATCGGCCTTCTCGACCAGTTCCTGTGCACCCGGAGAGCTGACTTCGCCCCAGTAAACGCCGCGGAATGCCTTGTGCGTCTCGGGGAAGAAGCTCTTGGCGGCACCCATCACGGTCACGGCGCAACCGATGCGATCAGCAAGAGCCACGATCGGCTCCAGCGAACCCAGTGTGCGCACGCGACTACCGACGAGGATGACAAGGTTCTTGCGGGTCTCGATGAAGTCGCACGCAGCTTTGACAGCGGCATCGAGGCTGACCTTGTCGGGGGTCGTCTCAGCGAGAAGGCTGCCCACAGGACCGGGACGCACACACTCAGCGCCAGCAAGATTGCAGGGGATCTCGATGTAGCAGGGCTTGCGGGTGCGCAGCGCCGTGCGGATGGCGTTGTCGATCTGGGCCGGAGCGTTCTCTGCGGACAGGATCACTTCCGTGGCGCACGTGACGTGGCGGAACATCTCAGCCTGATAGCCGTAGTTCGAGTTGCCGATCGTGTGGTGTAGGATGTGGCCGGAGCCTTGATCGTTGGTGTTGGGGCCGCCAGAGACGAAGATCACCGGCAGGCTCTCGGCATAGGCGGAGCCGATGGCGTTGATGGCCGACAGCGCACCGACGTTGAACGTCACGATCATGGCCGCAGCGCCATTGGCGCGGGCGTAGCCTTCAGCCGTGTAGCCGCAGTTCAGTTCGTTGCAGCTATAAAGCTGCTTTGTGGAGCCTTCTTCAAGAAGCTGATCGAGCAGGACGAGGTTAAAGTCGCCCGCGACAGCGAAATGATCTTTCAAACCAATCTGACCCAGACGTTCGGACAGGTAATGACCGACAGTATAGGTCTTGGGCATTTTGTAATCGAATGTCTTGAGCATATGCAGTTCCTCCAGAGAGTAGGGCCGACACGATCAGCCGACTCTGTGCGTGGAGGGAGTGTGACGCCTGCTCGTTGCGATAACCACTATATGGAAACACACCGATCCATATCCGGTCGATATGGATCGGTGTGTGGCCGCAGCATTCAGATTTTGTTGACGGAAGCGTCGTAGATTTTGTCGATGGTCTTGGAGAGGGTCGCGTCGAACTCCGCGTCCGACATGCCGTGCTGGAGACCCCCGAGCAGCGCACGTGAGAAGCTGGCGATCATGCCATGGTTTTTCTTCAGGCGCTCACATGCCTCATCCAGCGGATAACCGCCCGAGAGGGCCACAACACGCTCGACACGCGGGTGTTTCACGAGATCGGCGTAAAGATCGGCCTGCTCAGGAATCGTGACCTTGAGCATGATCTTGTAATCGCCCGGCATAGCGTTGGTCGCCTTGACAAGTTCGTCATGCAGGATGGCTTCAGCCCCCTTCTTGTCCGGGCTTTTTACCAGCACTTCCGGTTCGATGATGGGCACGAGTCCGTGGGAAGCGACCTGATGGGCGAGTTCATACTGCTGTTTCACAACGGCGGCGATGCCCTCGCGATCCGGCAGGTTGATGACGGAACGTTCCTTCGTGCCATAGACGCCCAACTTCGCTGCGCGGGCCAGCAGCGTGTCCAGTCCCGGAATCGGCTTCATCAGGCGTACGCCCTTCGCTTCGTCCTCAAGGCCCTTGTCGATCTTGAGGAAAGGCACCACGCCACGTTCTTCCCACAGATAGGTGGGGACGGGCTTGCCGTTGGCCTCTCCATCCATCGTGCGTTCGAACAGGATCGCGCCGATGACCTTCTCGCCCGTAAAGCTGGGGGCCGTAATAATGCGCACGCGCATCTCATGGATGAGGCGGAACATTTCCTCATCGTTGGAATAGGCCGTCTCGGGAATACCATAGGCCTTGAGGGCGCCGGGGGTGGATCCACCGCTCTGGTCGAGGGCGGCGATGAACCCCGCTTTCGTGGACATCTGGCTTTTCATCCGGTCGTTGGACATTCTTCTCGATCCCTTTTTTCTCAACACGTGATGCGTGCCTGGGACTGCACGCTAAGCCGATCCCCAACCATGCTCCCGTGCCTCGAGCGAAGCGCACTGGTCTGTCTGGTCCGGTTCAAGCCGCGACACAATTACACGACCGAAGGCGCTTCGCCACCTCTGTCCTGCATCCGGGATATGAAAACTATAAGGCGATTTTTCTCATTTGGAGGAGGCAGTCCGTGACGGAAGCACCCGGTCCGTCAGTTCGGCCGAAGGGACCGTTTCGGGCATGAGCATGGGGGGCTTTTTGGGGATACGATACCAGCCGATGACCAGCAGCAGCATGATGACGGGTGTGGCGCCGACGGTCCATGTGCCCGCTGGATAGTCAAAGGCCATCAGGACGACCACGCCCGCAAGGAAGGCCAATGTCAACCACGATGTGAAGGGCGCACCCGGCATGCGGAACGTCGGAGGCGGCAATTCGCCGCGTCCGACCGCTCGACGATACGCTATCTGACTGAGCAGGATCATGCTCCAGGTGACGATGATGCCGATGGCGGCGAAGCTGATTCCAATTTCGACGCGGAAATCTCACAGAAGGGTTGTACATCGGGTTAGATTATGAAAAAGTCTGTTTTGTAGAAAAGAAATTTCCATAATCATCAAGAAAACCCGATGCAGACAGAG
>NZ_WOTH01000032.1 GCF_011516945.1 Acetobacter estunensis
GGAAGAAGCCAGAGTGCTTGGCCCGATCAGGACAGTTCCAAATAAAACAGATCGCTCACGCCGTGGTGACAGACCTGCACACCGCACCAATCCCGCGCAGCGGGTTCGTTCTGCCCCCCAAAGCTGCCTGTCCGTGAGAAGCTGCGATTTCTTTGAAAATCGTGACAGCATGACGGTTTGCTCTCGTCCTACGATGCCTGGCAGATTGCCGGATACCGAAATTTCTTTCCTTTGCAGTATGGATATCTAAAGGGTATAAATGGATATCAGTTAGGAGAGATGCCATGCAGGTTTCGAAATGGGGAAACTGTCTCGCAGTCCGTATCCCTGCGCATATCGTGAAGCAACTCGGATTGCAGGAGGGCGATAGTGTGGATGCAGTATTCAGTCGCCTTAAAACTCGGCAGGAAGCCCTTCGCTCGATGAAGGAAGTCGGTCGCAAACTTCCCGCCGATTTCCGCTTTGAGCGGGAGCGGGATGAGAAGTGAGCGTTCTGCTCGACACCAATGTCATCCTGTACGCCATCCTTGAAGACGGAACGGAAAAGGCGCGGATCGCGGAAGATCTTCTCCTCAATCGTGAGTGTCATATCTCGGTACAGACGCTCAACGAGGCTCTGCACACGCTACGGCGCAAAAGCCACCTTTCGCTGGATGAGATCGGCGAACTGCTTTCCGATATTCGCTCCCTATGCGTGGTTCACGATCTGACGGAAGCTGTGTGGAAGCGTGGATGGGCTATTGTGGAGCGTTACGGGTTGCAGACCTACGACAGTATGATCGTGGCCTGCGCCATTGAGAACGGCCTTGAGAAGGTGCTGTCTGAGGACATGCACAATGGATTGCGGGTTTTCGACATGACGGTCATCCACAATCCTTTTGTACGCGAGCCTGGCTGACCGAATCAGGCGGCTTCCTGCGTGCCCTCATCGAACTCGGCCAGCCTGCGGAAGAGACCGGCCGCGATACCCTTGCCTTCGACAATCTCCTCGACCAGCTCGTTGAGAACACCCGCGACGACCACCTCGTCCTGACCGGCCGATGCGCGCATGGCTTCGGCCTTGCGTCGCGTGATCTCCTTTTCGGCGCTCCCCCCTGGAAACACGCAGGCGAGGCATCGCAGGGCGCGCGTCGAGTGCATCCGCGAAAAGAGGCGGCTGCGCAGGGCGGTGTCGCCCGGTGTGCTGGAGAACGCCCACAGTTCGATCGGCCCGAGCATGTTGACCAGCAGCTGTTCGTATTTCTGCCCGGCCGCCTTCATGACGACAAAGAACGGCGCACCGTTGCGGCCCGGCCCGGGCAGACGATGGCGCACGACGTAAGCACTGGCCTCGGTGAGCTGGAAGGTCTCGATCACATTCTGCGCTTCCTTCTCGTCACCGCATTTGAGGATCCAGTAGCCGGTGGCCTGTCCCACGAGATCGGCGGTGAAATCGGTGGCGCGCTGTGAGATGAAGGCAATCTGGACGTTGTGCTTGCGTCCTTCGCGCACGTCCTCGATGGCCTGCTTGTTGACCTGCGGCGCATCGTGGGTGCGGTGCCATTCTTCAAAGTCGATGCGTTTGACGGTCTCTTTCATCTCCTTGAAGCGCGCCCGATGATGTTCGCGCACGCTGTCTTTCATGATCGGGAGATCGGCGTATTCCTCGTGCAGGTAGAAATTCCGGGCGATCAGATGACGGCCGAGCATATACATCAGCGCGGTCTGCCGGTTCGCGGCTGGCGACCCCTTGGGCGCCACCCGCGCGAGATCGAGCACGATCACGCGGGCATCCCCGAGATCCAGCTCCGTGGGGCGCGAGAGCGTCGAATAGACGTTGATCGCGTTCATGATGAAGCGCTCAAACGTCTCGATCACGGTTTCCCCGGCCGGTGACTTGATCCTTGAGTAGCGATTTTCAATCTGCTCGGTATGCACAGCGTCCAGAAGATCCGGCAGAACGGGCACCGCGTAACGCTGGGCGATACCGGCGAGGCGGTACTCGCCAAGGGCGATGAACGCATCGACCACATCGCGCCACCAGGTCGGATCGGCTTCATCCGCGTCGTGCCGCGGCGGGTGGTGGTGCGGCAGCACAATCCCGAACTGCTCGATGGCGGCATCGACCATCGGGCACTGTCCGACTTCATAAATCTTCGGTTTACAACCCGCGATCTCCGCACGGGCGTTGCGATACACCTCATCGACGACATCCTCGATCAGGTGATCCATGCCCTCGTAAACCTCCCCATCGAGACGGGCGACGAGCAGGGAGAGAAAGTTGCAAATGAATGTCCGCTCAAGAGGGAGCGGTTCATCAAGCCCCACCTGCAGGTCGAAGATGTTGACGGCGTAACCGGGACCGTCCTGCATCTCCACGAAGACGGCCTCGTGGGCGCGCTCCGGCCCGAGAGCGTTGCGGACCATCTCGATAAAGCCTTTGGAGGCAGGACCGATATCGAGCTTGGCGAGAAATGGCAGCTTGACGCCATAGTTGCCCATGGCGGCGGAACTGAGGAGCAGACCGAGAAGAATGGTGTTTCCCAGCACGGTCTTGCCACTTCCGGGCGGTGCGACCAGCACGTCGCACACGTGCTCGCGCAGACCGCCACCCGTCGGATCGAAGGGCCAGATGCCGCCGTCGGGTTTGCGAAAAACGATAGAGCCTGTCGTGAACGGCGACGCCGCGCGCATCCACGGCAGCATCTGAATGGCGTCACCGAGCAGGGGGAGCGACGGGTTGGCAGTCGAGCCGAGTGACAGGAGCGGGACGGACCCCATGGCGGCCTCGAGAGGATCGCCGGGGACACGCGACGTCTTGCAGTTGCCCCAGCTCTCGATGGCCTGGGACAGGTGGGAGGCGCGGCGACGCAGCAGCTTTTCCTCACCGACCGGCGCCCATGTCGCGGTCGCCATCCGCATCCGCACGGACTGATGGTTTTCGCGCTGGCGCTTGAAACGCAGCATCTCAAAGGCGCGCTGGATGTCGGAATTACCGGGGAACATCGAGAGAAGTTGCGCGCCCATTTCCTTGAACGCGAAGGACGTGCGACCGCCCCCCTCAAGAATCATCGAACTGCGCCAGGGGATACGCTTGCGGCCGAGCACGCTCTGCAGTTCGGAGAACGGGCGCGGATCCTCGGGGCCGATCATCATATCGACGGGCGCGTAAGTATAATCGCCGACCGTGACCATCTGCCCGCCCACGGTTTCTGCATCGGCGTGGAAGATCTGGTCACGAAAGGAGGGCCAGAGGAGATCGGTCTGTGCGACCGATCCATCACCGTCAGGGACTTTGGCCATCACGCGGTCGCCCACAAGGGTAGGTCTCCATCGGCTCCCGGCCGTCTCCCGGTAAAGGGCTTCACGGGCGAGCGTCAGGGCGTCACGGGCCGAGAGCAGGGTCGAGGCGATGCCGAGTCCGGAAAGACTTTCATGGACGCGCGAGACGAAAGAGTCGTGGCGGCTGGCCATGATGTCCGAACGCAGCGTGAAGCGCTGACCGTCACTGTTGCGGATCTTCGGCCAGTTTTTGGCCTGTTCCTTGCGCTCGGCCGCGACCTGTTTTTTCTCTTCGCGGGTGAGGACCGCAGGGCGCGTCCACAGGATGTAGCAGGCGTCCTCCCAGCGCATCACCTCGGGCCAGCGCCGCCTGCGCTCGGCGATGATGTCGTGAAAATCCGCGTGCAGATGGGACGCAATCGCCTCGCATCCATCGAGACAGATCTGATTGAGCGCTACGTCCGCCCGTTCGGGATCGGAGATATACCAGCCCTCCATCGCGTGCCCTTTGGCGTCGAGCAGGCCCTGAAGTTCAATCCGCTGTTGTTCGGAGAGTTCCTCGACGTCCTGTCGCGAGCACATCCGACGCAGGCCGTCGATGCGCAGGACCGAGACGTATTCCCCGCGATTGGTGATGAGACGGTCGGCATGATCCTCGTCGGTGTGAGTGGTTTCCACATCGCAGAAGGCGGGAAGCGGCTGGCGCAGGAACATGCTGATGCCGGCCAGAAAATCGGTCACGAGACCGGCCATGGAAAACTCCTTAATTGCTGGAAGGCAAACCGTGAGCGTGCGCGAGATACTGCGGATAGACGTCGTGTCCGTGCGAGAAGAGGCGCCCCTCGGGAAGCAGAAGAAGGTGACTGCGAAGTTCGGAAAGATTGTCCTGGGCGGCACGATCGCCTGGATCGCACAGAAGCATCGCGGTCGTAATGTGACGCAGGGACGCCGTGCCAAGGCGACGGGTCGCCTCTTCACGTCGCTGGCGCAGGAACCGCAGAAAAACGAGGGGATCGTGGGTCGCTGCGGGTAGCGATGTCGCCAGAGAGGGTTCGGTCAGCGACGCCAGAGCCTGTGACCACGCGGCGGCCGCGCCCTGTGCTTCGCCCGCAAGGGCGTGCCAGAGACGGCGATGTGCCTGGCCGACGAGGTGTAGCAGTCTCGACTGGGTTAAAGGCGCCCAGCTTGCGGGCCACCAGATGGCAGTCGCCTCAAGGTCAAGCGAGGCCCGTGAGGTTTCATGCAGCAGAGCGCAGACCGGACAGACTATCAAGTCCGCACGATCTGCGCTCCATTGCGAGCCTGTGCCCGGTGCGGCGAGGCCGCAGCAGGCGCAGGTGTAGGTGCCCGGCTTCGACCAGTCGGACGCTGGTCGCTCTCCCTGTAGCGGGGAAGGGGCGAGGCGAAAGACGGATCGAAGCGCGGTCATGGGTTTACTGGAACTGATAGGACTTGGCGGTCGTGCCGATCTCGGCGTTCCCGTTGGTCGCTGTGTTCGAGGACTTGTTGATCCAGCTCGGACCCGACGCCGAGATACCCATGATCGCAAAGCAAATGACGCCACCCGCAATCAAACCCGGACGGCGCGTGTCTTCCTTGGAGTTCTTGTAGAAGCAGAAGATACCCGCGATCAGGAAGATCAGCGCCATGCCGTAGAGGGCAGCCGATGAGCCGAAGCCTGCGGCGTCCAGACCTTCCTGGGCCATGTTCTGGATCTGGGCGCCCATACCCGACGAGGAACCCGTCGCGGCATGCGCGGCGGACGCGAACGCCATCGGCAGAAGCGTGAGACCGAGCATCGCATATTTCAGCGGACCGAGGCCGCTTGCGGCAGGCGTCGGCTGCGCAGCAATGGCGAGGGCCGTCCCCGAAACGGCGGACGTGTTGTCTTCACGTGTGTGCATAAGAAAATGTCTCCATATCGAGGGCCAATCCCTCTGACCAACATCCTCGCGGCGTTGCGTGCGACTTAACGCGACCGCGAGATTTTTTTTCGAGACGGGTTCAGGGCCAGTAACTCAGCAGCCAGTTCGCTTCCTGGACGGGATTCATCAGGATGACTCCAAACACGTATTGAATGGCGCAGCTGAGAAACCCGCGCTGTGAGCGTCCCTTGACGACGCCAACCCATGTCACCACAGCGAAGAAGCAGGCAAAGGCCCCAAATATCTGAAAGAACGCGGCAAAATCCTGCACGATCACAATGATCGCGTCCTTCGGTCCCGTGCCTGAGAGCAGGTCGCCGGCCGTGCTGTCATAGGACGTGGCCTGATCGCTCAGGGTGGTGCGGATATCGCTCCCGGCCGAAACAAGACTTTTGCTGAGAATGACGTTGAAGGAGATGAACACCCCGGTCATCACCATCAGCACCCAGGGTACCCATGGGCGCGTGCGATTGGGGTTCAGGTCCGGGGTCGCGTATCGGTAAAAACCCCAGAGCGCACCGATGAAAGACGACATGGCCGCGAAATAGCACAAGGTCGGCAGAAGCCACCCGCCTGCCTGCGCCAGATCGTTTGTGAGGTTGACGAGCCCTTCCATGGTGACCTCAGTAAACGTCGCCGTGGGCGGTATGGATTACCCAGACCGTGCCTTTCTGGCTGATGGAAAGAATACGGCCAAGGCCGCGCAGATCCGTGCCCGGCCCGGCTTCGACACGGGCGACTTCGCCATCGGGTGCGGCGGTGTCTTCAAGCATCGCAAGCTGGGGAGACGCTGCCACGATGCGGTAGCGCGGGGTCCATGTCGGACGCGCGGAGACAGGCGCGGTCGCGACCTCACGGGGCGCGTCGTCCGCGCGCTCGGCGTCGTGTCGCGCGGACGCGACGGCGCTGCGCGCACGATCCACGTCATCGTGACGGGTCTCGCCAGCCTCGCTTCGTGGGGCGCGTGCGTCGCGCACGGCCGCGCCCGCTTCAAGGAGAGAGACCCTGCGGGTCAGATCGTGGTCGGTGTCGTGACTCGCCTTTTCCTCAATGTCGAGGCGTGCGCGAAGCTGTGCGAGTTCCTCACGCTGCTGTTCGACCAGATGCGCTACTTCGGTGACGAGGCCGAGCACCTGCGTCTGTTGTGCATCGCTCATCGGTGCGGCCTGCAGACTGGCGGCGATATGGACCGGATCGGGCGCCGGTGCCGCTGGTGGCGGGGCGGGCACGGTCTGCGCAGTGGGGCCGACAGGCGGGGCGACTACGGGGGCGGCCTTTGGCGCAGGCCCGGGCTTTTTCAGCGCCAGCATGGCGCTGAGATCATCGGCCGGCGCTTGCGCGTTGGCGCTTTGCGCCGGAGTGGAGATCCCCGGCTCCTGGGGCGCGTCGGTCGGGGCAGGCGGAGATGCAGCTGCGGGCGATGATGGATTGTGCTCATCCGCTGTTGCGGCCGGTTTGGCTGGGGCGTCCTGCGGGGCGGGCGACGCATGGGGCGCGGCCGTAGGCACTGGCGGCGGAGCATCGGCGTAACCGACTTCCTGGCCGCCCCGAGCCGGCGCAGACGAATGCGTCAGATGCGAAACTCCAGAGACGAGACCGAGGGTCACAACAATCCCGGCACACCCCGCGAGGATCTGATTACGCCGTGAAAGGCTTTTGAAACGAGTGGGAAGTTCAAGAACACCCGTTTTGAGACCTTCAATGAAGGACCGCGCATGGGGCTCGGCGACCGTCGTCGCGTCGTCGGGCGCGTTAATCTCGTCTTCGGCATGTTGCGGGTGGTCCGCACCCTCGTCGCGTTCTGTCGCCTCCAGCGTCTCGGACGGCGTGATATCGCCACGAGGCTCGGGATCAGACGAGGGAGGGCCTGGCAACGGATGGAGGCGTCTGACAACGCCCCGGCCGTCTTCGTTTTCGGGTGGAAGAGATGCGAGGGTCTGGCTCATGGAAGCGATCCTTCGGGTGGGTGATGACCGAAGGATCGCGCGCTGTCATGCGACTGAGTGCAAAATCGTCACTGCTTGTCGGTGACATTATCCTCAAACATTACCCCGACGCTGACATTCGCGGCGAGATTGATGCGTGACTGCGTGGGCATGTCCTGTGTGACGGAGTTCTGCACGGCAGCGGCCGCCGTTCCGGCCGCAACACCCATCTGTTGGCCGAGGTTCAGACGCTGGACGTAGTTGAGATTGCCAAGCGCGCTGTAGCTGCCTTCCGTGTTGGACGTCTGTTCAATGGCCTGACCGAGACCGTTCACGAAAGCTGCCGCTGCCGGCAGGATGAATCGCTGAAATACCAGCGGATCGACACTGGTGGCCACGCCGCCTTTCATGTCTCCGGGTGCGACCACGAACCCATTGGCATTGAGTGTCTTGCCCTTGTGCATGATCTTGTTGACGCGCACCACGAGAAGCTGTTCGTGTCCGCTCGCCCGGCTCACCGTTCCGACCAGCCGATCACCTGCAATCGGGCCGCTGTCGGCTTCGAGAATGATCTCGCCTGCGAGATCGCTGTCCGTCGCCGTGACTGTATGCGCGTAAACGCCGCGCCCTGCGGGAATAATGACATGAGCTTCGTCACGCGCCCCGCGCGGCACTGCCGATGAACTGTCTTGGTGGGCTGTCTGACCCGCATCTTTCTTTTCGCTATCCCCTTTATCGGCGACGACCACACCCAGATCCTGAACGACGGTAACAGGTGGTGTGCCCACAATCTGCGCGCCGAGTTCCATGATGGCCCGCTGATAACGTCCCCTGCGCGCGGTGGCCTCTTTTTCCTCCTGTTCGGTCATGGGCTGTCCGGTGGTTGCCGACACCGGAGCAGCATAAGCGGGATCGGTCTGGATCGTTGCGGGCGGCGGCTGCGCTACAATATGCGGGCCGACAGGAGCGGGCGCAGGGATGGGCTGGCTGTAGCCAACTTCCTGCGGCACCGGGCGCGGTGTAGCCGCAACCGCCTTCTCGGGATCGGGATGGACCACTTTGCCGGGAGCAATATCAGGCCCCCAGGAGCGCCCGTCGTGCTCAGCCTGCGCGGCCTTTTTCTCATTGTCTTCCTTGCGCATTTTCTCCTGCAGCGGCGTGTCGTGAGTGCCGCCCGGCAACGCACTGATATTGGCGGCACGGCCGGGATCCGATTTGATCTCCACGCGGTGCGGACGCATGCCGATCCACAGCACGATGCCCAGGACGGAGAGCAGCACAAAAGCCATTCCGAAAATGCGCCGGTTGCCGCCTGCGCTCGCGTGCGAGAACAGATTTTTCACGTTGGGAAGGCGCAGTTTCATTGGTTCATATCCTTCAGCGCGGCTGAGACCGTGCGGCCGGACGCAGACAGCAGGATGTAGGGGGTCTGACGAAAAGCGTAGAGCGTGTAGCCATCTTCGCCGTTTTCGGAACTATCCCACGCGGGCGTCATCAGTTTCAGTCGGGTGCGCAGATACATCTCCGATCCAATCCGCCAGCCTCTTGCTTCATCGGGCGAGAGCCCCTCGATCGACTGTGGAACAGCCGATGCGGGCGGGATGCCGGAAAGCATGGCGTTCATGAACGGCTGCGCCGTGCCCGGCGCACTCTCCTGCGTGTTGAGATCGGCCTTGGCGTTGGGCCCATCCTCACTGACCCGAATGGTGAGGTTGTCGTCATAGGTGCCGCGACCGGCCACGAGCAGGAACGAGATCGGCTTGGGAGCGTCCTTGAGTGTCACCAGAAGGCCGCCACGGGGCACAAGTGAGAGCGGCTCGATGTTGAGCGTATTGGAGCCTTTCGCGGGAACGCAGGTGTAAAAGCCCATGGTCTGCACGGCTGGAGATCCACCGCCTCCCTTGGTGTCGGAGCAGTTCATACCCCCGTCGGGATTGGCCGAACGTCCGTTAGTGTTCCAGGCGATCGGCCACGGCGCGCCTGTGCGGTCCACAAACGAAATCGCAGTCGGGTAGCCCTTGGAGGTGAAAATCAGGCTGGTCTGCTGGCCTGGCGCGAAAGAGACGCGGATCGCAGGGCGGTTATTGGGCGTTGCCACCTCGGTCGCCACCTGCTCCTTGGCCCGCTCGGCCGCCTTGATGCGGTGGCCCAGCTCAAGGATCATCCTGGGGCTCAGTGGAATGGCGTCATCGGCAGCGGCTTCGCGATCCTGATCGTCCTGCGAGGGCTGATCGGAAGGGGCGGGGGCAGGCTGGGCGTAAGCCGCGCCCGTGGTGACGACGAGCGCAAGGCTCACCGCCACGAGAAGGGATGTTCGCATGGCGGTCCTCACATCGGGCGAGCGACGAATTGGGAGATCGCCAATCCATCGGGGTGATCGGGATCATCGACGCGCGTGACCGTAACGGTCGCCAATAAGGTCTGAGTATTCTCCTGATTGACGTTTTCGCAGGTCTGCACGAACGGAATCTGCACGACGTAGCGTCGCTGACCGTTGATGATGGTTTCGTCTTTAATCGTCGGCGCGCGCGTGGGCTGCGCGTAACACAGGAGCTTGGCTTCCTTCAGTTTTGCAAGGTTGCCCTGCTTGACGAACTCCTGGGCAAAGGACTGCCAGCCTTCGATCGTATAATGACTGCCGGCGACATTAAGCTGTGTCGCGTAGTCACGATAGTTGATGTTGTAGGGAGCCAGAGACCATTTCAGCACCCATGACAGGAAATCGCGCTGCCCGAGGACGGGAGTATCGAGCGCAATCGCCGGGCGGGGCGATCCCACGCCATCGACAAAGAAGTAACGTGGGGCGGGGCGAGTGGCCCAGGCATGCAGAAGCAGGCCAATGGCGAGAACATTGACCCCGCCCTGAACGAGATTCAGCCACAGGCTTCGTTCGACCACCTTTCCCTGAAAGTCAGGATCGCTCAGGCGGCGTGTGAGTGAGTCGGAAGGCCGTCCCATTTCAGACGGCTCCCGTTTGGGGGTATGCGAGAAGAAAAAACATCGGTCAGCCTCGGGTTGCGTGATGCTGCCCTCAGACTGACGGACGCGCGTGCGACTGTACGCGGTGACCTTGCGTTTTTATGTTGTCGGTTGAGAATCGAAAGGACGCGACCGAGACATCAAGCTTTCAATTTTATCGGTCAGTTCCGGTATGCCGGCTGCGAGATCCGCGATGTCCCCTAGCGCCTGAATATGATTTGCGATGAGCGCGCGCGCAAACGGTGCGGACGGGGCTGCTTTTGTCGGCGCTACGCAATCGAGGGGCGCTCCGAGGCACGAGCCAATCAGGGCGAGCGTGCCCATCGAAGGATCTCTCAGACCGCGAGAAAGCAGGGCAAGAGTCGGGATCTTCATGTCCAGCTTGTCATGAAGCTCGGGCAGGTCTATATTCCGTAGCATACAGCAAGTATTCAGATACCGGCCCAGTTCAACCATGACTGGCTTGCGTCTGAGACCCGCTTTCTCGGTTTCGTCGAGCATATTGTGGCTCTGGCGAAACGCTACGATCTGGTCATTACATCTGACCACGTCGGGCATGAGAGGATTGAGGGATCCCACCAGCTGCGCAACATCGGCACCCCATTTGACGCTTCCTACGTCGGGAAACGGAGTGATCGAATAGATACCGACAGGCGCGAGTTCCGCAAATGTCAGCTCAAGCCCGTCCATAAATTGTCGGTATTTGCTGTACAGAAACGGGCGGCCTTCCTCCATGAGGATGAGATCGCGAATCTCCAGTCCCGTAAATGACGATATGCGTGTCCATGGCATGTCCTGCCCGGTACGCAGTTGTCTTAATCGGTCGGAGAAAACGGCATAAAACCGCTCACCAGCCTCTTTGTCAGCCTGCATCTCTCTCTTTCCGTTCGTATGTGTCTCTTCGTTCTCAGCAGGCGCTGACCCCAGACCTTTGTGGCCTGACGGCGCACGGAAGATAATGGTGCTGTACGTTCTGACAATCCGTAGATTGCTCGTGGAACGTATTTCGAACGACAAAACGAACGATGGAGATAGGAGAAAGGTTGCGATTAAACGGCGCTGCGCATGATCTGGCTTTGTTTATGGCGACGGCTGATGCGGCGTCCATTGCGTCGAGGCGTCCAGAAGAAAAAGCCTGTTTTACCGAGGCACTCGCGCTGGATATAGTCAAGCTCCGCGATCCGAATAGGTGCAATCGTAGGATCGTAGTCTGCCCGCAGTTCCTTTTTGCGACGACGCGGCAGGTGCAGCCATGAACTCCGACTCACAATCGTGCGTTCACTAAGGAGAAATGCTTCTGCGATGGCGGACGGGGCCTGATTGGCGAAATGCCGGTAGGCCAATTCGTTCTCCATCTCCTGCGTCCAGGCGGTGACCATTGGTGATTTACGTGCGCCGCGGTTCTTCTTGAACCCGATGACGAGTTGCGAAGGTGAATCTTTTACCATCCATCGCCGTCCGCAGCGCTCATCCGGGGTAAGACGTGACGCCTGCTCCCATGTCAGCACAATAGATGGGTCGGTCGGGATCGCGCCCGGCAACGCCGGAAGGCTCATGCGTCGCCTTTTACTCGAAACACTCCGAACGGTGCGTTTCAGGGCCGCTGCAATATGACGAATAGGTGTTCCCCGGCTCCATTCCGTAGCCAGATAATTCGCGTCGGCCTCCTTCCATGAGGCGAGAAGACGGGGCGGAAGACCGAGAGCAGCGCGCTTCGACTTAACGCTTCGAACGGTTCTGCCGAGCGAGGAAGCGATATTTTTGATGGGGCTACCGGCGAGCCACTGCCGGGTGAGCCGGGCAAGGTCGCCGAAGCACCAACTGTGATTTGTCGTGTTTTGCGGAAGAGGCGCTCGATTAAGGGATACGCCCGCTTCTCGGACCAAAGCGTCAAGCTCAAACCGGTTAAGGGACAACGCCGCACAGATATAGGCGGCGTTTATGCCTTTCCCGGCCATTTCGACGCCCAGTTCCCGCCATTGGGAGGGCCGCAGAAAATCATGGGGGATCGCAGGCTCGGATATGCACTCATCGCGAGGCGCAAAGAGTTGCTGGATACCAAAATGAAGAGCCGGAACTTCATTGAGGAGATTGGCAGCGAGCATGTGCGAAACCTTGGATCGTTTAGATGATCCCAAAGCGATACACGCGCCCAATACGAAACGTCAATAAAAAACGTGCGCCCTAAAAAGGTTCTCTAGCAGCCTACTGATCGTCTTTGAGGGATTCGAGAAGAAAGATGATCCCTCTTATGGTTGGTGTTGAGGCTGAGAGAGCCCGTAGCTTACTCAGCCGTACGGACAGATTTATTCTGGAGTTCGGATGATCTCCGTCAGGTAAAAACTCGTCGAGAGGCACCATCAAGGCTTCTCCGATCCGGATCAATGTATCCATTGATGGATTTCGGACACCATTCTCAATGACGTGGAGGGTGCGGCGCCCCATATTTGTGACTGATGCCAGCTCGACTTGAGTCAGGCCGCGCTCTTCGCGCACAGCACGAACTCTCTCGCCTAACGATATGAGAATTGGTGACGTGGTATCCGTTTCTGATTCGCCCGCGTCCGTGCCAAGTATTTGCGCCAATTTCTCAAAGTGACTGAGTAGCGGATCAAGATTGTGCGCTAATGAAGCCGCTTCACAACCGAGCTTCTGCGCTTTATCGAGGGCTGTTTTAGTTGGTTGGTCTGGTAAAGGTTTGATGGAATAGAGGTCAGAACCCACTATATCCTTCGTGAAAAGGCCGAGGTTGGAAATAACTCGATGATAAAGTTCGAATAAGGTGTTCTCACCTCGCTCGATCTTGGAGATTGTACTTTGTTGTGTATCAGTTATATACGCCATCTTGAGCGTAGTTAAGTTTCGCTCATGCCGAATATTCCTAATTTTCTCGGCTAAATTATGCCTGAATTCGGCGGCTGGATCATTCTTTGCCTGCATCTCGGGTTTCTCACTCGTTCACAGCTATCGGTTCAATTCTCAGCAGGCGCTGATTACGCGCGCATGATGCACGTGTCCCCGCTTGATAGACGAGACCGGTGCGCGAGGGAAACGACAAGGCATAGCGGCAGCTCAGTCGCACGATCATGCGTCACGATGGGTAAACGTCCGATGAGGAGTTCCCATGTTTGCGTTTGTTCTTGTTCCGTATTTACACGGTATGCCTCCCGCGTCGTCGCAGGCAGTGACTGAGCCAGCCGTCTCACTCCCCGCGTCCGCACCTGTCACATCCGAGCCACTTGCTGCACCCAAGATACCCACGCGCCCTGCGGTTCCATTCGCGCGCGGCTTCGGTCGCGACGTACCCCTCGCCTTTGCTGCGCGGCAGATCGTGCCCGCGAGACTAAGCGTGGGGTTCGGTCAGGGCGTGGATCCAGAGCGACACGTGAACTGGCAAGGAGGTCGCCCCTGGCCAACAGTTCTGTCTGATGTCGCAAAGACGACCGACAGTACCGTTCGTTTCACGTCAGGGCGCGTGGATTTTCTCTCAAACAAATCCCGTTAGTCGCACGCGGATGCGCTGGAATGGTCCTATCCATTTCAGGAGGTCGTCATGAATGAGCCCGTCGAGGCCCCATCACCCCCAAACATCTCTCTGGCACTGACCGGTGTAACCGACGTCCTGTGTGCCCAAAACGGACACACCTCGGATCCAAGCCGCGACCCAACGGTGCTGAATCATGCCCGTTCACTTCTTGTGGCGCTTCCCAGTGCGGAACGCCGCGTCTTCGTTGAGGAGGCCATTGGCAAGGGAGGCACGAGCGCCAGCCTGATGCAAAGCGCGATTGAAGCGGACGCCGATCTACGCCGCTGGGCGGCCGACATGGAGAGGCTTGCTCTTGACGACGCGATTTTTGCGCCGTCCCGGCTCGATCTCGTGCGCGATGTGCTGGTCGCGGAGAAAAGGGGGGCATCCGAATGAAGAGGCTGGCGCTACTGGTGGGTGCCGTTGTCGCCTTCGGGCCGCTGACGGGTCACGCCCAGACAAGCTCGGCCACGACCACCGCTACGACAACCCAGGGAAGCGCGAACTGCGGCGTTCTGACGCAGGCCGCCGCCAACGCTCTCAACGGGCGTCTCGAGGCCAATAACTCTTATGAAAAACAGCCCGAAGCCGTCGGGACGCTGAGCTGTCTCGACAGTATCTTCAGCGGCACCGGACTCAATCTGATCTCGAATATCACCAATCCTGGGGCGATGATCGACTCTCTTCTCAACAATGTAGAGGGACAGATCTGCAGCGCCGCGCAATCGGCGTGGAACGGCACCGTGGGGGCCGCGCAGCAATGCGGTCTTGGCCTCAACGGTGTCAATCTGGGGCTCGGACTGGACACTGGGGGCGGCCTCATGTGCCCCTCCCTCAACTTTGGAGGCGATGGTCCGCAGCTTGGCTCGGTAGGTGTCGGAAACAGCACGAGCAATTTCTACAATAATGGCGTGCCGCAACTCCCGACCGGTTATTCGGACACGACCCCATCGGGAGGTATTTTCTGATGGGTTCCCGATCATCGAAACTCCTGGCCGGCGTGGCCATCGGAACGACGCTGTTCGTGATGGCTCCTCGACCTGCGCATGCGCTCTTCGGGGAGGCCGCAGTCGTGGCGGCCGTCAAGGCTTTGCAGTCGTTCACGGGCAAAGCCATGGACTCCATGACCAACAAGCTCAAGGACTCACTGACAAACAACCTGACCGACCTGAGCAATGGCAATTCCGTGTCGTCGCTTCTCAGCAAGGGTTTCACGCAACTTTCGAACTACGACAAGGCGGCGGTTGCGGCCGACGAGCGGATTGCCGATGCCTCGAATACGGCCATGGCCGAGTTCCTGCGTCGCCAGCAGGACACAGAGATCCGCGACCAGCACATGATGAACCCCGAGTTCTGCACGACGCTCGATGCCCAGCAGGGGATCATCGCAGCCTCCAAAGCCGCACGCACAGCAACCGAAGCCATCGCCATTGTCTCCGATAACCGGGGAGAGGCGGGGCCGGGATCGCCGTCCTACTACGGTAAGGCGCAGGGTGTGGGCGCAAGTATGGCGCTCCATGCGCGGCGCTATTGTTCCGAGGATGACGTAAGCGCGGGCCTCTGTTCCAGTCTGTCCCGGTTGCCCAACGCCGATCAACGGGCACGGTCTCTGTTCGGTCAGGACACCCTCTCGGCCGACGGTGCCGTGGATGCGGCCAACGATTACGCGACGACCCTGATCCAGCCGGTAGCCCCGGCAGCATTGCGCGGCGAGCAACTGACCACCACCGAGGGACGCGAAGCCGCTCTGCGTCGTCGCGCCTACAACGGACGTATGTCGCTGGCGCGTTACGTCCTGAACTTTGTAACCTCGCTTGAGATCCCGTCCATGCCGCTCACTGACGCCCAGAAGGCTGAAATGACGGCGGAAGGGATCACCACGGCGGATAAAGCCTCATGGCTCCAGGCCATGAGTCTTGAGGCAAACCGCCGCGTCTCCGGCGTGCAATGGAACGCTCAGATCCAGACTATGCCGCCTACCAGTGTGCTGCGTGAGCTGGCGATCGAGCAGGCACAGGCAAACTACCTCGCGCTGCAGAATTACCGGCTCCAGCTGTTCCAGACCACGCTTCAGGCGACGAGCGTCGCCCAGCACGAAGATCAGAGCTTCGGCCAGAAACTTACTCCCCTCCCATCTCCCGCAATTACGTCAGGAAACTGATATGTCCGAGACCCAGACGGCCACGATCCCCGACATCAAGGATGTCTTCCAGCACCTTGATCGCGTGCGCCCAGAGCTTGAGAAACATGCCCCGCAGCTGGTGCAGACCATCGACACGCTGGCGCGCAAATCCAGCGATCCCGAGGAGCGGGGCAGCGAGCAGTTCCGCACCCGTGTCGGCCAGGCCCTGCAGGATGCCGAACGTGTCCTCGGCCCGGTTCTTCCCAAGGATCATGCCCTGCGTCCGGAGATGGACATGCGCGGCGTGACCATGCCCGGCCTTGAAGTGCCCGAGGTCGCGCACCTTCTCAGTCAGACGCCAGATCTTGCTTCACAGCCAATGGTGGACCGGATCCGTGGGCTTGCGCATGACACGGCGAGCATGGGCCGCGATCAGCGCGATAATCCCGAAATCGAGCATGCGGTTGGGCTTGTAACGCGCGATATCGCGCAATCGCCCCGGCTTTCGCAGGGTGCCGTCGCTCACGAGCCCAGCAGCGCAAGCGCACGTGAGCCGGTCGAGCCGCATTCTGAATCTGGATCTGAACACCCCAACGCACCGCACGAGCCGCCAGCACCAACGGAGCCACACGAGACAGCGCCGCGGCACGATCCCGATCACGATACCAAACTGCATGCGTCACCCGGTGGCGGAAGCGTCCCTCATGCACCCGGCGACGAACAGGTCGCGGTCCCTCCAACAGACGATCCGTCCACGCACGCAACCTCGGAACAGCCCTCCTCGCAGGAGAAAGCGACACCGCCCGAACCCAAAACGGATACGGCAACGAGCAAGAACACCTCTGCGAACAACAGGGACAACGCAAAGACACCCGAAGCGGATGAGCAGGACAAGAAGGAGCAGCCAACCGTTGTTGTTCGCGGTCCGGGTGTCTTTGGTCGCATCCTCGACGCGATCCGACCGAGCACAATCACGCCCGAGCAGAAGGTCATGACGCCCAGTTGGGTGCAGAAGGTCAATGAACAGACGGAACGCCATGTCGCTCGCGAGGACAACGAAACCGTCGCTCGCGCGGAGCATTGGGGTGCGCGAGCGACACGCGCCCTTGATGCCCTGCAACAGGCACCGGCCTCGACGGTGATGGCAGAGATTTCGAACGCTGCACAGAATGATACTGGCGGAATGGATGCCGTGCTGGGCGGCATGAAACCGGGCGGACGCTATGAAGCTCTGCACGGAAAGTTTCGTGAGCAGCAGGCCAACAATCAGGCATTTGCAGCGCAGCTCAAGGAAGCTGGCGATGCCGTGGCCGCTTACGGAGACCATCGCGCCAAGGTCGAAGATGTCGGTATGCGACGAGGAACCGGTGCCGAACTGAGCCAGAAGTTCCAGGGTCTTGACGCGGAAGTAGGCGAGAAAGCCGGGAAGGTGCCGGGAAAGGAGCCTGGAAAAAGCATGCTGGACGACATGGGCGAGAAGATTCGTGAAGTCGTCAAGAAAGCCGTGACGCTCGCCGCGAACCTCATTCGGCCGTCACCGTCCGCTTCCGCCAGCCCGAGCCCGTGAGATCCACATGATGTATCGCCGTTTTCCACTGAAAGGCAGCACAGCCGGAGCCCTCGCAGGCGCGGTTGTCTGCGCGCTTCCGTGGCTTCACACAGCCCATGCTCAGTCTGTCGCTGGATCGAGCAGCTCCGACACAAGCTACGGCGTCACCTGGACGATGCTCGATCCCGGTGATGACTTCGCCGCAACGGTTATCCGCTCGGTATTTCCCGTATTTGGCTCGTCAGGAACGACTTCGACCGGAACAGAGGCCAGTGTCATCGGCACCATGCTCGGGGAGTTCTCCGGAATGGTGATGGCCTTCGCCATGGCCTACGTGACCTACGCCTTTCTGATGAACACTCACCGCTCGGCTGAGACGTCACAGGTTCTCGGCTCCAATCAGACGTCCATGAGCATCGTGCGGATGTGCTTCGCAGCGATCATGATGTTTCCGATCGACGGCGGGTTCAATGCCGGACAGGCCGTGGTCGAACAGGGCGCGTTATGGGGGATCGGTATGGCGCGGACGCTTTATGCGTCCGCCGTTCAAGCCATTGGGCCGGACGGGAAGGTCATCGCCACGCCGATCGTTCCCGGCACGAAGACCACGGTCAGCGGTCTGGTGATCGCAGAGATGTGCCGCGATCTCGTCAATCTCGCCTCGAACAATGCCAATCTGGTGCCGGCGCCCACCGGTATAAGTGTGTCCACGCAGCTGGGGGTGAGCACGGGACTGATTACCTACAACTACGATATGGCGGGAGGCAGCGGGATTCCGGTGTGCGGACAGGTGACGATCGACGCACCGCAGGCTTCGACACAGGTTCTTGGCGTCACGGTCGATGCCGCCGGAATGCAGAAGGACGTCCTTGATAGTGTGCTGGCGAGTGACATTCGCGGTCCGGTTCTGCAGGTCGTGCAGAATTACTGGAACACCCGCCAGTCCTCTTCGCTTGCCCCTCTTATCAACGTCATTTCGACGGCGACCAATGATTACACAAATCGCCTGACGGCCAAGGCGGCCAGCGTCCGCTCGCAGGTGCAGTCTGCGGTCGCTAAACGCACCCAGAGCTTTCAGGACTGGGGCGTCTCGACCAGTGGCGATTCAACAAGCACGAAGGATCAGCTTGATTCCCTCGGCTGGACAGGAGCGGGGGCCTACTATCTCGAGTTCGCCCGCCTCAATGGCGAGACGCTCTCGCTCATGGCCTCGACGCCGACCGTGACTGCGCCCAGCTTCACCGGCCTCGGTGACGCTCTCAAAGGTGACATCGCGCCGATCATGCGTTCGGCTTCGATCTTTGTCGAAAACATCAAGAATATGGTTGCTACACAGGACGGGTTGAACGCACCGGGTGGAAATGGCGATCTCTATAGCGGCATCACGCCGACAGGTGATGGATCGGGCGTCCTTTCGCAAATCGCACGCTCGCTTCATCTGAGTGATTCCGTGCTTCAGGCCGGAATGGCGTTCATCGAACCGTCCGGCTCAGACGGTTACTGGACCGATCCGTTTGGCAATCTGATGGGCCTGGGCAACTGGATGATAACGACCGCCCTCGGCGCGATGGCGGCCGCCGCCCTCATGGGGTCCGACACGGGGACGGCGCTCATGGAGGTCGGTTCGATCCTGACCATGAACTTTGAGGGCGCGGCTGCGGCCGGTATCGGCCATGCGGTCGTCACCTTTCTCTCCACGCCGATCTTTATGGGCTGTCTTGCGCTGCTGATTCCCGGCCTCACGCTGGCGTTCATCCTCCCGATGATCCCATGGGTCATGTGGATGGCCGCCGTCGCAGGATGGTTGGTGATGGTGTTCGAAGCCATGATCGCCGTTCCGTTGTGGATGTTGGCTCACATGACCATGTCCGGCGAAGGGCTCCACGGTCACGCCCGCGCTGGCTATGCGTTGATCTTCAATGTCGTGTTTCGACCGACGCTTATGCTGTTCGGTCTTTTCCTCGGCTATTACGTGTTCGACGCAACCTCATGGCTCATCCATCAGACGTTTGGCGTAGCGGCAGGGTTTGTTCTCTCCCGAGGCTGGCTGATCACCAACCTTCTGGGCCTGGTGGTTCTCCTGAGCCTCAACGTCATGGTTCACGTGACGCTGGCCATGATCTGCTTCCGGCTGATCTCCATTCTACCGGAGCGTGTTCCGGCGATGATCGGGCTGCACATGGCGGATCGTGTGGACATTGATCAATTCTCTCGGGATGCGGCGGTGGTCGGGATGGCGGGAGCATTGAAGACAATCCAGCAGTCTCTGGATCCTGCCACTTCAGGCAAGGCATCCTCGAAGATGCTTCCAAAAGGAGCCAGCTCCTCTATAAAGTCAGGTGCTGATACGACCATGGCAAAGATCAGCTAGTAGGGAGAGCCGCCATGAGTATGCTGACTGGATATGTTCTCGGCCAAATGGCCGGATCCCAGCAAGAGTGGCTTAACAAGTGGCGGAACCATTTGAACCGGCGTTCAAATGGAGAGATGACCTATGAGGAGGCGGTCGATGAGCTTCTCAGGCAAAGAGCGGCGCTCGCCGAAACCATCAGCGGATTACGCCAGGAATTAGCGAAATATTCGTCTGATGCCGCCAGTCAGAAGGCTCGCATCGCCGAGCTTGAGGCTGAACTGGCAGCACGAAACGCTCGCGTTTCTGAGTGGGAACGGTATGGCGAGGTTATGGAGAGAAACCATTCTCGTCTGCGTGCCTGGTCGAACCATGCGGAAGTACAACTACAGCGTTACCACGCTCTATACGGCCCTCTTCCGGCCGACAAAACTTCCGAGAAATAAATCAGCTTAGTCGCAGGGCACATCCTTAGGCTCTCTGGAAATAGACCGGAGAGCCACAATGCGATGTCTTTTAGCCGGTGCTCTCGTCGCCGGCACCTTTCTTTCCGTAAGCCCCAGCTTTGCCCAACAGGCGCAATGCGCGGCACCTGATGTTCAGGCGCCCGCCACGGCAGGCGCGCCCGGCGATGCGGTCCAACGTCTTGTTGGTAACGGGACGGCCGTGACGTGGGAAATGCCACGCTTCGGGTTACAGGTTGGGATAGCGAAAAAGACAGATCAGGTAATGATCTTCTTCACCGATCCTGACCATCGCTATGTCCTTGGAGGTACGGTTGTCCCTGTGCCTTATCAGACCCTGCGCACGGCGCTTACCGAGCGTGCCCACGATCTCGCGCCTGAGCTTGGTCTCAAAGGCATGTTTGTGCAAAACGGCCCGCATTTTCAGGTGCTCTACGCGACGCCAGATGGTCAGGGCGCGATAGCTGGAACACTGTGGGACGCTCAGGGCAGAAATATCACGCGCCAGCAGATCCGCCTTATTCCAGGCGCAGTGCCAAGCGTGCGAATTGACGGTGGAGCGATGCGCGCGTCCCAGCCGCTCGCCGATCAGATTCATGGAGGCGACGTCGGCTCCCCTGAAGCGCCCCAGGTCGTGATGTTTATCGACCCGCGCTGCAGTTTTTCCGTCCGCGCCATGCGTCTTCTCCAGCCTGCGGTCGATCGTGGCCGAGTGCGTCTGAAGGTCGTCCCCCTGTCGCTTCTCGACTATGAGGACGCCGGAGCCAGCACCCGCTACGCGCTTGCGATGGTGGGGAGACCCGCGAGTTTCATGGTCAGCGACTGGATGAACGACCAGCTTGGCGCACATCTCGATCAGACGTCCACGGCCGCAAAAGAGGCGCTGGATCAGAATATGACCGTTGCACACTCCCTGTCTCTCACCGGCACCCCCACTTTCTTCTGGCGCAAGAGGGACGGAACCGCGGGACGCCTTGACGGCGTGCCACGTGATGTTGACGCATTCCTTGCGGAGTTCGGACAATGAAGACCGAAAATAAACCGACGCCGAAGCCGTCACGAGGACGCGCCCTGCGTTCCCTTGGCTTTCTCGCTCAGTCCCCGCTACGACCGTTCTCCCTGAGCGACGTAAGAGGCGGGGCAAGCCTTGTGAGCGGTCTCTACGAGCTTCTGAAACGACGCGGGGGTGTGAGGGATGGGGTTCGACTATCTGACGGACGGATTGATGTGGTCGCGACGGCTGCGGCCTACGGTGTGACGCCCCAGGCCGTCGAAATATTTCTCGCACAACAGCAAAATGCCGCCTACTGGCGTACGGTGGCTGGCATTGGTCTTTCGCTGTGCCTGTTAGGAGCGTGGCTGTACGTCGCGCTGTTCTGGAGCTGGAACAGGCAGCTTCTTGTCACCGCCCTTGAGTTCCTGCCGTTCTGGACGGCGCTCGCCATGTTCGTGCTGGAAGCGGCGCGGGAAAACTGGATCTATCGCGAACGACGGACGGGCAGTGTGCGCGCGTTTATCACCAGTGCGGACACACTTTGGCCCCAACGCTCAGCTTCGTAAAAAACGAAAAAGGGGCGGATCGGAATCCGCCCCTTTTGTCAGAAGGTTCCGGCCGGCCGGCTCTCATCGTCTCCGGCCGCTCCGCTTGCCCACGGCGCGTGTTCATAGTCCTCGCGCCCTGCGGTCACGCGAGGATCCTCGATCCTTTGCACAGTGCCATTGCGGTTTAGAACGGGAGCGGACCAGGCGATACCGGCCGAACCATAGGCGGCACCTGGATCGTAGTTGGCGTGGCGCAATGGTGGTGGTTTGGGGCCATGCGTGCGGGATGCTGAAACATTCCCTGCACATCCGGCGAGACATAACGTCGAAGCGAGCAACACGACGCGATTCATACTGGTTTCTCCATGTGAATATCAGAAGAAACCGTCTTACTGACAATCCTTGCGACTAAGAGTTTTTCACCGCGAGAATTGCATCAATTTCGCAAATACAGGCGTTGGTCGGCGGAGAGTTAGAGTGCGAGCAGTCCATATCTCCAACGACTTCGCAAGGCATTACCTCTCTTACCAGCGCAACAATCATTTGGATCTCCTCGTGAAACTCCGAGGGAGGATTATTTCCCTTTAGCTCTTCGAGAAGGCTCCGACAGTTTTCCTGTCGTTTTACAAAACTTCCGCAAAAACGGGGATCAAGCGCCGCCAGATGATCGAATCTTTCCATCGCGAATAGTTCTCTCCGAATACTCTCAATAATCTCGCGGACGATTGTGGATTTCTGGTCCAGAAGTCCGGTCTGCGGCGAGGAGAGGGGCGGCTGAGTACGCGCGAGGAGGGAGCGTGGCATTTATTCACCTGAAAGGCATCGATTGTTCGCCCAAAAGACAGAGAGCTTAAAAGATGCGTTAGAGAGACACCTAGTCATCTTGGGAAATACTGCCCATTTCAAAACGAAGGCTGATTCCTTTCTCGATTTAACAGAGCCAAAATCGTAATGGAATCGTTAATACGGGATTTTGCTAAAAAATGTTGCAGGACATTGCAGAGTGAAACGGCCGCACGTAACGGCCGCTGCGTCGAATAGTTCCGTTGGCTTCGAGAAAAAAGTTTTACTCAGTCGCGTACCGTTCAGGCTTGATGACAGCACGATGACGAACGGGAAGGAATCGCCTTCCCCTGCGCGTCGGTACCCGGCAAGGAAGAGCCTTGTCACAGAGCAGGAGATGAACGGATGACGTAAGCCAGACCCCAGATACGTTTAAGGCCCCGCTTTCGCGAGGCCTCAGTGACGGTCGATCTTTATCCTTCAGACCGGTTTGGCGACCGGAGAAGGTAGGAAACTGCTTCTGGATAGAGCTTTTTCTCCTACACTTCTGGCTGAAATGCAAGGTTTTCTTGCAAACGGGATCGGCTGTTCTGATGCTAGCGTGGATCGCGCGGCCTCGGCTTCACCCGAGACCAGAAGAAGTGTTTATGAATCAGCGGATTACGGAACGTCCAAGCGGTGCGCGACGCATCACGCCTGCGATGGTGCTGGCGCAGAGGGCGGCCGAGATGCAGACCATGAGTGATGCCTCTCCCAAGGATATTCTCAGCGTGCTCCGCAGGGCGCGCAGCGCCGTTGGCCTGACCTGTCAGCAGACGGAATTGCTTGCGTTCCTCGTAAGCTGGACGCGACCGCAGGACTGGGGCGAAGACGGACTACCGATCTGTGCGGCCCGCAACGCCGACATCATGGAGCGGTTCGATCTCGGCCGGACCCGCGTGAAGGAACTGATCCGTTCACTGGCCGAAGCCGGCTGGCTCATCTGTAATGACAGTCCCAACGGGCATCGGTTCGTGCGACGCGCGGGGCGCACGGGGCCTGTGACGCATGGATATGGGTTCGACCTCTCACCCTTGTCACGGCGGTTCGCCGAACTGGAACAGGCCGCTCTGGCTCAGGAGGAGCGCCGCCGCGAAGGCCGGCGCCTGCACGGAGATGTCATGGGTCTGGCCCGCAAGGCGCTGGCCCTGTGTGCGGCCGGGGAAGAGGCAGGCGTCCCGCGCGTCCGGCTCGAGACCTACGAACGGGAGGCCCGGGAGTTACTCGCCCTGCGCGGTCGCGACCGTGACATCGCAATCCTCACTCCTCTGGCCGAGAGGCTCGCGGGTCTCGTGGGGCGCATAGAGACCGATATTCTCGCCGTTATTCCTGTGGAAAGTGACCCCATGGGGTCGCCCGAGCGACCCCCTATTACAACTACAAACCCAGACCATTCAGCTAAAGCTACAGTAAGCGGAAGCGGCTACGCCGCTAAAGCTCATGAAGCTTCGCGTAGCGAGAATGAGCCGCAGCACGTCACCCCGACCTCGCCCTTGCGCGGGTTCAGGGCTACGCCGTCTTTCCTCCTCCAGATCGCGCCGGGCCTGCGTGATCTGTGTCCGAGCAGTCGCCCGTCTGAGCGCGAAATCATGGAAGCCGTGCCGTTCCTGTGCCATTCGCTCGGGATATCCACCCATGCGTGGCGTCAGGCCATCAACGTCCTCGGTCCCTATGAGGCGGCCGTCGCGCTCTGCGTGATCGCGGCGCGTCACGGGCGGGGCGAAGTGCGCTCACCGGGCGGAATGCTGCGGGCGATGATTGCCCGTCACATCGAAGGCACGCTGGCACTCGACCGCTCGCTCTACGGTCTTGCCGAACACCTCGATACCTCGAAAGCCGTCCATTGAGGACGTTTTCAGTCGCACGGGACTGGCTGACACTGGGCAAACGAAGGGAGATGTCATGTTGGCAACATACGACGACAGCACCATTGAGCATGTGCCTCACACTGACCCAGCTGTTGGTGGGATCGCGGCCGATCGGCTACGCGCGATCATTGAGCGGATCGAACGGCTGGAGGAAGAGCGCAAGGCGCTCGCAAGCGACATCAAGGACATTTTCGGAGAGGCGAAATCGGCCGGGTTCGACGTGAAGGTGATCCGTCAGATCATCAAGCTTCGCAAGATGGAGCCTGCCCAGGTTGAGGAACAGGAAACCCTTCTCGATATCTATCGTCGTGCTCTGGGGATGTGAGAGACCGTGATCCTCTGTCGCGCTGCGCGGCCTACGGCGCGTGCGTCGCACGCACGCCGACAGATGTGGCGACGAGGGCACGAGACGAGCGGTCTGCTCGGGAAGAGATCGGAGATATGCCAGTTTTGGACACAGTTCGGCAAAACGATCGCGTTGGGAAGGTTGGATTTTAATGGGACATGATACCACGAAGCTCGTGACGATCCTCGGCCCACTGGTCGAACTGGAAAAGCAGGCCGCGTCCTGTGCGTCGCTCGAGGAGTACCACGCTTTGCGCAGGAGGGGTGAGGCAACGAACACACAGGTTCTCGGTGAGATCCGGGCGTTCGTGAAGGAAGGTGGATTTTCACTGCAGGAACTGCGTGGCCTATACTACGATGTTCTCAAGAGTCCTGCCTACGCAGACGACCCCGAGGCGCAGGCTAATGTCACGGCCATCCTCAATGAGGCTTTCGAGGGGATCGCGGGGTGGAGCCGATAAAAGGGCGGGGTTATGGTCGATACGTTGTTGACACATATCCGGGCGGTCGAGTAGTATTACTATGTCGATACATAGAGGGGCGCTCATGCAGGTCTTCGTCAAAAAATGGGGCAACAGCGCATCCGTGCGTCTTCCCGCTGCGATCATGAAGGCTGCCGGTCTGCAGGTGGATCAGGCAGTCGATGTCAGAGAAGAAGCGGGACGGATCATCATCGAACCGGTCGAGAAGCCCGAGTATGATCTGGCTGACCTGCTGGCCGGGATCACGCCTGAGAACATCCACGAGGAAGTCGATTTTGGCGCACCTGTCGGCAAGGAACGTCTGTGAGATGGACGATTATGTGCCGTCAGAAGGCGAGATTATCTGGCTGAATTTCACGCCGCAGTCAGGTCACGAACAGGCTGGGCACAGACCGGCCGTGGTTTTGTCGCCAGCGGCCTACAATCGCATCGGTCTGCTTCTGTGCTGCCCCACAACGACGAAGGCAAAAGGCTATCCGTTTGAGGTCGCCATTTCCGGCAAAAGACCAAGTGTAGCGCTCGCGGACCAGATCAAGTCGGTTGACTGGAAAACAAGAGGGGCAAAGCGGAAAGGTCGGGTTTCCGACGCGGAGCTTTCCGAAATTCGTGCAAAGGCCCGCGCACTGATCGGAACATAGGTAATGAAAGATAAGAGTTATATCATGCACAGGTTGGTTGCTGTGCCGTTTGCGATCGCGTGTTTCGGCGCATCGCTTGCTCCTGCGGTGGCTCAGGATGGGTATTTCCATCGGTTCGGCAAGGCTGTGGAAGATGTCTCGCCTGGCTTCAAGGCGCGTCCAATTTCGCTTATGCCCGGGGTGGTGTTCAAATTTGGGGAAACCAAAGACGCAATGACCGGAACCGAGCCGTGTCCTGCGCCCCCTTTGCCGGCGTTCGATCCGCCTGAAAGCGGGTGCATCAGCGCGAGCCCTGGAATGGTCGAAGCCGTTTATCTCAAGAAGATTGGCACGAAAAACGCCATACGTTCTGGAATCCGGATCACCGGGACGACGGATGTTCCAGTAATAAGTCTTACGTCAATGGCCAGCGAAGATGGCACCCTGCAAACCTTCTCTCCACCGCTCAATGGCCAGCTCGTTCCCGATGAGGGTCCGTCTGAGAAATGGAGATATAGCAATTGAGATATAATCGGAGAGTTGCTCAAAAATAATTAGCTCAGGACTTCGGGTGAAGAGCGGATAAGCAGGCGACCAGATCATTGAAAGTTCCGTGCCCTGACCGCAACCGGTCGGCAGTTATTCTCTCCAATCTGTCGAAGTAGCACGGTCCCGTCTTCAAGGTTTCGCACAACCACGTGCATGACATCACCTTCGCGCTGCAGGGTGCCGTGAACGATCATCAGCGACGCGCCCATGACGATGGCCCGTTGCGCTTCGATCCGGTCTTTCCACAGGATCAGATTGGCCACCCCGGTTTCATCCTCGATCGTGACGAACATCACGCCTTTTGCCGTGCCGGGGCGCTGACGCATCAGCACCAGTCCCGCAATCACCACACGGGTTCCGTCCCGTGATGTCGCGAGATCCTCAGAGGGAATAATGCCTCTTTCCGTAAGCCCTTCGCGCAGGAATGCCAGAGGGTGCGCCCGCAGGGTGAGGCCGGTCGCGAGATAGTCTTCCACAACATCCGAGCCTTCGGTCATCGGACGCAGGATGACAGATGGTTCGATGACTTCCGGAGCAGGGCGGTTACGTCCGCGATCCGCCGCTGCAAACAGAGGGAGAGGTTCGTCTGCCAGGCCCTTGATCTGCCACAGGGCCGTGCGGCGATCGCAGTTCAGGCTGGCAAACGCATCCGCTTCGGCCAGACGCTCAAGAGCGACCGTTGGAACGTCCGCGCGGCGCCAGACGTCTTCGACACTTTCATAAAGAGGCATGCGATTGGCAATCAGACGCGCGGCGTCCGCGTTCGCCAGTCCTTTCACCAGCCGCAGACCGAGCCGAACGACCAGCCGCGCACTGCCTGGCCGACCTTCAAGCGTACAGTCCCATCGGGACTGGTTCACACAGATCGGCCGCACCTCGACCCCATGCTCACGGGCATCGCGGACGATCTGGGCCGGAGCGTAGAATCCCATGGGCTGACTGTTGAGCAATGCGGCGCAGAAGACGTCCGGATGATGGCACTTCAGCCACGACGAAGCGTAGGCGATTAGCGCGAAACTCGCGGCGTGACTCTCGGGAAATCCGTAGGAGCCAAAGCCTTCGAGTTGCCGGAACGTGCGCTCGGCGAACTCCTGCGTGTAGCCGTTGGCCACCATGCCGCGCACCATCTTCTCCCGAAAATCGGCGATGGACGCCGTATGATCGCGCATCTTCATGCCACGTCGCAGTTGGTCGGCCTCACTCGGCGTAAAGCCCGCACAGTGAATGGCCACCTGCATCGCCTGTTCCTGAAACAGTGGCACGCCCAGGGTCTTGCCGAGGATCCGGCGCAGGGCCGGCGAAGGGCAATCAGGCCGTTCCAGGCCTTCACGGCGGCGCAGATAGGGATGGACCATATCGCCCTGAATCGGACCGGGCCGCACGATCGCCACCTGAATCACCAGATCGTAGAAGGTGTGGGGCCGGGTACGCGGGAGCATCGCCATCTGGGCGCGGCTCTCGATCTGGAAGGTGCCGAGCGTGTCGGCACGGGCGATCATCGCGTAGGTCTGTTCGTCTTCGGGCGGGATCGTCGCCATGTCATAGGCGCGACGTCCGTGCCGCACCAGAAGATCGAAAGCGCGCTGCAGACAGCCCAGCATGCCAAGGCCGAGAACATCGACCTTCATGAAGCGCAGTTCGTCGATGTCATCCTTGTCCCAGACGATGATCTGACGATCTTCCATGGCCGCGGGCTGGATCGGCACCAGCTCGTCCAGCCGGTCATGGGTGAGGACGAAGCCGCCGGGATGTGTTCCCAGCTGACGCGGAAAGCCCAGGATCTGGCGGGCGAGATACAGCGTCAGCGACAGACGCCGGTCACGCAGATCGAGACCGATCTCCCGCGCACGGGTCTCGAGCTTCTCTTTATCATCCAGAGCGGATGCGAGATGTTTCGAGAGCAGGCCCAGCACATCGTCGGGCAGGCCCAGCGCCTTGCCGACATCGCGCACCGCGCCTTTCGGCTGATAACGCATCACGGTCGCGCACAGGGCTGCCCGCTGGCGGCCGTAACGCCGGTAGATCCACTGGATGACCTCTTCACGCCGGTCGCTGTCAAAGTCCACGTCGATGTCGGGCGGTTCGCGACGCTCCACCGAGATGAACCGCTCGAAGAGAAGACCGGAGCGCACCGGATCAATGGCGGTGATCCCGAGCACGAAGCAGATGGCGCTGTTGGCGGCCGAGCCACGTCCCTGGCAGAGGATTCCGATGGCGCGCGCATGGCGGACAATGGTGTTGACCGTCAGGAAATACGGTGCATAGCCAAGCTGACCGACCAGCCTGAGTTCGTGCGTGAGCTGGCGCCGCACATCGTCCGGTGCGCCGGCCGGATAGCGTGACGGGAGAGCCTCGCGCACCAGACGAACCAGCGTATCCTGAGAGTCTTCGCCCTCCACATCGGTCTCGGACGGATACTGGTAACGCAGTTCACTGAGCGAAAACCGGCACAGAGAGGCGATCTCGCCCGAGCGCGCCAGCGCCGCTTCATGGCCCCGATAGAGCGAGGCCATTTCAGTCGGGCCGCGCAGATAGCGATCCCGCCATGGCTCACGCAGCGCGCCGAGTGCGTCCATGCTCACATTGTGCCGGATGGCGGTGAGCAGATCCTGCAGCACGCTGCGGTCGGCCGCGTGATAGAGCACATCGCCGGTCACGACTGTCGCGACGTTAGCCGCTCCGGCCATACGCTCCAGCGTGTTCAGGCGTTCCGTATCGCCTGCCCGCCAGTGACGGCTCAGGGTGAGCCATATCCCGGCACAATGGTCGCGGATCCGCGTGAGAGCATCCAGTCGTTCCTGCAGCACCGCATACGGGGCGTCCGAAGAAAGCAGCAGCAGCAGGCGGGAGGCGCGCTCGCCCGTCAGATCACTCCACGCCAGATCGAGCCGTCCACGCTCGCCGCGCCGATGGCCAAGGGTCAGCAGGCGACACAGCTGGCCCCAACCTGCCCGGTCCACCGGATAGGCCAGCAGAACACTGCCGTCGCACAGCTCCACACGTGTGCCGGGCAGCAACCGGACTCCTTGGGTCTGTGCGGCGGCATGAGCGCGGACGATGCCGGCGACCGTGCCGTGGTCGGTGATACCAAGCGCCGGATAATCAAGCCGCGCCGCACGGGCGAACAGGTCTTCAGGATGGCTGGCGCCACGCAGAAACGAGAAGTTCGTGCAGGCCTGCAGTTCCACGTAGGCGGATGAGACCATGCCTCATCTCCCGTGCGGATGCCGGTGCGGCGTCGCATCGGGCTGCGGGGCTGCCGGTCTCCGGCACAGCACGAAGCCGCTGCGCTCGAGATGCTCGACCAGACGTTCGGCCACCACGCGCGCCATCAGCTCGTCGGCGTCATGCACGCGCCGTCTGCCGTCATAGCGAAGCCCATGAATCAGCGCCTCGGCGATCTCGGACGACGACGCCGGTGACAGGTCTTCCTTCGTTTCGTCTACCCCATTCATCAGAACAGTCCGTGGAGGAACCACGCGCCATCCCCTGTCCAGCTGTGCGTGCCGTCGCCCTGGCGATACAGCCAGAAGCGTTCGCCATGTTCGGTCTCGGCAATCCAGTAATCGCGGGCGGCGTGAAACTCGCTGTCCGAGAGCCACCATTCCCCCTGGATGCGCTCAGGACCGTCTGCGCCGCGCACCCGGTGCGTGCGGCCGTCCCAGACAAAGCGCTGCGGTGCGCCACTTTCGACCTCGGCCTCGACACGTAAGGGCTTTGGCGGATCGAGCAGACGGATGGGGCGGACGAAAGAAAAGGTGGATGTTGGATCGGCCGCATCCTGTGTAACCGGGGACTGTGCCTGAGCGCGCTCGGGGATCTGGCTGGCCCGTGGCGTAAGGCGGAACACCCGTGACGCACCGACGCGGTTGCACAGGCGGTCCACCAGACAGGCGAGATCGCCACTTCCATCCTGTCCGCGCTCAAGCACACTCTGGTCGCCCGTGGTCTGCCGCGCTTCATGGTGGGAGACGGTGAGCGTCATCACTTCGATCCCGAAACCCGATTCGATGACGGCGATCCGCTCCTGCAGAAGGCGGCGCAGATGGGCCGGCTGATCGACGGGCGACGCGGTGCCCACGCGCACCGGCTGGAGCGTGCCATCGACACGCTCACAGACCAGATCGAGCTGCCGTGCGCCCTGACCGCGCTGGCGCAGGATCTCGGAGATCTCGTCCACCAGTTCACCGATCACCACTGCCAGAGCCTCGGCCGTGCCGATCGGTTCCACCATCTGGCGCTGCGCGCGGATGGCATCGAGCGGAATGACCGGACGGATGGGTTCGGGACGGACGCCCAGCGCCTCGTCCAGCCGGTGCATCAGAAGATCTCCGAAACGCCGTGTCAGAGGCGCGCGGGCCGTGCGCCGCAGATCGCCAATCCGGGTAAACCCGAGGCGGATCAGCCCCTCGCAGGTCTCGGCCGGCAGGCGCAGGGCTGCAACGGGCAGGGGATCGAGAGCGGCAGCCGTGCCGCGCGATGGAACGAGTGTGTCCCGCTCACGCCCGAAGCGCGCCAGCGCGTGCGCAGCGCCGGGCGTGTCCGCAAGGGCGAGGCGGATATGATAGCCCAGCGCTTCCAGCCGTTCGCGCACAACCGCCAGCATGGCGTCCTCGCCGCCATACAGATGGGCGCAGCCGCTGGTATCGCACCATACGCCGTCCGGCGGATCCGCTGACGTCAGTGGGCACAACCACAGACACCAGGCCGCCAGTCGTTCCAGAGCGGCCTCGTCCGCTTCCCAGTTGCCCTCAAATGCTGCGAGGTCGGCGATCAGGCTCCGGGCGTGGGCCAGTGCCATTCCAGGGCGGACACCAGCCTGCCGGGCCATGACATCGGCCGCCATCACCACAGGGCGCCGGCCATCGTGCTCATGCAGCACAAGCCCCGTCCCGATGATCTCCTGCGGGTGGCGACGCCGCCACAGATCCGTGTGCCACAGGGGAAGCCAGATCGAGAGGATCCGTCGCATGCCCGGGTAATCCGTATGTCCAGGTGAAAGCGCGTCCGTCGCGGCTGCGAAGCAGCTCGATGCGCCAGTGTTCCAGACCCATCACGCTGTTCAGCGGCACCGGCCGCGCAGCCCCGATCCGCCAGCGGGTGTCGCAGGCGCTGGGGGGCGGTACTGCGCCGTTCGGGGTAGGGCGGAGCAGGAAACCCGTGGTGCCGGAGCTTTCGGCCGCAAGCTGCAGACGACGTGATGCGGTGAGGGAGAGCGGAACACAGAGATCGCAGACCAGCGCCGCCACCCCGCGCTCGCGCAGGACATCCTCGCAGAGCGGCAGAAGATCGCGGGTCTCGCTCTGCACACAGATCAGGCGTCCCGGCGAGAGGCCTGCGCCCTGCAGTCCGGCTGCATGCAGGTTGAGATGGTGTGCTGCAAGCCACACCACCTGGCCCGGTATCCTGGCCAGAACGTGGGCGACAAACCGCGTGGGGCGGGCGAGCAGGGCACGGTCACAACCGGTTCCGAGGAACTCGTGGACGCGGCCACGGCTCAGGCCCCCGCCCAGCCGCTCATCGAGAGCGGTGAATCCTGTCGGTAGATTGGCGTCCATCCCGGCAACGGCGTGATGCCGCTCCATGCGGCGGATCTCGTCGCGCAGGAGCGCGAGCGTATCGGCTGTTCTCCCGGCCATGGTGTGTCCTCGCTCAAAAACAAGAACATAAAGAGAACATAATACTGCTGTGAGTCAAGAATGAACTCGGTCGGTTTGAATAATGGGTCAGTTCATCGCGCTTCGCGGCCCATGGCCCGTGCGTCCCACGCACGACGATGAAGTGCGGAACGGTGCGGGCGTGCAGGACCGACTGCTCGGGAAGGGAAGGGAAGAGAAAAAAGCTCTCTACTTTCTCAACGAGATTGTTCTCAGTCGCACGAAATCGGTCGAGATTGACGTCACCTTAAACAGAAACGGACATCCCAATGTCGGATCGATCAGATACATGGCGCGAGTGGGAGACGACCTGCATTGGAGGATGCACTATCCGGTTTCGATCACGTTCGGAGCGGGTGGAGAACTGGTGGGAGACCGAGGTTTTTGAGATGACTGACGGCACGCGGACATGGACAGGCTCCGCTTATTTCAGTCTTGATGAAACCTCTACGTATTCCGTTGCAAACATAACGATCACAGATTCACCACACTTGAAGCTTAACGGATGCGAACATGCCTGTTCACTGGAAGCATTTGTCGTCTTTGCGTGGCCAGTTCTGATCGGATATAATAAATGTCCTGACCAAATAGGTCGGATAGAAACATAAATACATTTATACTAAAACAGATAGGAACAACGTCATGAATCCAGTTCTGCTTTTGGCGCAGTGGCTTGCCTCGGTGGGGTTTCTTCTATCTGGTATGTTTGCTCTCTGTAATGTCGGATCACACGATTCAACAGCACGGTTCGCTAAGAGCCTGAATCAGAAAGCGGTTTGATTGATTTTTCGCAGAACTCTGCGGATATGGGCAATCATCAACCATGCGCAGGATGACGAGATTGTTGTCTCGACATCCTTCGTGA
>NZ_WOTH01000033.1 GCF_011516945.1 Acetobacter estunensis
CTCTGTCTGCATCGGGTTTTCTTGATGATTATGGAAATTTCTTTTCTACAAAACAGACTTTTTCATAATCTAACCCGATGTACAACCCTTCTGTGAGATTTCCGCGTCGAGCACCATCGTGCGCTTGGTCAGACGTTCCACATAACTCACCAGATGCTTGTGCGAGGCCTCATCGCTCTCATCGCCCAACAGATCCGAAGCTTTCTCGATCTGGTCCGCCACCCGTGCAGAGCGCGTGTTGAGCAGATTCAGCAGTGTGCCGACACCTGAGAGCATGAAAACCGGCGTCAGCGCGGTTTCGATGAGATGCGCGACATCACCGGCTGAATCGGACGCAAGAGCAGAGAGGGGAAGAGCCATGAACCACGCGAACTGTTCTGAAGGGAGCGGACTTCCTACCCCACTGCCATCGGGAAGTTCAAATCCGGTCAACGCTGCACCCTGTTTAATGTTGCGATTACGAAACTATACCCCTACCCTCCTTCCTGACAGGGAGACGAGACGCAGGCCATGCACCCAGACAGCGCACGAAGGACGCCTTCGGGCGAAACCGTGCTGCTCGCAGGATTCGATTTCGGCTCGACCACATGCAGCGCCATGGCTGCGCACGCCCGGTTGGACCTCAACTGCGTCACCGGCCGCGTGGAGTTCGGCCAACCCGATATCTTCTATCGTTCGGCGCCGCGCTTTACGCCTTTTCAGGACGACAGCCGCCTTGATCTCAACACCGTCTCCAACCTGCTCAATCTGTGGCTGACTGAAGGCAACATAGACCCGACCATTCTGTTTTCCGGCGGCGCCATCGTGACCGGGCTGGCGGCGGAGCGCGACAATGCCCGCGCACTGACAGAACTGGTCGAACGCCGTATCGGAAACATGGTCATGGCCACAGTCCGTGACCCGGTGCTGGAATCATGGCTCGCCTTCATGGGCAGTTGCGCGGATCTCGTGCGCCCCGGTGAGTCGCCGGTGCTCAATCTCGATATAGGGGGTGGCACCACCAACGCCGCGCTGGGCGTGGAAGGTCAGGTCATTGCGGCTGGATGCCACTTCATCGGTGCGCGCCATCTGCAATTCGCACCAGATGGCGAAACGCTGAGCGGCTTCTCGGAGTTTGGTCAGACCTTACTGTCCCATCTCGATCTTTCCCACAGCCCCGGCGAACGCATGGAGCCGGACGCGATCGCGCGCGTGATCGCGTGGTACGTGCAGGCACTCGAAGCCATCGCTCAAGGCCAGCGTGAGATTTTTCGCGAATCCTGCGGTCGCATGCACGAGCAGGTACCGTTCACACCCGCTCTGCCTTCACCACCCCGCCTCACATTTTCGGGCGGTGTGGGCGAGATGATCTATGCCGCACTCGACGGCACACCCCTGCCTCCCCGTTCTCTCTATGGCGATCTCGGCACCGATCTGGCGCGCGCGATCATGGCCTCGCCACTTCTGTCACGCGATCTACGGACGACCGTTCCCCGCAATCGGGGCCGCGCCACCGTGTGTGGCCTAACCGTACACGGAACCGACATTTCCGGCTCCACCGTCTTTTTGTCCCCTCAGAGCCGCCTGCCGTTGCGCGACCTGCCCGTGCTGGCCTGCGTGGATTTCGAGACGACATCACGGCGTCTTGCCGACGTGTTTGCCATGATTGGCCGCCATCCTGCCGGCGGCTGCCTGAGGCTCGATACAACCACCCCACCGACACTGGCCGAGTTGCAGGATTTCGGTCGTCGTCTGGCCGATGTTTTCACAACCAGCGCTCTGCCACCCGAACTGCCCGTTGTGATCCTGACCAACCGCAATATCGGCCGCACGCTGGGCAACTACGCCACGCGATGGCGCACGCTGCCCGTCAACCTGATCGTACTGGATGAAGTTCCGGGTCGTGACGCCCGCTTCGTCCGCGTAGGCCGCCCCCGCAACACCGTCCTGCCCGTGTCTTTTTACGACATGAACCACCCACTCGGTTGAGAGGAACCGTCGCCATGACTGCCACCCTGCCACCCCTTGCCGAGATCGCTGTCCCCGCCCCCCGTCCGGACGAAACCTACACGCTCCGTCTGATGGACCGTGATTTCACCTTCCACGGTCTAAAACGCCTGCTTGCAGCCGCAGATATCTCCAAAACCGGTGATCGCGTGGCCACTCTCACCGCGGCTGACGAGATGGAGCGTGAAGCCGCCCGCGCCATCCTTTCGGACCTGACGGTGCGACATCTGTATGATCGTCCCCTGACCACCCAAGATGGCCGCGTGGACGCCGTCATGCGCGTGAATTACGACATCGACTACGTGGCTTTCGACGCCATCGCGGATATGACGCTTGGCGCCCTCAAGGATCACCTGCTTCGCACACCAACCGCGGAGGTCCGGCGACTTGGGCGCGGTCTGACAGGTGTGATGGCCGCTGCCCTTGCCAAGCTGATGGACGTGCATGAGTTGATCCTCGTGGCGCGCAAGGCCAAGCGTTCGGCCAAAGCCCGCACGCTTGTGGGCCAGACCGGCACCCTCTCTTCCCGCCTCCAGCCCAATCATCCGACGGACGATCTCTCCTGCGTCTCAGCACTGGTTTATACCGGGCTGTCCATGGGTTCGGGCGATGCTCTTCTGGGCATCAATCCCGCCATCGATACGATCGAAAATGTCTCCGCCCTGCTCACCCATCTTGACCGTTTGCGGCGCGAGACGGAGGTGCCGACACAGATCTGCGTCCTCGCGCACGTCAAGACACAGATGGCCTGCCTGAAGGCGGGCGCACCTGTAGAGATCATGTTCCAAAGCCTCGCCGGCACCGAGCGCACATTGACGGATGAGTTTGATGTGACCGTGGATGTGCTCGACGATGCCTACCGGCTGATGAAGGAGAAAGGACCGCTGCGCGATGTCGCGCGGCAGTTCATGTATTTCGAAACAGGTCAGGGCAGTGAACTGACTTACGCCAAGCACGAAGGCATGGACATGACCACGTGCGAGGCCCTTTGTTATGGGCTGGCACGCCGCTACGACCCGTTCATGGTCAATAACGTCACCGGGTTTATCGGTCCTGAAACCCATCGCAGTGATTTCGAGATGATCGTCTCGAACCTTCAGGATCATTTCATGGGCAAGCTGATGGGACTGCCGATGGGCATGGCCCCCTGCTACACCCTGCATTCCGAAATCTCCATGGAAGGCCATCAGATTGCAACAGAACTGCTGGCGGCAGCAGGCGCAAACTACTTTATGGATGTGTTCCTGACAGTGGACCGGATGCTGGCCTATTTCGACACCTCCGGTCATGACGATCAGACCCTGCGCGAGATCCACAACGCCCAACCCGCGCCGGAATACCTGCAATGGGCACTCGCACGCGGCATCTTCACTCAGGACGAAACAGGCGAGATCACACGTGGACCGAACTGGGGCAATCCGCGTCTCTTCGTATCCTCGAAAGAGGAATTGCTCACACTCCTTGAGCGTGTTCCCGCAGCCTACGGACTGGACTCCGCAGGCCCACGCCCCAGCAACAGCGTCTCACGACAGGTACGCGCCAATCTCGCCATCGGGCGACAGGCCATTCAGGCGGAGCTCGATGGAAAGCGCCTGCCCGGGCTGTCTTTTCGCAATCTGCGCACGCGCGCGCCCGATAAGGAAACCCATCTCGGCCACCCCGACACGGGGGCGGCGCTGGCCGAAGACAGCACCAACGCGCTCACGCCCGAAGGCATGGATGTGCAGATCATCGTGTCGGACGGACTGAGTGCCGAGGCCGTTCATTACAACGTGCCCGACCTTCTTCCCGTGCTCATGGACGGATTGCAGGCACATGGCCTGAGCATCGGCCAGCCCATCCTCCTGCCACATGGGCGCGTGAAAGTGGCTGAAGAGATCGGCGACAGATTGATGCCGCACCTCATCATCAGCCTTATCGGCGAACGACCGGGCGGGGATGCCAACGCCTCACGCAGCCTGTCCGCCTATTTCGCCTACCGTCTGGACGATGAAGATGTGCGACAGGACGCCGCGATCTTCAGTGGCAATACCAATATCCGTTATGAATACTCAGTTGTTTCCAACATTCATGCTGGTGGCCTGCCACCGATCGAAGCGGGCAGCGTGATCGTGGACAAAGCCGTGCGCATCCTGAACGCCCGTGCGGCAGGGAACCGTCTGGAAACGATGCCTTCTTCCCCACATGCGCCTTTCGAACTGCATGACAAGACCGACGTCGGAATGACGATTAACTGACGACAGCGTCCTTCCAGCCTGCCGCACGCATTTCTTCAATCAGTGTTTTCATGAGGTGTGCGGCGGGCTGAAACCGACACAAGGGCGCACCCTGTCCCGCCCAGTGGGCGCCAAATCCCTGTTCACCATGTTTTCGTGCCGCCGCATGCAGGGCTTTTCCAGCATCATAGGCCACTGGATAGACTGGAGGAGACACACCGTTCGTGTCCATTTGCGTGAAACGGTTCGCAAGTGCACGGGCCGGTCGTCCGGAAATCAGACGTGTCATCCGCGTATGTTCCGCCCCCGGTCCTGCGAGGGCCGTTCGATAACCCTCATCCGCCGCTGATTCCACACAGCCGATAAAAGCCGTCCCCAGTTGCGCTGCCACAGCCCCAAGTTTCAACACCGAGACGACACCCGCACCATCCATCAGACCACCTGCCGCAATGACCGGCATCTTCGCTTCGCGCCCCAGACGCCGCGTGAGCACAGCGGTGGTCACTTCATCATCCGGCGCGTCAGGATCGAACATTCCCCTATGTCCACCGGCCTCGATCCCCTGTGCGATCACCATATCCATTCCGGCCTCTGCGATGGCTTGTGCTTCAACGGGGTTAGTGGCCGTGGCCAGCAGTACAATCCCGGCGCCCTTCAGGGCCGATACGATGTCGGCTGACGGCAGCCCAAAGTGAAAACTGACGACGGGAGGACGAAGCTCCAGCAGCATCGCCAACATATCGGGATCATCACGAAAACTCGTGTAAGGCACACCCAGTTCCTGTGGTGCAGCCATTCCATTTTCGGCAAAGAACGGCGCAAGAACATCCAGCCATGCCCGTTCGCGCACCACATCGCGCATGGGTGTTTCGTGCACGAACAGATTGACCCCGAAAGGACGGTCTGTGACCTGCCGCACCTCATGAATCATCTTTACCGCAGCGGAAACGCTGGATGCACCCAACCCCAACGAGCCGAGACCGCCCACATTGCTGACAGCCGCCGCCAGAGCCGGTGTCGCCACCCCCGCCATGGGCGCCTGAATGATCGGCACTTCGATGCCGAGCCTACGATACAGAGTCATCCGTGCCTCCCCTCCAAAAAGGAAAGCAGAAACATCCTGCGGGTTCCTTTCATGAAAGGAACCCGCATACCACTCTAAAGGGCTGCCAGAACCTTCAGCCCTGTCAGAATGGCGTTGGGAATCTTGGATGTCTCGCCCGGCCGCATCATGTATTCAAACACCGGCTGCATCACGAGACCCGGCATGACCGGAATACCGTAATACGCTTCCAGCGTGGCCGCATGCGTCTGTGGGCCATTGACCAATGGTCCGAGCGAGAGGCCCGCATCCACTTTCAGCCTTTGCCCCAGAGTCAGATTGTGACTGATCTGGTAATAGGAATACATCACGCCGAACCGATCGAATGGACGGCCCGGGAAGATTCCCAGCAGCGACGCGCCGAAATAGACCTGATCCGAAAAGATCGACGTGCTGGGCGTGTTGTGAATATAGCCCGCCATGAGATAACCACCGGCCATCTGGTGGTCGCCGCCCTTACGGTAGATCATCTGGTCCGCTTCGAAATAGAACGTATCGCGCGCACCACCGAGATGGCTGCCTACACTGTGACGATAAGCCGCCGGCACACTACCGATCACGTCATCATAATGGGTGGTGTCGTGACCGAAACCCACCTTGTAATGACCCGGCAGTTTCTTCGGACCGAAAAAGGGCTGCCACGTCACCTCGATAGGCAGCATGACACCCGTGCCGTGCTCCGCACCCCAGGCCCAGCCTGACGGGTTCTCGGTCAGTGGGGCAGACTGGTAAACGCCTGTGGTGACGATCAGATCGCGTGTGGGACGCACACGGATCGTGCCACCCCATGTCGCTTTCGGATACACGCTCCAGCCCTGCTGCGATTTCAACGCCACCGGAGCAGAGCACTGAATCATGAAGGTACAGAGCAGCACGGACGTGGCGTAGGTGTGCGTCAGCGTAATGCGGCCAATATTGAGATTGACCGTATCGTGGAAAAAGTTTTTCTCCAGATAGATATCGGCAAGGTGGGCCGCCGCACCACCGCTGAGGCTATAGACTTCCGACAACAGGATACGCTGCTCGCCCACATAATCATGCGAAACCTGCCGACCGGCACGCTCCATCATGACGGCATGCAGCATCCACCCTTGCCAGCCGATAAGTTTTCCCAGATCGAACCGTGTGGTGAGCGTCACTTCATGGGCATAATCCATGCCCTTGCGCTTTCCGCCGCCAACATTGGCAACCCCTTCCCCCTTGTAGGAAAGCTGGAAGCTGAATCCCTTGTCCGCCAGCCATTTACGCGGACCGGCAAGCTGCGGGACGAGATTGCCAAAGGTCTGCGCGGGCACATAGTAACCGGCGGAGAGATCGCGTTCACGCAACGCATCGTCGGAGCTGTTGAGCAGCGACGAAATACTCTCCGTGTTGAAGAGCGTCTCCAGCGTCTGCGCCGAAGGGATCTTGGTGGGTTTGGGTGGATTGGCGGCCGAATGAAGGATCGGCCGCACATTCACCGTGCTGACGGACCCTGACTGGGAAGAAGTCTGCGCAACAGGCGCGGTTTGAGCGCGCGCCTCCACAGAAGCGAACAGAAGAGGCATGGCCGCAAGCGTCACGAAACGACCGCTTCCTTTCGGAAGACGACGGGGCGTGCGCGTGCTGACCTGAGTGCGGCGGATATTGTTCTTTTTCATTGTCTTTTTCCGACTCGGGACTCATCGGCGTTACCAAGCGCGCCGTCTGAATCCAATCCTCGGCGCCGTCTTCAGATCATGTTTCACGTCATATTGTGGCCGAAGGAACACGGCTGCCCAAAACAGAAACCCGTGAACCACGCACACGTAACCGTCACCCCTCGCGGCAGCCGATCTTCACGAGTGGCGTTGTCATGTCATGGATTTTTGGCTGGGCGTTCAGAAAAGTCCGAGTTTTCCGCACGCCCACCAGAAGCCGAACAGAAGCACGACGCCGCCGATGAGCAGTGGGAAGAGAACGGTCGAAAGAAAACTCCCGCGCGGCTCTTTTGGTTCGGCAATGCCCGTCCGCGCATCGAGGGAGTCTGCCCATGCGTCCGCTTCGGCATCGATCGGGTCTTCGCGAGTCCAGTCTTCGTCACTCATCCCTTCTGCATAAGGGAGAGCGGGAAGAAGGGAAAGCATCGAGCCTGACGCCACCGGCTGAAGGGGAAAAGCTTGACTTTCGGCGGAGAAGGGAGTCACATATTTAATTAAATTACTAAACTATGAAAGTAATGGAGGGGCAAATGCCCGATTCCGCTCTCGAAGCCGCCACCCGGCAGATCCGCGCAGCCACAGCCGATCCAGCCCTGCGGCCAATCGTTCACACGTTTTTCGATGAAGCCACCTTCACGGCCACACATGTCGCGTACGATCCCGCCACACGGGCAACCGCTGTCATCGACAGCGTGCTGGATTACGATGCCGCCTCCGGACGCACCAATTCCGCCTCCGCCGAGGCCATCGTCGCCTATGTGCGCGAACATAAGCTGAAGGTTGAGTGGCAGCTCGAAACCCATGCCCACGCGGATCACCTTTCCGCCGCGCCATGGCTTCAGGAGCAGTTGGGAGGCAAGCTTGCCATCGGTGCCGACATCACGCGGGTGCAGGAGGTTTTCGGAAAAATCTTCAACGCCGGAACCGCCTTCGCCCGTGACGGCTCACAGTTCGATCGCCTGTTCCATGATGGTGAAACCTTCTCGCTGGGCAACATCCCCGCCATTGCGCTGCATGTTCCCGGTCACACACCGGCCGATATGGCGTTCATCATTGGTGACGCCGCCTTCATCGGAGACACGCTGTTCATGCCGGATTACGGCACTGCCCGCGCCGATTTCCCCGGTGGCGACGCACGCAGGCTCTACCGCTCGATCCGTCGGCTGCTGTCTCTGCCCGACGAGACGCGGCTGTTCCTGTGCCATGATTACAAGGCGCCCGGACGCGACACCTTCGCATGGGAAACCACCGTGGGCGCGGAGCGGGAACACAATGTTCACGTCCATGAAGGTGTCTCGGAAGACGATTTCGTGAACATGCGCACCAGCCGCGACAAAACGCTGGATCTGCCCCACCTCATCATGCCGTCCGTGCAGGTGAACATGCGGGGCGGCCATATGCCCGAACCCGAAGACAACGGCGTCAGCTACATCAAGATTCCCATCAACCGCCTGTAAGCCCTTTTGCCTTACCCTTCCCACAAGGAGCCGACACGTCCCATGACACCCCGTTATCTCACCGACACTTTCGCCATTGCCCCCCAGCTTTCCATCGCCGACGTGGCGGATGTCGCGCGGCAGGGCTTCCGCGCCATCGTCTGCGCCCGCCCCGATGGAGAGGAACGTGGCCAGCCCACCATCAAGGACATGGAACGCGCAGCCGCCGAGGCCGGGCTGACTTTCGAGGCCGTGCCCTTTGCGGCCGGAGCGACACCTCCGCAAGTGGACGTGGATCGTCTGAATGTCGTGCTCAAAGGCGCGGGCGGCCCTGTACTGGGCTATTGCCGCAGCGGCAACCGCGCCGCCCAACTCTGGGCACTGGCGCAGGCCGGCACACTTCCCACCGAAGACATTCTGGCTGCCGGCCACAAGGCAGGCGTCGATCTCTCACCGCTCGTGCCGCTGCTGAAGCAGGAAGCCGCAACCGGCACAACCAGCCATGCCAGTCCCGGCCGACGCTTTGATGTCGTGATCGTCGGCGGTGGCGCGGGCGGCCTGTCGGCGGCAGCTAGCCTTTTACGCCGTCGTCCGCGCACGACCATCGCCATCGTGGAACCCTCCGACACGCACTATTACCAGCCCGGCTGGACACTGGTGGGCGGCGGCGTGTTCAAGGCCCAGAAGACCCGTATGCCGGAAGCCTCCGTCATGCCCAAAAACGCGGACTGGATCCGCTCCACCGTCACCCATATCGACCCCGACACGCGGGAAGTCATCGTCGCGGATGGCGGCGTGCTCTCCTACGAGGTTCTGATCATCGCGGCCGGTATCACACTCGACTGGGGCGCGATTGCAGGCCTGCCCGAAACGCTGGGTCGCAACGGCGTGACGTCGAACTATCGTTACGATCTGGCCCCCTACACATGGGAGCTGGTGGAAAAGGTTTCGCACGGCAACGCGCTGTTTACGCAGCCCCCCATGCCCATCAAATGCGCGGGCGCGCCGCAGAAAGCCATGTATCTTGCCTGCGACGCCTGGCGGAAGCGCGGCGTGCTGGACGCTATCAACGTGGAGTTCGACAATGCGGGCGGCGCGCTGTTCGGCGTGCAGGCCTTCGTGCCCGCCCTGATGAACTATGTGCGCGACTATGGCATTGCGCTTCAGTTCCACTCCAAACTCGTGGCCGTGGACGGCGAACGCCGCATTGCCACCTTTGAGCGCACAACAGGTGACAAAACCGAACGTGTGGAGCAATCCTTCGAGATGCTGCACGTCGTGCCGCCACAGATCGCCCCCGCCTTCATCCGTGAGAGCGGGCTGGGCGATGCCTCCGGCTTCGTTGCCGTCGATCCGGGCACGCTGCAACATGTCACACGGCAGAATGTTTTCGCCATTGGCGACAGTGCGGGCACCAGCAACGCCAAGACTGCGGCCGCCGTGCGCAAGCAGGCGCCCGTCGTGGCGCTCAATGTCGCAGCAGCCCTCGACGGCAAGCCGCCTGTGGCTCTTTATGACGGCTATGGCGGATGCCCGCTCACCGTGGAGCGCGGCAAGATCGTGCTGGCCGAGTTCGGCTATGGCGGCAAGCTGATGCCGACTCTCCCGCGCTGGATTTTGGATGGACAGCACGCCACCCGTCTGGCGTGGTTCCTCAAGAAAGACGTCATGCCGCCGCTTTACCGCGAGATGCTGCGCGGGCATGAGTTCATGGTGGAACCGGAAAAAATCTCCAGGACGTGACATGACACCCGATCTCGCCCAGACCGTTCTGGGGCTGCTTTCAGGCGGACTGGTCGGCTTCACGCTCGGGCTGATCGGCGGCGGCGGGTCCATCCTCGCCGTGCCGCTGATGGTCTATGTCGTGGGCGTACCCGACCCGCATGTGGCCATCGGCACCAGCGCCCTGACTGTGGCCGTCAACGCGCTGGGCGGGCTCGTACAACACGCCCGCAGCCATACGGTGAAATGGCGGTGCGCTGCCATTTATGCCTCCTGCGGCGTCGTGGGCGCGTTGCTGGGGGCGCATCTGGGCAAGATCGTGGATGGACAGAAACTGCTTCTGCTCTTCGCGGACCTGATGATCATCGTGGGCGTTCTCACCCTTCGCGGCCGCCACAATGTCGGCTGCGAAGGTGCCTCCTGCAACCGTGAGAATGTCGGCAAGGTGATGCTCTACGGCACAGGAACCGGCGCCCTGTCAGGCTTTTTCGGGATCGGGGGCGGTTTTCTCATCGTGCCCGGCCTGATGGCGTCCACCCACATGCCTGTGCTCAACGCCGTCGGCACGTCGCTCGTCGCCGTCGCCGCCTTCGGGCTGAGCACGGCAGCCAGTTACATGATGTCAGGCTATGTGGACTGGCAGCTTGCCGTTCTGTTCATCGTGGGCGGCCTGATCGGCACACTGGCCGGAAGCCGCATGGCCTGCCGTCTGGCGGGCACAACGGGACGACTGACCACTGTTCTGGCCTGCATCATCTTCGCTGTTGCCGTCTTCATTATCTGGAAAGGCGTCGCCGCACTCTGAACAGTGCTTACCCCGCTGGCGGACGGTTGAGGCGCCAGGCGTTTTCCAGCGCCGTCACCGCGTCGGGGTCACCTTCGGCCCATCGGCCCTCGACGCCCGGCGCGTGAACGAGGGCACGCCATGTTCCGCTGCCTTCCGCACGTTCGATCTTCACCGTCCAGTGTTCGGGAAGACGGTTCATCACGCGCTCGAAGCGCTGCGCGAGGGTGGCGGGTTTGGCGTAGTTGTGTCCCATGATTGTCCGGACTCATCAGGCTATCAGAATATCGTTTTACTGGAACGCCACGCTGCCGAAGCATCGATCATGGGAGCTCCTTAAAAACCTATACCCCTTGTTCCGGCGGGGCTCAAAAAAATCACGTATCTATCCGTTGCACCTGCAATCCACAGATTTCACAACACTTCAAAAAGAATGACATTTTCTCTGGTGGCACAAACGCATGGTTCCAGGCTTCTGCATCATAGGTAACCTGCTGTGCTTCAATCACAGCCTGCGGTCTCAGCCTGAAGTCACGATATCCACTGGACGAAAGAAAATCCTGCAACCCCTGAAACTGCGCCGGAGGCAACACTTCCACTAAAAGGATGGGGCGGTCCTTCTGAATGGTCTGGTATCCGCCTGCCAGAAAGGCGTGCTCATGCCCCTCTATGTCCACCTTCACAAGGGAGATCGGGTCTTTCAGCTTCAATGAGTCCAGAGTCTGCGCCCTCACGTCCACATGGGACGGGCAGTTACCCTTGAACGATGCCTCAAGAGAGCAACTTGTTTCCAGAATACCTTCCGTCTTTTCCGGGACATACAACGCAACCTGCTCAGAGCGGTCACTCAGCGCCACGGGATAGACAGCAATCCGGTCACCGAAATCATTCAGTGCAATGTTGTGTTCCAACACTTTCAGAATTTCAGGAAACGGCTCGAACGCTTTCACTCGAACTCTGGGATCGGCCGCGCAGGCGAGAATTGAATAAATCCCAGTATTCGCTCCAACGTCCATGAAAACACCGGGAGCCTCAGAAAGACTGGTCAGAATTAACTGCGGTAAAGGGGGGGTTCAAAACTGCCATTGCGAATGGCCCGTCCAACCTGATCGCTGCCGCCACACTCATCAAAGTGAAAATGTCTACCGTAAAACACCACGGATTGTGCGGCAGACTCAGAAGGAAGAGACGGAAGGCTTTTATCTTTTCTGAATAACCCCATAAAATTCCGGAAACTCTTATTCACATCCCGATTCCTTTTTGGCCTGAATCTAGTAAAGCCCACCCATGCCAATATCGCCACTGGCTGGCTGCGGAGGACCGGACGGCGCCGCACCTGCGGCAGGCGCTCCCCCACCGGATGACGCCCCGCCATTCGCGGCCGCTGCTCCACCACCTTCGGACATGTCCGTTTCGGAATCCGGCAGGTTCTCCGCCCCCGTATCCGCCGCTGTCAGTTCCCCTGTGCCTGCCGAGCCATTAAGATTTGCGCTCTCACCCGGCACCTGGTCGGCCTTGAAGGCGTCAATCGCCATGCCGCGCCCGGTGTCATAGCGCACCAATGTCACGCCATCGGGTACACGGAAATCCACCTTGGGGCGATCCGCAAGCGCCACTTTCATCACCCGGTTCCACAGCGGCCCGGCAATCGCGCCGCCCGTCTCGTTCTTGCCCAACGACTGGGGCGAGTCGAAACCGATCCACACCACCGTCACCACATCGGCGGAATATCCGGCGAACCACGCATCGTTGAAGTTCTGGCTCGTACCGGTTTTGCCCGCGATGGGCGCGTCTATGCCTTTCCCCGCCTGCACGCCGGTGCCACGCCGGATGACGTCCTGCATCATCGTCGTGATCTGGAACGCGCTGGCGGCATCGCTCACACGCGGTCGGCTGTCGTTGAACACGGGAAGATCGTCCTTGCCCGGTCCGGGCGGCGCTGTCACGGTCGGCTGCGCCGCTCCGGGCGGGACAGCGGGAGCCGCAGGCCCGGCCGCGCCCCCGGAATCGGCCGTGGGGAACACAGCGCTTGGACCACCCGCGTCCGGCACCTGCGAATCCGACGCGCGGGTGGCGCTGAGCGTCAGCCCCTCGGGCCGCCAGATGACATGACCGTCACGGTCCTGCACATCATCGATCAGCGTTGGCGTGACCTTGCGACCACCATTGGCAATGGTGGCATAGGCCCCCGTCTCACGCAGCACGGTCGTTTCCACGGCACCAAGAGCTGCGGGCAGCACATGCGGCATGTCCTGCACCAGCCCGATGTCCTGCGCCGTCTGCGCCACGGTCTTCATGCCGATATGCGCGGCCAGACGAATGGTGACGAGATTGCGCGATTCCCGCAGCGCGTCATGCAGGGTCGTCGGCCCCCAGAAGTCCTTCTCATAGTTATTCGGATGCCAGTCGCCATACGAGACAGCGGAATCCTGAAACTGCTGCGAAGGCGAAATGCCCTGCTGCATGGCCGCGAGATAGACGAACGGCTTAAAGGACGATCCCGGCTGACGAAGCGCCTGTGTCGCCCGATTGAACTGCGAGGCCTCGAAGGACCAGCCACCCACCATGGCCAGCACGCGCCCGGTGCGTACATCCATCGTGACGATCGCGCCCTCGATCTTGGGCACCTGCCGCAATGCCACATGGCCGCCTTCGGCCTGCGGCTCGATCATCACGACATCGCCCACGCGTGGCAGACGCCAGCGACGGATCCAGCCAAGATCACGCGACAGAAGAGTCGCGCGACGCGGCGCCCCTCCCTCAATCCACCCCACGCCACCCGCGGCATCCAGCACCACAGCCAGTCGCCAGCGATCAAGCATTCCTGCCGGACGCGGCAGGGCCGTAAGTGCAGGCACCCACGCCGCGTCGTCCTGCGCGCTGGTACGTGTGAAGCCCTCGAAATGATGAACCGGCCCGCGCCAGCCACCATGCGAGCGGTCATAATCCATCAGACCGTCACGCAGCACGTTGGTGGCCGTCGTCTGGAGCGACGGGTCGAGGCTGGTGTGAACGTCCAGTCCGCCCTGCATGGTCTGTTGCGTGCCGTAGCGCTCGATCAGTTCACGCCGCACTTCCTCGCTGAACCACTCGGACCCCGGTTCCGGCCCCGGACGACGGAAACTGTGCGCGGCCAGAGGTTCCTGCATGGCGGCCTGCGCGGCATCGGACGGCAGCCAGCCAAGCTCCTCCATCCGCTCCAGCACCCAGTTACGTCGCCCGCGCGCCGCGTCCGGGAAGCGCCATGGATTGTAATTGGTAGGGGATTTGGGCAGCGCGCCGAGGAAAGCGGCCTCGGCATCGTCAAGCTGGTCCAGCGGCTTGCCGAAATAGGCCTGCGAGGCCGCGCCGATGCCATAGGCACCATTCCCGAGATAGATCTCGTTGAGATAGATTTCGAGAATCTTCTCTTTGGGCAGCACCTGCTCAATGCGCAGGGCGAGGAACGCCTCCTTCGCCTTACGCTCGATCGAAACGGCGTTGGAGCCCAGCAGCATCACGCGCGCCACCTGCTGCGTGATGGTGGACGCACCGATCGGGCGTCGCCCATGACCGCGCGCAAGATCGGTCAGGCCTGCGCGCAAGATGGCCACCGGATCGACGCCCTTATGGGTCCAGAACTTCTGATCCTCCGCCGCGAGGAAAGCGTTCTTCACACGATCAGGGATGGCGGAGTACGGCACGAAAATACGGCGTTCGGACGCCAGTTCCGCGATCAGCCGGTCATCGTTGGAGTAAAGGCGGCTCATCACCGGCGGCTGATAGGATTGCAGCCCCTGCACAGTGGGCAGGTCCGAAACCAGTCCGGTGTATTTATACCACATCACCACGGCCGCCGTGGCCGTTCCAAGCAGCAGGACCGCCAGGGTGGAACCGAGAAAACGGCGCCACATGCGAAAACGCGGGCGACGGGGCGGCCCACCCCAGCCCCCACCGGAGCCGCCTCCGCCTGACGCTCCTCCTCCGGAACCGCCATCGGCATCATGGCCACCACCGTCCAGCCGGTCCGATCCCGTCGCCCGCAGATCTCCCCCACCGAAGGAATCCGCCATCCAGATAGTCTGGGCCCCCTCTCCAACAAGCGCAGGCACACCGGCAAACACACTCATGTCGGGCGTTACCATGGACAGGGCAGGACGAAAGAAGGGCAAACGGACTGTCATGAACGGCTCTCTAGCATCGTCGCGGGGCAGCGTCGCCCCCGTTGGCGTCCCCGAAAGGGCGGTGTCCGTCGGATTGTGGCGGTGTGAGGAAAACCGTCAGGGAGCCTGTGTCTCGGGCCTTTCTGACCGCCCCTCATGGCGGTTTTGTGACCGCGCACTCCCGCCGGTCAGTCCTCCAGAAGCACCCGCGCCACGGCGTCACGCAGCCGGGAAGCGGATGGCGGAGTGAGACTGGAATACCAGTTTGTCAGCTCACCCTGCCGGTTGATGAGATATTTGAAGAAGTTCCAACGCGGACGAGCGAAAAAGCCGCCTTCCGCCGCCAACCACCGGAAGAGCGGCGTGGCCTGCGGACCACGCACATGGCATTTTTCCGTCATGGGAAAACTCACGCCGTAATTGCGATGACAGAACGTCTCGATGTCCGCAGCACTACCGGGCTCCTGCGCACCGAAATCGTTGCTGGGCACCCCTACGACCACCAGTTCTCCCTCCATCTCTCGCCACAGGGCCTGCAAGCCTTCGTATTGCGGCGTGAAACCGCATCGGGACGCCGTGTTGACGATCAGCAGAGGTTTGCCTTTCCAGCCCGCGAAATCGACGGTTCCGCCCGTCAGGGCAGGCAGGCTGAAATCATAGGCGCAAGGCATGGCCGTCTCCGCAGGGGTGATCGTCTCTCCCTCCCCTGCCCTCCATGACCACGTTTGTCGAGAGCACCACGGCGGCGGTGCAAGGAACCCCTTCCACGCACAGACATTCTTGCAGGAGAAGGAAAGAGATGAAACAAGAGGATTCCCCGAAATCGGCAGGCACGACCATTACGGTCGGACGCATCCGGACGGGCCACCATCGTTTCATCGGACGATGCGAAATGAGGAGTTCCGCCTTGACCCGACAGTTTCTGGCCGCAACCGTTGCGATCACCGTCAGCGGTCTTGCAGGCCTTGCGGACACCACCGCTCTGGCCGCTACTCCGGGCGCACAGGATGCAGGCAGCACTCTTGCCTCCACCGACTCCGAGGACAAACTCGTTTTCAACATTCGTCAGGCCAATCTGGGACCGGGTTACGCGTGGGGTCGCGGCCTGCTGCATTATCGCGGCAAGGATTACGACATCCGTGTCGAAGGCGGTGGCGGCCCGGCCATCGGCTATTCCAGCGCCTGCGCCGAAGGCACCATCAGCGATCTGGGTTCGCTGGACAAATTCGACACCACCTTCTGGGCCGTGGCCTCCGAGGCTACGGCAGGCAGCGGCATTGGACGCATGGCGCTGCAGAACAGCGACGGCACCGAAATCCACCTTCAGGTGAAAAGCCACGGAGCACGACTGGCCGCCGCCGCCGCGCGCCTGCGCTTCCATGTGCTTGGTCCGTCCAAGACCACCTTCGCCGCGTCCCGCTGCCCCTGATTTCCACGTCCTCACCCATGTCTCCCCCTGAGGCTCCACTGATCTGGCTTCTCGCGGGGGAGGCCAGCGGGGACGTGCTGGGCGCGCGCTTGATGGCAGCGCTCCGGCATCGCTGCCCGCAGGCTCGCTTCACAGGCATCGGCGGTCCACGCATGGAGCAGGCGGGGTTACGCAGCCTGTTTCCCATGCCCGACCTTGCCGTGATGGGGCTGGTCGAAATCCTGCCGCGCATCCGTCATCTGTCCCGTCGCCTCGATCAGGCTGTGGCCGACATCGAGCGCCAGCGTCCCGATCTTGTCGTGACCATAGACAGTCCCGGTTTTGCCCTGCGCCTGCTGCGCCGCATCAAGGATCTGGGCATCCCCCGTGTGCATTACGTGGCTCCGCAGGTCTGGGCGTGGCGCGAACACCGGGTGAAAAAATTTCCCGGCCTGTGGGACCGGCTTCTGGTGCTTCTGCCGTTTGAGGAAGACTTCTTCCGCCGCCATGGCCTCGCGGCCCGCTTCGTGGGGCATCCCGTGCTCCAGTCCGGCGCAGACACGGGAGACGCCGCCCGCTTTCGCGCCCGCCATCACATCCCCGAACAAGCGCCCGTGCTGGTGCTGATGCCCGGAAGCCGCCGTTCGGAAGCACCACGCCTGCTGCCCGTCTTTGGCGCGATGCTCACACTTCTGCGCCAGCGTCTGCCGGACGTGGTGCCGGTCATTCCGGTTTCGCCGGTCGTGGCCGAAGCGGTGTTGAAGGCCACGGCAGACTGGCCTGTCCGCCCGGTGATCGTAACCGATCTGGCAGACAAGCACGACGCCTTCGCCGCCGCCGCCGCCGCTCTCACCAAGTCCGGCACGTCCACTCTTGAACTTGCGCTGGCGGGCGTGCCCATGGCCGTGACCTATCGGGTCAATCCCCTCACCGCCTTTCTCGCCCGCCGACTGATCCGCGTGCCCTATGTCGCGATGGTGAACCTGCTGTCGGGTCACGCTCTTGTGCCCGAACTTCTGCAGCAGGACTGCCGCCCCGACCGACTGGCCAAAACCGTGGTGCGGCTTATGACGGACCCCATCCAGCGCGCGCGGCAGAAAGCGGGATTTACCGAACTTCTGCGCGGCCTTGAGGGACCGGACCATCTGGATCCGGCGGATGCCGCCGCCACGGACATTCTCTCCCTCCTTCACTCCGCCACCCGCTGAACGGACAAGCTTCGGCCACCCGTCCACCAGCCATGTGCGTCAGCCGCTTCCTGCGCACGTCTCATCATGCTTGCTTGCAGCGGAACCAAGGGCAGCGGAGGAGGAGAAAGCGGCATGCACCGGGCAGTTACAGCGATGGTGGGATTGCTCGTTCTCTCTGGCACAGCCACAGCGCAGCAGGTCCGTATCTGCGCCCAGCAGGACCCGATCGACGCGGCCGCGTGGCATCAGCTTTTCGCCAACGGACCGATTGGGGTTCCGGCTGACACGATTTTCGTATTCGCGGGCTATTCGAAAGGGCCGCCCACTGCCTTGGCCAGTAACACGGTCGAGGGCGAAAAACGCACCGAGGCGTTCATCACCACCGCCCCCGCCTCTCTCACGCAGGCAAAGCCCTGCGCGACAGTGGCGGCCATGGTGGGGCGTTCGGAAACCTGGGTCTGGAACGGCCAGCCCATCCGCCCTGACAAATTGCAATATTTTCAGGTCTTCGGACTGCTGACGCCAGATGGCGTGGACACGTCCTTCGACGCCTCCGGCGCCTCCATGCAATGGGCGGCCCAGAACCAGCAACTCGACGCCCGTGTGCTGTCCACTCTGACGGCTCCCCGGGACGTGCCCTGAAAGAGCAGGATCGCCGTTTTTCCAACAAAAAGACGGTTCATTCTTACATTTTGAAACGGGTATGCCGTATTACCAGCCGATACGGTCTCGCAAACTACGCCTTGGAATAACAGCAGGATGTTGCTGATGAAAAAGATAGGTCTCACCACCCTTACCCTTTTGACCCTTGCCGTCACAGCGACCGATCTGCGCGCCCAGACCTCGGATGGCGGAGGTGGCTGGCAGTCGATCGGTCAATCCATGTTCGATGCCGCGCGTCAGTCCGGTGAAAACGCGGTGCGCCAGAATCTGCAGAACACCACTTCGGGCGTGGACAATCGCATCAACGACTATCGTAACGGTCTAATTCAGCGTGAGCAGTCGGCCACCAACTCCTGGCAGCAGGAAAAGGATGGCGTGAACAATCGCATCAACAGCTATCGCGACGGCGTCTCCAACCGTGAGCAGGCCGCAACCGATGCATGGAAACAGAAGAAAGACCAACTCAAGGCCACCCGGGATTCGGCGAACTCCCTTCTGGGTCAGTGGTGACACGCGCATATTTTGCGAAAAAGTTACCACTTGCGATGCCATGAACGGTGGATGAACTGAGGCCTGCACGACCTCAGTTCATCGCGGCTTCCGTCTCGATAAAAAGCCGGTTTCTCGCATGCATCCTCAAATAATCACCAAACACACCCCAACATTCGTCTGCACCCGGCCGCAAGAGCAACACCGTCTCAACGGAACATGACGGGCGTTTTGCCGTGGCCCGGCGTGCAACACCACGCATTGCATCTCGTCATGAAAGCCACTCATTTCACTCGGGCTTGCCTTTCCGCACACGCCCCGCGTTTACCTTCCTGCAAAAAATACCGGGCACAAAAAGGAGAACTGGAAATCTGTGCTCGTGACAGAGTATAGGGTGTCCCACAGATCACGCTCCATAAGGGTATGATCGCCAACAAAACCGGTGTCCCTTGCTCCTGCTTCTGATGGGCGTCCTCGCTGTCGTCCTGCTCATTGCCATCAACATCCTCATCTCGCTTTCCGAGATCTCGTTCGCCGCTGCCCGCGACGTCCGACTACGATCCCGCTCTGAGGCGGGAGATGAACGCGCAACCGCCTTCCTCGCTCTGCGCCGCAACAGCGGTCAGGTGATGACGGTACTCCAGATCCTGCTCAATGCCGTAGGCATCATGGGTGGTATCATCAGTTCGGATATGCTCAGCCCGGCCATTTCAGCGATCTTCTCCGGCTGGGGGCTCTCCGCCACGACCGCCGACAGTCTTGGCTCCGCCGCAAGCTTCATTTTTATTACCGCCGCCTTCGTCATCTTTGCCGATCTGCTGCCAAAGCGGATCGCCATGAATGCACCGGATCGCATTGCTCTGGCCATCGGCTGGTTTCCCGCGACAGCTCTGCATCTGCTTTTTCCGTTCGTCTGGGTCTTCTCGAAAATCTCCGACGCACTCCTGCGGGCGCTCAAGATTCCCGCAGCGTCCGCCGTGGAACCGGTCACGCCCGAAGATCTCCGCGCCATCCTTGCCGCCGGCACCGCCTCGGGCGTCCTGCTGGAACAGGAACATCTGATGATCCAGAACGTGCTGGGACTTCAGGACCGCTCCGTCAGTTCCGCGATGACGCCACGTGACGAAATCGTCTATCTCGACATTCTCGAATCCGTGGAAAGCCAACGCGCGAAGGCGCTCCAGCATCCCTACTCACGCTACCCGCTGTGCAAAGGCGGTCTGGACCACGTCATCGGCTCCATCCGTATCGAGGACATCATCGTTGCGGCCGCAACCGACGCCAATGCCGCCCCCCTTACCCGTCTGCGCCGCGATGTGCTGTCCGTGCCCGAGACGCTCAACCTGTGGGATACGCTGGCGCAGCTCGATACGTTGGGCACAGGCTTCGCGCTCATCATCAGTGAATACGGAACCGTCGTGGGTCTCATCACCTACAAGGACATCATGGGAGCACTGACGGACGGTCTGGCCACACCGTTCGAGGAACAGCTCATCGTCCGACGCAATGACAACTCATGGCTGATCGACGGCGCCGCCCCCATTGGAGACGTCATTCGCGAACTCGGCGTGACGGACCTGCCCGACAGCACCAATTTCGACACCATCGCGGGTTTCGTCATGCATCGCCTGCGACGTATGGCCCGAAAGGCCGATCACACGGATGCGGCCGGTTTCCGTTTCGAAGTTGTGGACGTCGAAGGTTTTCGCATCAACCAGCTTCTGGTGACGCGCACTACGGCGGATCAGGATGTCTTGGCGCCCTGACAGGCAGGAAACCTCGAATAGTCCATGAGAGCATAGCGCCGCAGCATAACGTCTGCCACGGCGATGTGGATCATCGCCTCTGCGACGCTGCGATCAAACGCGGTTCGCATGCGACAATCATCCATCTTGATTTCATGAATTAGGCACAAAAACACAAATAACTTTCAAACCACGCAGCAGGATCACCGCTCCGTCATGTAATACCGCCAGCCACCCGTCTCGGTAATGTCCGTGCCACTGCGAGCCACGGCTTCGCTACAGAGGAACCCGCAGACTTCCTTTCCATCCGCCAAGGTAATCCGTCCAATGGACATCGGTTGCAGAACGGAGGCGACAAAACGTCCGAAGCCTGCGGCATCCAGTTCATAGACCTCCACTTCCAACCCTTCTCCCACAAAACCTCGCTCGCGTACCAGTCCGGGCTTGGGTGGCGTCGCATTGGGCAGCGCAAAAAGCCGGTAGTCCGGTGCGGTGCGTGTAGTGGCTCTTAGGACAGCGTGCTCCTGCTCAAGCTGCCAATGCAGGGGAAATCCTTTCAGATGAGCCCCAACCACAGCCAGAAGCACGCGCTCACTGGATGGGATCTCCTCCGCTTTTTCCCCCATGGGGCGATCCGTGCGCGCGGCCCCAACGGCTTCACCCAAAGCTTCGTGAAAACGTCCAGCCAGTGCCGCCAGATCCTCATCCGTAAAAGCCGGAGCCACGAATGTCACACCGAAAGGAAGGCCATCTGGCGCAAAGCCAGCAGGAACAGCGCAGGCCGCCATATCGAGCAGATTCACGAAATTCGTGTATGCCCCGAGCAGACTATTGGCCGCAATGGGCCGATCAATGACTTCCTGTTTCGTGACGATACGCGGCGCGGTCGGCAGCAGCATGACGTCAAAATCAGCCCACATACGCTGTGCCACTTGCTGAAAACCATGCTGACGATAGATCCCCTCAAAGACATCTGTGGCGGTATATTTTTCAGCATCGTCAATGATGGTGCCAACGGTGGGATCCATATCCTTTCGATGTGTGCGATGAAACTCCTTTATGGCCGCAAGCCGTTCGACGACGAAAGGTCCACTATAGAGCAGCGCTGCCGTATTCTTGAGAGGCGCAAAATCCAGTTCGACAGGTGTGCCCCCAAGCTGTTCAAGCAGACGGATGGCCCGGGCGTAGAGGACGGCATTTCCCTCATTACCATCGAAAAAGCGATCTTCTTTCCGCAGAATCCCGAAACGAAATGTCGTGAGCGGCAAAGGACGCGAACACAGCGCACGTGAATAAGGTGCCCGCTCGTCTGGCGCTCCCGCAATCCGCTCCACTTTCCACGCATCGGACGTAGAACCCGCAAAAACCGATATACAATCAAGAGATTCACAAGCGGGGACGAGTCCATACGTGCTGAGAATACCGCGTGACGGTTTGAGTCCGACGATGTTGTTGAACGCCGCCGGAACCCGTCCCGAACCCGCTGTATCCGTTCCAAGCGCAAACGACACCAATCCGGCCGCAACAGCCACAGCCGAACCGGAACTTGAACCACCCGAAACATACTCAGGACTAAACACGGAATGCGGTTGACCATAAGGCGAGCGCATCCCGACAAGACCGGTCGCAAACTGATCAAGATTGGTCTTGCCGATGACAATGGCTCCGGCAGCTTCCAGACGCTGCACAACCTCAGCACTTTCACTGGGCTCATAAGCGAACGCAGGACAGGCTGCCGTTGTCGGCAGACCTGCAACGTCAATATTGTCTTTCACTGCAAACGGAATGCCATAAAGCGGCAGATCGGCAGCAGGCTGTCCCTCCAGTTCGACTGCACGAGCGAGAAGGCGTTCTGTCGGAACACGACTGATCCAGACGGCGGGATCTTTGACGGCATAAGCATTGATGCGCGCAACAACTTCACGCACGATATCTGTCGGCGTAAGTGTTTCGGCACGACAGGCGGAAAGAAGGGATTCTATCTGCAACATGTTTGGCAGGTTCATGATGTTTTCCTGTTCTCTCAGCCCAGATCCACTCATAGAAAGTCAGTTTGTGCGGACAACCATGATTCGTTCGCCGCCCCGCACTTCTCGCCCCTTACGACAGAGAATCTCGGTCACGACGCCGGTTGCTGGCGAGACGATTTTCATCTCCGTCTTCATGGACTCGATGATTGCAACCGTGTCCCCCACCTTCACATGATCGCCCACGTTTACGGGAAGCTGCCACACGCTGCCGGGCACCGGACTGTCCACACCCATATGCCCTTCAGGAAGGATAGACTCATCGGCCTGATTGTCGTTCGTTTCTTCCTCGAAGGTATCGAGCCCCTTCGCAATCCAGTCCTGTCGTTCCGCCTCGAAGGCCGCCTGCTGACGGGCGCGAGCCGCGGCGATCTCCTCCTTGTTAGCTTCAAGGAAAGCGCGATAATGGCGCAGACTGAACTGCGTCTTCTCGATCTTTACGGAAAAACGGCCATATGGGAACGCCGCGCGGGCCTCCATCAGTTCATCATGCGAGACAGGATAGAAACGGATCTGATCGAAAAATCTCAGTAGCCACGGCTTACCTTCGTGAAACACATCGGTCGTTCGCCATGTATTCCAGACCTGTGTGGTGCGGCCGAAAAGCTGGTAACCGCCCGGCCCTTCCATGCCATAGATGCACATATAGCTACCGCCAATGCCCACCACATTGTCCGGCGTCCATGTACGAGCCGGATTGTACTTGGTCGTCACAAGACGATGACGCGGATCGATCGGCGTGGCGACAGGAGCACCAAGATAGACATCCCCCAACCCCATCACGAGATAAGAGGCGTTAAAGATGATCTCCTTGACCGCCTCGATGGAAGGCAATCCATTAATACGCCGGATGAACTCGATGTTGGAGGGACACCACGGCGCATTGGGCCGCACGAGTTCCTGATAACGCTGCATGGCCAGTCGCGCCTGCTCATCATCCCATGAGACAGGCAAATGCACGATGCGACTTGGCACCACGATATCGTCATCGCCCGAAGGAAGCGCTTGTTCGATGGTGTGCAAAACTTCCAGAAGCGAGGACAGCGAGATGACATCGGGGTTATAGTGAATCTGCAACGAGCGGATACCGGGTGTCAGATCGATGATCCCTTTCACCGCCTCGGTTTTCAGGCGTTCCAGCACCAGTTGGGCGCGCAGACGCAACGTAACGTCAAGTTCCGGCGGCCCAAATTCAAGCAACAGATAGTTCTCACCCGCGCGACGATACACAACCGGAATCTCGCCTTCGGAACGAAGCAGAATGGGACTGTCACCCTCAATCGGCGTGGATAGGAAAGCGACACTCACCGGTTGCGGCTGCACTCGGCGAAAACGCACCTTGTCGCCCGGATGGAGTTGCCCAATCTTCCACAACTCATCGCGCGTGAGCACGGCGGGGCAGACAAAGCCACCCAGGCTCGGACCATCGGGGCCGAGCAGGATGGGCATATCACCGGTAAAGTCGATTGCGCCGATGGCATAGGCGTTATCGTGAATGTTCGAAGGATGCAGCCCTGCCTCACCACCATCCGTACGGGCCCAGCGGGGCTTGGGTCCGATCAGCCGGACCCCTGTGCGCGCACTGTTGAAATGAACTTCGTATTCGCTGGAAAACAGTTCCGCGATGTCCTCGTCGCGAAAGAAATCCGGTGCGCCATGAGGGCCGTACAGCACGCCCAGCTCCCATGTGCGTGTCAGTTCCGGACGATCTTCCTGCGGAATGGTGGTGACTGGCAGAGCGTCGGCCTGAGGTACCGCAAGCCGCAGAACGTCTCCCGTGCGAAGCTGACCGGTCGCATGACCGCCGAACTGACCGAGCATGAACGTAGCGCGCGATCCAAGATAAAGCGGCGCATCAATGCCACCACGAATGGCCAGATAAGTGCGGTGTCCCGCACCTTTGATCTGCCCGAAAGCCAGAACCTGACCGGCAAGAACTTCAATCGGCTCCCAGTAAGGTAGCTCTCGGCCATCCAGTGTAGCGGGCATGAATGCCCCCACCAGACCAATGGTAGCTGGTGCATTAAAACGCAGAACCGGCCCGGAAACCGTAAACTCCAAGGCAGCTACACCGTCTGCATTGCCCACAATGCGATTGGCCAGTCGAAAGTTGCGATCGTCCATCGGTCCGCTGGGCGGAACACCCACGTCCCAATATCCGATACGGCCCGGCCAATCCTGCACGGTGGATTGCAGACCCGGAGCAATGACTTCGATTGTTGTCGGCATGTAAGAAAAACTGTTGAGCAGACCGGTGAAAACCTGCCCCTCAAGCACGGCGGGAGCAGCGGTGATGGTGCGCAGATAATCGAGATTACTTTCCAGGCCACCGATACGGGTGACTGAGAGCGTCTCGTTAAGTTTACGAAATGCTTCCTCGCGTGTGGCGCCACGCGCAATGACCTTGGCCAGCATTGGATCGTAATAAGGCGTAATTTCCGTTCCGGTCTCAATCCATCCGTCCACACGCACATCCTGTGCGAAATGTACCTCTGTCAAACGGCCTGTTGACGGACGGAAGTTCTCTGCTGGATTCTCGGCATATACGCGGGCCTCCACCGCCGCACCCTGCGGAATAAGGCTGTCCTGCGATGGCAGGATCAAACTGCCATCGGCCTGACGCACCATCCATTCCACCAGATCGATCCCGAACACCTCTTCCGTGACGCAATGCTCGACCTGAAGGCGCGTATTCACCTCAAGGAAATAGAACTCCCCGCTTTCGGTATCGTAGATGAACTCCACTGTGCCTACGGATTCATACGCAACAGCAGCGCAGAGAGCGCGGGCAGCTTCACGCAATCCTTTGCGCGTCGCATCCGACAAACCAGGTGCCGGCGTTTCCTCAATGACCTTCTGGTTACGGCGCTGAAGCGAACAGTCGCGCTCACCCAGTGTGAGAATATTCCCCTTCCCGTCTCCAAAGATCTGCACTTCGACATGGCGTGCAAAAGCTATAAATTTCTCCAGAAAGACGCGAGCGTCACCAAAATTGTTGCCTCCCATGCGCGAGACGGCTGCGAAACAGTCACGCAGTTCAGCCTCATTATGACAGACCTGCATGCCGATGCCACCACCGCCTGCCGTGCTCTTGAGCATGACGGGATACCCGATGCGCCCGGCCTCAGTTACGGCTTCATCCGCCGTGCCGAGAATATCGGAACCCGGCAAAAGCGGCACGTTGTTCTGGCTGGCCAGTTCGCGTGCCGTGTGCTTGAGGCCGAACGCGCGCATATGCTCCGGGCGCGGCCCCATGAAACGAATACCGCGCTCAGCCAGTTTTTCGGCAAATTCCGCGCGCTCGCTCAGAAAACCATAACCGGGATGGACTGCCTGCGCCCCCGTGCTGGCACAGGCATCCAGAATGGCGTCCATGTTCAGATAACTGTCCGTCACCGCAGACGGCCCGATCAGCACAGCGTCATCAGCTTCCAAAACGGGAGGCGTGAAGCGATCGGCTTCCGAGCACACCGCAACGGATGCGATGTTCATGCGCCGAAGCGTGCGGCTGACACGCCGGACGATTTCTCCACGATTGGCGATGAGAACCTTAGTGAACATGGCGGATCTTCCGGTATGTCAGATGGTAGCGGGATCACCGATGACCACGCGGATTGGCGTGGGCGTGAAACCGTTGCAGGGATTGTTGACCTGTGGGCAATTCGACAGCACCACGAGCGTGTCCATTTCCGCGCGCAGATCGACGAAACCACCGGGAGCGGAAAGACCGTCATCAATCACAAGTTCGCCATTCTGCATGATGGGAACATTCATGAAGAAATTGACGTTGTTGACGATATCACGCTTGCTCATACCGTATTTTCCCACTTCCAGAAGGAAGTTTTCACGACAGGCATGCATGTATTTCGTCTCATGACCGAAACGTACGGTATTAGATTCACAACTGCACGCTCCTGCCAGCGTGTCATGTCGCCCGCAGGTATCTTCAACAACGGTCATGAGGACGTTGCCCTCGTTGGAAAACAGACGCCCACCCTTGCCGATATAGGCAGCCCCCTGATTCACCAGCGTATCCTGCGCACTGTACCGTTCATGATAGGCATGAGCGTTGTAGAACAGGGCGTCCACCGCCTGCTGGCTTTCAAGATCGATAATGCGCAGCACCTGTCCCTTGCGGACCACTCCTGACCACGGCACACGAGCCGCTACGACCTGATCGAGAGTGATGGTCGAGAAAACCTTACTGATGTCATATTCTGGCATGGATCTGGCTTTCGGATCAGACAAAAAGAGGATCGGTGTTTTCGAAACCGCGACGGGCTTCCTCACAAAACGTCCGGCACAGATCATCCGGCTTGAAGGGAGGCGCCTGCCAGCGCACGGCATCGATCGGACCGGGCTCGAACGTTTTTTCCGGCGCCAAAGGATGCGGACAGTTCGAGACAGCAACGAGAAGATTCATCTCCGCGCGCAGATCGACATGATCACCCGCCCGCACATCGCCTTCAATCCAACGGAAACTGCCATCCACCTGCGTGCTGATATGCGAAAAAAAGCTGATGCAGGAGGTGACATCATGTTGCGCCATGTCGTGCTTGCCCGCGATCAAGCGCAGATTGTTGCGCGTGTTGCGGAGACCGGCATTGCCAAAGTTCCGTGCGTTGCTCTGGGGTGTACTCCCCCCCACCAGCGTATCGCTGAATCCGCAGGAATCACCAATGATGGAGGCCAGCACACGTCCCATGTCCGAGAACAGAACGCGGCCTGTCGTCAGGCAGGTGGTCCATTGCAGCTTGATGGTGTCGCCCGCGTTGTACCGCTCACTGTGATCGTCTGCATTCCAGAGTGCGACAGACACACCCTTATTGCCAGACGTGTTAATCAGGCGAAGAGCCTGTCCACGCGGCAGGATCGTGCTCCAGTACCACCCCCCCGGAATGGTTTCGCGATGGAGAACGCGACTTTCCGTCATCTCAATGGGTGTAAAGGCTGGACGTGCGCTGCTCTCGGCAAGAAGCGCCTGATCGCGAAGCTGGTTGTAGCGGGCGCGATACCACTCGGGAGTCTGTTGGTCGATCTGCATGGAACGCTCCTATATTACGGAGTAATTTGAAAACACATTTGTCAGCACGGGGTCATGTCGAGGGCAGGCGCACGCCCCTTCTCATGGACAGGCGGAATCAGGGACGCGATGAGATGAAGTTTTCCCGAAATGACGCCGGACTGCGTCATGAACTGGTCTGCGATTTCCTGAAGTTTTCTCACCTTTCCCTGCACGAGAAGAACTTCAAGCGTCTGACGACGCACAAGGTTGACGTGCAGGGAACTGATAACCTCAGCCAGATTCTCGTATTGCAGTTCAGCGAGTTTCTGGGAAAGTCCGGTTGCGGCGTTGTTATAGAAGAGAATGATGACACCCGCCATCAGCTCATCCGCGCTGTCTTTACGCGACGCCATGAGCTCCTGATGCAGGATATTCTGGATGGCCTGCGAACGGCTGGCATAGCCCTTCTCCGCCACCATGGCGTCCAGTTCATGCAGGATTCCCGGCGGCAGCGAAATGCTGACACGGCTGACCTGTTCTTTTGTTTCCCGACTGCTCATCACTGCGCGTCCTACTCCGCCTTGTCTGTCACGAGGGTGAGGAGCGGAATGTCGAAATCCTCCCCTCCTTCATTCGTTTCCTCGGTGGTATCACCAAAGGATCGGATGAGCGCCTCCAGATGGGCCTTTGTCGCGAGAAATTCGTCCGAGGCCATCTGCGCCGCCCTACGTGGGCGTGAAAGCGGCACCTCGATCACCTCCTCCACCCGACCGGGACGGGGCTTGAGCACAAGGATCCGGTCCGCCAGATAAATGGCCTCGTCCAGATCGTGCGTGATGAAAACAATGGTGATGTCGATCTTGCGCCAGATCTCCATCAGATAGTTCTGCATCTTCAGCCGTGTCTGAGCATCCAGAGCGCTGAAAGATTCATCCATCAACAGCACGCGGGGGCGTGCCGCCAACGCACGGGCAATGGCCACACGCTGTTGCATCCCGCCTGAAAGCTGATGCGGGAAAGACGTGGCGAACTGCTCCAACCCCACCAGCTGAAGCCATTGCATGGCCTGACGTCGCGCTTCCACGCGATCCGTGCCGCCCATTTCGATGCCGAACATCACGTTGCGGCAAACATCCAGCCATGGAAACAGCGTATATTTCTGAAACACCATGCCACGATCGGGACCGGGGCCATTCACCGGTTTTCCATCCACGAGAATGCGGCCTGTGGTAGCATCCTCCAGTCCGGCAAGGATACGGATCAAGGTCGATTTGCCACAACCCGAAGGACCGACAACACAGACGAATTCGCGCCGGTGAACGCCGAACTCGATATCTTCAAGCGCTACGGTCTTATTGCGCTTCTGGGCAAAGACTTTTCCAACATGATCGATTTCCATCACACATTCGCGCTGCCTGATCTGCGCCATGCGTTCGGCGACATCTGGCGGCAACACGCGATAGTCAGGGAGACAATGTTCAGTCATCCGTCACTCTCCCTTTTCCATGTGAACAGTCTGCGCGCCAGCAAACCAAGCACCATGTCCGTGCCCAACCCGACAATGCCGATCAGGACCATGGCGGCATACACATTGTCGAAATGCTGGTAACGTGCCTGCTGGGTGATGAACCAGGTGATACCCGAAGACGTGCCGATCAGTTCCGCCACGATCAGATATGTCCATGCCCAGCCAAGAAGAATACGCTGATCGCGGTAAAGATCGGGCAGAATGCCCGGTATCACCACACGAAAGAGCAGTTTCAAGCCCTTCGCACCGAGCGTGCGAGACGCTTCGATCAGCGCGAAATCCAGCTTGCGGGTGGTGTTGGCAATGACCAGTATCTGCTGAAACAGCGTGCCGATAACGATGATGGCGATCTTGGGCGCATCATAGATACCAAGAATGGCCACTGCGAGCGCACCGAAGGCGGGGGCCGGCAGATAACGGAAAAAATCCACCGACGGCTCAACAAGACGCGCCACGGCAGGCAAAGCGCCACACAGCACTCCGAGTGGCACACCGATCAGTGAAGAGATGACGAACCCCCAGAAAATGATCTGGATGCTGTGCCCAAAGGCTTGCGTGATGGAGTGCTCCGCACCCGTCGGAGCCGAGGACGTGAAGGCGCGACCAAAGGCCGTCAGCACCTCACCCGGAGAAGGAAGATAGACGGGATTTGTCGCAACCCCCTGTGGAACAGGCAGGTTTTTTGTCCGCATCTCGCCCACGGCACGACTGAAATCTGCACGATTCATCCGCATGCCGGATTCGAGATAATCTTCGCCGCCGGGATCGGTAATGAGCACCTGTGGATGCCACACGAAAGGCAAGTAACTCACAGCACTCCATGCGAGTAAAGGCAGGAGCACCGCCAGAACACCGAATACGCCACGCGCTGTCCGGTCGGTCCGACCATACAATCTCCAGGAGGCGGAAAAGCCCTGCATGGCGGTCTCCTGCCTCAGTCTTATTTCGCAGATTCTACGAAAGACGGGTCGATGTAACTATCCACATTTTGCGAAATCTTATAGACACCATAACGAACATTGAAGGAGTCGGAGACGGCTGTGGAACCATAGAGCGAATCCAGACCGTCCTTCTTTGTGAAAACCGCCTTATCATCCGCAATCGTCAACAGATGTGTCCCCTTAAGAAAACGCTTGTAAGCATCAGGAGCGATACCCGTTCGGGCCGCCATGATACGCAAGGCATCGGGCTGTGTCTTCGGATCGTTGATGTAGGCCACGACATGATCCCATACACCGACCAGTCGCTGCCACTGATCCCGATTGTCATGCAGGGACTGTGGATCCACGACAATCGTGTCGTAGATCAGACCGGGCGCCTCGTGTGACGTGAACACCGGACGCGCGCCGGGCACCATATGCAGGGCCTGCCCGGCATTGGGCTGCCAAGCCGCCACAGCCGCGACCTCGCCTGAAGCGAGAACCTGCGGTGTTTCATTGGTCTTGGTGTTGACCAGTTTCACATCTTTCTCGCTCATACCGGCTTTTTCCAGACCCGTGAGCAGAAGGAGATGATCGACCAGGCCCTCTTCCACCGCGATCGATTTACCCCTGAGGCCCTGCATGTCAGTGATTCCCGGCTGGGCCACCACCATGTCGTTACCGTCGGAATAGTCGGTGACGAGGATCATCTCGCCTTTATGACCGTTCGCGCCCGTCACCAGAGCGTCGCCATTCGTGGCCATGACGGCATCCAGCTTGTGCGCGGAGAACGCATCGAGCGAAGCGCTGTAATCGAACCACTGAAAATCGGCATCCACGCCAGCATCTTTCAGCCACCCCTTATCGATGGCCACCTGCCATGCCACCCAGCCCGGCCAGTCGCTGTAACCGATCTTCAATGTCGCGGCGGACGCTGAGGCGAGAGTCGCAACAGCGCAGACGCCAGCAAACAGGACTTTGCGAAGAGACGAGAGCAGGCGCATGGACAGACTCCAGTAATACGAATAAGGAAAATCGTATTACTCATTCTCCGGTGGAATCCCGATCATTGCAACATAAAAATGTTTTTATCTCGAAACTAAAATATGTTTTCTCATAACATATTGATATTATTGTTTTATCTGAAGGTGCTGTAGCTTTGAAATTGAACAATGAATGAGAAAATGCACATGACAGTCGTGGTCATGTGCATTGGACTCGGTGTGGACTGTCGATAATTTGCTATACTTAAATCAATATGGCTTTCGCTTGAGGGCAACGCAAACACCTACAAGCTTGATAGACGATGCCATGCGGTGAAAAAACTATCATCAGCGGATTGAGAAACGTCCCCTATCTCTCTCCCGATACGACACCCTCACACCCGCCGTTTTTCCCACCCATCTCACCATAATGATGCCTTGGAATATGAAGCGTGGCTTTGATCGCGTGTTTGATGGTCTGAGCTTCATCGCGCACACTGAGCAGCATGCTGGCAACGGAAAAACTGCCATAAAAGAAAAGACCATAAAAAACGCCGGGCCTACGCTGTTCAAAATCCAGAGTCGCCTGAACAGGGTAAGACCGGATCAGAGGCAAACCCAATTCCACAACAAAAACGCCCAATGCCGAACCCGCCAGCACATCGGTCGGATAATGTATACAGAAATAGATCCGGCAAAGATTGACCAGAACGGCAAAGCCTATCAGCACCAGACCAATACGACGCGAAATCAGCCATACAGACAGCACGAGACCCGCAAGCAAAGCGGCATGATCACTGGGAAACGATCCCCAGCCTGTCAGAGATGTCGGATCCACCGGCAAAGGCAGCACCACATGCACATCCGCATCATGCAAGAGCCGCACATGACCGCGCACGGCAAGTTGCGCCAACCGGCTCAGAGTGCCGACCAGCATGGAAAAAACGAGTCCATACAAAATAATGCTGCGGTCTGTCCGAGAGGGATACGCAAACCACAGACCGAACAGGACTGCGACAACAACCGCCACAGTCACACCGTCGGATGTAAACCAGTACAAGAATGCATCAATAATATAAGATCGGTTTGCCAGCGTATTTAAAGCTTCAACAATGGCGTAATCGCCCGATCCCACATGAAACCGGGCCAGAGCCGTCAGAATAAGGAAAAGAACGCCAGATCCGACCAAAATCGTTTTACGACTCAGCGATTTACCCGGATATTCCATACGCGATTCCAGCCCCAGATATCCAAGTATTTCCTTGAACATTCCAAAACCGAAATACTTCTTCTCTTTCTCACACCAAAGCAAACAACAAAAAATGTTATAGTGTGTCAAAGCGCAACATTATAACATCAACATGCAAGACTAGGGCCTGTTAGGGCTTGATCCAGTCTGCTGCGGCAGCGATGTGGATGACCGCGAGGAACGACGTTGCTGTTTTTTCATATCTGGTTGCGACAGCGCGCCACTCCTTGA
>NZ_WOTH01000034.1 GCF_011516945.1 Acetobacter estunensis
AATCTGCTCAAAACGCAGACTGGACGCCATCGCAAAAACCGTCAATCAAATCGCCAAAACCCAGAAATTACCGGCCAAGCACATCAATCAAGGGTTCTTCGATCCCTCCAACTGGTGCTGTGTTGGGACGAATGGCCATGTCAGTCGTCCGGAGGGGGCGCCGTTTTTAAATTATATCAAGCACAGTGACGAAACAAAATTCTGGAATCGTCACACAAAGGTCATGTTCAGACCAGACCGGCTTGAAAAAATGTACCATGTACATAACGCCAATGTCTCTGGTAGAAATGTTAACAGTGCCGGCCAAGATGTAATCTGGGAAGGACCGCATGGCGGCCTGACGCGGGAACAACCGACATGGGAAGGTGGTCGTCTCTTTCATTACCAGTCCCGGTCTTTGGAACATTATGTTAATCGTGACCGTAACCTGGAGGATGTAAGGCGCAATGAGAATGATCCTCTCCATCAGGTTACGAAAGATACGGAATACAGTTCTGTTGAGCGTGATATAGATCCAAATTATGTGAAATTTTTTAGGAAAAATATGGAGTATATTGTTTCGGTTCAATCTGAGAATATTCTTCAGACCATAAACAAAACACAAATTGGGTTTGCGTCGTCTCTGGAAGATTTCTTTTCTCCCAAAACTGTAGAAATATTCAATCCGGTCTATGAAATTCATGAACATGAGATCAGAGAGCAATGGGTCTCTCTTCATGATTCTCCTGGAAACGCTTTATCTGAGCATTTTTTAGGCAATGAAATTCTGGCGTTTAATATAAAAAATCATTTTGAGGAATATCTGGTGTGCCGTGATGGTCAACTGGCGGTTGGCACTGAAGAAGATTTGAGGATTATCGCGTTGTACCGAAAGGGAAGCGACTACGTTCATTTGTTCTCACCGCGAGGCGAAGACGTGAATGTAAAAGACGATCCACGGTATGTGACGGCTAAAACATACAAAATATGGGAAAACCGCGACAAAACGCTCTCTTTTTCTCATCCAAGAACTGGCCGATATATGGGCTTTACGCCGGATGGCGATCACAATGTAAGAAAAATTCGCGCGTTGGAGTGGGAGAATTTTTCTTCGGAAATCATTGAATTGGAAAGCTGTCATCCATCGATACGAGCCGCTGCGAATTATCTCCTTTCTGTGAAGGATCTATATTCGTTAAATAAGCATCCTAATGTTGGAACTCTAAAAAAAGATATTGTTATAAACGCCGTAACGGAATTGGATGATGTGTCCAAGAAAACAGTTTTGTTCTTGATGGACGGTGTGCTGGGAGAATATATTATTTAGTTCACGTATGAATAGATACGGAGCGACTGAATGTCGATGATTAAATCATTTAATTGTCGGTTATCATTACGCTCTGTAGCCCGGTCAGTTGGCGGTGTCTGACGGGTATGTCGTGCTGCCTGCGAGGTGATAGGCTTGTATTGTTTGATTATAACGGCCGTGAATTCGGGAGAAAAGATTGGGATCTGACACGCTTGTTTTCATAAGCGCAATTCTGCGTGTTGTCTGGAGAGCATGGCTGTCCTTGTGATGTTTGGCGGGGTCTGCCTTTCGATACGTGTAAGGTGCTGCTGCAATAAGCGAACACAGATGGGAGAAAAGACCATGTCACAGCATCATGACGTTTCTGCTGAATCACTGGAGCGACGTCTGAAAGAAGTGGAGCGGGATCTCGCTATCGCGGAAAAAGATCGCCCGGAACATGTCCACGCTCTGACCGCGGAAAAGAAGAAACTGGAAGCGCAACTCGCGCAGCGCTGACACGACCTGTTGGAAATGAACACCCCCGGTCATCATGGATGACCGGGGGTGTTGTATCAGCCCAGATAATCCGAGCGGATGCGGGTGCGTGGCCGGCGAGTGGCATCAGCGCCTCGTGCCGGTTGCTTTTCCGCAGCAGATTTCAGTGCCGGGGCGGCTGTCAGTTCGGCCTCAAGCTGAAGGATTCGCTTGCGCACGCTCTCGCGCAGGGCGGGAGCGGTGTGGGACTTCATCGACGCGAGGGTTTCCTTGAGGTCACGGAGCTGCTTCTGCTTCTCGGCAGGGGAGCGGCGGATCGGCTGGTTGTCCGAAAACTGACCGTGAAAAGCACGCATGATTTCAATAACCCATTCAGGCAGGAAAAAAGACCACGGCTTCATCATGAAGCCGAAATCATGACAATGAATGAAGAAACAGCATGTGCCGCAGGTCAGGCGTGAGATGGCCGGTCCTGCCAACAGGCCATCACGGACCTACGATCCGGTTCTGTTTCCAGTGAGGCGAAAGACGCTCGGGAAGGGCGACGTGCCCGCTACGCGTTGAGGCGTAGAATCTCCCGCAATGCCTCTGTCAAAGCACTGCATTGTGCGTCTGTTCCGATCGTCACCCTGAGCCAAGGTGATGTTCGCGGGCCTTTCAGGTGGCGCACGATGATCGCCCTTTCTCTCAAAGTGGCTGCCAACGTGGCAGCATCACGATCCGGATGCCGAGCGTAGACAAAATTGGCACTCGAGCGCAAGACCTCGAAACCCAGTTCTGCAAGAGAGGTCGCAAGCGTCGTGCGCGTAGCGATGACCTTGTTCACGCTCTGACGCAGCCAGTCCTCATCTTCATAGGCGGCCAGAGCACCGGCCTGTGCCAGTCGGTCAAGAGGATAGGAGTTGAAGCTGTCCTTCACCCGGTTCAGCCCTTCGATCAGGGCCGGATCACCCAGTGCGAACCCCACACGCAGACCTGCCAGTGCCCTTGATTTGGAAAAGGTCTGCACCACCAGAAGATTGGGGTATTTTTTCACCAGCGGGACGGCGGTTTCCGCGCCGAAATCGACATAGGCCTCATCGATCAGGACCACGCGATCAGGGTGGGCCATGACGAGTTTTTCAATGTCCGCACGACTCAGCGCAATGCCGGTCGGGGCGTTGGGGTTGGCGACGACGATGCCGCTGTTGGGTCGGTCAAAGCCAGAGAGCGGCAGGTTCATGCCTGCATCCAGCGCCACGGTCTCGAAGGGAAGTCCGTACAGTCCACAATAGACAGGATAGAAGCTGTAGGTGATGTCGGGAAACAGCACCGGATCGCCGTGATTGAAGAAGGCTTGAAAGGCGTGAGCCAGCACTTCATCCGAGCCATTGCCTGCGAACACATGCGCAGGCGTCAACCCCTCGCGACGGGCGATGGCTTCACGCAGGGCGAGCGATTCCGGGTCGGGATAAAGTCGCAGACTGTCGTCCGACGCCGCGCGCATCGCTTCCAGCGCCTTGGGGGAGGGGCCGTAGGGACTCTCGTTGGTATTCAGCTTGATGATGTTGTGGATCTTGGGCTGTTCACCGGGGACATAGGGCGTCAGGCGGTGAACGAGCGGACTCCAGAAGCGGCTCATTGGGTGATTCCGAAGAGTTCGAGCATGTCAGGCTGGCCCGCGCTGAGCGCCATGTCACGCGCGCTCTGTCCCTCGCCATCCTTGCGGTCCGCATCGGCTCCTGCGGCCAGAAGGCTGCGGGCCATATTGGTGCGGCCGAACATGACGGCAAACATCAGCGGTGTGCGCCCCACATGGTTGGGAGCGTCCACCTCCGCGCCATGGCCCAGCAGCATCGTGGCAATGGGCAGATCGCCCTTGAACGCGACGCCCGCCAGTGCGGTTGAACCCTTGCTGTCAGGGCGGTCCACTTCCGCGCCGGATTCCAGCAGCAGGCGCACCGTGTCCGCGTGGCCGTTATAGGCGGCGAGAATGAGCGGCGTGTAGCCTTTTTCGTTGGTGATGTTCGGGTTGAGGCCAGCGCTGATGAATTCGCCCACCAGATCGGTCTGCCCATCCCGCGCAGCGTCAAGAAACAGGGTCTCGACCTCGCTCTGGTCGAACGTCCTGTCTTCGTGTTCCGACATGCTGTTCTCCTTTGCGTGCGCACCCATCGTGTCTCTCCTTACGCCATCTGCGGCGTCCTGCGAAGGACGTCAGACTTCAAAGACGCGCGTTTCACCGAAGACGAGTGGTGCAAACGACTCTGGTGCCAGCCCGGCCCATGCGAGCGTCTCGGCCAGACAGCGCTGCGCCTCTCCCATCGGTTCCTGCGAAAGAGGGAAGGTATCGAAATGCATGGCGACGCCATGACGGGCACCCAGAGCACGAAAAGCCGCCACGGCTTCCACCGGGTCCACATGCACCTTTCGCAGAGCCGAGCGCGGGGCATAGGCCCCAATGGGAAGCAGCGCGACATCCGGCGCGCCCAGCTGCTCACGGATGTCGTGCCAGTGCGGGCCATGCGCGGAATCGCCTGCGAAATACATAGAACAGCTGGGCTTCCCCCGTGTCCGCAGCAGGAATCCGCCCCACAGACGGCACCCCCCATCGAAGAGCGAACGCTGCGCGAAATGACGGGCGGGTGTGCAGGTCACTTCAATTGCTCCGAAGCGCAGACTCTCCCACCAGTCCTGCTCCACGATGCGTTTCAGTCCAGCCTTACGGATCAGATCGCCATTGCCGATCGGCGTGATGACCAGCGGATTGTCACGTCGGCCCAAGGCGCGGAGGCTGGGCAGATCCAGATGATCGTAATGACAGTGTGAGACCAGAATCAGGTCGATGGGCGGCAGGTCCATAAGTTTGAGCGCGGGCGCGCGAAACCGCTTCGGGCCGAAAAAGGAGACGGGGGAGCAGCGCTCGGAGAAAATCGGGTCCGTCAGGACGGTCATGACGTGCCCGTCGGGCTGGGGAAGCCGCAACAGGAACGTGTCATGGCCGATGAAGGTGACGGAGATCTGCCCAAGCGCGAGGGGAACATGGACATCCCCCGGAGCCGGTGGATCGACGATGCGCTCGGGCTGTTCTGACAGGGTGGACAGCATCCAGCGCAGGAAGGGAAGTGGCCGCAACCCGCGCTTGCGACCGGGCACGATGGTGACCTCCGGGTTGGCATCATCGGGCCACTGTGGTGGTCGGGGTGCTTGCGCCCAGTCGGGCGGCAGCGGCGTGTTGTGAAAGAGTTGCCCGGTGCAGTGATCGGATAATGGAAACGGATGTCTGACCATGAGGTGGGCTGCGATGTGTCCAAAAAGGAAAGAGAAGAAAAAGGAGTGAGCGGTTCGCCGCCGCAAGGCAACCCTGCAGGGAGAATGGCCCGTTGTGGGTGTGGGCTTTTTCGTGATCGAATGAAGATTCGTGCAGCCGGAGCCATTTGTCATGTTCCTCGAACAGGTCTCGACCGACAGTATTCTGTCGGCCTTTATCTACGTCATCAGCGCGGTGAGCGTGATTTTGGTGCTGGTGGGGCTTGGGATGGTGGATGCCGGCCTCGTGCGCGCGGGCAATGTGCTGCACACATGGGTGCAGAAATTCGTGACCTGTTTTGTCGGAGGGCTGGCGGCTTTTCTGTTCGGTGACGCCATCTGGCAGTGGCAGTTCTATTCCGCCTTCGGCACACCCCATCCTCTCCGACAGGCCCTGTCGGACTGGTGGCTCGGCAGCGCGATCATGGCCGCACCCGCCATCACACTGGACCCGAAGCTGGTGGCGGGTGCCGACACGCAGCAGGTGTTTTCGGTCTTCTTCGTGACATTCGCCATGGCGACGGTCGCGCTGGTTCACAGCGGGACAGCCGAGCGTATCCGCAGCGCCCCGCTCTACGCGATGGCCTTCGTCATCGGCCTCATCCTCTGTCCCTTCGCGGCATGGCTCACATGGGGGCCGCTTTCGCCTCTGACCAACGCGGGACTGCACGATTTCGAGGGTGCGGTCGCACTGTACGTCTTCACCGGAACATGGACGCTGGTGACGGCGTGGCGGATGGGACCGCGGGCGGGTGTGTTCGCGCCGGACGCGGAGGGACTGTCGCCTGCGCCGAACAGTTACGCCTCCGTCGCCACGGGGGCGCTGTTCGTGTTCATGGCCATTCCCCTGATTGCGCTCGGCTCGACATGGATCATGCCCGGCAAGGGCGTGTTCGGCATCACCATGGCGCAGACGGGCATTGGCGTGGTCATCAAGAACGTGTTCTGCGCGTTGCTGGGCGGCGGTGTCAGCGGCGCCATTCTGGCCGCGTGGCTGCGTGAGCCGGTGTGGGTGTTTTTCGGTCCCATCGCGGGGGCCGTGATGACGGGTACGATTTTCGACATCGCGGGTTCGCTGGAGAGCGTGGCGTTCGGCGTGCTTGGCCCTGTGCTGGCGGTGCTGGTCTCGCGCGTGTTGGTGCGGCTGCGTCTCGATGAGCCGAAAGTGGCGCCGCTGGCATTCGGGCCGGGGATGTGTGGTTCCATTCTCGGTGGCGTTCTGCATTGCGGCACGGCCACGGCCGGTTTTCCCGATCTCGCGGCACCTTACATTGTGGGACATGCCCAGATCGGGGCATGGATGCAGATCGAGGGCGTGGTGGCGATCATGCTGCTGGCCGCTGTGCCGGCATGGGTGATCTGCCGTGTGTTCGAGGCGACATCGGGGCTGCGTATCTCGCGTGATTGCGAGCGTGAAGGCATGGACGCGACCTATTGGGGCCGTCGGCAGGAGTGAAGCGTCGCGTCAGTTTTCAAACCGCGCCAACCTGACCGCCGTGTGGGTGCGGGCTGTGCGGAAATTGGGCATCACGAGCATGCAGTCATCGTAGGGTGTGCGGATTTCGTCCGGTCCATCGGTGGCGATCAGCGTGTTGCGTTCAGGGATAACCGTTCCGCTGCAATAGGGCTGGGTAAAGGTGAAGCGGCCTGTCTGCGCGAGTACGCGGTGCGTGACGTGAGCGATCCTTGATGCGGGGACAGGGCGAGGTGAGGCATCGGTCACGCCTGTGACGGACAGAAAGCGATTCACCGTGGCGCGCGTGACGTCCAGCGTGTCGAGCGACCAGTGCTGACCGGCTTCGAGAAGACAGGCGCGCGCCGAACCGTGGGGCCGTGTGAAATGCGGCATGTCGATCAGCCTCGGACCTGCCATGTGACCGCCATCGATCACAACGAGCGGTGGCGTCCCGATGTCCGCGGCCAGTTCCGCGCCCACCGGGGAAGGGCCGGCAAGGAGCAGGGAATCGCCCGGCCAGAGCATGGAATGCAGATCGAGCAGTGTGTCGACGGTCTCGATATACGGCAGCAGTTGATGGACACGCCGCTGTTCCTGTGAAGACGAGACGGAGCGGTTCGTCCACAGGCGATTCATGTCCTCTTCCACGAAACGGGAGCGGATAGGGGTCTCGCAGGAGAAGCGGGCGAAGGCTTCGAGATTGAGAAAGATCAGCGAAAGCGTGCCACGGCGCGGGCGCAACTGAGTGCGGAGGAGGTCAGCCAGCACGATGGCGCCTGCGTATTCATTGCCGTGCATGAGGGCGGTCAGGGCGACATGCGGACCGGATTCGGCGGCGATGAAGCGATGCACACCGGGAAGACCCGTATTGCCCTTGAGCCATGGCGACAGATCGGGAGGCGGAAGCTCGAAAGGCAGATGTGGCAATGGAGAAGGAGCGGGAGGAAGCCGGTCTGACAGGCGGCGCTCGGGTGTGATCCGGACGGGCAGGTCTCCGACTGCCGGGAGGCGGGGACTGGATGTCATGAATGTCCAGCGGGCAGGGAGCGAAAAAAGGCTCTCTTCGAATGATAGCTGAAACTGGACGGGTGCAGAGCTGGCATGTCGCCAGTATTCACGCCTGTGGCAGGTGCGACAATCCCGCATGAAGGGACAGCTACGGAAATGTGACCGGGACCGGATGCAAGGATTGTGCGCGTTTTGCGACACTCTCTTACTGGACGCGCAGGGGCTTTTGGGGCACGGGAGGGACATTGGCTGCGACCCGCTGGCGGCTATGATTGTTTTTTTCGACGTCCGAGAGTTTTCTGGATTTGTCTCCTGATTCTGAAAGAAGACTGCATCCGCTGCACCGGTTGTGGCGGTGTCTACCTGCCGCGCCGCGTCGCCGGGGACTGGCGGAAATCGGGGGGCTGCTGGCGCCACGGGCGACATGGCCCGCCCCACGGGTGAGAGACGGCCTGATCGTGGGCGGGGAGACGACGCGCGCATCCGGACTGGGGGAAGGCGCGCGTATCATGCGGCGTGCTTGCAAGGCGTTGGACATTCCCGCGATGGAATTGCAGGCTAGCCTGCTGAACTGCACCCGGGCGCAAGAGTGTCCGGCACCGGATGCGGCGCTGGTCTTGCACATGGACGCACCCTCTCTGCCTGTGGCTCTTCTGCGGCTGGGCCGGTCTTTTGTGCGCAATCGGTGGGTGGTGGGTTACTGGGCGTGGGAATTGCCCGTCGTGTCGACCACATGGCGACCCGCGACAGCCTGTGTGCATGAGGTATGGACGCCCTCGCGCTTTTCCGCACATGCGCTGGAGGCGATCATGCCGGGGCGCGTGCGCGTCGTGCCTCATGCGCTGGCGGCCGCAGGTGTCACGCCGTCACGGATGGATCGCGCGGCGTTTGGGCTTCCTGCCGATGCTGTGGTGGTGCTCGTGTCCTTCAGTCTGGCGTCGAGCTTTGCACGCAAAAATCCACTCGCGGCCATACGCGCGTTCCGGGACGCTTTCGGTGAGCGGACGGATCGGTTTCTCCTTCTGAAGGTGACGCACGCCCGGCATTATCCTCAGGACATGGCGCAACTGCGGGCGGCGGTGGCGGGAGCGCCCAATATCCGTATTGAGGAGCACTTGTTTCCAGCCAACGATTCCCTGGCGCTGACACAGTGTGTCGATATCGTGCTGTCGCTGCATCGAAGCGAAGGGTTCGGGCTGGTTCCGGCGGAAGCCATGTTGCTGGGACGCACGGTGGTGGCGACGGATTGGTCCGCCACAGCCGAGTTTTTGGATGCGGAATGCGGGCTCCCTGTGCCGTACCGTTTGATCCCCGCGCGCGATCCAAGGGGTGTGTTCGAGGCGGAGGGAGCCGTTTGGGCCGAGGCTGACGTCGGCGCCGCTGCGACACATCTTCGCCGCGCGGCCGATGATGCCGCCTTGCGGCAGAAACTCGGCAGCCGGGCGCGGGATGTTGCACGGCAGCGTTTCAATGGCGACGCATTGCGGGCGGCTTATGCTGCGCTGCGAGGGGATGAAGCGGTCGTCGCAGTGCGTGATAAGGCCTGGGCGTCATGACGCGCGTTCTGGTCTGGCAGTGGGGACGGCGTGGAGGCGGTCCGCGTTTCGGGCTTAATCTCGCGCGGGCTCTGGCGGCGGTGCCGGGGTGCAAGGTGTTGCTCTCCCTTTCGCGCAGGGCCGAACTGCTGGACGCTTCCGATGTTGAGTTGTCCGGCACTCCGCCCCTCTGGCTGGTGGAGACATATGGTGGACTGGGTGGTCTTCTGCGCCGGCTGGCGATTGGGCCGCTGGTGGTGCGCGGATTGGTCAAGCGTCTGCGGGAGTGGTCGCCTGAACTGGCGATCTGCGCGATGGCGGGACCGCTCGATCTGCTGATGGCGACCGCGCTCTGGTGGGTGAGGGTTCCGCTGGTGGTTGTTGTGCATGACGCCGTGCCCCATCCTGGCGATGGTTTTCCCTTTCAGCATCGCCTTCAGGCATGGCTGGTGCGTCGGGCGGATGTGGTTGTGGCGCTCACCCATCATGTGGCGCGCCAGCTTGAAGGCGACCCGAAAGTGCGCAAGCCGGTTCTTGTGGCCTCGCTTCCACCTTATGAGCATGTGCCGCAGAGCGTGCCCGCAGTTGCGGCTTCGCGCGCTCCGGGGCCGTTGCGCCTGCTGATGTTCGGACGTCTGCGTGCCTACAAGGGCCTCGATCTTCTGGCGGATGCTCTTGAACGACTGCCTGAAACCGCACGCTTCGAATGTCGCATTGTCGGGTGTGGACCGGATCTTTCGGATTTGCATCGGCTTGCGGGCATGCGGGGTGTGCAGGTGGAGAACCGATGGGTGCCGGAAGAAGATATAGGGCCTTTGGTGAAATGGGCCGATGTCATGCTGCTTCCCTATCGGGAAGCGAGCCAGAGCGGAGTGGGCGCCATCGGTGTGGCTGTGGGCCATCGGATATTGGCGACTCAGGTGGGTGGACTGGATGAGCAGTTCGCGACATGTCCGGGCGTGACCCTGTGCAGGCCCACGGCGGAAGCATTCGCTGACGCTTTGCAGGACATCCTTGCGGCAGGACCGATCGTGCAGCCTGTCCCGGCGGAGGGAGGGCGCGAAGCATGGAAAAAAATGGCGACGCAGTTGCTCTCCGATATTCGCCGGGTCGGTTCGGTGGAGTGCGAGGTCGGCTCGTCTCTTGCGGCCACGGAGGATACGCCGCTTTTTCTGCTGCCGTCCGTGAGGAGCGGCAGCAGATCCTGATCCCTCAACTCAGTAAGGAGTAGGGGCAACAGGATAGGTGGGCGCCGCGTAAGGTGTCGCCGGATAAGGCGTGGCGTAGGGCGTGGCAACAGCCCCGGTGCCAACAGCCGATCCGGTGATGATGGCTGTAATAACGCCCGTGGCGATGGCGGTCAGCAGAAACTGGTTGCCCGCCTGCACCCAGCGATAGCCATAGGGCGGCGCGTATAGGCCGGGGTAGCGGTTCCAGTTGGAGATCCATGGAGCGCCACCCCAGTAACGCTCTCCCCGACGCCATGTCTGGGGCGGTTGCATCGGACGGCTACGATCGTAGCCGCCACCACGATTCCGGTCTCCGCCACCACCACGGGGGCCATTGCGCATGTTATGTCCCATCGGGCCGCCATGTTGGTTCGGTCCCCCACGGCCGCCACCCGGCATCGGTTGAGCCATGGCGCATATGGGGGCCGCACCCATGAGGGCGGCCAGAGCCAGTGTGAGGGCTTTTGTTTTCAAGCCTGATCTCCATCGAAGATACGTGACGATTGATGCTGATCGTCAATGACTCTCATGTAGCGTGCGGTTGATGGCACGAACATGGCGTGAAAGATTATCATTTTGAGAGATGACCGCTATGCGGCAGGCCGATGTGAGGATCTGATGCGTTTTTAGTGGTGTTGTTCCGGACTTCTAGGGAAACTGGATGACAGTGGGTATTAAAATTTATTTGAAATTGCGAATACAAAGGAGCCATTTCTGTCTGTTTGGTGTTTAATTCTCTATTCGATAAATTATATCGTATCTTTTTTTTGTGTCTATAAAATTCTTCTCTGTGATGTAATTTGGGAGCTCATTCATTACTCTATTAATGATTTCATCGTATAGTTTATTAACTGTCTCAAGGAGTATTTTTGCTCTATTTATGTGCCCTCTTTTGTATGCCACATCAGCTTCTTTTATAATTTGTTTGCTTATTTCATCAAGCATATAAACTCCGTCTCTTGGAATTGATATATTATATTCTGTATGCGCACATTACAAAATAACCCTCATCAAAACAACAGAGCCGTCGTATTTTAAAATTTAGAAAAATATATTTATGAATGTATTTTTTAAATAAATATCATCTCTAAATATAGAGTTCTTACAATATTTTATTAAGTTCTTAATCATATTGGTTATTGGGCAAGTGAAAATGTCCTGCATATATCTGTTTCACTAAATAATATATTTAAAATTCTTATAAATTTGAACTTAAAGATGTGGATTCTATGTGAATATCCATAAGAATGTGAGGTGTACTGAGTTGAGTATCATGTGGTTGAAGAAGATAATCTATTATTTACCATGTGGTATGCATTTCTTGGGTATTAATTTATAAGAAATTCTCATTGTAGAGATTTTTTCGAATTACTCTATGAAGAATATGCTTGGTGTAACATTGAGTGCTTGGCTGAGGTGAATGATCTGATCAGCATTGGGGCGTTTCTTACCCTCTTCAAATTCGGCGATATCTGTTTCAATTACTTTGGAACGTTCCGCGAGTTCGCTTCTTGTAAGTGAATGGTTTTCTCGAATCTGCCGCAGTTTTTTCCCCACAGATTGTGCCAATTTATCGTTATTCGATTGCGCCATTTTATGGATATTCCCCATCCCCACAGTCCAACCTCTCTTTTGATACAACCAGTGGGGCAATTCCGCCACATTGCACTGCCAAGTAGCAATGCTACGATCTAATTTGTCATTTTTCGTTCCACTATGAGATGTCACATGTGCTGTCTCATCCCACGTTGTCCACGATTAAAGGCTCCCTTTTTATGAAGCATCAGCTTTTGGCTCTTGCCGACGAAAAGTTCCTTGCAACCGATTTCCTTGGGGCGGCTCAAGCCATCCACAAGTATATGAAACTTTTTGTGACCGACGAAGAGCCAACACCCACTGCCTCAAAACTCTTAACGGATGATACTGCTCAAAGGTTGCATCTCAAGAATGAGATTGATGAATAACATCCATCCATAAAGTGTATCGTTTCCGCGACACTTTTGTCTATCTGGCAAAACGGTAGTGTAAATAATGTGCAATGCCAAAAAGATTGAAAACGTCTTGTCGGCTCTGTCTTCAGGATTATTAGGCTTCCAGCCTTTGCTGGAAGCTATTTTCGCCCTCCCATAAGCTTGCGCACCAATGTGACCGCCGCGCCCGCGATGGCGGCGCTGATTCCGATAATCAGCGCCGCCACTGGTTTCTGACGTTTCTGGAAATCTTCGCTCATCTTTTCCATGAAGAGGCCCTCTCTCAGGATCGGTCGGGGATATTGCCGCTCGTGTGCAGGCACGCTTCAAGAAACGTCACGCTGCGTGACCAGGCGAGGTGCTCGGCCTGCGCGTTATAGCTGCTCGCACGGTCCCGATTGCCAAAGCCATGCCCTGCGTCATCGTAGACGAATATCTCGACATCGGGATGCTTCTCACGAATGGCACGAATATCCTGAGGCGGGATGGAAGCGTCCTGACCGCCGAAATGCAACTGCACGGGGCAATGCGGCTGGGCGTCCACATGTTTGGCAATGCCTGCGCCATACCATCCCACCGCTGCGGCGAAGTCGCGCGTCTTTGTCGCGGCGTCCCATGCCAGTGTGCCGCCCCAGCAGAAACCGATGACGCCCACTTTGCGATGCGGTGCATGCGTGTGGAAATGCGCCACACAGGCCCGCAGATCGGCCAGCGTTGCTTCCAGAGGAATGGCAGCGCGCAGGGCGAGACCTTCTTTCATGTCATCGGGTGAGTAACCCAGTTCCACACCGCGCTTCGCTCGATCGAACAGGGCGGGCGCCACGACATGAAAGCCCTGTTCAGCAAAGCGGTCCGCCACGGAACGGATGTTGTGATTGACGCCGAAAATCTCCTGCACGACGACCAGCGCGTGCGGCGCATCGTGATGACCGGCGTGATAGGCGCTCAGTTCATGGCCGTCAGCGGCAGTCAGGGTGATGGTCTTGCTCATGGCTGCTTCTCTCATTGCGTGGTGCGCCATGTTGGGCGCGGCCAGCGCGGCGCTGTCAACACGGGAGAGGGACGAAGGTGCCATGCTGCAGCGTGTCAGATATGGCTCCAGCCCAGACGGTCCATCGGAAAGGGTGAGCCATCGGCACGGCAGACGGACACGCCGGAGAGGCTGGCGTCGAACCGACCGATCCGGGTGACAGGGACGCCGCCTCTGGCACAGCGGGCTTGCAGGCGTTCGGTAGCGTCATCCGGCACGGCGAGAAGCAGTTCATAATCATCGCCGCCGCTCAGACAGAGAGCCAGTCGTGCGGGATCGGTACCCACCACCGCGCGCGCGGCGTCCGAGAGTGGCACGGCGTCTGCATCCAGCCGTACGCCCAGTCCGCTTTCCCGCGCCAGATGGCCCGCGTCCTGCGCCAGACCATCCGAAACATCCATCGCGGCATGGGCGATACCGGCAAGTTCCAGCCCTACGCGCGGGCGTGGCAGGCGGTAACGGTCCGTCAGCCAGCCGGTTGGGTCCGGTATCTCACCCAGAAGCGCCTTCAGGCCCAGAGCACCGTCACCGATTGTGCCTGTGACCCATAGCCCGTCTCCGTCGCACGCGCCATTGCGGCGCAGCGCCGTGCCGGGGGCGACATCGCCAAGAATGGTGAGGGACAGCACCAGCGGCCCGCGTGTGGAGGTCGTGTCGCCGCCCAGCAGGGACACGCCGAATTCGCGCTGGTCTTTCGCCAGTCCGTTCGCGAAGGCGGCGAACCACGCCTCATCATGCCGTCCGTCATTTTTTGGGCAGGCGAGGGTGAGCAGCCAGCCGAAAGGACGTGCGTCCATGGCGGCGAGGTCGGAGAGATTGCTGCGTAACAGCTTGCGCCCGATGGTCCCGGCCGGGTCGTCCGGCAGGAAATGGACGCCTTCCACCATGGCGTCGGCTGCCACCACGAATTCGCGCCCCGGTTGCGGCGCAAAAACGGCGGCGTCATCGGTCAGGCCGAGTGCACCCGGACCGGCGAGCGACAGGAAATGACGCCGGATGAAGGTGAATTCATCCGGTAGGGAAAAGGAGGAGGCCTCTTTAGTCCTGTCCGCTGGCATGAGCGGCGTCATTCTCAGAGGCGTCGTTGGCGTCCGTCGATGTGATGGCCGCGCTGTTTTCGGCAACTATAGGAGCATTCTTTGCCAGCAGACGCTTGCCGAGGGTGTCGAGCAGGCCGTTGACCAGCTTCGGCTCATCCCCGGAGAAGAAAGCATGCGCGACGTCGAGGTATTCGTTGATGACGACCTTCACTGGCGGCGCGTTGAACTCTTCCATCTCGGTGATGGCCACTGTGAACAGGGCGCGCAGCACCGGATCGAGGCGGTCGACCGGCCATGTTGAGGGCAATGTTTCACTCAACTGCTCCCGCACGGCGTCCACATTTGCAGCGGCATTGCGGGTCAGGCGCGTAAAGAGGGTGATGTCCGGATCGGGAATATAGCCGTCGTCATAGGACTCGCCCGCCAGTGTCGTGCCGAAACGGTGCTGCACGAACTGCACGATGACGTTTTCGGCGCGGTCATTGCCCTGCTCGATCTGGAACAGCGCCTGAACGGCGGCGACGCGCGCGGCGGTGCGTGGGCGCAGGGCCGGTTTCAGCCGGTCATCTGAATGGGCCATCGGCGTCCCTCCTTGTCCAATCGTGGTGCGGGGCGGGCTTCATGACGCCTTTGGGCGCGCAGGTCCAGCCCCGACGGCGGCATTGACGGTTATTTCGGCTCTTCACGACGCTGATCGTCAATGCGTGTGAGAATTTCGGAGAAATCCTTGGTTTCACGGAAATCGCGATAGACACTGGCGAACCGGACATAACCCACCGCGTCGATGGCGTGGAGCGATTCCATCGCCAGCTCACCGATGTGATGGGTGTTGATCTCGCTCTCTCCCGAGGCTTCCAGCCTGCGCACGATGCCGCTGACCATCTGTTCGATCTGCTCTTCCGACACGGGGCGCTTGCGCAGGGCGATCCGGATGGAGCGGGCCAGTTTCTCGCGATCGAAAGGCGCGCGGCGTCCGTTCACCTTCACCACGATCAGTTCGCGCAACTGCACACGTTCAATAGTGGTGAAGCGTTGTCCGCAGGTGGCGCAGGCGCGGCGGCGGCGGATGGACGTGCCGTCTTCCATGGGACGACTGTCCTTCACCTGTGTTTCGGCTTCGCTACAGAACGGACACCGCATACGGGTTCCTTTATGAGAGGTGAGAGAGGAGACCGGTGCGCGAACCCTGCCATGCAGGCCGCGCCATGATCCTCTCGCGCGTGGCTCGTGTTATAGCCGCTTGCGGGATGGATGTCCCGCATCGGTCACGCGACCATCATGTCAGTGTCCGGATGCTGTCAGGATTTAAGGAGCCGGTTTCATGGGTCTGGGTGAAGTGCTGTGCGTGCGATCGGTAAGAGCGGCGGGATGGCTGGGTGGCGTGCTGGCGTTGCCGCTTGCCTTTGGAATGATGGCAACCGCTATGGCCGACAGCGCGAGCCACATCGCTGATCCTACGGCTGGCAACCCGCAGGCTCCGATGGCTGCGACGGATCTGCCGGGACAGGAGCACGCGGCCGAAGATGTGACGATCCGCGATGGCTGGATGCAGCATGTGGGACCGGGTGGAGCGCATCTGGGCATCTATTTCACGGTCGAGAACAAGTCGGACACACCGCATCTGATCGACGGCATCACGTCGCCTTCCTGCACAGCCATGTATGGTTATCACTCTGACCTTGAAGTCTCCTCGCTGACACGCGACTTGTTCAAGCATCTCACGCTGCCCCCCAATCAGGGGCTGACTTTCCCACCGGGTGGGTATCATCTGGTGTGCGAGATCGGGGACAAGGGAGAGGTTCGGGAAGGCTCGGAAGTGGCTGTCCGGTTTCATTTCCTCGGGGGATCGGAGAAGATCGTGAAGTTTCAGGTGCGGGCGGCACGGCCTTATTTCGGGCCGACTTAAGGTCTGCTCGACCGGCAGTTGCGCTGTCTGAGCGCGCGTCTGTGGCTTGGGCGGTCTCACGTTACCGCTCCAGCGTGCTCTTGAAAGAGAAAGGCCAGCCGTTCGGCCGAGAAGATATTTTTCCGGAACACGTTACATTGCGGCGGCGTTGACGTGCGCGGCGGGCATTAACCGAATTCCCGCTTCGGTTGTATGTTAATAAAAAATTAGGCATATATTGCGCGCGTTGCAAACGGAGGTAGCGATGAGTGACGGGGAATCGCGAAGCGGCAATATCGATGCCCATGTGGGAGCCCGTATCCGGTTGCGCCGCACGATGCTCGGACTGTCGCAGGAAAAGCTGGGAGAGGCGATCGGCCTGACCTTTCAGCAGGTCCAGAAATACGAACGCGGCACGAACCGGGTCAGTGCTTCACGCCTGTTCGATATTGCCCGTGTTCTCGATGTGCCCATCGGCTTTTTCTATGACGACATGATGCGGGAGGATGGGCAGGAGCCCGCCGAGGCATCCCCTGTTACCGGTTTCGCCGAAGCGCAGCAGAGCTTTGGTGGACCACCGTCCACGTCAGCTTTCAGTTCGTCACCAGTCGATGTCGGTCTTTTGTCGCGGCGCGAAACGCAGGATCTGGTGCGGGCTTACTACCGCATTCCGGGTGAAAAGGTGCGCAAGCGCGTGCTGGAGCTTATCCGTTCTCTGAGTGTCACCGACGATCCGGAAACCGGCGGTTCAGGTTCCAAGGAACCATTCGCTCTCTAAATTCACAGCATCTCAGACAAGAGGTGGCGGCATGAGCGGGGTCCAGTGCGTCGGTTTCGCATGCGGAGCCTCGACCCATGAGCGTAGCTGCGAGTCCCACCGGTCCAGCCACAGATAATCGCCACGTCCTTTTATACGCAGGAAAAGAAAGACAGCCGTTCCGTTGAGGGGCGCGGTCGCGATGGGACGCCAGGCGTGGTCCACAAACGCGGTGAGGGCCAATTGCATTCGCGTGCGATAGAGGGCCTTGGCCTTGGGGTCGAGAGTGTCCCAGTCCCCTTCGCAATAAGCGTAATAAGCACGCGCTGCCACTTCGAGTTGCTCTGGAGAGATTACAGCGGCTGCGGTTGCAGGGGGCCGAGGTGGGCGCGGGACAAGGGACACGGGGGGCATGAGCCTCTGTGCTGGAGTGAATGCCAAGAGTGGCATGACGACGAACACGTAACAGGACTATGGCGGAGTGATGATGAACGACAAGGAAATCATGCCGTCATAATGGTTGGGGCGTGTAACAGTTCAATGGCTACGGCATGGCACGTGACGTTCCCCCGATTTTGCACTACACGCAAGGATCGAGAACGCACGAGGAACGGGGAAGCGCCATGGCAGGCAGCGTCAACAAGGTTATTCTGGTGGGCAATCTGGGGCGGGACCCGGAAGTGCGCACCAGCCAGAGCGGCCAGAAGATTGTCACCCTCTCCGTGGCGACGAGCGAGACGTGGAATGATCGCGCAAGCGGTGAGCGTCGCGAGCGCACGGAATGGCATCGTGTCGTAGTGTTCAACGACCGTTTGGCGGATGTTGCGGAACGCTTCCTGCGCAAGGGCCGCAAGGTCTATCTCGAAGGCACGCTCCAGACCCGCAAATGGACCGACCAGTCCGGGCAGGAGCGTTACACGACGGAAGTCGTGCTGGACCGCTTCCGTGGTGAGCTTGTGCTGCTCGATGGCCGAGGCTCCGGTGAAGGGGAAGACGGCGGCAGTAGTTATGGTGGCGGCTCGACGGGCGGCGGATACGGTGCGCCTGCGGCGCCCCGTCAAGGCGGTGGTGGAGGTGGTGCACGTGGCGGCACGGGACCGGCATCACCCGGCGGGTGGGATGCGCCGAACAACGATTTGGATGACGAAATCCCGTTCTGAGCCCGATGAAAGGCGGTTTTTCCGCCTGCGACCGGGCAAACAACCGAAAGCCGATCAGTCTATATGCTGGTCGGCTTTCGGCTTTTTGGGGGTCTTTGGTCCCGCTTTATTTTCGTTTTCGCCCGGTGCTTTTCGTGGGTGCGGGCGGTTTTGTCGCAGGGAAGCCGGGAACGGTGCGGATCACGCGCTGGACATGCTCAAGCGTGATGAGGCGCGTGCATTCGAACTGACGCGGCGTTCCGGCATGACGCGGACACCACAGAAAATCCTTATGGTCGAAGCGCAGCGTGGGGTCGTGCCAGCATGAGTTGCAGGCGTGCCAGTTGATGATGCGCCAAGGCGTGTGGAATTCGTTCACCGGGTGGGTGAAGCCCGAAATCATCACCACCTTGCAGCGCGCCGCCCAGGCCAGCCACGACAGACCGCTCGACAGTCCGATAAAGAACGCTGCGTGGCGCAGCCAGCGCACCCGCTCGGCCAGCGGCCGGTTGCCTGTCTGATCTTCCGCGCCGTAGGGAATGTGGTTCCAGACGATGCCGCTGCCATGCACGGGCTTCTGGTCGATGCAGATCACGCGGTAGCCGCTCTCGCGCAGGAATTGCACGAGTTGCCGCCAGCCATCGGGGTTGTTCCAGTATTTGCACTGTGAGCTGCTCTGCGCGGCGATGCAGACATAGGGCCCGTCGATCGGGGGTGTGGGGTCCTCGTCGGGGGCTAGATCGGGCGGCTGCTCCGTCGGGTCCACGCCCAGAATGTAGCCCGCCGTGCGGTGCAGACCGACGAGCCGGAAGTCGCAGGGCTGCCAGATATTGGTCTTGTCGTCGAAGAACAGACCCAGCGTGTAGGTGGCGTAGAAGGTCTTGAGCCGGTCGCTGCCTTCGAGTTCCTCGGGTGTGACGAAGTGGATGTGTGGGTAGGTGTCGCGAAATAGCGGGATGATGGGGGCGGCCATCGAGCAGGTGACGCGGCAGCCGCGCGTCTCGGCCAGCCGCGCGACGTAGGGAAACCAGCCCAGCGTGTCGCCCAGTGTGCCGACGGGGAGTTGCACCAGCACGTCGCGGTCGCGGCAGTCGAACGCGTGGGTGAAGACGGTGCCGGTGGCGTCCTTCACCTCGATCCCGAAGCGGACATAGAAGCGTTTGGCGCTGTTGACGGTGGCCTTGCCGGCCGTGGTCTCGAACAGGGTATTGCCGGTGTCCAGATCGGTCAGCCGGATGGTCCATTTTCCTTCGGGAAGCTGGACCCGGCAGCCGAGATTGAAATCGTAGCGCAGGCCGCCGGGGCCTTCCTGCGTGGGCAGGGCGGCCGGCTTGATGAAGGCGCCTCTGCCGGGTTTGGGATCGTCCGAGGGCGGGCTGTTGGCCGCCTGCGCGGAAGAGGGAGCGAGCGGGGCGCAAGCCGGGGCGTCGGCAACGGCGGCGTCAGTGTCGGTCATGGAAACGTCTAATGCCTGCTGTCTGTGCGAGACGCGGCCGAGGCCGCGACGATGAAATGGTTTTATCGAATCCAGACGGTCAGGCTCTCAGACCCTCAAGGTTCACCGGCTGCGCTGGCGCCCCCGACGGCATCCTGCCCCCGTCCTGATTGTCCGGCATACGTATGATAGGTGAAGGAAGAGTTGTACGGAGCGGCCACGGGCGCGATGAAGCGCGTGGGAACACCGAAGAAATTGAACTGCGTCGCGCCGTTATTGGCATCGCGGGGAATCTGCTGCGCTTCGATGGAAGGCAGAGGAGAGCCGTGCGGCGTCTCGCGGATGGACAGCGGATAGCGCGCGCTCAGCGTCTCGTCGAAATCCTCGACCGGTGTGTAGCCATCGGGTAGCGGCTGCGCGCCTTCCTGCGATTCCAATGAACGGGGGTGGGTCTCGGTCTGTGGGGAAGGGAGTGTGGTGTCGGTGGTCATCGGCGTTTTGTGAGCCGCATGGCGGGGCGCGGCCAGAACGGCGTTGTCCGGGAGAAGCGCCATGCTGGCCACCAATGCCAGTAACCCGCCCGTCATGCGAGCCGGTGAAGCGACGGAGCGCCGGGTGGCGGGAGAGGATGCGGGCATGGCACAAGGTTCCGTGACAAAAGAGCGGAGCAGAGTCCGACGTATGACGCTTGCGGTCAACGAATGTTTCCGCAACCCTGCGCGATCTTGGGCGCTTGCGCTATGATGAATGCATCGAACACAACGGGACGAGGGCAGATGACGGGAAGCACGGGAAGCCAGCTTGCTCCAATGGCACTCACGGACGGGCAGATCCTGGAGCTTGAGCGGGCGCTGGAGCAGGTTGAGACCGGGCGCGGTGTTCTGGTGCGCATGGCCGACCTCATGGGCGGTGCCGTAGGCCATGCCGCACGGCTTGGCCTTCAGGGGCTGGGCATGACGCCGCGGATTCAGGAGAAGCTCAAAGGCATTGCCGAGACCGCGATTTCCCGCGCCTTCGATGTCGCTCTGTTGGGAATGTCGGGGCCGGCGGCAAACCTGCGTGCGCCTGAGGATATCCCCACAGACGGCAAATCGGTGCGTGACCGCGCCCTGCAGGCCGCCGTGGCCGTCTCCGGTGTGGTGGGCGGGTTTACGGGTGTGGCAGGGCTTGCGCCGGATATCGGCTTCACCACCCTGACCATCATGCGCGAGATTGCGCGGATCGCTCGTGAAGAAGGCGAGGATCTGTCGGATCCGGAGGCGCGCCGGGCCTGTCTGGAAGTCTTCGCGCTACGGGCCTTCCCCAACATTGGAGAGGGACGCGAAAGCGAACTGGGCTATTTCTCCGCCCGTACGGTGCTGAGGGGGCGCCCGGTGGTGATGCTGATCTCGGAGGTCGCGTCCCATTATGGGCTGGCGCTGGGCCATAAGGTCTCGCTCCAGCTTATGCCCGTGGCGGGGGCGCTTTGCGGGGCCTCGCTGAATGCGGCGTTCCTCGCGCATTATCAGGCGCTGGCCCGCGCGCACTTCACCATCCGTCGGCTGGAGCGCCAGCATGGACCGGTCGTGCGCGATACCGCCGTGGCGCTGCGCGATCAGGCCGTGGCTCGCGCGACGGGCGAAGACTGAAGTCTTTCGGCTCGGGAAGGGATCACACTTCTTCCCGGGTCGCGACCCACGCCGCGAACAGGCCGACCAGAAGATAGATCACGAATAGGGTTCCCGCCATTGGCGCGTAATGCGGCGCGACAAGCGGAACGATGGCCCAGACCACGAGAGCGGCCATACAGGCGTAGAGCATATGCATCGGGCTGGTCCTGTCTCATGCGGGTGTGGCTCTTCTCAATATGAGCGGTGTCGCATGTCCTGCGCAAGCGTGCGTCAGTTCTGGAACGGATAATAACGGAACGTCACGAACACGGTGTTGCCATTGGCGGTAGGGCGCGTGGTGGCGCCATGGTCGTCTATGCCTTTGAAGGCGAACTTCCGGACGTAGGTGTATTGCAGGCCCGCCATCACGCTGCCGTAGCGTCCGTCGAGCAGATGCCACCAGCCGCCCATGGTGAAAGAGGCCAGCGCCTGTGTCTCGGCGTTGCAGGTGCCGAGCATGATGGCGCAGCCCGCGAGATTGGTGGTGCGGGAGCCGTAGCCGTAATAATTGCCGTCCGCGCCTTCATAGACGGAGCGATGCGCCGCTTCCACGCCGCCATAGGTGTAGAGTAGGAGGTTGCTCGATGGATGCCCGATCAGGCCAAGCGAGCCGATGATCTCCTTCAGCGGAGCCGGCGCACCATTGCTGCGGAAGGTCATGTCGGGAAGCTGGCTCGGACCGTAGCGGCCCACGCCCTTGCCCGCCAGCACATTGCCCACGAGCTGTATCTTGTCGTGCAATAGCGGCACGGCCATCGAGCCGCCCACGCCGCCGCCGAACGCCACGCGCGAATGGGCGCGACCTCCCACACCGCTGCCGTTGATGACCACGGTGCGGAACCAGCGGGCCAGTCCATAAACCTCATAATGGCCGAGAGAGGTATCGACCGCGCCTTTGAGGACGATGTCCGGGGCGACGTCCATGCTGTAATGGGCTTCCGGATCCAGCATGCCCGAGCCGGTGCTGTTGTACACCACATGTGGGCCGGTGGTGTGACCAGCGGCAGCGGGAATGGAATCCCCCGAGACCAGCGTGGAATCATCGAAGCCCAGCGTCGCCTGCGGTGTCTCGACCGACAGACCGAGCCACCATTTGCGGTTGAAGTCCTTGATGAAACGGACCTGCGGCACGCGCGTGAAGGTCACACCGGGAATGAGGTTGCTGTCCACCACGGGGGGCAACTGTTCATGCCGGCGCAGAAGGGTGTTGGCGTAGCCTGTCGTCAGGCTCCACGCCTGTCCGGCGAGGAAGTGCAGCCCGAGATCGCTGTCATCGGCGGCGAGATAGGCCTGTCGCATCCGGGGCACGTAGCTGTTGGTCTGCACGGCGTTGGAATTGCTGCCTGACCCGCCGAAATCGGCTTCCACATAGGCCTCGACCTTCACGCCCTTGGCCGGCTTGCCTTCAAGCAGAAGGCTGAAGCGGCTGAGCTGGGCGGTGGGGCGGTATTCCGAGGCATGGGCGTTGGGATTGCCGGAATAGGGGAACGAACCCCATGGTGTGGCGGGGCCGGCCGTCAGGTTCTTGTCGCGGTAGATGTTGGACATGTCCACGAAGCCGCCGAGGCGCACCGAGACCGAGCCGATTTTGAAGATGGGCGGCAGGCTGTCCACTTCGGTCTGGGTCAGCGCGGTGGGGCTGGAGGAGGACAGGTTGATGCTCTTGACCGCCTGCGGCATCTCAAGCGCCACTCCATCGGGGACAGCGTCCGTCGAAAGCGGAGGCACCGGCTTGCCGTCGATCAGCATCGGGCCGCTCAGCGCTTCCGTCTTGGGCGTGACGGAGACGGGCAGAACAGGCGTTACGTCGGGCGAGACGGGCATGGCTGAGGCAGACTGCACATTGCGCCGCGTGCGTTCGGATGTCTGCGCGGAGCGTGTGGTGTGCCGGGGTTCGACGCGCACCGGATGCTGATTTTTCTGGAGTTCATGGACCTGCGCCTGCAACTGCAGCACCATGCTGCGAAGCTGGGCGATCTCGGCGGCGCTGTTATCGGCGTGTGCAGGGCGGTCGGTGCAGGCCAGTGCGACAACAGTCAGGCCCAGAGACACGGCGCCCTGCTTCCCCAGTCGTCGGAAATGCTGTCTGCTCACTCCGCCTCTGCTCCATCAGCCGGTTGGCCGGACCCAATCTCCGGGCGCTTCCGGTAACGGGAGAGTGAATTAACGAAAAACGGAGCGGCGCAGATGTGCCAATTTCACGACCCATCCATCCAGCCCGGTTCTTGAACTCGGGAAAGGAGAAAAATGCGCGGCATAGATTTCAGTTCCCTGCACGGTCTGGTTGTGACTTTGCTGGGCCTCGTGCTGGTCACGTTGCTCGGTGTGGGGCTGCGGCTCATGGTGATGCTGACGGTCCAGCAGCGACGCGAGCGTCTCAATCGTCAGATCAATGAACGGTTGAGCACCCTGATGGGGGCGTATCGGACATTGGGCGGGTCTTTCACCGGAGATCTGTTGGTGGACCCCACGCATCTGCGGGATCTGCGTCAGCAGGCGCAGGAAAACGGCACATCCTTTCCCGAAGACCTCCCTTCCAGCTTCGAGCGGGCGCGGCGTATCCGCGATGCGGTGGAGGGGGCGTTATCGGACATCATTCTGCTGGGTACGGAAGAACAGGTGCGACTGGCCGCGAAAGCCGCCTGCGACCTGACAGCCGGACGACCTGTTCACACACGCGAACTGGTCGTGGCGCTGCGCGATTTTATCCGCAAGGCGCTCGATCTTGAGGCGGTGCCTTCCGATGTGCTGATTCCCGATCAGGGGCCGACACGCCCGACGACGGGAGGCGGTGCGAACAAGGACAAGAAAGAAGGCGGCAAGGGCAATCGTGGCGGCGGTGCCGGTGGAGGCGGCGGAGGAATGGGCGGCGGGGGCGGCATGGGCATGGGCTTCGGGAGTGCGGCGGAAGAGCACACCGCCACGTCTCACTGAGACTGCCTCAGTGTATGGGCAGCGTGCCGTTCAGCGCGCGATACATCACCAGCGCATCGACCGGGCCATGCAGCGGGTGATCGAAGGCGTCCGGCAGGCGCCCTACCGTGTGGAAGCCGAACTGCTGCCATAGTCGGATCGCGTTTTCATTTGTGCTGATGACGAAGTTGAACTGCATGGCGCGGTAGCCCCGCATATGTGCGTGGGCGAGGGAGTGCAGCGCCATCTGTCGTCCGATGCCACGGCCGCGTGCGTCGGCATGGGTCATGTAGCCGCAATTGCAGACATGCCGTCCGCCGCCAGCCTGATTGGGGCGCAGATAATAGGTGCCAAGAAGAGCGCCCGTATCGTCTTGGGCCACGAAGGTCTCCTTGTCCGGCCCGAGCCAGTAAGCCAGCGCCTCGTCCTGCTCCATGTCTCGATCGAGCGCGTAAGTGTCGCCTGCGCGGATGACGGGGCCGAGGATGGCCCATAGCGCGGGCTGGTCATTGGCGTGGGCAGGGCGGATCTGCATGAAATTCGGTCCTGTGTGGGATGGATGTGAAAAAGCAGTTAATATCGTTTTGATTTAGTTCTGTTTTAACTGAAACGTCACGAATGCGTCGCTCAAAATAGCCTAACGATGCCCCGAAATCATGACCTTGGTCGTCAATTCCGGGATATTTGCCGATGAGCAGCAGTCAGCCGATCACGTTGGACACAGACCAGATCTATATGAATGGTGACGACGTGGAGACGTCAAAGGCGACGGTGACGGTCGATCTGGATGATGTCGGAAAGCTGGGCATCCTCAACACCGGTACTCTTGCATCCAGTTCCAAGCGCGGCATCGACACATCCGGCACGGCGGCTAGCGACGCGCTGCTGGGGATTGTCAATCTCGGCACCATCAGCGGCAGCGACGACGGCATCCGTATCGACAGCGACCTGCCCGATGGCGTGCTGGCGTTGATCAATGACGGGACCATCACCTCCACGACCGATGGGCAGGCCATCGATTTCAACTCGGTTGCGACCAACAAGGCCACGTTGATCGCCAATCTCAGCGATGGCGTCATTACCTCGACGGATGCCGATGCGGTTCGTCCTGGCAACAATGCCATCGTTGCAAATCTTGGCGTTATCTATGCCGGTGGTGAAAACGGTGCGAGCAAGAACGACGGCATCGATTTTCAGGATTACAGCGGCACGGTGCTCAATGACGGCGCCATTTCCGGTGCGCGCCACGCCATCACCAGCAGCGCGGACCTGACGGTCGTCAATGGCCCTGATGGACACATTCTTGGACGGGATGGCTCGGGCGTGGGGTCGGACGGCAACGGCTCCGTGCTGAATTTCGGCACGATCACGGGCGCGTATGACGGATCGGGCACCGGTGACGGCGATGGCGTGGACATCGACGGCTCTGCCAGCGTGGTGAACTACGGCGTCATTCAGGGCACGGGAGCTGCTGGCAACGGTTCGGATGGGTATCCCAACACCAGCGAGGGCGTGTCCATCGGCGGCGGTGTGATCGTCAATGAAAAGGGTGCGGTCATCAGTGGCGCCAACAACGCCATTCTTGTGGATGACAGCAGTCAGGGCGATGCGCCGTATGCCACAACAGTTGTAAACAATGGCGTCATTGCCGGGCTGAATGGCTACGGCATCCACATCACGGACACGTTCGGGGATACGATCACCAACGCGGGTACGATTGCGGGCACGACAGCCGCCATCGCGCTGGGCGATGGTGACGATACCCTCAACATCCTGACAGGTTCGGTCATTTCCGGAACCGTCGATGGCGGTGGCGGCACGAACACCGTCAACCTGATCGGTGAGGGCACGTTCGGGGGCGCGGACAATTTCCAGCGCATGAGCGTGACGGGAAGCTGGACCCTGTCGGGCGATCAGTCGTACGATCTGATCGGTCTGAACACGGGGGCGGTGCTCACGCTTGAAGGCGGTCTCGATGACAGTTCCACGGTGGCCTTCACATCGTCCGGCACGCTGGTTCTGGAAGAGCCGACCTCCTTCTCCGCTGCGGTCGTGAACTTTGACGCCAGCGACTACATCGATTTCGCAGCACTGGCCTACGATCCTGACGCTACAGTAGCGGTTTCGGGTTCGGATGTGACCGTCACCGCTGGCAGCCTCAGCTACACATTGACGGTCACTCTCGCGGCGGATGTGAGTGGTTTCGCTCTTTCCGAGGACTGTGACAGCTCACTGCTGCTCTCCGCCGTCGTCTGCTTTTTGCCCGGTAGTCTCATCGCGACGGAAAACGGCGATGTCGCTGTGGAAAACCTGCGTCCGGGAATGAAGGTTCCAACATTCGACGGTGTGCCGGGCGAGTTGAAGGACATCGTCTGGGTGGGGCGGCAGGATGTGCGTGTGGCACAGGGCATTGCTCCCGATCTGGCAGGATGCCCGGTGCGTATTCGCGCCGGTGCGCTGGCCGATGGCGCTCCGTCTGTCGATCTTCTTGTGACACCGGAACATTGCCTGTTCTTTTCAGGGAAGTTCGTGCCTGCACGGATGCTGGTCAACGGCGCGAGCATTGCCTACGATCGAAGCATTCGTTCTTACACCTGTTATCACATCGAAACGCGGGATCACGCGGTCATCCGCGCCAATGGCATTCTGACGGAAAGCTATCTGGACACAGGCAACCGTCGTCATTTCCGTCCGCTGGGACAGGACGGTGTGATCGCGGCTTTCAACGGTGCTGTCCGCAACTGGGAAAAGGATGCGGCCGCGGAACTGTGTGTGGCGCGTGAAGTGGTGGAACCGCTGTATTGCCAGATCGCAGAACGCGCGGTGGCGATGGGGTTCGTGGCGACACCTTCCGCTCCTGTCACGCACGATCCCGATCTGTATCTTCTGACCTCGGATGGCCGGAAATTGCTGCCGACACACTTGTCGGAAGGGCGCTTTGCTTTTCATCTGCCGAGTGGACTTACGCATGTGTGCATCGTCTCGCGGACGGCGCGCCCGTGCGATGCCATCGGTCCCTTCGTGGATGACCGCCGGGATCTTGGCGTTCTGATCGGACAGATCACCCTCGATGACGCTCATGATGTGCGTGTTCTCAAGAATCATCTGACACAGGACATTGAGGGATGGGATGTGCGTGAGGCCGTCCCGATGCGCTGGACGCAGGGCCGCGCGATGCTTCCTCTGCCGCGTCTGCGTCCTGACTCCTCGGCCATGCTGACGCTAGGGCCTGTTAGATCTTGAATTTCTTCCCATATTGTAGGGATGGAAGAAGGAGACAGAACAGGCACCTTTACGGACGAGACATGGGCGATCTGGGAACCTCTGATTGAG
>NZ_WOTH01000035.1 GCF_011516945.1 Acetobacter estunensis
GAATCTGCCTCCAGAGGCAAAATGCCGTTGTCATTCCAGATCAGACGCACAGGACACAGCTCTCAGAACAGAGAATAACACTCTTCAGACAAAATGTGAGAAATCCGCGTCAAGGTTCTGGGCGACCGGGAGCAGGCGCAGTCGATTGAGGCCGGTGATGCACTGGAAATCCTGCGTCGGGTTCTGGCCAAAGAAGACATGCCTGAACTTCTCTCCACCGTGCGTCAGACCACGGCACGCAATCGCGAGATCGCGGGTCTCTTTCGTGGAGAGGAGGCGACCCGTGAGCAGCTGGAAGCGTATCGCGTCAAAGGCAAGGCGGCCTATGCGCGCACGGACGCGGAGAACGACGACGATCCGCGTAACCGCTTTCATTTCGATGAGGTCAGGCGTGCGATCGGCATGAAGCGCGAGGACGGGACGATCAGCCTCGTGGGCGGTGATGAGGATGAGGTGATGCAGCAGATCGCCCGGCTTTATGTCACCCGTCGGGACGCACTGGCCGCGTCAGGTTCCAAGAGGGGCGTCACCATGTCCGCGCTGACCAACCGGGATGCGGCCGACCTCAGCCGTGCCGTGCGCTCGATCCTGCAGGAACGGGGCGAGATCTCGCGCAAGGAGATCACCGTGCAGGCCATCGACCAGCGCGGCGAGACCTACGATCTGCAGGTCGCGGCCGGAGATCGTCTGCGGCTCTATCGTCGCACATGGGGCACGGTGGACGGGCAGGGTAAGACCGTTGGCAACAATGGCGATGTCGTCACCGTGGTCGCGCACAGCAAGGACGGTCTGCGTGTCCGGACCAGGGACGGCGAGGTGGCCGACGTCGAGTGGCGCCGTTTCCGTGACGCCAAGAGCGGGCGCGTGCTTCTGGGGTTCGGTTTTGCCATGACTGTGGATGCCGCTCAGGGGCTGACGTCGGACGAGCACATCAACGCCATGCCACGTGGTGTCGGCAACGCGACCGGCTTTACCAGCTATGTGGCCGAGAGCCGCGCTAAGGGCACAACCTGGACCATGATTTCGGACGCCGCGACCTTTGAGGCCGTGCGGAACCAGAGGGCGCTCGGCGATCTTACGCCCGTCACCAGCGACGAACTCTGGGATCACGTCGCAAAGGCGATGGCCAACAAACCCTACAAGGCGCTGGGTATGGACGTGCCTTTTCGGACGCCCGAGGAGCGCGATCAGCGCGTGCAGGAACTGATCCGCCTTGGTGTCGCCCAGGAGACCCTCGCGCAGTCAGACAGGGACTATGGGGGCGAGGTTCAGCGCAAGGTGCAGGCCATCTCGCTTGAAAAGACGGCTGGCGCGCGTCTTGCTGATCTGGATCGCAAGATCGAGGCGATCATGAAGCACGCCGGGCCGACGATGACCACGACCGAGCGCGTGCTACGCTGGCAGAGGGCGCGGACTGTTTCGCCGGGACCGGGGATGTAGCTGATTTTTATACCGGTTCCAGTTTTTTTCACTTATGGGAGGGGCGTCAAACTGATGTAAACCGGAGTGTCTGCATGCGTTCTCTTGCTGTCGTTGCCCTTCTGCCCGTTCTGGCTCTCGCAGGATGCGGAGATGACCCACAGGCAGCGACCGAGGGAAACTTCAAGAAAGCCCTGAATCAGCACTATGAGAAATCCTGCATTCCGGTAGGTGAGCAGTTCGTTTTCACCATGGGTAAAGCGGATTTCCCTTACACGGTGGAAGGTGACGACACGCGCCCATGGGACGCACTGACGTCGGCCGGCCTGTTGTCGGTCAAGGACGAGACGGTTCAGAAACCGGTTCTATTCGGGATGGGCACGCAGACCGTTCATCAGAAAACCTATTCCCTCACGGAGATGGGAAAGGCGGCCAGATATCGCAACTCGTTCCAGTTCTGTGCCGGACGTTACGCGGTGACGTCGATTGACCACTTCTCCGAGCCGGGTACGGTTCCAGGTGGAGGACAGAAAATCTCCGAGGTGGTCTTCCACGTCACGGCGACGGATGTGCCCGATTGGGCGCATAATTCGAATATTCAGAAAGCATTCCCCGAGCTTGCGACGGCGCTTCAGAAGGATAGCGTCCAGAAGGCCGTTATGGTCCAGACCAACAAAGGGTGGATGGATGCGGACGATTTCAATGCCGCGACAACGAACTGATGCCCCCAGTGTCCACTACAAGCCAATGATGGTTGAAAGGCACATCTTCCGATGTATCGACTGTTCTTTTGTCTCGATGTGCGCTGCATCGATGTAAACGAAATTTGTTATTAAATTGGCGATTGGCATTGTCATGGAAATGTATGAAGATTGCGCGTAAATTTCGTAATTATTGTTTCCACGAAGCAGCGGTATACAGGATTATAAACGTGGTCGACCAGTTTCCCCGTGTTTTTCAGGCGAACGCTGATCGCTTTTATCGGCGTGTGGTTGAGGTAACACTTAACCAACTTCCCGTGCATAGCGCGCTCACCATGGGGAAGGCGGAGACTTTAACCGAGTTCTTGAATAGCTGCGCCGCTCAAGTCGATAATTATATAGCGAACGAGGCTATCAAAGCATTCGTCCTCACATTCGACGGCATGTTTGAACGTCAACTTAGGCGGTGGTCAATCGAGCATCACGTGAGGGAAGAAGATTGGAAAAAACTGATTAAAAAGTGCATAAATATCGGCTCGCACCGTCTTGCTGAGAATAAAATCGACGACGTTCTCATCGAAATGCATGATGTGGCGAATGTGGTCCGCCACGGTGACGGCCCGTCGTGTAAGAAACTGCGAACTCACGCGCCACACCTTTGGGGCAATCCGCCTTTCGACTGTTACGACTTGGTTCCTGGTAATGTGCCCGTAAGCGATGAGATTCGAATTCAGTCGAATGATTTGCGGCGTTATGCACGTGCCATTTTTCGATTTTGGGGACACATGGATACACTGCCTGATGCTGCATTAGATTGCTCATATTGAGTGATTAGTCACAGGATTTGACGGTGGGTTATTTTCACGAGAGTGGATGAAACGTTACGGGCCGAATGCAGCATGGGAGCGACATGTCTAAATGGTTGGGGTCAGCCCCCGAAACATGATGTGCTACGATACAGTTTCTCATCGCCCCTCGACCGGCCATCCATGATCGGGCACACTGTAACGGCCTGTTCTGTAAGCCTGAAAGCCTGTTCCCATGCCCCGTGGTCGCCCCCGCAAGAACCCGGATGCCGCTCCGGCTCCAAAGAAAACAGCACGGGCAAAGACGACAGCCGCGACGCTCGGCTTTGAGCAGCAGATGTTTCTGGCAGCCGACAAGCTGCGCAAGAACCTTGAACCTTCCGACTACAAGCATGTCACGCTCGGACTGATCTTCCTGCGCTACATCTCCACGGCCTTCGAGGCGTATCACGAGATCCTTCTGCACGATGATCCGGCCGCAGCGGAAGACCCGGACGAATATCTGGCCGAGAACATCTTCTGGGTGCCGGAAACCGCTCGCTGGTCGCATCTTCAGGCCAACGCCCGCTCGTCCGGCATCGGCAAGATGATCGATGACGCCATGCTGGCCATCGAGCAGGCCAATCCTGAGCAGCTCAAGGGCGTTCTCCCCAAGGATTACGGCCGTCCCGCGCTGGACAGCGTCATGCTGGGCGAACTGATCGACCTCATCTCCGAGATCGGCATGGGCGGCAGCGAGGATCAGGCCCGTGACGTGCTGGGGCGCGTTTATGAATACTTCCTCGGCGGCTTTGCCGGTGCGGAAGGCAAGCGCGGTGGCGAGTTCTACACCCCGTCCAGTGTCGTCCGCACGCTGGTCTCCATGCTCGAACCCTATAAGGGCCGCGTCTATGATCCCTGCTGCGGGTCGGGCGGCATGTTCGTGCAGTCAGAGCGGTTCGTGGAAAGCCACGGTGGCAAACTAGGCGACATCGCCATCTATGGGCAGGAAAGCAACCACACCACCTGGCGTCTGGCGAAAATGAACCTCGCCGTCCGGGGGATTGGCGCGGATATTCGCTGGAACAACGAAGGCAGCTTCCTGCGCGATGAGCTGAAAGACCTGCGCTTCGATACCATTCTCGCCAATCCGCCGTTCAATATCTCGGACTGGTGGAATGCCTCGCTGGAGGACGACCCACGCTGGCAGTACGGCAGGCCTCCTGCGGGCAATGCCAACTACGCGTGGCTCCAGCATATCCTGTGGCACCTCGCCCCGAACGGGACGGCAGGCGTTGTGCTGGCCAACGGCTCCATGTCGTCGAACCAGAACAGCGAAGGCGAGATCCGCCGCCGCATGGTCGAGGCCGACGTCGTGGACTGCATGGTCGCCCTCCCCGGCCAGCTTTTCTACTCGACCCAGATTCCGGCCTGTCTCTGGTTCCTGACCCGCACCAAAAACCCGAAAGGCTGGCGGGACCGGCGCGGGGAGATGCTGTTTATCGACGCCCGCAAGCTCGGCACGATGGTCGATCGCACCCGCCGCGAACTGACAGATGCGGACGTCGCCCGCATCGCCGACACCTACCACGCCTGGCGTGGCGAAAAGGACGCGGCCCCCTACGAGGACGTTCCCGGTTTCTGCAAGTCCGTTAGGCTCGATGAGGTGGAGCAGCACGGCTTTGTGCTGACACCCGGCCGCTATGTCGGCGCGGAAGAGGCCGAGGAAGACAGCGTGCCGTTTGCCGAACGCTTCGCGGCGCTGGAGAAAACCTTGCAGGAGCAGTTCCGACAGGGCGAAGAACTGAACGCGAAGATCACCGCGTCCCTGAAGCGGGTCATGGCGTGAGCGGCCACGTCCTGCTTGCGACGGGGAAAAAATCCGGATAATCTGGATAAATCGAAATCCGGAGCGATATCATGACCAGTCTCAGCATATCCTCGGCCGAGTTTCAGAAAGGCTTCGGTCGTTATCGTGAAGCGGCGCTCAGGGAGCCCGTCACCATCACCAACCATGGCCGTGACAGCCTCGTGCTGATGGGCGTGGAGGAATACCGGCGGCTGAAGCGCCGTGAGCGCCGGGTGATGGGGCTGGACGATTTCAGCGAGACCGACATCACCGCCATTGCTGCCAGCGAAGCCCCCGCCGAGGCCAGCGCGTTTGATGATGAGCGCCTCTGAACGTGCCTTTTCCCGCACCTGTCGCGGGCCTCGTGATCCGCTATGCCTTTCTCTGGCGCAACGAGGCCGCACGCGGACAGGAAGAAGGCACGAAGGACCGTCCCTGCGCCGTCATTCTCGTCACGAACGATGACGACGGCGAGGCCCTCGTGACCGTCCTGCCCATCACGCATACGCCCCCGGCCGATGAGCGGCTCGCCGTTGAACTGCCCCCTGCGACGAAACGACGTCTCGGACTGGACGATGCGCGGTCGTGGATCGTCGTCACCGACGCCAACCGCTTCATCTGGCCCGGCCCGGATCTTCGACCTGCCCGTCCCGGCGATGCCGCAAGTGTTGCCTGTGGGCTTCTGCCAGCCGGCGTTTTCAACGAAATGAGGGACAAGTTCCTCGCCGCCCTGCGTGCCCGCAAGGCCGGGCAGGTCCAGAGGAGCGCTTAGCCCATGACCCTCTATCTCACGCCACTGGAGCGGGCGCTGGATCGCCTAAAAGAAGGCTGGGCGCGGCATATGGCTCATCCTGACGACGAGCAGTTGCGCGACGGGCTGATCCAGCGTTTCGAGTTCACCTACGAACTCAGCCACAAGACCCTGAAGCGGTTTCTGGAAGCCAACGCGGCTTCTCCAGAGGAATATGACCGCATGGGCTTTCCAGACCTCATCCGCTCCGCCAATGAAGCCGGGCTTCTCAAAAGCGCCTGGCCGCAATGGAGCGTGTTTCGCAAAATGCGGAACATGACCAGCCACACCTATAACGAAGCCTCCGCAAAGCAGGTCGTGGCGACGATCCCGGATTTTATCGACGAGGCAGCGTTTCTGCTGGCCGTTCTGAAAGACCGGACCGCGTGACGGACCGGATCGACATCACGCGCGAAGAACGGGCCATCGTGCTGCGTATTCTCAACGAGATTGTGTCTGACCGGGAAGTGCGGGCGTTTGGCTCGCGCGTGACAGGCAAGGCCAAGCCGTTCTCTGATCTGGATCTGGCGATTATGGGGGATGAGCCGTTACCGCTGGAGACGCAGGCGCGGCTGGAAGAGGCGTTCTCGGAGTCCGATCTACCGTGGAAAGTCGATGTGCTGGATTGGGCGCAGACTGAAAGGGATTTTCAACAAATTATTATAGAAAAATACCAAATATTAAAGAAAAGGAATAACGCACTATGAATATAACCAATTGGTCCATAGTGCCGGTTAAAACAGTATGCGAGCTGATTGTCGATTGTGTTAACCGTACAGCCCCCCTTGAAGATGGGGTTACACCGTACAGAATGATACGCACGACAGATATCCGCGACGGAAAACTAAATTTTAAAGATGCCAGGTACGTAAATAAGGAAATATTTGACAGGTGGACACGTCGAGCGAGCGTGGAGACCGGAGATGTTCTCCTAACCAGAGAAGCTCCAATAGGCGAGGTATGCCGTATCCCAAACGATGAAAATCATTATTTCTTGGGGCAGCGCATCATACAGTACAGAGCTGCGCCAAAAAAAATTGATCCGCTTTTTTTATATTATTCCTTTTGTTCGAATTTTCTTAAAAACCAATTCCTTGCACATGATGGTTCTGGGTCGGTCGTAAGCCATATTCGTGTGGCTGACTGTCATGAATTCAAAATCCCATTGGCTCCCCTTTCCGAGCAAATTTCCATTGGAAAAATATTAGCGGCTCTCGACGACAAGATTGACCTGAACCGTCGGACGAACGAGACGCTGGAGGCGATGGCGCGGGCGTTGTTTCGGGACTGGTTTGTCGATTTCGGACCGACACGGGCAAAAATGGCCGGACAGACGCCTTATCTCGCCCCCGAAATCTGGGAGCTTTTCCCTGACAGGCTGGATGATGAGGGGAAGCCGGAGGGGTGGGGCGTCACGACCTTGGGTAATCTGGCTGAGACGTGTGGAGAGAATATCTCTCCAGAAGCGGTTGGGCCGGAAACGCCCTATGTTGGACTTGAGCATCTCCCAAGGCACTCACTCGCCCTTACTGACTGGGGGACTGCCGACAAGGTTACGAGTGGCAAAAGCCGATTTTTGAGGGGAAATATCCTATTTGGCAAATTACGCCCTTATTTTCATAAGGTCGTTATCGCCCCCGTGAGTGGAATATGTTCTACAGACATTGTCGTTATTGATTCAAAGAAGACGTTTTTCCGTTCCATCGTTAGGTTATTGTGCTCGTCGGAAGATTTTGTGGAATTCACCGACAGAACATCGCAAGGTACAAAAATGCCTCGCACAAGCTGGACTGCGATGCGAAGCTATGAATTGACACGCATTCCTGATGACGTAGCGTCAATTTTTGAGGATTTTGCGTCCCCAAATTTCTTCAAAATTGAGCGGAATATCAGGGAGTCCCGCAGTCTCGTCCAACTCCGCGACCTTCTCCTCCCCAAACTGATGTCCGGCGAAATCCGCATTCGTGATGCCGAAAAGATGCTGGCCGACGCGCTATGAGCTTCCTGTCCGAAAACGAGATCGAGGACTGGGCCTGCGAGATCCTGCGGGAATGCGGCTACACCGTCACCACCGGACCGGAGATTTCCCCCGGCGGTGCTCGCCCCGAACGCGCCTCGTTATCGGACGTCATTCTGACCGGCCGTCTTCGCGCCGCCATAGACCGCCTGAACCCGCATCTGTCGCAGGCCGCGCGGGATGAAGCCCTGCTGGCCCTCCGCCGGGAAGATACGCCGGATGTCGTGGACGAAAACCGCCGCCTGCACGGGTATCTGGTCGATGGCGTGCCGGTGGACGTGGTGCGCGAGGACGACACGCAATCCGGAGACCGGGCGCGACTGGTCGATTTCGACCGTCCCGAACGCAACGACTTCCTCGCCGTGCGTCAGTTCGTGATGGAAAAGGACGAGGCCAACCGACGGCCGGACCTTGTGCTGTTCGTCAACGGCCTGCCGCTGGGCGTCATTGAACTGAAGAGTCCGAGTTCCGAGAACGCCACGCTGGATTCCGCCTGGAACCAGTTCCAGACCTATCGCGCCTTCATCCCCTCCCTGTTCCGCTTCAACGAAGTGCTGGTGATCTCGGACGGCACGGAAGCCCGCGTCGGCTCGCTCACAGCGGACCGCGAGCGGTTCATGCCGTGGCGCACGGTCGATGGTGAAGAACTGGTGGCGAAGAACCATCAGGAAATGGAAACCGTGCTGCGCGGCGTGTTCACCCCGCGCTGGCTACTCGCTCTGGTGCGGGACTTCGTGCTGTTCACGGAGAAGGACGGCAGCCCGATCAAGATTCTGGCCGCCTATCACCAGTTCCATGCCTGCCGGAAGGCCGTGGCGCAGACTGTCCGGGCCACGGCGCAGGGTGGTGACCGCAAGGCGGGCGTCATCTGGCATACGCAGGGTTCGGGCAAAAGCCTGCTGATGACGTTCTATGCCGGGATCATCGCCCGTCATCCCGAGATGGAAAACCCGACGATCGTCGTTCTGACCGACCGCAACGATCTGGACGATCAGTTGTTCGCGACATTCTCCGGCGCACAGGCGCTTCTGCGCCAGACACCGGAACAGGCGGACAGTCGGGACGATCTGCGCAAACTGCTCCGACGGGCGTCCGGTGGCGTGATCTTCACCACGTTGCAGAAGTTCCAGCCCGAAGGTGACGAAGAGACCGTGCCGCTGCTGACGGACCGCCGGAACATCGTGGTTATGGCGGATGAGGCGCATCGCAGCCAGTACGGGCTGGAAGCGAAATTCAACCGCGAGACAGGCAAGGTCTCCTATGGCTTTGCCAAGCATCTGCGGGACGCCCTGCCCAATGCGTCGTTCATCGGCTTTACCGGAACGCCGATTGAGACGGCGGACGTGAACACCCGTACGATCTTCGGCGACTACATCGACATCTACGACATCGCGCAGGCGGTGGAAGACGGCGCGACAGTCCCGATCTATTACGAAAGCCGTCTGGTCCGCATCGAGCTGGATGACGACGTCAGGGAAGAGCTTGACGACGAGCTGGCCGGGATCGTCGAGGGGCTGTCGGAAAGCGAGGAGCACAGGCTCAGCCAGAAATACTCACGGGTCGAAGCGCTGGTCGGCGCGGAGCCGCGTCTGAAGCGCGTGGCGGAAGATCTGGTCCGGCATTTCGAGAACCGGCTGGAGGCACTGGATGGCAAGGGCATGATCGTCGGCATGAGCCGGGCCATCTGCGTGGCGCTTTATGACGAGATCATCCGCCTGCGTCCGGACTGGCACAGTGACGACGACAACGAAGGCGTCATCAAGGTCGTGATGACGGGCAGTTCGTCCGATCCCGCCGGGTTCCAGCCGCATATCGGCAAGCGCCCCAAGGCACGACGCGAATTGCTGGCCAAACGTATGAAGGATAATGCTGACCCGCTGAAACTGGTGATCGTCCGGGATATGTGGCTGACGGGGTTCGACGTGCCGTCCATGCACACGATGTATGTGGACAAGCCCATGCGCGGTCATGGTCTGATGCAGGCCATTGCCCGCGTGAACCGAGTATTCAAGGGCAAGCCGGGTGGTCTGGTCGTGGACTATATCGGCCTCGCGCAGAACCTGAAAGCCGCGCTTGGCGAGTATTCGGCGGGAGACCGGGAGCAGGTCGGTATTGATGAGGCCGAGGCCATCCGGGCTTTGCAGGAACGCTATGAGATTGTCCGGGCCATGTTCAATCCGGAACAGGCTGGCGGGTTCGATTACCGCCCTGCACTCGTTCCCGGCACCTCTCCCAAGGTGAAGCTCACGATCATGGCTGGGGCACTGGATCATGTGCTCGGCCAGCAGCAGCGGGAGGCCGCGCAGGCGACGAGCGATGAAGCGCGCAAGGCGGCGCAGAAACGCTTTCCTGACGCAGTCAAAGCGCTCTCGGTCGCCTTTGCGCTGGCGTCGGCCAGTGATCAGGCGGCGGAATTGCGCGATGAAGTCGGGTTTTTCGAGGCCGTGCGGGCGGCTCTGGTGAAACAGAGTGGAGATGATTCAGACAGGAAGAGCCCGCAGGAGCGCGAACTGGCGATCAGGCAACTGGTCAGCCGGGCCGTGGTGTCCACGGATATCATCGACATCATGGAGGCCGCCGGGATTGGTCGGCCGGACATTTCCATCCTGTCCGACGGATTTCTTCAGGAAGTCCGGGAAATGCCCCAGCGTAATCTGGCGATCGAGGCGCTGCGAAAACTGCTGGAAGGTCAGATCCGCAGTCGCAGCCGGTCCAACCTGACAGAAGCCGAGGCCTTCTCGACACGCCTTGAACAGGCGGTCGGCCGGTATCACAACAACGCCCTCACGTCCGCGCAGATTCTGGATGAACTGATCCGGCTGGCGCATGAGATGGCGGCGGCCCGCTCGCGAGGAGAAGAACTCGGCCTGACGCCGGAGGAAGTGGCGTTCTATGACGCCCTTGCCCGGAATGACAGTGCCCGCGAAGCGATGGGCGATCCGGGTCTGCGTGTGATCGCGGCGGCCCTGGTCAAGACGATCCGGGAAAATGCGACGGTAGACTGGAACGTCCTGGCCCCGACACGCGCAAGGATGCGCACGGCGGTCAAACGCCTGCTCCGAAAGTATGGCTACCCGCCGGACATGCAGGATGAAGCGGTGCAGAATATCCTCAGGCAGGCCGAGGAGTTCGCACCGCTATGGGCGGATAGTGCGCGGTAAGAGAGACGCATGTGGGCTTTTGCCTCAGCGTGGAGTTTCGGAGTGCTCCCCGCATTTCGGTCATCCACGGACGTACGCTTCCAACAAAAAACGGGAGGCCGGACGGACCTCCCGTTTTCTGTACTTACCTGTTTACCGTGAGACAGACTGCGATCTGTCTCACGACGATGATGCCACGGTCTGTTTTTTAGACAACCCCCATGTCAGGCTGCCAGACGGTCCCGCAGCGCACGGGCGGCGGCGAGAATGGCCGTCTCATTGAGCCTGCTTCCTTCGGGCTCCCCACTGTTAAGGCGCACGATCTCGCTGAACGCATCACGCGCACCGATCATCATGGCCGCCCGACGTCGGGCGGATCCGCCTGCCACATCGGACAGTTCTTCCAGTTCGGTCAGGCGGCCGAGAAGAGCCGCATCAATGGGCGGACGCGGCCGGGGCGGCACGGCAAAGCCATCGCGCTCCTTCTGCGCCCACGCATAAAGCGGATTGAGGAAGGAGGTGTCGGCCTGCCCGCGCACACCGAACGGATCTCCAGCCGTGCCGGCGAACTCGGCGGCGCATTCTCCTGCTTCGGCAATAAGGCGGCCGACGTCGGTTTTGTTGTCGTTGGCGAGATCCGCCACGAACCGCGTGAGACTGGCAGCCAACGGTGCCGAAGCCTCCTCGGCCAGGAAACTACCATCCTCAATCGCCTCGAGCACCTTCCACGTCTCCGCATCCGGGGCGGCAGCATGGCCTTTTTTGTCCACGGGGAGCATGACGGGCTGGACGCGGCGCACCGCGCCCTTGCGGCCATTGAGCTTGGCGAAGAAGGTCTTGGAGTGAGTGAGACGGCCGCCCCACATGGTGATGGCCTCGCCTTCGAGAAGGGTCTGCAGATCGCTCCACGGCAGGCGCGACACCTCACGGATCTCGGCGCTCTGACCGGCGTAGAGATTGCCGACCTCGCTGCGCTCGAGATGCGTGACCTGTGAGACTTCCACCTTGTCGGCCTGCTGTTCCAGCCATTCACGGGTTTTCATCGCGTCCTGCAGACGCATGGCGTGCGTGAGGTTGGCATTGCCGAGCAGGGTGAAGGCTTTCTCGCCAATGCGCGCGGTCAGACCGGGCAGATCCTGAAACGAGAACCAGAACATGCAGTTCAGGCCGCGTCCCATGGCCGCCATCCGATCCATGCCATCGGTGACGAAGGCTGCAAGCTCGTCGAAGAAGAGATGGAACGGCGCATCGCCCGATCCGGCCTTCAGCTTGAAGATTTCGTCGCCATCGCCGTGGAGTTTCGCACCAAGCAGCTGCGCCATGACACCGCGCTGCGAGGCGACCACGATCTTGCCGAGACCCGCGAGACTGTCCGAGGAGTTCTCAAGAGAGGGCAGGATGGTCACGAGAATGCGGCGGTTGAGCACCACATCGCGCATGATGATGTCGGCGTTCTCGACATTGAAAATATGACCGAGCGAGACCCCAAGCTGGGTGAAGACCTTGGAGAAATACATCTTGGCGTAGCCGTGCTGTTCGGACGGCTTGTTTTCCTTCTGGGCGTTCCATTCGAGCGTGGAATCATAGCCGGGCAGTTCGCCGAGATACGCCTGCAGCGGCCAGAGAATATCGGCCGGGATCTCGGGGACGCTGCGCTCGAAGGGATGATCGGACTCCGGATTGCGGATAAGAAAAACCTTGTGGCGTGCGAGCGTGCCGATCCAGCGCAGTTCCATCGCGTAGCGGATGCTGTCCACGTTGATCGACACACCGTGCGTGTCTCGCATCCAGACAAGCGCCGGAATGATCGTGCCCGCCAGTCCCACAGCGCGGTCGCGAAAGACGCCGTTGGAATCATTGGGCATCGCTTCGCCGAGCTGGCTGACCAGCATTTCGCGGATGGCGTCTGCGTTGCCACTGCTGAACGGATTGAACGTGTTGGAATCCTTGGCTCCGCTGGCGACAAGGAAGTTGAGCACCAGCACCTGATCGTCGAGACCGAAACGCCGGGCAAGGGCGAGCACATCACCGTAAACGGTGTTGTCGCCTTTGGCGTCGATGAGGATAAAGCCAGAGCCGTGTGCGAGGGGATTGGCCGCCAGCGAGACGATGGCGGTGGTTTTACCCGCACCGGTCGTGCCGGGGATGGCAGCGTGTTGGCGCGCCGCATCCGAGGTCATCCAGATCTGACGGCGCGTTCGGGCTTCGGTGCCGAGATAGACGATCCCGTCCGCCTTCTGCGGCTTGCGGTCCTTGGGCGAGAGGTTGTTGCGGTCGGTCTCGCCGGTGTAGCGCGGCAGATGCAGCGGCAGGCTTTCGGGGCGCATGAGCACCCACATCGCAATCAGGGGGGCAAGAACCAGCGCCGGTCCGGTGAGCGCTGGAATCAGCCACGCGCAGAAGGCGAGAACGAGCATGTACCATCCGGCCAGAGGCGAACGCACGTCGTCCGCCCAGCGTGTCCACCAGGGCCGTGAGTCCCGGTAGATCCTCTCGCGGCTGATCTGCTGGTTGGCGACCGGCCCTGCAATGCGACGGGCGACCATCTCAGTTCTCCAGTCCGAAGGCGTTGGCGGGCGGGGGCGGGGCAGAGGCCGTCGGCACACCTGGCGGCGGCTCAACATGGACGGGTTGCTTCAGGGCCTGAAGCAGGGGCTGCCTGTCGTCGCGAGCGTGCGCGTTGCCGTTCTGGGGCATCGCGCTGTCGGGACCATCGCCGGGAATGGGTGGAAGATGCGCGAAGTGCAGCGGCGGTTCCGGCTCCGGAACAGGTGCGGTCACGCGCAGGACGACGAGAACCGCAAGTACTCCGACGCTGGCCAAAGTGGCGGGACGTCCCCACGCACGCCATTTCGGACGTTTTTCTTTCGGCTGCCCTTCTGACGCATCCGCGACAGGCGCAGCCTCTCGGGCGGACGGAAGATGAAGATGGACGGGCGCGTTATCGCCGGTGTCCTCGATGTCGAGGGTAATAGGCGCGGACGCGCCCGTCCGGATCACGATACGGGTCATGGGAGGGTCTTTCAGGCCGCGGGCCGGATGGTGGCGAGGGCGCGCTCGAGCGCGGGCAGATAAAGGGGCCGACGCAGGCGGCGCTCTTCCTCCCAATGGGCGCGAGCGCCCGCCGCTTCGATGCGGGGATTGGGGTGGACATCCTCACGCGGGTTTTCGCTGGGGAAGCCCAGGGAGTGCAGCGCGTACCAGAGCGGCCGGTCGATCAGTTTGACGATGGCAAAAGCGGGCGGCGCGAGAACACCGGCCGCAAGACGGGCGTCACATAACAGCGTCATCAGCGCCGTTGTGGTCCAGCCGTGCAGCTCGCAGCTTGTGGCGATCGCCTCAGCGATCTCCGGTGTGGCGAGCACTGCGTCAGCCTGACGCACGACGGTCTTCGGGACGGGCAGGGGACGTGCGGGACCATACTCACTGGCCGTGTCCACATCGGCCATCGCTTCCGAGAGATTGCCGAGCAGCTCCATTGCTTCCTTGCGCCGCTGCAGACGATGCAGCGCAAAGGCGGTAAAGAGGATCCGGGCGATGGGCGGCGCGTCCTGTGCGCGCCCGTTGAAAGGCACGCCGACCTGTCGGGTAAAGGCTTCGGTCGCGCCGACCTCATTGAAGCTGCCATCCTCGTTGCGGGCGTAGCGCGACGCCCATTCCTCGGCTGTCAGCGCGGGATCGGCCGGACGCGGATCGCCGCGCTCGCCCGGGGGCACTAGGGCCGTCAGACGACGTTTGGCAAAGCCGCGCAGCGTTGGAAACATGCGCGCCTGCACCTCGATAAAGGATTCCAGATCGAGCACCCGGCGCAGTTCACGATTTTCGCCGCGCAGGATGCACACCAGGGCGCAGAGCAGTGTCAGGCAGATCGCCGGCCAGCGGATCGCCACACCGACGATGGAGATCCCGTAGTAGAGTTGGATCAGCCGGATCGTGGAGGGATGGATGCAGGCATGGCGTAACTGACCGGCCAGTTCATTCAGGGCCGGGCTGGGGCTCAGATGTCCGATCTGCCATAGCAGCGAGCGCATCACGAACAGCGAGATCTGTGTGTGCCAGGTTGACCATGTGATCCAGCACAGAAGACCGGTCACAACGACGAACATGGCCGCGAGAACCGGGCCACTGTCGAAAAAGCTGTCCATGCCGGACGAACGGGAATGGGCGGCGCTCATGAGCCTTTCTCCATACTGGCGGTTCGCATCAGGTCATGGGTCACACTCCAGACGCGCTGGAGATAGGCCCGCCCGAAGCGCGGCGTGTGGGAGTGGTAGTAGGCAACGGCCTGCCAGAGATCCCCATGGGTCTCGCGCAGCGCGTCGGTAAGGATGTGGCTTCCGGCTTCGATGTTGGCACAGGGGTTGTCGCGCAGGGCGCGCCAGGCGCGTGCGGGCGTGGTGTGCCAGCGCCGCGCGATCTCCGGCACGTGGGAACTGTTCACCTGCATCGGCCCCAGATCGAAGGTGCCGTTGTCGTTGCGCACGGTGCTGCCGAGGCGACCGCCCTCGACGTAGAGGAGAATGAGCAGCACGCTGCGCGGCACACGCTCATGCCGGCTGGCCGCTGTCAGACAGGCGAGGGTTTCGCGGCCGGTCTCCTCGAGTTCCTGCGCATGTGCGGGCTGGCTCACCAGGGCAAGCCCTACGAGGGCGATCGGAAGAAGGCGCTTCATGCGGCCTCCTCGCGCACCGTGCGCTCGCCGGAAACCTGAATCAGCCGCAGGCCGTAATCCCAGACGGTCGGCAGTTCGTTGAGCGAGAGGTGATCCTGCTCGAGGCCGAGCCTCCTGAGCACTTCGAGCAGGCAGAGCAGCACAACCACAAGGGAGTCCGACCGCACAGCGGTCAGTTCCACGCCGGTTGCCGCCTGTTCTGACGGCTTGAGGGTCAGCCCGAAGCCCGTGCCCGTCAGGCTGTGCCAGAGGCTTTCGGCGGCCACCATGAAGGCGGCCAGGAAACCGTCCGGCGCGCAGGCCGCGCGTATGGCTGCGGGCGCCATGGGCTGGCCGTTGAGAAACACCGGGCGGCCCTGGCGCTCGATGAGCGCCTGCAGCAGTTTGCCCACGCGCTCGGGCGGGAGAGAAAGCGATGATGCGCTCATCCGTAGCGCCTCCTTTTCCAGGTGGGTCGGGCGGTGCGCAGGCGGCCGCACAGGAAGCGCCGCATGCACCCCCAGGCGGTGATGGGCGTCAGCCCGAAAAACGAGATCGTGCCGAAGAAGAGCGTGCCGACGACGCCAATGATGAGGGTGGTCCAGCTCCAGTAGCTGATGGAGATCAGCATCGGCAGGCAGGCGCTACCGTCGAGGAAGAGGATGCGAACGGGCAGACCCGTGGCGCGCCACATCAGGCGTCTCGCTTTTCGGCGAGGCGCGCGGTGTCCTCGGTAATGAAGCCCTGTTCGAGACGCAGCCGGATCGCGGTTGCGAAGCTTTGCCCGTCATGGTCCACGGCCTGACGGATCAGGTCGGGCCATGTGTCGGCGTCCTGCGTCAGCAGCTTGCGACGCAGCGCGCGATCGAAGGTGACGAACTCGCGAATGGCGACGCGGCCGCCACCTTTACGCGGCAGAAGGCGCTGGTTCATGACGAAGCGCAGCGACTGCGCCAGCGCGCTGACGAGGTTGTCGCGCTCGGCGCGCGGGCACAGCGAGATGGCCCGCTGGATCATCAGCGGCGCGTCGTCGGCATGAACGGTGGTCATCAGTTTGCCACCGGTGATGGCGCAGTTGATGGCGGCGTCCATGGTCTCGCCGTCGCGGCACTCACCCACGATCAGATCCGTCATTTCCCGGCGCATACAGCCGCGCACAAAGGAGGCGAACGTCATGTTGGGCGGGCGGATCTCGGTCTGACTGATCCGCGAGCCATGAGGGGGTTTGAGGTAGTCGAGCAGAAACTCGATGGGCTCCTCGCCGGTCGCCATGTCGCAGCTGTAGCGGGGATCGAGCAGCTTGGCCTCGGCCAGTCCGAACTGCAGCGTGGATTTACCCGATCCGGTCGATCCGCCCACGAAAACCATACCACTGGGGAGATTGTTAGTGGCGCGGATTTCGTCCTCGACCAGCTGATCGTCGAGGCTCGGCGGCTTTGAAGGGATCGGCCGCATCACGATCTGCGTGCCCTGTCCCTGCAGGGTCATGACCGGGCAGATATTGAGCCGAAAACGCAGGCTCTCGGTGCGGCCGAGCCGCACGCTGTAGGCGGTGTCGATCTGCTTGTTGACCTGAATGTTGGCCGGGCCGTCATTGCCATAGACGTGCCGCACAATGTCATCGACGTCCTGCGCCTTCATGGGAGAGACGGTCACGTAGCGACCGACCCCATGAACCTTGATCGTGGTGCGATGGCCGGTCTTGATGTCGATCCGCGACGCGCCCTGTCGGTGAGCCCATTTCAGGAGATCGTCGAGACCGGGCGCCACCTTGCGGGCCTCGGCGACCCATGGGTATTCGACGCGCCCTTCGTGGGGCCAGCCGTCGAAGGCGATGACGTTGGGCTTGAGGGACGCGCTCATCGGCAATCCTCCGGATATCCATAGCTTTTGCGGATTTTGCCCTGCAGGCCGGGCTGGCCGGTGATGCGGATCACGCGGTCGTCGAGGTGGAGCATGTCGCCCCCGCCTACGGCGGCCCGGTTCTCGAACACCACGCGGGGTTCTTCGACGCGGCCGGCGTGCAGCAGCACGCGGTAGCGGGCCATGCCCTTGTAATCGCTCTCAAGCCGGGCGACGTCGGAGAGGAAGATCTCCACCGCCTGCTTTTCACCGTCCGCCCAGCCCTCTGCGACCCATGAGTTCCAGTAACGGACTTCCTTTTTGGTCAGGGGCAGGGCAGCTGCGGCCGGATGGCGCGGATGCGCCCATGAGCGGACGAGATAGGTGCGCCAGTTAGGCGGCGCGGATGTCAGCTGCGCCTCGCGGGTGATCTCGAAGACGCATCGGGTTTCACGCGCGACCTGACCGCTGTCGGAGAGGGCCATCGCCATCTGTGCCTGTGTCACGATAGGCGGCTGCATCAGGGTCTGGCCGCCGCCCACGGGCAGCACCAGAGGGCGGAAATCAAACGTGCTGTCGAGGATCGGCTCGTAGCGCTGGAGCATCTGATTTATGGCGAACGACCGCGCGGCCAGACCGCCCTGTGCGCCGTAGATATGGGCGGCTTCCTGTAACTGCTCCCGACGTCCGTTCTTGAGGCCGTCGCCCTTCTCGTCGTTGGGGCGCGTGTCCTGCAGGGCTTCCAGAGAAGGGGGCGCCTCGCCGCCCGTCAGGCGCTGCAGGTCATAGGAGCCCGTGACCGGCGTATTGGTTGGGTTGGCCAGCGCCGGGTCGTTGGCCATGACCTCATTGGCCGAGGGCATCGGCGGTACGGGCTCGGGAATGAGCGTGCCGTTTGGGGCAGGCGGCGGCGTCGGGCTTTCGAAGGGAAGTGTGTAGCCGATCTTGCTTTGTGCGAGCGCGGGCGTGGCCAGCATGGTGCCGAGCGCCAGCACCGCGAGACGGCGAAGACGATCAGCCATTGTAGGTCACCGTGATGCTGTCGGTGAAGGGATCGACGGCGACGGTGGCCCTGGTGCCGGCCTGATCGCCCAGAGTGCGCAGATGATCGACAAGCGGAGCCGTGGCGTTGATGTCCACGGGTATGTCCTGGCGCTCGCCGCGCGTGGCCACGGTGTAGCCGATCGAGCGTGCGAGCTTTTTGACGCCCGGCAGAAGCGGGCCTTTCCAGACGAACCAGACGTCGCGGCGCAATTCCTCGGGAACCTGCGCGTTATCGGCGGTTATCGGCGGGACAGGGACCGTTGGGCGCAGCGCACCGAACTCGGCCATGTCGTGATTGGTGCTCTGGATCGCCCGTTGCAGCGCAAGCTCGGTGTTGGGCATGCCGGTTGTTTCGACCGGACCGGGATGGCCCGGTGTCGAACACGCGGCAAGGCACAGCAGCAGGGCGGGCGGGAAAAGATGGTGTCGGTTCATGATGCCCTCCTCGGATTGAGGGCATCATCGGATCATCGCGTGCGACTTAACGCGGGATCATGAAAAAATTTCGCCGAGAAGGAAATCAAAGAGAAAGGCATTGAATCAGCCGGTCGGTTATCGCTTCTTTTCTGCCGTTTCCGCAACCGATCAGGTTTCTCGAATGCAGACATCAGCATCGACCATCTTTCGCTTCATTTGTACTAACAACCGTGATACATATGTGCATACACGCAAGGAGGCTTTGTATGTCTGCTGTTACATTCCGGGTAGATGAAACGCTGAAGGCAGCCGCAGTTGAGAAGTTGTCGGCTCAAGGCATTTCACTTTCTGACGCACTGCGCGATACGCTCGCGTATATTGCTGAAACGGGTCGCTCTCCCGTCAAGCGGAGGCTTGTCACAGACGAGGATGCGGAGCTTATCGAGATTGTGCGCGAACGCCTAAAAAACCCTGCCCAAAAGTATCGTATGACTTTTGCAGAGCTTAAGAGCCGTCATCGCGAATGAAAGAGTATTGTCTTGAATTCGACGACAGAGCGCTCAGAGAGTGGGATGCTCTTGACGGCAGCGTGCGTAAGAAATTTGAAAAGAAGCTAGAAAAGCTGATCTGGAACCCTCACTCTCCAGGAAACGAACTGCATCGCGACCTATCAGGGTTTTATAAGATCAAGCTTCTGAAAGATGGTTACCGCCTTGTTTATCAGGTCATCGACGAACGGATCGTCATCTATGTAATTGCCGTTGGCCGGAGAGCCGATAATGAGATTTATGAACTGGCTTCGAAGCGAACAGAGTGAATTTACTTTCTTGGTAGAAAGTCAGCTCCCGCCTCAGTCCAGACATAGGGCGCTCCCACCCACATCCCGATAGCGGACATGACTGTTTCAAAGCCGATCAGCCGCCGTGCTCGCGATAGCGCCGACGACCTTGCTTTCGATGCCGTAATAGCCATGTGGAGAGAGCGAGCCGCAGGCTTTCGCTGATCGTTCGAAGCCTCCCCTGACTGTGATCACGCGCGCATCTGGCGAGCGCGTCATGGCTGCGACGATGCGAGGCGCTATCTCGGGAGGCGCCGCGGCGCAAACATCATGGTGGTCATGTCGCGCGGGTGGCGCATTGAACTTTAGATGATTTTCGACGTTGGGCAGACACGGCACTTGAGACAAGTGCGAACTCTACGGCGCGAATTTGTCGAGCCGGGTGATTTTGCATGGCGTGCACAGGCTGCCAACAAGCTCGAAGAAATCCGAGTAGACGCTCCAGGTCTTTCTATTTGGTTGTCTCAGCGATCTGCAAAGCAAAAACTTAAAGAGGTGCCATAAGCCGTCCGGCAGCAGACGGCATAGAAACGCCGATCTACGATCCCGCTATCTTCGGCACGCTATACTACGGCTACAGCTTGATAGCGGGCCATACCCGATAGCGATGAGCACTACGTTTTCGCCATAGCCCTACCACGGTGACGTCTTGCTACCCCCGGATCTTCGAGATTCCCATCACGCATATCGAGCCACAGAAATCCCTGCCGATGTCGCGGGCTAGGCACATCCGCCGGAACGCGGAGCGTCGTCCGAAGAATCTCATTCGCGATCACGGATGCGAGTGGGAATATAAAGACTAAGCTATGTTAAGCTGTTCAGTCTTCGTCGTCCATATCCTGCCAGTAAGCCTCGTTAAACACCGCGTCCAATTCACTTAGGTTTCTTAGACCAAGTTCCGCGGCGACGCGCCGAGCGTCCAAGCAAAATTGTGCGTATGTTTGAGGCGTGATATTGCTGTTAGAGGGGCGTTCGGGAAATTCAGGACCTGCCAGCCGCATTCCCGCTGAGCTATTTCGGTTCAGGACCGCGAATTTCGATGGATCGACGCTATGGAGCATCTCCGTGCGCCAGTTCGGCCCCACGCCCCGGATGCTCACTTCTCTGACTTTCTCGAATGCCTGTTCCGGGCTGAGTTCGCCTGATGCCAATGCTCTCGTACACAGCTCCGCAAAGGCGGCCGGCTCGCCCGCGATGGCCTTCATGAAAATGGGAACGATCGCCGAGTGAAAGCTAGCGTCCAGCTTACGGAGCTGGTCATCAAACCCCTCTCCGGTTGGCCTTGACGTAGCGATGAGTTTCATAATTTTGCTCGCGCGCTTGACCGCTTCAGCGCGATTGCGCACTTGTGCGTCGAATCCTCGCTCGGACTTATCGAGGCGGAATTCGCGCAGTAATTCACGCAGCACTGCGAATGTTGTGGGCTCTGCGGTGCGCAGGCGCTTCAGTCGCCGTTGTTCGGTAGCCCGAGTGGCCCTGGCGATATCGTATCTCCGCGAGTAGTCGCGGAGGATGCCGGGGTTGAGCGCGCTAACGAGTTTGTCCTTGCATAGCGCGTCTAGACGGGTCCGAATTTTGGTCTCGCTATTCAGGCGCAACAGGACTGAGCATTCGTAGTTATCCGCCATGCCGCCATTCGTCCAGTTCGCCGAGCCGATGAGCATAGAAACAGACTTGTTAACATATTCGAACCGATAGACTTTCGGATGAAAAACACCGTCGAGTTTGTCTCCGACAAAGACCGACAGCGAGTGCTTCCGTGATAGCTTGAGCAACAACTTCAATAGCGTCGGCTCTGACTGATAGAAGTCCAACCCGACGATGAATCGTGCCGAACCGCCCTGTTCGAGATGGTGCAGCAGGTGGTCCTTAATATGCTCCCAGCCTGACATCTTGGCGAACGCCACTGCGACATCCACGTGCTTGGCATTCTCGAACAGGCGGGCGAGTGCCGCGGAATGTTCGCTATTCTCGTCATTCCATGTGAGGTCGTAGTGGTCCGTCTTCATATTCCGATTACCTATGTGCGCTTCACTTTGCGCCATGCATGACGTTACATCAAAGTGATGCACCTCAACAATGTGGGTCGCTATCTAGGAATGGCCGCATCATGGCGAGCGGCGCTACGATGTGTGGGGTCTCTTTACCGCCCGCCATCAGTCACGCCCCGCCGTGCTAGTCCTGCGCGGCGGCGAGATTTGTGCTGACGCGCTCCTCCTCAAACGTCTGCTTTCCCTTCGCGGCCCAGAGCGCCAAAGTCCTCTCGCGCTCGTCGCTTCGGAGCTTATCGGTCGCCCAGAGCAGTGCGACGTTGTTTCTACGCTTCGACCACTCTCGGCGCGCTATACGACGCTGCATTTTGATGGCGGTGTCGAAAACCCTTAATTATGCGAATGTCCCTTATTGATGCGAAAAAAGCCCTTAATTACGTTACAAAGCACGATCACAGTTTTATCTACGTGTGGGTCCGCTTACGCCCTCATCTCGGTCGCCCAATGCTTTGTTTTAGCGCGCTGAAGCGGAGATGGATTCGACAATTTTATTTCGTATTTTCTTAGTTCCTATCACGGATTCTATAACGTGAAGAATCGGGATACTCATTCAGGAATGGGCTAATTCGTATCCCTGAATGATCCTGCTTTTTATGGAATCAGCAGGAGCTTGCCGGTCGTTTTGCGGCTTTCCATGTCGGCATGGGCGCGGGCGGCGTCGGCCAGCGGGTAGGTGCCGCCGATGTGGATCTTCATCTTGCCTTCAGTGATCCAGTTGAAGAGTTGCGCCGAATGGGCGCGCAGCAGGTCCGGCGTATGGACGTGATCCATGAAGACCGCATAGCCGATCTTGATGCTCTTCGGGATGCTGGTGATCTCGATCGGGCCGGGGCCGCCGAGCACCGGGCCGAACCAGCACAGCGTGCCGGACCGGCGCAGGGCATCGAGCGACGCCTTCCACGTCACGGGACCTGTGCCGTCATAGGCGACATGCACGCCTTCGCCGTCAGCCAGACGCACGACTTCTTCGGCAAAATTGCCGCCAGCATCCACGATGATATGATCGGCACCGGCCTGACGTGCGATCTCGACCTTCTTCCTGCGAGGACACCCGGCCGATGACCTTGCCGCCCCGGATCTTGATGATCTGTGTCAGCAGCAGGCCAACCCCGCCAGCCGCCGCGTGGACCAGAGCAAATTCATCCGGATGGATCGGATAGAAATCGGTCGCGAAATGGCTGGCCGTCAGACCCTGCATCATGACGGATGCGGCTGTCCGGTCGTCAATCGCATCGGGAACAGGCACAAGGGCCGCCGCCGGAACGATGGCGCGACTGGCATAGCTTCCGGGAGAATAGACCCAGGCCACGCGCTCGCCCGGCCGGAAATCCTCGACACCTTCGCCGACGGACAGGACGCGGCCCGCGCCCTCGACGCCGAGGATCTTCGGATCGGCTTCCGTCCAGAACATCCCGCGCCGGACGCCGGTATCCATGAAGTTTACGCCGGCTGCGGCCACATCGACCAGAACCTCGCCGGGACCTGGCACCGGGTCGGGCCTTTCGACCAGTTCGAGAACGTCGGGGCCACCGGGTTCGCGCATGACGATAGCGTGCATGTCAGTCTTCCTTGGAATGGTTAGTCAAAAGGGATATGAGTCAGGTCACGATTGCGACGCCGCAAGCGGCTTCGTGGCGTTCAGGGCTGCGCGGGCGGACTTGCCGTCGCTGTGTAATCATGCCAGAGCACGATCCGGCCATTGCGGACCTCATAGGTCGCCATGTTGGGGGTGGTGGCGGATTCACGACCGGGCAGGGCCAGGTGATGGATCTGTTCGGCCAGCACGATCGCGCCGTTGACGGCCTGATGGATTGTCTCGAAACGCACCTGCGCGAATGTCTCGAAGACCCGCTTCCAGACCTGCACGACGTTCTCTTTGCCGCGCACTTCGGGGTCGCCGTGGTTGGAAAACACGATTGCGTCGTCAAAAAATATCCCAAGCAGGTCCGCATCCCTCTGCTCAAAAGATGCGACGAACTGCCGGACTGTTTCTCCTGTATCTGACATCTGGACTGTCCTTTGCTGGGTATGGTTCCAGTCGGCCGGGATCAGGCGGAGTAACCGCCGTCGATCGTCAGCAGGGAGCCCGTGATGAAGCTGGATTCAGGGCTGGCGAGATAGGCCACGAAGCTCGCGACTTCCGTATCCGACCCCAGGCGGCCGAGCGCCATGCGGGGACGCAGCATGTCACGCATCGCGTCGTTCCTGATGTTGTCGGTTTCGGTCGGGCCGGGCTCGATCGCGTTGATCGTGATTCCGCGCGGCCCGAGATCGCGGGCAATGGCGCGCGTCATGGAGCTGACGGCCCCCTTGGTCATCGCGTAGGCGAAGGAGCCGGGGAATGCGGTATAATGCGCGACCACGCTGCTGTTGTTGATGATCCGGCCGCCTTCCTTCATGTGCGGGGCGGCTGCCTGAATCGCGACAAACGCGCCGCGCACATTGACGGCGAACATCCTGTCGAAGGTATCGAGTGCGAATTCGTCCACCGGGCCGCCGAGCACGATGCCGGCGTTGTTCACCAGAATATCGAGGCCGCCCAGTTCCACGACCGTGCGGGAGACGGCAGCCTTGATTTCATCGGCACTGGTGTTGTCCGCCTTGATGGCGAGAGCCTTGCCCCCGCTTGCTACAACTTCGGATGCAACCCTGTTGGCTTCATCGGCTGAGGCGGCATAAGTGAAGGCGACGGCTGCGCCGTCTGCCGCGAGGCGTCGGACAATGGCAGCGCCGATCCCGCGCGATCCGCCGGTAACAAAAGCAACTTTTCCGGTCAGTGAAAGGCTCATTGGTGGAAACTCCTGGTCGATCTGCTGACTGTTCGCTCATCTTTCTGGAACGACCAGTCAAATAAAGAGCAAAAAAGGGGGGCTTTCGCCTAGCCAAGACAGCGCAGGGCCATCTGTACGGTGGCGCGCAGGTCGTCGTGTGTTGCGCCCCCGCGTGCCATGACTTTCAGCCCGATGAACGTTGCATTGATGAACCGTGCGGCATCCTTCGGGTCGATCTCCGGCGGGATTTCGCCAAGATCCTTGCCGCGCTGGATCGTTGCGGCAAAAATGTTCTGCAGGCTCGTGGCCGATGATTTGCCAATGGCGGCCACTTCCCGGTCACGTCGGCCAAATTCACATATTGAGCCTACGCCAAGACACATGGTGTCATCCTGAATGCGGGCCGCGAACCCCAGCAGGGCGGCTTCAATTCTGGCCAGAGGAGAACCGGCCGACTGGAGTGCTGCCGCGAGCTGTCCGACACTGTCGAAGCAGTAGTGCTGCAGCGCTTCAAGATACAGCGCATGCTTATCCCCGAAAGTGTCGTACAGGCTTTGACGGCCGATCCCCATGCTTTTGACGAGTAATGCGGTCGACGTTCCTTCGAACCCGTAGGTCGCGAAGGTCTTCGTTGCTGCGGCCAGGGCCGCATCTCGGTCAAATGCCTTGGGTCTTGCCATGCCCTGACATATCGGTGTTCTGGAACGATATGTCAAGAACAGGAAGCGCAATCTTATTTGTCATCCAGCGGAATCATGCCGGCAACTGCACGATCCAGCGGATCACTGCTTTCTGCCAGCCCACGGGCGACGCCCGCCCGATCCTCGGCCGAGCGGTTCTGGCTCATCTTGCGCTTGCCCACCAGCCGGGTGATCGGCATGCGCAGCCCGACGATGCCCTTGAGTTGTCCCTGAATAAAGGAATCCGGCGCATCCGTGACATGCCACGGCGCCTTCTGGTGCGCTTCGTGCCGGTCTGTCAGGCGCGTGACGACATCGAGCAGGCGGCTCGTATCGCTGAAGAACTCTACCAGACCGAATGCCTGCACGGCTTCGTAATCCCAGGTCGGAACGACCTTGTGGTTGACCTGCTTTGAAGGATACCAGCCAGCGCTGACATAGGCGTCCGCGCCCATAAAGATTGCCAGCGCCTCGCCCAGCACGGGTTTCTGCCATTGCGGGTTGGGCTTGGCGAGATGCCCGTAAAGCACTCCCAATTCGCCCTCGTCCGGGTCAATTAACATCGGTAGCGGTGTTGCGATCGGCCCCGTGGCCGTCGCGGTGATAAACTGCGCCAGGCGGGCGTTGCGGATAATCGCACGCAGCGTAGTAGGGTCGTCTTCTCGAAAAGCAGCTGGAATGTGCATGGATTATCCCTGGGGTTTTGGGAGGGCGCGCAAGACTGGACCATTCTTAACGTCCAGTTCCGATAAATAATGACAGTCCAGTCCGATAATGCCGATCCGAAACCATCCCGGACAAGGCGGCTGGGCGGGCGGCGGATCTATGAGGCGCTGAAGGCGCAGATCGGGGAGGGGCTGTATCAGCCCGGTGCGGCCATGCCTTCTACCCGCGCGCTTGCGACCGAACTGGGGGTGGCACGTTCAACCGTGACATCGGCCTACGAGCAGCTTCTGGCCGAGGGCTTCCTTGAGAGCCGTCAGGGCGCGCCGACGCGGGTTGCGCCGCTTCTGCCGGTTCCGGCTGAAGGTGCGGGGAGCATACGTCTCCGGTCCCGGCATCGGCTTTCCGCCTATGGCGAACGGATGAAAATGCTGGCGGACTGGGCCACCCCTGCGGCAGTCGGTCGGGAGCCGGTCATCGACTTCCGCTATGGCGACCTGTCCACGGCGGATTTCCCGATCCTGTTGTGGAAGCGCGCGCTCTCGGCCGCCGCATCGCATCGGCCAGACCGGCTGACTTATGGCCGTCCGGAAGGCTCGCTAAGGCTGCGCACGGCGCTGCAGGGCTATCTGTGGCGTGCGCGCGGCATCCGCTGCGACGCGGAACAAATCATCATCGTCAGCGGCTCGCAACAGCGTCTTGATCTGTGCGCGCGCATCCTGCTTGATCCTGCGGACAGGTTTGTCGTGGAAAATCCCTGCTACCAGCTGGCCCGGCAGGCATTCGCGGCGACCGGGGCGGTGCCGGTTGCCGTTTCCGCCCGCGAAGACGGCCTTGATACGGGCCTTCTGGCCCACACGAACGCACGTCTGGCCTATGTGACGCCTTCCCACCAGTTTCCCCTCGGCGGCGTTATGCCGGTTTCCCGACGCCGGCAGTTGCTCGCATGGGGCAGCGCGACTGGAGCCTATGTGGTGGAAGACAATTATGACGGCGAGTATCGCCGTCATGTCAGTCATTATTGAATTTCCGCGAGTCTACGGTTAGCTGACATAACCATATGCTTTTCGATATTGTAAGGTTGCAGGATAGAAGTGCGATTGGGGTAAGGAGAGAAAAGTGAAGAAGGCTATATATTTGGGTTCCCTAATTGGCACTCTTCCCTTATTTTATCTGCTTTTTAGTAGGATTTATCGTCTAAGTCCAATGATATTTCTTGTTGCTTTTTCCATTTATACATTATTTTGCTTGTTATTATTCGGCGTAAATACCTACCGTCACATAAGAAACGAAATGCAAGTATCTACTCTGAAGTCCTGAAAGAGATATGACTTAGCAGCCTGTCGGGTTGGTCATTTTGAGGGTTATAAGGCCGAGGCTGACCCGGCTTATGCCGCCTGAAGCCGTGCCATTCTTTTGCAGTTGTATGCGAGAGCGACGAGT
>NZ_WOTH01000036.1 GCF_011516945.1 Acetobacter estunensis
CTGCTCAAAACGCAGACTGGACGCCATCGCAAAAACCGTCAATCAAATCGCCAAAACCCAGAAATTACCGGCCAAGCACATCAATCAAGGGTTCTTCGATCCCTCCACCTTTAGCACCTCGTCGAGACCGGTTGCGGAAAAACCTTTCTCTGTCAGCGCTACCAAGCCAGCCCGCACCAGTGATGCGCGCGTCTCGTTGAATCCGGCCGTTGCCTTCGGTGGACGTCCGCGACGACGGGAAGGAGTGGCAGGATTCATACTGATTTAATTAGACCGAACGTCTATATAATTCAAACGGAGAGTCACCAACGCACTGATAGTTGATCCTGGCGACGAAGCACTTACCTCCCCATGCCCTTGGCAACCCAACTTCATCCCTCTCGCTGTTGAGGCCAGCATTTCGCAATCATAAAGCGAAGCAGCCTCAACTGTGTCAGAGCGCTCCGCAACGCTCAGGTAGGAAGCTTATTGAACCGATTGGCTGCAATTTTTTCCCTGATTTCGGGCCGTCGGAAATAGATCGGCATTCCACAGCGCAATGGGCGGCCACCCCGAACCACCACAAACGCTTCATCCACCCTAGTGTCATTCAGCAACTCTTCCCGACGGATCAGCGGACGACTGATTTCATGGTAGCTGGAGTTCGCACCGCGTGAGCGGTTACTGGCTTCCCACCCCTTTCCGGACGTGCCGGAGTTGCTGCCCTCGGATGTCGCCATGACGCCATATTGACCAAAGGTTTCTTCCAGTTCCTTGGCCGTATCGAGGTCAGAGATCGCAACATATGTCCGATGTGCAGCCGCCTCGTACCATGCGCGCTTTCCCTCGCGCCCCCATTGTTCTTCAAGCTGGCCGACCGACTGGTAAAGCAGCCTCAGAGTGATGCCATATTTCCGACCAGCATCCCGCGCTGTTGCCATGATTCGCATCCGCCCAAGACGGGCAACCTCATCCAGCAGGAAAAGGACACGATTCTGGATATGACCATCCGCCTCATAAACAGCGTTCAGCAAGGCTCCAATGATTGTGCGGCCGATTTCCGGTGTGTTTTCCAAGGCTCGCAAGGGCAACTGGACGAAAATATCCGTCTTACCGTCGATAAGATCGGACGACCGAAAACTGTCTCCGGACACGAGGTCAGCAAAGGCGGGATTACTGAGCCAAGATGTCTTGTCATCGGCGTTGCCGTACACACCCGAAAATGTTTCATCGACCAATCCTTTAAGCGCACCGGCTATTTGGCTCGCATAGGCGCACGGGCTGTTCGCATGAATCGTGCTGAGCAGATTCCTCATTTCTTCCTGCGGCGTGCAAACCCCGCTTCTCAGCGTCCGCAACGTCTTTTCTTCGTCTGGTAGATCCGGATCAAACATCATGTGCGCCAATAAACACGTCACAAGGTTTCGGCCCTGCTTATCAAAAAACTCATTATTATTGTCTTTTTTTGAACTACTCTCTCGACAGATCCATGACACGACATCCTGTATATTTGTAATAGCTTCGGGAGAATGAATGTCGATCCAGTCGAGAACATTAAACCCGATATCTCCACCGAGCCGCAGTTCATAAACCTGATGCTCCAGCGTCCTGGAACGGAACGGCCGGAGCATTGGACCCAATTCCGTGCTTGGATCAAGGACCACTGCTGATCCTGTCCATGTCGTCAGTGTGGTGACTGCCGATGTTGATTTGAACGATCCCGGTCCGGCAAAAACGAGGCTATGGGTCGACCCCGTTTCGCAGGGGTCTATAAGCAGTGGAGCCCGCCCGCCCTGTCCCCAAGTCTTTGGATCTTTAGGATGAAAAGGCATTTTTGCGCGCGGATCTTCATCGACACGGTATGCTTCACCAACAACCACCCCCCCGTAGTCCGGAGAAGGGCACGGAAAGAGCTTCCTGGCCTGCTTCATCGTCATCCAGTCGGCATAGCCGTGATTCTCAGTCACGCCACGGATCGGCGGCTGCCTTCGACTGAAGATGGAACGCCGAAGCGACGGACCAATTGCACCACGCCGCAAAGCCACTGCCAGCAGTATCAACACCACCACAATGCTGCCCGCACCCGCGCCGATCTTGAGCCACAGCACAACGACCGGGTTATCTCGGCCGTAAAGAAAATATAACCACCATTGATAAAATGGATGCGCGAACGAGCCCAACAAACCCGTTCCTTTTAAGAATACGACTGATGCAACGACAGTCCACGACACCAAAACTATCGCTACACTGAAAACAATCCTTGAAGTCAGGACAATCGACTTGGTTTCAAACGCCATATCGACACCCTCAGTATTTTGACAGTAGGTCCGCCACGGTTTCATTCCGCCGACGCGCATCAGCAGCCAGCCATACTTCTCCGATGGAATATACCGCGCCCATCGTCTCAAACGGCACGATCACATCAATCGCAGCCGAGAGCATTTCAACAAGGGTCTTGTCTTCCAGAGCCGCGCCTTGAGGTGAACCTTTGATAAGGGCAAATAATTTCTTAAATGCCTGCACGGGATTGGCGCCGTGAATGGTGGAAATTGAGCCCGGATGCCCTGAGACAACCTCATTAAGATAGGTCCAGGCCGCAACGCCTTCCCTCAACTCTTGCGGCAGAATACGGTCTGGACGCATACGCAAAGACGCTTCCAGTAGATCGCTCGGCCCAACCGTATTTATCCCTGTGCTCCCTTTGGAATACAGCAGCCGCACATGGTTAGGATGTGGAACTATCAATTCCAGAGAGTCTTCTATGGTTATCAGTCTCTCACCCAAGGGGATCGCCGAGATCAGCGTCCTAGACATGGTTGTCTTGCCGGACCCTGTCGCTCCGCATAGCAGGATGGTCAACTTGTTGCGGACGCATGCCGTCAGAAAGGCTTCCAGATTTCCGTCATCATAACATTTCAAAACCTCTTCATGCCGTCGCTGTTCGGCTTCGGTCCGCTTGTCCCAGCGGTTCCAGCGCGAGATGTCATATCGCTTCGTGACCGCGGTAAGAGCGGCGACATGACTGCCTGGCCGCCGGATCGTCAGACTTACCGTGCCGGCCGGTACGGTCGGGGGCAAGCACACTTGCAGACGTTCGCCGTTCGGCAGCTCCGTAGAGCACAGTGGATGCCGCTCTCCCACGTCCTGCTTGCGCAGAGCACCCGCCAAGATCGCGATATCTTCGAGATCCGCAAAGGTCAAAGGAAGGGGATGCCGAGTGAATATACCCCTCTGTCGAACAAAGACTTCTCCCGGTTTATTGACGCAGACCTCTTCCGTTGTCGGGTCTTCGAGCCATCCCGCAAGCGGCTGCATCAGAAACCGAAGCTGAACAGCGGCTTCATTGAGCATTGATACCTACCGTGGGCCTGAGATCATAGATGTCAGAAAAATCGAGATCACGAGCGACAAATATTGCGACCGTTTTTCCTTGTGCTTTTTCGCCTGTTGGTTGAATATTTATGTCAGCCTGCAATGCTGTATTTGCGACAGTCTGACCATTTGACTGAAAAGAGTTGAAATACGCACCGCTATTGTTGCTACCAACCCGCGATGCCAATTCCACCCCTGCATCCAGGCCACCTTGGATCACGCTCAAAAGGATGGCACTGCTGAAGCGCGCCCACCAGTGATTGTTTACCGTCACCTTTATGCCGCTCTCACCCAACTCCCCCGTTGCGGGTGAGTCCAGTTCAATGATGCCATGCTCCGGGGTCTCCGCCCTGTCCCAGATCACGAATGCCCGATCTTCACCACGCATCAAACCATGCTGCATTTCGCCCGTGACGATCGTTCCCTTATCCATAAGGACCACGTTCCCTGTTGTGCTCCGCACGTCCACGGGAATTTCGCATTTTGTGTAGCCAGCAAGCTGAGTGTTTAGCTTGGTCTGAAGAATGCACGGAATGATCGTGCCCTTCGTCACCAAAAAATCCGGATGCGGCAACATATGTGCTTTAGCCTGGTCGAGCACCGTCGGCTTCAGACGAACAGCGAGGGATTTATCATCCTGCGGTCCTGCCTGATGGGCAGCTTCCCCACCATTGGCGACAACCGCTTGTGGACTGGCTGGCGCAGCAGACGACGAGACACTGCCCGCACTGCTACCGGAAGCAGCAAAAATTGGGCTCTCGGCCGGCGTCATCTCGTGATGCTCTTGAGGCGTCGGGAAGAACCCACGGGACGCCTGTGGTGGCGGTGGCACGGGCATCGGAAGAGCCGGAGCGGGAGGAGCTGTGAGCGGTGCGCTATGTAGCTTCTGTCCCTGAGACACTACAGGCAGGTTTGGCTGCTGCTCATTGAGCTTCTTCGTTTTGTCGAGAGCACGCAACCAGATGAAGCCAAGCAGTACCACTACAACCAACGCCGCAATGCCCACCTTCTGCCACGCAGTCAGTTCGCGGCGGTTATTTCCAGATACGAGAGAGCCACCCTCATTGACCGGGCTATCATTGGTCTGATTCTCGCTCATTGGGCCGCCTCCTTCAGCGTACGGACCACGTTCGGGCTGATCGTATTTGTGCCGGGATTGTGGCCGACCGGATCGAACGCCTTATTGAAGACACACAAAACGGTATCTCCGTCCCGAAGACGCCACGCCGGAGCCAAATGGTCGGCGATCATCAGCGTGCCCCACCCAGCCGGATCGTTCTTCACGCTATAATTGGCCGTAGCTTCCTTGCCATCCGGGTTTATGGTGAACAAAGAGGGAAGACGTACATTCCCCGGGAACCGGAAGATGGTAATATTTCCATTATCCCATACTTCCAGTGGCGTGATGGAGCGATCACCTTTAGCAATGTATTTCCAATTTTTTGTTCCAAAATTTGGATCTTTTGTTTCCCGCTCCATTCGTTCATGCGCAAGTTGAAGTTCTAGTACTTTTGCGCGCGCTTCCGCTTGGGCCTGTTCTTGTTTTTGTCGTGCAAGAGCCGCCACGCGGCGCGCCGCTGCTTCATCCGCCGGGTAGGTAAACTGGACGCTGTAGTAAACTCCGTCCGTTGAGTTTGCGAGCGACGCCCCCGTAACAGTCTGGACTTCAAAAACATATCTGCGCTCCTGACCTGTGTCGTTGCGCGTGAGAACGACAACCGGCTGAAGGCTCAGACCATTGGTGGCCTTGAAAAACAGATAATTTCCGGCGGGAGCGGCTTTCAGATGAATGCTATCACTTACCGCCACGCGATCGACAGTTTCATGTGCGCCAAACCCGATAACGAGCGTCGCCCCTACAGCCGTGGATAGGTGGACAACCTGATCTGCTACGTACGGGACATAACGCATTCTGGTATCATGCCGACTTGGTAGCGGGTCTTGCTCTCCAAAAGCCGGCATCACAGACAAATATGTCGCCGCGAGGAATGCGGCAGCAGCGAGATACTTCATTATACCCCATCCTCTGACGACTGATAGGACGTGACGATCACACCGCCTGGATTATTCAGACGTGCTTTAGCGGGGAGATCGGTCAGGCGCAGGATCTGGACGGTTGCCGTCCAGGTCGTAACTTGTGGTCGCTGACCATCCATCGACACAGTACGTCGAAAACGCACCTGAATGACGCTATTACCAATTGGCGCCAGTGACACTTCTTCGACGTCAATCTGGCCTTTCTTACCGACAGTCACCTGCGGGGACTTCGGATTTGGGAAATTGAACCAGCTTTGATACTGGTCGCGCACCTGATCCGAACTCATGAGAGACACGGTGTCATACGCATACTGGGCTGTTGCGTAGGTATAACCCTCACGCAGTCGCACGTACTGCCAGACCGCTGAGTTGATGACCGCTTCGTCCATCGTCTTCGGCAAGCGCGACATCGATATTTCGCTGTCCACGGTCCCATCAGGACGCACCCAAAGGGGCATCGGAACCAATTTTTCAAGTGGTAGCAATGCTCCGATCGACCATGCCAGCCCCATGTTGGCAATCATCGACACCGCAAGTCCCGCCAGCAGAAATTTGTTGATCCGCACAACGGAACGGACCCGTGCTTTCTGAAACGTCTCGACCTGTTCATAATGTTCCGCCAACTTTTCGTTCGGAACGGGCGGGGTAAATTCGTTATTTGTCATTTATACCCACGCTCCTGTGGCCTTTTGAGATCCGCTTCTGTCGGGTGCCAGTGCCCTGCATTCAAGGCAAATGTCGCTCCTTTACATTTTGGCAACGGGTCATGACTTGCGCACGCTGATAAAACAGAGAGCATAAGTACAGAAATACTAATACGGATCTTTATCATCCGCCCCACTCCCCTTTTATTCTGAAACGTAAACCTATTTTTTACTTTGAAGCTTTTCTACCTATATTGGCACCCGCTTTTGCGATGGTCCCAACTCCGGCCGTAGTTCCACCGATGACCGTATTCATGATTGCCCCGGCAGGATTTACTGAAATTCCGCCGCCAATAAATGCCGCCGCTGATGGAAGCATCAGTATTATAAATGCGCTGACAGCAATAAATATCATGGTATCAAACATAATATCTATTGCAACACTTGGAGTTCCAGAAGACGAAACTGCATTTATATTTGTCTGCGTCATGTAGTCACTGATGCCTTGCGCAACAATCAACATGGCGACGTCCACCAATGCAGCTAGCAAGGCCAAACCGACCAATTTTCCCACCCATCTTTCCGAGATATTGCGTGTCGCGTCGAACAGGAACCCAGCTACTACAAACGGCCCTATCGTCACGATAATATCCGTCATAACGTGCGCGCATATGTAAACGGCAAATACAACCCCGAGAATAACGGCATCGCAAAATGCTATAATTGCAAGCTCAATCATATCGAATATTTGGTATGGATAAAGCTGGGAATCTATTTTCAGTGAATATCCGGAGATGTCGCCCCATATCTTATCAAGCAACTGCGGGGTCGACGACACTGAACCGCCTGACACAGATGATGCCGTCCATTCCGGCAATCCTGTGTGAAAGAAATTAACAATATATGAGTTGTATATACCAGATTCCAACACAAATGCAGAGACAAGAGACACTCTAACTATTCTTATAACTCCTCTTCGTGTATCTATATCACCGCGCATCACAAGCATTCCCGTTACGATGACCCACAATACGATGAGAGATGTGAACGGCGTTGCTACGGCGCTTAGAACATTACTTACAGTAGAGTTCATTCCATTATCGAATGCACTCGTAAGACTACTGTTAATGTCTTCATATACCGTTGTCGTAGCCACAGACGTTCTCCGATTTACTAAGACTTTCCGTTCTGGACCTCAGTCTGGATGCGGGCCGCAGCATCGCAATCAGCCTTGGGGGGACGAATACGGGGATTGGACAGCTTACATTTCGCAAGTTCGGCCGCGCGCAATGGCCCATTGGTGAACAGGACAGAGCTATCCGGTCCGGTCGCCTGGCGTTGTTTGCCCGTATAGAGTTCATCCCCAGCGGCAGCATTCTTGCAATCGGGATAGTTTTCGAACGTCCGATCGTTCTGACATTCATGCAGCACCTGCACATCCTCGCTACGATGCGCGGCGTACCAACTCACCGTGTGTTCCGCACGATCACGGCTTGGACTAGCTGTAGCGCTCCCGCCGTTCCATATCGCCATGACACCAATCGCCAGCATGATTTTCCGCATGATAGTTTCCTAATTCCCCAATCGCGCGTTTGCGGCGTTGACTTCCTCCTGACGCGCAGCCTCCTGATCCTGCAACATCTGGTTCTGCATCTGCGCCTGGGCCATCATTTGAAGATTCTGAGCGGCGGCTGCCTGCGCCTGGATGGCGTGGTTTTCGACCGCGATACGTCCGTTGATAGCCGAAATCTGAGTAATGTCTTTTGCGTTCGACAGTTCTTGCTTCATCTCGTCCAGGTTCGCGAGCCGTTGATTGATAGAATCAAGGTTTTGAGCTGCAACTCCTTGAATATTGGCAAGCGATGTCGTCCGCTGTGTGTAGGATTGCGCGACCGGATCATTTCCCGAGGCACTGTGTTTATTCAAACTGGCGAACTGCTGTCCGTAACTGTTCAGCGTATTCGCCGTGCCTGTGATTTGTCCGGCTGCCTGACTGACTGTCGGCAACGGGTTTTGTAAATTAGCACTATTGAAGCTTGTAAACATCCCGGTCGCCACATTCGGGACGTTCTGTAGAAGCGTATATTCCGCCTGTAGCTGCTGAAGTTCGCTCACCATTTGCTTTATTTCATTCGTCGTATTTGTGACGCTTTGAGCGATACTTTGATCATCAAAGACAGCGACTTGCGCTCTTGCTTCATGCAGCCCAACACTAGAAAGCGATACCAGTGCAACCAGACCATATACCTTCATTGTGCCCTCCCCTCGCTCTCAATCTTTCGCTTCGTGATAACGGGCCATGAAATGATCGAGCCATTGACTCGGATTGTCCCCGTATTCCTCTCTCAACCGCTCTGCGAAGTTCGCTCGGTTGGCACGACCGGACAAAACTGCGATGTATTCCGGCATGGAAGAGAGATCGAATTCGCAAATGACACTGCCGTTTTCCCTTTTCATGAGAAATCGCTTTGGATCACCCACCATCCCCTCGCGTACCGCGCGATATTCGCCCTCAGTGCAGCTTAATCCCGTGATGTAAGCGTGCCGGTCAGCCGTGGGCGACGGGTAGAGGATCTTCGTCATGCACTGCGCAACAAGCGAAGAACCCAACTTGGATTCCAGAACATGCTCTGGTTGCTGCGTTGCCAGAATCAGCATTCCATTGTTTTTACGAACGGTAAGCAGAAATTTATCGATCACGGCAGCAAATTTGGGGTCCAGTAGATAGGCCCTAAACTCGTCGCAGCTCATGAGGAAGCGGCGACCATCCACAACCTTCTCGATCCGATAAAGCAGATACGCGGCAGTTGGAGCGCATATCTGGTCATGATCGAGAAACGCTGTCAGATCGAAACCCGTTATGGAACTCGACAAATCAACTTCATCGGTTTCCCCGTCGAACAGCCAGCCCAAGGCTCCCCCACGACACCACCGTTCGAGCCTGGCCCCTGCTCCTTCCTCTGGACCATGAAGGAGGAACTGGCGCAGCCCTGCAAGAGATCGCATTTCCACGGGGTAAGACATCTGGCGCGCAATCCCGCGCTGAAGGCGTTTCGCGTCCTCAGACGAAATCGCACCCTTACCGTCACTTTCGATCAGCCCCGTGATCCAGTGCCGCAGAAACTCAATATCATCGGCTGTCCCTTGCAGGCCGCGCAGCGGGGCTAAGCCACACGAGACACCTCGCTTGAGGACGAGATACGTCCCACCCGTTGCAAGAACCAGGAGCTGCCCACCTCGATCCTTGTCGAAGAATACAACAGCCCCATTTACGGCTGACAGTGCCTGTTCCATCATGGCCATGACAAACATCAGGAACGTGGTCTTACCCGATCCAATCGGCCCAAAGATGGCTGTCATGCCAACATCCTTGACATGCGGCACATAGTCATAAGGGGTTGCGCCATCTGTGCGAAAGCGCGCAATCGCTGTCCCCCAATATCCGTCTCGGGAGCCAACCGGGAAGTTGTCAAACGTGGAGAGAGCGGCAAAATTGCTGCTATTGATGCTGCCGGGACGCGTCCGAAACTCCCAGTTTCCCGGCAACTGAGACCAGAAGGCAGCTTCCTGCCCTATCCCTTCCTGAACGACAACTGCGCCAGCATCAGTCAATCGCGCACGAGCACGGGCGCTACGCTCGCCGAGCTGGACCAAGTCGTCAGCATACACGGCGAGGGAAAAGTGATGCGCGCCAAAGACAAATTCATTTGAAATCAGTTTATCTACAGCATCAGCAAGCTGATCGAGTTGGCTGGTGGCCTTGTCTCCAGAACTTGCCATTTGGTTCGACTTGAGTGTCAACTTGTCGTCGGCCTGTGCTCGGGTCAAAAACCCGAAAGATTGGCTGACCACCACTGGAAATTCGACGCTCAACAACGCATTGAGCATTCCTGGTCGTGTGCGAGCCGGATACTCCCGAAATGAAAAGATTCCCCCCACGAAGCTCCTATCCAAAGACCGGATCTCGACCCCTCTTTTCCCGCAAATTACCCGATCCGTGTAAATTGATGCTCCTAGAGATCCAGACACAACAGGAACGGGCATCCACCGGGCAGAAATGATGAGGCGCAGTGCCTCACCTATTTCGGTAAAGACTACCCCATTGCGTTCCCGCAGGCCGAGGCGACGCACCCCGTAGCTATCTAAAGCAGAGGATACGATCTGCCAGACGTCCTCAAGCTGTCTGACAGTAGCCTCACTTCCCTCTGATGCGTGGCCCTTTCCGACCCGCAGCAACCTACTGCCCATCTTTCCGAGCGCATTCCGAGGCGTGACGGTGATCGTCAGGAAATAATCGTTTCTATATAACCGTCCTTCCAGCACTCTTTCTTTGTACGCATTCGACATTTTTCTTGCGAAATCTGAACGAAAATCTGTTTCCGGGAGATCCGGCACATCTGGATGCCGGATCATATGCGTGCTGACGGTCACATTATCATCGGCAATATTGCGGAGCACTGTATTCAAATTGCGCTTGCGACCATTCCGAACAGCCGGTTCTTCCAGTTCAAACGGCACGCCCTTAACGTGCCCCATTGCTAGGACAGACCCATCACGAAGAAGCACAACATCCTGCGCTATATGCCCAACATAGGGCAAATATACTTCGCCAGAACGTTCAGCATGTCCGGATTTACCAAACATTCAGAGCATCCCCCTGCCGCGTTTAGGAACCTTCAGCGGATTAGGACAGACAGAAGCTCCACCCCATACTGCACTATCAATGGATCTTCCTGCCGTTCGAAGGTAAATGAAAGCGACATTAACTGCATTATAGTCTCTTGAGACGAGTAATTTTGCTCCGAACCACAACGGAACTATCAGTATTTCGTAAAGCGGGTTCTGGATAAGCACGATAATAAAACCCGCAAGCATCATGAATACTGCGACAAGCGGCAACGGAACCCCTGCAACAAGCGCCGGACGTGTCGCAGCCAGGAATAGGATATCTTCTTCCAGCTTCTCCATGCCTCAGCTTCCCGTCAGTGTTGCCCCAAGATAGGCAGATCCGAACATGATGATGATGCCGCCAATGACACAGGCGAAAACCATCAGGGAGGCACGGCCAAACATCAGCGCCAGCCCGACCGCAGCGATTGCCAATACCGCAATGCTTTGGCCAAATTGGCCTAGAATAAATGTGCAGACATTATTGACCATTGTTGTCGGCGCGGCTCCGCCAGATACAGTCTGTGCGTGAGCAACAGCCGGCAGAACTGTCAGCAGCGCAAGCATCCAGGCAGCCACGCCCTGCCTGAAGCACATATTTCGACGCGGATAATTATGAATGGACGACAGCATAGCTTATTCCTTGCGCAGTTGCGGAAAAATGGCCGAACTGTTCGTGGCCTGGACAAACAACGCAGCGTCAGACGCACGCGGATTTTCCGCTTTTTTCTCTGTCTCAGACGCCGTGCTGTATTCGAAGCTGCCCCACACGTCCCACGCCGGGGGTGCGTTCGGGTCGACTGGGGCCGCAACCTGCTGGGGCTGGGGAGCGGCTGGAATGTCGCTCTGACCCATGCCTACATCGAGCGCAGGAACAACCTTGCGAGCAGATGCTTCCACCTTGCCCACATAGCCATTCGTAAAACCGCGCTGTGTATCTCCGGTATTGTATTGAGAGATTGTTACCCGTAGCGCCTGCTGCTGGGCTTCGTGGTTCTCACCACCCACATAGGCATCAGACAGGATGATTGAGGCTGCTCCAATAGACACACAGGGATCAAAGGCATCCTGAACCTTCAAACCAAGGGCGGGCAGATTATGCGAATTGATCTGCATAATCCCGAGATCAACCGAATGCCCAGCCGCGATCAGACTAGTTGCCGTCTCGGCTGCCTCAACATCAGTGCCCAGATTGAACGCTTTTTTGGTATTATTGTCGTGTATCAGAAACGGATTGAAGCCTGATTCAGTCTGCGCGATCGAGGCGAGAGTAACAGGAGCGACATTTGGGCCGCATTTCAGTGCAAGTTCACCGAAATCCTTAATAGGTAGAGGCTGCGCGTACACTTTGCCTGCTGCAAACGATAATACAATTGCAACAAAAGCAAAGTGTACGCTCCTTAATTTACTCTTTGTAGCCTTCTGACGTAATCGTTCCTGCGGGATTGTCGCCGAGGTCTTCTGGAAGGACGCCCACGAAGGTATTAAGCGCGGGGTCCCCAGACGGGTAAATCGTGATCCGCCCTTCGTACCCGATGCCGCGAATAGTCTTATAGAGACTTCCAAGGTTTTTGTATGTTCGTACTCCCTCGGTGCGGAATCTGGAAAGAATCCTGAACGTACGGCTCTGCGTCCAGTCTGTGCGGAAATAGACCACGAAGACAGACCCTTCATCGATGTCAGGCCGAGCAACGATGAAGACACCCAATATTTTCCCGCCGTCCCGAAGTCCGGCTTTGATGTCGGCCAGCTCGAACGGTTCCAGCAAGTGACAATCCCCCTTCCTACTATGCCCTTCTCCTGAACGCGGAGAGAGCCAGCAGGCAAACAAACCGGGGTGTTAACTTTTGGCAAGACCGAAGAATTCTGCATGACGACGACGAGACCTCACGCTCGGGACATCCGTTCGTCAGCGATCTGACTGAATCGGATAATATCGCCTTGTAGAAATATCTATTTTTTCTCATATCTCGCAACTCAAAAAGTCCGTTCCAAACGAAGATCACAAAAATTTATCTTAAAGAAAATGGCTGTTTTTCGCCATTTTATATGAGATTCAGCATTCGACAGCGCTCATACATCACGGAGACGTGAATAATGTAAAGAAAACGATCAGTCGCGAACGACGATATACTTTATGTGGTATTCTCTATTTTTTTTTCGTTCGGAAACGCGAGATTTCAGGCTGATTTAGCCCTCAATAATTTTGTGTCACTTTTTATATTTTTGTCTCATTATAAAATACGAACTGACATGATTGAAATATTTATTCCACGTTTCTTTTGATGGTTCTATATACTGTTGGACGGGATATTGAGAATACATCAGCCAAATCGCTTATAGAATACTCTCCCGTTTCGTGCATTCGCCGTAATTCCTGTTGCTGTCTTACACTAAGCTTTGGCTGTTTTCCTTTCAGTTTACCTTTTTGTTTTGCAATCAACATGCCTTCGCGAGTTCTCTGCCTGACAAGATCCACTTCAAACTCTGCGAACGTGGCCAAGACATTGAAGAACATCTTGCCCATTGGGTCAGTCGGGTCATAGACGTTCGATCCGATTGCCAGCTTCGCTCCCTTGGAGGTCAGCATCTCGGCAATACTTCGCGCATCGGGCACTGACCGGGCAAGGCGATCAAGTTTTGGCACAACGAGCGTATCACCCCGCCTCACCGCAGCCAGTGCCTGGTCGAGACCCGGCCGTTCTCGCTTCGTGCCGGAATACCCAAAATCGACATAGATGCGATCTTCATCCACGCCGAGCGTCGCGAGAGCAGCGCGTTGCGCTGCCAGATCTTGAGTGTCCCGTGAACAACGGGCGTAGCCAATCAGCATCATGTAACGTAAAGCCCCCCCCCTTTTGAGAAAATTACCGTACCACCTAAATGAGACATCCTTTGTCTAGGGTTTTCGTTCCGTTGTCACGTCTTTTGAAAGTGTCCGTTTAACGATCGTCTTATGAGACATCATTTTTAAGAGGAGAACGGCATTGTCGTACCGGCCCGCGCTCACCGTTGCTATTTCCCAACTGGTTTCACGTTTGAATGTCTGCCTGGTGTCAACAGTCCGAACGGTATTGCCAGCGAGCTCGTCCAAAAATGCCGCGTGGCCTCATCCAGATTATTTCATCAGTCCATGCCGGCGCGGTCATAGTCCGTCGGTTCGCGGCTAATATCCTCGGGTGTCATGTCGGTAACCCTGCCTAGGGGGAGAGTATCCCGCGAAAAAACAGACTCGCATCAGAACGGCTTATAGGCCGGATATGACCATGTGCTGCTACCTGGGCACTATCTGAGTAAGAAGATCATGAGGGCTCGTTTCCACCGCGGAACCCCGTTCGATTGCATACGATCAGCGAGCACCCGATCGGCCGCGAATGTGTTCTTGAACATCGGGGAAACAGCTAATCGCTTAGCGACAGCGGCTTTCTCGCGCCGCAGTCGTTTTCGCTCCCTGATAATCAGAATGTCTCTCAGAAAACCCATTCTTCGTTTCCTCCCAGGTCTGCGCATAGCGCCGCGCCGAAGGCGAGCGGCGCCCTCCTCTTAAATCTATCAAAAAAAATCTTATTGAAGTTGTCCGGTGGAATTGTGGTCAGAGCCGGAGCGTGTGGGCAGGTCGAAGAGCTGTCCACACGCTTCGAGCGTTCGCCCTTGGGCGACTGTCCACAATTCCACCGGAAAACCGCAGGCAACTACCGGAAAAACCTATCGGTTTATTTATCGGGAATCATACCGGTTTTAGGGGGGTGGTGATTGCACCGTCCTTACGGGTGGCGATTGCACCGTCTTTGGGGGTGGCGATTGCACCGCATCCGGGTGGCGATTGCACCGGGATAACTTTTTTATCCACAGAGGCGAGCCTTTCTCCAAAAAGGGTGGCGATTGCACCGTGTTTTTGGTGGCTGTGAGGCGGATAAAAGGGGTGGTGATTGCACCGTCTTTCCTGCGGAGATCCGCTTGGAAAAAGGGTGGCGATTGCACCGCACCGAAGATGTCGGAATCGCTCCAAAAAGGGTGGTGATTGCACCGTGATAAACCGGGAGACACGCTGTCCAAAGGGTGGTGATTGCACCGCCCATTATACCCGAATTTTTGAGTTAAGCCTCTGACCCAATTACTTTTTGGAAAGAGACAACGGTCTGTCGCGGGACAGGAGGTGGCGATGCGATCAGCCTCAGACCCGTTCGAACCTGTTCCAGCTTCGCATCCGGATAAACAGCCGAAACCTGTCGCAAGGCTATCAGGAATGCCTTCTTGAAATTCTTGTCGTCCGTATATTCCTGCCCAAACTGTAGCCGAAGGTTGGACCAGGTCAGCCGTTCACCAGATCCCCGCACGCGATGAAGCCGATGGGCAAGCCACGTATAGATGTCGAGTGCCAGTGCGGAATGCTGCAAGCCCTCAAGCGCACGAGGATCAAGGGGAACGGCGTTTTCTTTCAACTCGTGCCAGAATTTCTCGGACAGTTCGATCGTGCTGTCTTTAGCGAGGTTTTTGGTCCACGCATCGAATTCGTCTACCGGTCGGGCGTTCAGATTGCGCGACCCGTAACCGAGCTTCATTTCACAGGCGCACAAGGCGTTCATCTGTGCCCTGAATGCCTCACGGGATGGGCCGTTCTGGCTGATGTTCAGCCGTTTCATGAATTCGCTGATGGTCCGGCCGACCGCGACAGTGCGCGATTTGGTCCGGATGGCTTCGGTACTGATATGGAAGAGGGCCAGGCGTGGCTTTGTCCCATAGGGAACGAAGAGCTTTTCCCAATGACCGTCGTTGTACATTTCGCCGGCTGTAATGAGCAGGGACGCCTTGCCATTGTTTCGCTCGAAGCGCGTTTCCTTCGTCCTTTTGCGGGGGAGTCCAACTTGGCAGAGGACCGTGTGCATGAACTCAATGTCGTCAGGCGGTGTTGCCTGGATTTCGGCCGAGAGCTGGATGACGCGCGCGGTTGTCGGAGAAAGCACAAGCTCACTCTGTTCAGGCGGTGATTTGCGTTTGCTCATTCGTCCGATCCCTCTCTTCCCTGCTACGTTGTTCAGCATATCGCGTGTGACGCAAGGCTTGTTTGTCTGCTTGATGATTCTGATCCGACGTTATCGTTTCGGTGCAGGTGATGGAAACAGATTTTATGGTTATTCATTTGCGGACAAACGAAAAAAACTTGCCACCATCCAATATACGCGGGTCTGAGATCATATAGATTTTGCACAACAGATGTATTTGGTCTGAAGTGACAGGCGAACTGTTTCACGTATCGAGCTTCCCTAGAAGGGCTGCGTTCTCGATTTCTTTCGAAAGCGGATGCTCACCGCTTTCGATCGACTCCCGAATGTTCGATGCGCTCTTACTGTCAGAAATTTCTTCGTACAGATCCGTGCAGAGCTTTTTCCATCCCGGCCAGTAATTGCTCCGTGCGAACTCATTGGAATCCCAAATGTCTTCCCACCACGGCAGGGAGGACAGGTCGTGAAGCAGTGCTGACGGGTTGTGCCAACCGTCCTGAAGCTGGCGGTAGGTGCGCTCGCTTGCGATGTGGCTCGTGATTGCGAGATCCGGGGCCAGATCGCACTCGCTGTAGACCTGATAAAGCAGGTGCCAGACCTGAGTAAGATTACGCAGGGAACTCCGACCGCCCCCGCCCGTGTCCTCGGATACAACGTAAGGCGTGCGGATAACCAGATCCTTGTCGGCCCACTGTTTCACCAGGAGCAATCCACCACGTTCGCCGGCGCATCGGATGAACCGGAGCCCCTGAAGGTGTGTTTTTAGGGTTTGGGGGTCTGCATCGAGCAGCCACAGGACCCCTTGACCGGCATTCTCTGGAATTCGGTCATACTCGCAAAGATATGGGGTGCCCTCGCCATAAGCCAGCCAGTCTGCCGATACCGAGCAGTAAGCGGCAATGGCCTTGAGTTGGGAAAGGCTGGGCTCAGCTATCCCCTCAATCCATTGTGCAACAGGCGTGACGTGATCTTCTCCGATCGCGTCAGCCAGGCGCGCGGCGCTATATGGTGGACGTGTCGAGAAAGCGCTGGCCCGACCGTTTTCTGCGAGGGCAATCGCCTGCTGCAAGCGTTGTGAAACTGCCTCGACCTGCATCATGGCGGGCTGGTCTGCCCACGCCTTCAGCGCAATTCTCAGTTCGGCTTCGACGGATCGCGCCGATGCGCCGGCCTTGCGCTTCAGAGCACTGATAAGAGTATCGTCTAAATTCCTGATTGTCAGACTTGCCACGGAATCATCCTTCCTCTCCAAGAAGGATGATTGCACTTAATTGATATCGTAATGCAATCATTATATTGATTGCATCTTATTCACGACCCTGTGAGCCTCTCACACGCCAAACGATACCTCCTTGGTCACTGATATTCGCTCAATGAATGAAGTTTGTTGCAGGGGTCATGCAGGAAACACTCTGCCTCTGAGTTAATCCAGACCAATGGCGAGCGTATAGCCGCGTTTCTGCCGATAACGGACCATTTTCGACAGCGCATTTATGGCTGTGCCCTCATCCGGATAGAGATCGAGGCACTGCGATCCCATAGTGCCGATCCGTCCCCACTGCCTTACGAGTGCCGCGCCGCCGAACAAGTCGGGTTGAACGGACATCGCGTAAAAGCGCCATTCATTCAGCTCCGGTCGAATACGCCGAAGACGTGCCGTAAGCGGGAACAACGCGAGTTGGGCGGCCTTATGCAAGGCGGCGGATTTTTTTGGCTGTCTGGATTTCATGACGGTCCTGCCTATTGGCAGATTCTAGCACCGGACCAGTCGTGAGTACAGAAGAATGACAGAAGTAGAAGGTTTCTGACGTCGTCTCGGTGAGAGACTTCATTGAGCATACGCATCAGGTCCAGATCGGGAGCGTATTCCAGCCTGCAAGAAACCCGCCCTGTGTTGCGTTCGCCAAAGGCATGCGCGGAAACGCGATCCAGTGATCTCGCATTCGGCCGCTCCATGATGTACGTGCACTCAGCTTTTTGACGAGATAGCTTGCGACAGCGGCTGCACCATATACACGGGTTCGTTGCACGGGAGCCGTGCCGATGTGCACCAGTGTCGCCGCTTCGAATGGTTTGGGGACCGCAGGCTGATTGACCATGCCGGTGTTCCACAGGCGAGAATGATGCGCACTGAGGTTGCGCACACCAGCGAGGCACCTGATCCAGCTTACGAGCGTATCGGGAAGCAAGCCGTACTGCTTTGCAATCGTAGAACGATCGTTAGGATGTGCCATTTCCAGAAGCCAGGAAAGGGTGCCAAAATCCCACGTTTCAACGGCCATCCAGATCGGCAGTTCTGAGCTATACGTGTTGAAAAAAGCCGCTACCCATTCCTCCTGCGATCGGCGGATGGCCTCGTCCGCCTTGTCCAGCCAGACGTCATGACGCGGCCGCCCAGAATGTTTGAGAATGATGGTTGCGCGACGACTATCGAGAAACTGAACAGAACGGTGCGCCAACGGATTGCGCTTGCCCAACGTGTGCGCGAGATCAACCCGCAATGCCACCTCGATCCGCTCGATCGCATCAAGGAACAGAATGCGAAGCTGCTTGTCGAACAGGTAGAGATCGACCGCGTGACGGAACTCGGCACCAGCCTGGAATTGTGGGCTGCGGATAGTTTTGGAAGAATCAGTGGGATCAGGCACAAGCTGCTGGAAAGTTTCCAGGTAGGGGCAAAGCCGCCCATAACCTATTCTGCGCAGATGATCGGTTGCTTTCGCCTGGTCGGTAACTCCTAAGCCCCGTTGTATAAGGAGTGCGACTTGATCGGCGAAACTGAGATGGGGCTTGGTATAAGGCGGAAGCATTTGCCTGAAAAAAAAGAAGGCCGCCCCTTGATGTCTTGAACTTGCGTCCATGAACAACAGCGGAGACGGCCGTGTTAGGTGCGCTTCTATCCCGATACGTGGAGGCCGTCAAGAACAAATAGAGGGCTTACTAATAGCGTATCCTCTACCGTATCCTCTGTCGTATCCTCTACCGTGTCCGGAATCTCTGGCCTCCTCGCAAAAAACGAGCGCTGTGGCGCCAGCGCAGCGATGCCATCGAAACACCTCACTGCAACAGGCTTATCTCTAGGATCGTATGATGATCTCGATGGATTCTTCCGGCACCCCGAGGAACATCGACAGACTTTTCTTCGCATCACTTATGGAAAGCGGTCGCAAATCGGTGCCGGCCTGACCGACCTTCTTCTTTTCCTGTTCGTCCGGAAGACCAGGTTCTGTCAGAGGTACGCGCGCGATCGGCTTATGAGCTATTCCGGCACCAGCTCCCACACGCGAAACGGGGCTGCTGGCTTCTTCATCATAGAGTGAAATCCAGATCCCTCTCCGCTTTGTCGGCACACTATGTCCGGCCTTGATCCGGGCCTGATATGCTCGGTCAAAGCGCGCGCGCATTTCATCCCCTTCAATAAAATGCACCTGCGCAAAACGCGGATTTTCCTTGTCATCTACAGAAACGGCCACGACCGCATCCACATCGGACAACGTGACCCAGGCATCACCGGCATCATTCCTCGGAAACGCAATCCATTGATCCTGTGTCGTCCTGATTGATACGATTCGTTCCTGGCTGCCTTTTGTAATCTTCCGAACACTTCCTTTTCCGAAACCGGGGATTTTCTCGACCTTCCATCCGTGATTCTCTAACGCATGAATGCCAGCTTCAAAGAGTTGTGTCTTTCTGGATGCCTTTTTGGGGTCTTCAAAGATATTCGCCATATCGGTCTGATTCCTCGCTGATTTCTTTCTGATAAATGGGGTATCATTGATTCGTCAATGAAATCCTTTCGTGACGAATGGATTTATCCCTCAAAGATCAGCGATGCGCGTGCGGGCTTTTTCGGGGGCTTGATTTCCGCTCTAGTTCGTAAGGCCGGTATATCCCCCCGATGCTCGCCCCCCCCCCCCAAGGGGGGCTGCGCTGGTGCCAGCAGCCTCGCTCCGGTCTAGGGGATCATCCACCCCATCTTCCTGCGCTCCCTTTGGTCGCTCCGTGCAGACGGGTCCCCTGAGATGACCCCTAGACCTGCGCTGCGTTGCCGGCGGATCTGAAGGTGTCGGGACGAAAGGCGTCGCTGCGCTGCCTTTCGCCCTGCCGCTGGCAGGTCGAACGAAAGGCTGGGGTTTTGAGGGGGCGGATGCAAGGGTAATTTTTGTCGGGAAACAGCCGTTTTCTTTGTGAAAAACTGCATTTTTCTCTTGCTCCTCCCTTATTATATCGTGTATATAATAAGAACACCGGGCGGGAAAACGTGGGGGGATGGTCCTTCCTCCCCGCCCGGTGCAGGGAGGGTAAACCCTATGTCTGCAACACTCCGCAGTGAGCCCAAGAAAGCCACCACGAAGCCCACCAGAAAGACTACGAGCAAGACGCCGACGCCAATCACGACGCCCGCCAACGATACAGACGGGACACGCATCCCCTTCAGCAAGCTGTTCCGTTCGCCCCTGAATGTCCGGCGCACGGTGCCCGCCATCGCTATCGAAGAACTGGCCGACAACCTGAAAGCCGTTGGCCTGATCCAGAGCCTTGTCGTCGTGCCGGATGGTGATCGCTTCGGCGTTGTCGCGGGCGGCCGACGCTTTCTCGCCATGTCCCTGCTGGTCGAACGCGGCGACTGGACCGAGGACAAGTCCGTTCTCTGCCGGATCGTGACACCCGAGGAAGCCGAGGAAATCAGCCTTGCCGAGAACGTGCAGCGTCATGCGATGCACCCGGCCGACCAGTTTGAGGCGTTTGCCCGACAGGTCGAATTGGGACGCTCCGTCGAGCAGATTGCGCAGCGTTTTGGCGTCTCCGCTTCAATCGTCGCGAAGCGCCTGAAGCTGGCGTCCGTCTCTCCTGCTGTCATGAGCGCCTTCCGAGAGGATCAGCTCACGCTCGAACAGGTTTCGGCCTTCACCGTGGCGGACGATCACGAGGCGCAGGACAGTGTGCTGCAATGGGTGCTGGATACGCACTTTCAGGTTGCCCCGCACTCCATCAAGAACCGGCTCATGCAGGGGGCCGTTCCCGAAAGCAGCCGCATCGTGTCCTTCGTCGGACTGGATACCTACCGCGCTGCGGGCGGGACCGTGGTGCAGGACCTGTTCGGAGAGAACGGTTTCCTGACCGATACCCCGCTTCTGTACGAACTGGCCGAAAAGAAGCTGGGCGAAGTCGAAGCCGGGTTCAGGGCCGAAGGCTGGTCATGGGTTGAACGCATCACGGACCGGCCAAGCTGGTTCTATTCCACCCCTCGCCTGTCGCCAAAACAGGCCGAGCCAACCGCCGAGGATGCCGCACGCATCGAGGCGATTGCCGACCGGCTGACCGAGATCGAGGAAAACGAGCAGTCCCAGGGCCTGACCGACGAGGAAAACGAAGAATACGATGCCCTGACCGCCGGGCTTGAGGCATTGCAGAATGCGGCTCACCTGTGGAGCGCCGAGCAGAAGGAACAGGCCGGGGTCTTCATCATGACCGAGGGGGCGGAGATCGGCACGACCTATGTGGGCATGGTCAAACCCGGCGCGAAGAAGAAGGACGCCGCCAGCGCCAGCACAGGCACAGCCGAGAATGACAGCGCCGCGCCCACCATTCCCAACGGTCTGATGGAAACGCTCTATCGCGAGCGGACAGCCGCCCTACAGGCTACGCTTGCGCGGGACAGCGTGATGGTCCTGCGGGTTCTGGTCCATGCGCTTCTGATGCAGCACCACGGCGTGATGTCTCCCCGCTTCGAGATGCCCGAAACGCCGCACGACAAGGCATCCAACCCGGCCATGTGCGCGGTTGCCGAATATCGGCTGGAACGCCTCAACCCTCTGCGCATCCCGCAGGATGATCGGCTGTGGCCGTGGCTTCTGGGCCGTACCGAAAGCGAACTGGTCGAAATCCTTGCCGCCTGCGCCCTGCCCTTCGTGAATGCCGGAAAGGAGAACTGGTCCGAGGACAGGCAGCGCGGCTCGTCGCGTGACATCGCAGCCTCAATCGGCTTCGACATGCGCGAATGGTGGAAGCCCGATGCGGACAACTTCTTCCGTTCGCTGACGAAATCCACCATTGCCGACTACATCACCGAGGCAGGAGCAAACCCCGGCGACTGGCAGAAGGCAAAACGGGATGCCCTCGCCACCGACGCGGCCAAGGCCGCAGCGGAAAGCGGATGGCTTCCGGCCTTTCTCCGCACACCCGGCGCAGCGACCGCATGACAACAACCGGCCGGGGCACTGCGCCCCGGCCACCCGCTCCGGCGGATGATGCCGGGCTCGCAATATTGTGGAGTGCTCCACGACGCCAGAATCTTCCTGTCGTGGGCGATCCGATTAAAATGCAGTGGGAAGGATCGGATATGCACAAGTATTCAGATGAAAATTTTCTGGCGTCTTGGCTGAAGCGCGCGCTGCGTGCCCGGTTCGGTGCTGTGGTGAAAGAACCTGTTCCCGATACTCTTTTGTCTCTTCTTTCCGAGGTACCAGAAAGTGAGAAACCCGAAAATCAGGCGGACAGTGCGTTACCTCGGCGCGAGTAAGTCGAAATCAATTCCCGCTCACATAGTCGACCGGCAATTTCTTACGGATAAGACCGGGTTTATGGTAGCAACGGCAAAACAGGTTCTAGCGGAATCAGGACATGACAACAGAGCAGAATACTGCGCCAAATGGCGTTGACCGTCTGGCTGGGCATATTGCTGATGCCATCGACACGCTGAAACTGATCGTGGCTTTCGGTTTTGTGGCTGGTGTCGTGATTATGTTCTGTCTGATGCGGGACCGTGGGCTGGAACTCTTGCCGCAATGGTTCCTGGCCCTTCATGGGATAGGCATCCTGACGGTCGGTCTCATTTTTTCTGTCATGGTGGCGGGTCTGTCTGTGATGTTCACGCACAGCTTTCGATCTGTGAAAATCATTGCTCTGCCCGTTGTCTTCTTTCAATTCATGTTCGGCGTACTGGGGCTGCCGATGATGATGGGAGCTGATGCCTCGCCCGTGGCTTTACCACTCTGGTTCTCGACCGCAATCGCCGTCCTCGGCCTGCTAGGGGCATGGGGCGGACCTGTGGCCGCGCTGCTGGTCGCGAAAAAATCAGCTAGGTGAGCACAGAAGAGCGGATGATTGCGCCCTCTGTGGCATAGTCTCTTCTCCCCTCGGGACAGCCACGATAAACGGAAGCCCCCTAACGGGGGCTGTGTATCATTTGGCGGCCCTGTAGGCCGCCATGCCTCTGCTATCCTCAGCGATTTAATTTGCAGAATATTCAGAATTTCTGTATATTCTTGATATCACCCCCGTGGGAGGATACAGCCAGTGAAGCAGTTTGCAGCGGGCGACCTGACCCGCAATACCGGTGATCTCTTCGAGGCCGCAGCCGTCGCCCCCGTCGCCATCACCAAGCATCGCAAGCCCCGGTTCGTGGTCATGTCGGTGGAGCGATACGAGACGCTGACCAGCAGGGATACGGGCAGTCAGAAGGCTTATGCCGTCAACGATATGCCTGAAGACGTTGCCGCCCTGTGCGATCAGGGGATTGAGGACTATCTGAATGGCTGATGACTTCCCGCGTGTCGGCCAGGTCATCGACTATCACTATCTCTGGAAATGGCAGGATTTACGAGGTGAGACGGAAGGCCGAAAAAAGCGGCCGAGCTGCGTGGTCGTCGTCGCCATTGACCGGGACGGCAAGCATCACCTCTTCATCCTGCCGATCACGAGCAAAGAGCCTGCCGCTGATCGTCATGCCGTGCTGATTCCGGAAACCGAGGCCCGCAGGGCGAAGCTGGATACGGACATGCCCCTGTGGGTGATGGTGGACGAAGTGAATTACGACATCCTCGAAACGTCCTACACGCTGGAAGATCGGGCCGCGCGCGGCCAGTTCAGTCCCGCTTTCAGCAAACAGATCGTTCTGGCGTTCCGCTCAATGCGCGATGCACAGGCATTGCGTATCTCGAAACGGACATGAAAAAGGAATACCAAAAATATGTGTAATATTGGCGAAGAATCTTACAAAGAGAAATGTGAAAAATGCGGCACAGTGAATAGAATAACAATTCAAACGGGACCGGAGCATGGGGGGTGGAGTGAAAAGTTTACTGTTCATTGCGCAGAATGCGGCGATGTTATGGACCGGATTTCCGCTTTCGGCCTGAAGAGCGTCGAAAAAGTCAAAGGCAAGTGAACGTCTAAGAGCCCGATCCGAAAGTTTTTAAACAATACCAGCCTGTTGTGATTCATCCGTCTTTACGAAAAGATGGAGTGAATGGTGACATGGACTGGTATTGCCCGACGTGAACATAGCCGGGAAGGACTGCGATATCCATCGGATATGATGGACGGGGAATGGGCTTTGATCGTGCCATTTGTGCCCCCTGCGA
>NZ_WOTH01000037.1 GCF_011516945.1 Acetobacter estunensis
ACGAGGTGCTCACCGCCCTTGCCGCCTCCGGCGGTGAAGGCAACGCAGACGTGGAAAACAATGTCCACGAAAGAGTCCGGGAACTCTGTAAAAAATTCCCTATCTATAAGTAAGAGCCGCAAGCCCTGAGAACATGACCGGATCATCCGCAAGGATGTATTCGGTCATGTTCCTCTTTATCAGAACCTTTCCGGCACAATTAACTCAGACAATGTCCCGCCGGACCACAGGTCGCACGCTTGGCTTGCGCATTTTCACCACCAGCGTATCCAGCGCCGAGAGAAACCGCGACCGATCCGCTTTCCCGAAACCGGCTCCGCCCGGCGTCATCACTCCCGCAGAGCGCAGATCCGTCATCAGGTTCCGCATCGCCAGCGCCATGCCGATGGCATCCTGATCCAGCAGGCGGCCCTTCGGTTCGATCACAACCGCGCCTTTTTCCACACACCGCGCCGCCAGCGGAATATCGGCCGTCACCACGACATCGCGTTCCGCTGCCCGTTCGGCAATCCAGTCATCCGCCACGTCCGGCCCCGCATCCACCACCACGCGCTCGACCAGCGGGGCGTCCGGCACGGCAATCATACGGTTGGAAACGACAAAAACATGCAGGCCATAGCGACCGGCCACACGATACACCTCGTCTTTCACGGGACAGGCATCGGCATCGACAAATATACGGGTCATGCGCCTAACCTGCCGCACATGCTGGCGTCTCGCAAACCCCTCCTGCTCTCCAATCCGACCTGCTACAACGCCTCCCATGTCTGAGCCTCAGCCCACCCTGCGCCGCCTGTCTGACGCCGTCATCAACCGGATTGCCGCCGGTGAGGTGATTGAACGGCCCGCCGCCGCCCTCAAGGAACTGGTCGAAAACGCGCTCGATGCCCGCGCCACCCGCATCCGCGTGGCCATCGTGAACGGGGGCGCGGACCGGATTGCCGTCATGGATGACGGAATCGGCATGACGCCCGGAGAACTGGAACTGGCCGTCCAGCGTCACTGCACCTCCAAGCTGTCGGATGAAACGCTGGTGCGTATCAGCACTCTCGGCTTCCGAGGCGAGGCGCTGCCCTCCGTCGGAGCCGCCGCGCGGTTGACCATCACCTCCCGCAAACGAGAGAACGACTGCGCGTGGCGGATTCACGTCGCGGGCGGTGCGATCTCCCCTCCCGAACCCGCAGCGGGCGAACCCGGCACCAGCATCTTGGTGGAGGACATGTTCTTCGCCACACCGGCACGTCGAAAGTTTCTCAAGAGCGCCCGCGTGGAAGGCTCACATGCCGAAGCGGCCGTGCGTCGCTTGGCGCTCACGGCTCCACAGGTGGCGTTTTTCATGGAGGTGGACGGACGCACCATTCTCGACCGTCCAGCGGAAACGCTGGAAGCCCGCGCCGCCGCCCTTCTCGGAATCGAGGATGCGGACGGTCTGCTCGCGCTCGACGGCACGCGCGGCGACATGCGCCTGACCGGCTTTGCCTGTAGCCCGTCGGTGCACCGGCCCACCACCGCAGGCCAGTTCATGCTGGTCAACGGACGCGCCGTGGTCGATCCTCTGCTGCGCACCGCGTTGCGCGTGGCCTATCGCCGGGTGATCGAAGGAGGACGGCATCCGGTGGCCGTTCTCAATCTGAGCATGCCCTATGAGCAGGTGGACGTGAATGTGCACCCTGCCAAAACCGAACTGCGCTTCGCGGACGAAGCAGAGGTGCGCTCGCTCGTCATCGGCACCATCACCCGCGCTCTCGGCCTGGGGGCCGGCACGGCCGGCGTGCGGCCGTCCTTCGCTCCACCCCGCACGGCGCGAATCGTCTACCCGCCGGAAGCCCCTCGCGCACAGGAGGGCTTTGCCGAACCTTTGCTCGCCCTGCGCAGTCAGCCCGCAGCCCGCACGTTCACGGCCTCTGCGCCACCTTCCGAGACAGGCGCACAGAGCGCACCCGATGCTCCTCTCATGGCCACGCCCGAACCTGCCAAGGATGAAGGAGATCATCCTCTTGGCGCCGCTCTGGCGCAGGTGCTCGACACCTATATCGTCGCTGTGGCGGCCGATGAGACCATGATTCTCGTGGATCAGCACGCCGCCCACGAACGTCTCACCCACGAACACCTGCGCGAGCAGTTCCTCTGCGGCACCATCCAGTCCCAGCGTCTGCTGGTACCCGACGTGGTGGAACTGTCGCGCAGTCATGCAGACCTTCTCGTGTCCCGTGCCAACGCACTCACACGTCTTGGAATCGACGTGGAAGCCTTCGGCCCGGGAGCCGTGCTTGTCCGCTCGCTGCCGGCTTTGCTCGGCAATGCCTCGGCCATCGATCTGCTTCGCGATCTGGCGGAAGAACTGGATGCGGACGAACTGGCCGAGATAGACGAGACACCGACACTGGACGCCCGGCTGGACGCCGTGATCGCCCGCATGGCGTGCCATGGCAGCATCCGTGCGGGCCGCAAGCTGACCATTCCCGAGATGAACGCGCTCCTGCGGCAGATGGAAGCCACACCCCGCGCCGGTACCTGCTCGCACGGGCGCCCGACATGGGTGCGGCTCACGCGCAACGATCTGGAACTGCTATTCCGCCGACGCTAAAGCCTCAGAGAGAGGAGCACCACTGTGTGGGCAGATTACGTCGCACGGCCGCACGCGCCTGAAGCTCAAGATCCAGCACGAATTTGAGCACTGTGGCGGACAGGCGGATCATGTCCTCGGTCGTCTGATCCTCTTCCGCCAGATTGGCCGCGCATTGGCGCGCCCATGCCAGAATCACCGGATCGGTGGACGCAAACCGTGCGACCGAACGGCGCAACGCGGCCAGTTCGTCCGTGTGCGGCTGACGCACGTCGTGATCGGGGTGGTGGTCCTGAAACTCCATGAAGCGGGAAAGTCCTTGCAGAATCGCGTCTCGAACAAGCGCAAGGATTGCCGAGAAGGCTTATCATGGTGTTAAGAGCCGAGAATTGCCTTTCTTAACAATTATTATTCTTTCGAAATACTCTTCGACGCAACGGACAGTCTAATCCGCAATTTCGCATTGTCGCACAAATCCACAAGGGCGAACGCTCCCAAAATCCTGATCCTGATATGAGTCTTTGAAAAATTATCGCAAAGCTGGATATAGCATCAACAAACCATAACGGAGTAAGCGATGTCATCCGATCCAGATTGAATCAGAAGCCAGACGTGCAAACCACTCATCCCAACAAATCGCATTCACGCACTTTTTTTCATAGGACGATTGGCACACAACGTAGAATGTCGCACGTAATAGAAAAATTCCTGTTTCGTCCTCTGCGGAATCTCGCAAACAAGAGTTATTTAGGGTTCGCCCTCATCATTCTTGGCGGGTGCATCGTCAGTCTGGTGATCTCCGCGCTGCTCGCCTTGCCTTGGGGCGGTCTGACTTCGGCATCGTGCCGATGGGATTGTGTCTGGTACGATGACATCGTCAAAGACGGATATCCTAAACTGCCCCATTTTTCGGATAGGCAGCATCTGGGACGATGGGTAGGACATGCGGGACTTGCAAGCTGGGCTTTTTTTCCTCTTTTTCCATTACTTGCCTCTCTCGTCACGCATATTACCGCACTGAGTACGCACGCTTCCGAACTGGCGGTCAATTTTGCCTTGTGGCCTGTACTTATTCTACTTTGCTATAAAGACATATCGCTCCGTGGTCTCCACGTAGGTCGACTGCTATTCGCACTTTTCTTTCTGCTTTATCCGTTCAATATCTGGTATTCGGCGCAGTATTCCGAAGCCATCTATGGCACTCTTCTTATGGCGGCCATTACAGCCCTGCGTAGCCAGAACGTTAATCTGGCTGCTTTTGTCTGCTTTCTTCTAGCGCTTTCCCGGCCAACCGGTTTTTTGATGGCCATGTGCCTCGCCATCTGGTGGTTCTTAAAAAATCATTCCTCAAACGACATGCCCGCGTCCGCTCAACGTCCACTCCTCCACCTTGCCGCCAACCCGCGCTTATCGGACAGTCTGTTGCTCATTGCTGCGGGAGGAGCCGGACTGTCGTGCTTTGTTCTGTATCTCTTCCATTTGATGGGAGATGGTTTTGCTTTTGCCCATATCCAGATCGGATGGAACAGAAGGTTTCGCTTCTTTCCTCTGCATATCATTCACGCCTTAGGACATAAGCATCAGTTCCAGTACGGCATCTATGCTCTCCTTGCTTTTCCGCTCTTGTGGAAAATGTGGGCCAGAAAATGGTTTCTCAACGCAGCTCTTGTAAGCGCGACAGCAATTCTGGCCTGCTCATCAGGAGCGCAGTCCATTGAACGCTTTGTCTTCGGAAACCCACTCACCATAGAGTTTCTGGCGTGCGCTACGCTTGGACGCTCACGACGCTTTATCATGACGACACTGGCCATCATGGCCTGTCTGCATGTTCTCGCATCCATTCTGTGGTTTAAGGAAAGTCGCTGGTTAGTCTGAACACCTAATTATTGCTCTGCTCCCGTTCCAAAAAACGTCTTTATCTCCCGCACGGTGTCCGCAAGCCCCATCCGATAGGGGATCACGCCCGAGGGAAACGCTCCCAGCAACCGCGAGGGCGTACGCCGGTCCAGCAGCACGAACACGCCCCGGTCGTCCCGCGCGCGGATCAGTCGTCCGAAGGCCTGTCGCAGTTTCAGGCGGGCAATGCGGTCATCATAGACGCGCGGCTCTCCATCCGAGAGATAGCGCCGCCGTTCCCTGTGCAGAATGTCGGGGCGCGGCCATGGCACCCGCTCGAACGCGACCAGCCGCAGCGCATGTCCCGGCACATCCACGCCGTCGCGCATGGCGTCGGTGCCAAGTAGGCAGGAATCCGTCTCGGTCCGGAAGACATCCACCAAGGTGGTGTTGTCCATCGCGTCCACATGCTGCGCATAGAGCGGCAGCCCCGCCTGTTCCAGCGGACCGGCGATCCGCCGCTGCACACCGCGCAGCCGTTCGATGGCCGTGAACAGTCCCAGCCCGCCACCACCGGACGCAAGGAACAGCGCCCGGAAAGCCGCCGCCAGAGCGTCGATATTGTCGTGCGCCACATCGTTGACGAGGAACACACGCGTCTGGCTGGCATAATCGAACGGGCTTGCCAGCGCCGCACGCAGGGCCGGAACCGGCAGGTGGCTCGCCCCCACACGCGCTTCAGCAGCCTCCCACACCCGCTCGGTCTCTCCCGGCAGCGGCAGGCCGGTCTCGTCACGCAGGGTAGCGGATGTGATGAGCAGTCCGTGAGCGGGCGCAGCCAGCGTGGCAGCGAACGGCACGGTCGGGTCCAGCCAATGCTGATGCAGCCCGACATCCATCTCGCCACGCCGCTGTCCTTCGCGCGACTCCATGCGGATGAAGCGGATGAACTGGGGCGTAATCCCCTCGTCTTCCGGCACACAGACGGTCGAAAGCATGGACACCCATCCGTCCAGCGGTGTGAGCGCCCGACGCCGGAGCGAGCGCACCATTGCCTCGATTCGTCCGCGTGTGGTGGCGTCGAGCGTTTCCGCGTCTTCGTCCAGCCGTTCTTCCAGACGCCGCAGCAGAGTGCGCAAAGGCTCGGCAATACGCCCCAACGCCCGCACAAGCCCCGCCGCCGCCTCGTCCAATCCGGGCAGAAGCGGGTGAAGGTCACATTCCGCGCCATTGCGACGGCGCGGATCGTTGCCCGCGCGCGCCAGCACCTGATCGCGCAACAGGGCGAGAAACGTCTCGGCCGGATTGTCCATCACCGGCTCGGGAGCCAGTTCCGGCATGGGCAGCAAGGCGGGCATGAGATCCAGAGCCTCAGCAGGCGGCTCATCGGGAGGCTCGCTCCCCTGATCGGGCTTCAGGCGTGCGGACCAGCCGGGAGCGGGAAGCGCCTTGGCGGCCAGCAGGGCGGCTTCCAGCGGCGTTTCCAGACGCGGATTGGTGGCCACCAGATCGTCCAGCCGCCGCTTCAGCCCCCGCGCACGGGAGCGGCTGCCTTCGGCTCCCAGCAGCCAGCGCCGCAGTTCCGCAGCTTCCAGCCCGGAGAACTCCAGCGCGAACGCCCCATCGGCCGCGTCCGCAACATGGTGTCCCTCATCGAACACATAGCGCGTGGGCACGCCGTCCTCTTCCGGCACACGGGCTTCGGAAGACGTGGCGTCGGGCGCATCGCCCTGCTCCGATGCACTCACCCCTTCGGATTGCGCCCAGGCGGCCTGCGCCATGACCAGCGCATGATTGGCGATCACCAAATCCGCATCCCGCGCCCGCCGGATGGAGTGTTCCACGAAACAGCGCTGATAATGCGGGCAGGCCCCATGAATGCACTCGCCGCGTCGGTCGGCCACGGCGGCCAGCACTCCACGGCCGAAAATCTCTCCGAACCAGCCCGGAAGATCGCCGCCGGAAAGATCCCCCTCCGCCGTCGCTCGCCCCCATCGTGCCAGCATGGACAATGCGATCACTGCTCCTTCACCCCGGCTGGGAGCGATGTTCACCGCCTCTTCCATGTTGAGCAGGCAGAGATAGTTCTCGCGACCCTTGCGAACGACCACATGCTGCCGCCGCACTGCCGGATCGGGGTGCAGTCGCGCCGTTTCCGCCTCGATCTGGCGTTGCAGATGGCGGGTGTAGGTGCTGATCCAGACCGCGCCGCCATTGTGCTCGGCCCACACGCTGGCCGGGGCGACATAGCCCAGCGTCTTGCCTGTCCCCGTCCCGGCCTCCGCCAATACGACACGCGGCATGCCGATCACCTCACGCGGGGCGAAAGCATTGGTCGCGACATCCGCGAAATCGGCCTGCCCCACGCGAATCTCGGCCTGTGAGCCGAGCATCTCGCTCAGACGGCTTCGTGCCTCGGCCGGGGTGACGGGCATGGACCCCGGCGGCGGCCGTTGCGCCGTTTCTTCCCATTTCGGCAATTCATACCAGATACGCAGCGCATTCGCGGGTTGGAGCGCATCGCGGGAAAGAGGGCCATCCACGCCCACACTCTCCAGAACGACAGGTGCCCATATCCACCCCGCCTGCCCCAACCTCACGGCCAGCGCCTGCACGATCTCGCGCGCCGGTCCCTGCGCAATCTGCCGCAAATCGGCCAGTAAACGTACGAGCAGACGCGGAAGAACTTCCGCACCCACCGGTCCCTGCTCCGCTTCTTCCAGTTCAAGCGCCAGCGCTAGACCACGTGGTGTCGGCGCGACGGAGCGCACCGGATGCACAAAGGCGAAAAGCTCCAGTAGGTCAAACCACGAGGAAGGCTGTCCCGGCGGTGCGATGCCCAGCATCCGCGCCGTTGCAGGAGCGTGCACCACAAGCGGCGGCGAGAGACGCTCAAGACGCCGCACGGCCGCCGGACGATCAAGCGTCAGCACCTCTCCGTCCTCCGTCAGAATGGAGAGGGAGCCGTGACCGGCTACAAGCGCCGGGGCATCATGGGGGGAGAGATGAGCGGACGACATTCCCGTGGAATGTAGTGGAAGATCATCCGTTCGCAATCGTTCTCATTGAGGAAGGTGCCCCGCAGCGCGATCAGACGCCGCCATATATCGTCTTGCTGCCATCGTCCGTGAGATAGGAAATGACGGTCGTGGTGCCAGCCGACGTGCTGACCACAGGCTTTTCGCCGCCTTGATAGCGAGCCGTAGGAAGAGCAACCGCAAAACCACCCGAAGAAGGCTGACGCAGGATCAGGGTCAGCCGGCTGAGCGTGCCGGCCGCTCCGCCGCTAAGTGAGAGAGTCAACGCCGCGTTGGGTGTCACGTCATAGGTGATGTCTCCATTGCTGGCAAACGTCATGTCCAGACTCGCACCGGGGGCCGTCACCGTTTTAACGGGTGTTACCGTCTGAGTAGTGTCGGAATCGGAATCGGAATCGCTATCACCACCGTCACCACTTCCACTCCCCCCGGACGAACCTCCACTCCCATTTCCACCGGACGATGCCGCGACGAGATTTCCAACCGGACCTGCGGCGTTCTGTCGCGCGAACTCACGCGGATCGAGACCCGTTTCCGGCATGGGTAAGAAACCACCCATAAACAGTTTGCTGTTTGCCATCGCTGTCTTTTCCTCAGCTGCTTTTGGTAGAAAGCGCCAGCAGATTGGCGTTGCACCACAGCGAAACACCATCCCCCGGATCGGATTGCGGCAACCCCTGCATCAACTGCGACAACGCGCCATTAAGTTCGGACAGACTGAGAGAAGCAGTCCCATTCGTCGCCGTGGCTGGCAGAAGAACACCTGAGCGCAGGCTCACAGCACGCGTCGCCACGACATCCGCGCCCGTGTCCGCCATCCCCACCGTAGCGCCTTCGGGGAAATAGCCATCCGGGCGCAGACGAAGGACCGGTGCCGACACGGAAAGTGTCTGGCCAGCGCTCACTGTGCGCGGTGGAATGGCCCATGAGACAAGCGGTAGCTCATCCGAACCGGTGGTGGAAAAAAGCGCCAGCCCTGTGACCAACCCCCAATCATCGCTCGCCAGTCCAAAACTGTAAGAAGAAGACTGGGCGAAGGTCTGTCGGCCGTCACCAGACGGCAGGAAGGTGACTGTCTGTCGCGCATAACCGCCGCCGCTCGCCTCGACTGCCAGACCGGGCGTCGCGTTCACGACCAGTCCGAGGTAGCCATCGAAAAAATTCACGCCCGTTTCTCCAAGGATATTCCCACAAGATGGAAGGCGTGCGGACACGGCTTCCTGCTCTGCGGACCATGAATGTCCCCAGACAGCAGGAGAATGGAGACGTCACGGCACCTTGGATCGCCTCGTCACGCGAGAGTACACCATTATGTGAGGCTCCCTTTCCATGCGCGCAGGTCTCTCCTCCCAGCACATGGAACGGAAAAACCTCACCTTGGATGGAAGGCCCCTCATTCTTAACGATATTCTCTTTTCGGATCAGGAACATCTTCGCTTCCATCACAGCCTTGCATGACGAAAACGCCCCTCATCCAGAAGCAGGCAGCGTCAAATGCAACATAACCGTAACTTGTCTTGAGCGACGCGGTGGGATGTAGAGGCTCCACATTGCGTCGCCCGGACAAAATCTCACCAGCAGTGGCGCATCACATTGGCAGGCACATGGAGGCCACCATGCTCGCATCGCGCATTATCGAGATCGACGGCGTCTTTCTCGGCACCATGATCAAGGAGCGCAGCTCCACCCAGTTTCGCTTTCACGCCATCCACGAAAGCGTCCGCGCCCTTCACGCCCGCATCATCGCCGAGCCGACCGATCTGATCCGTCAGGCGGCTATCCTGCTTCGGCGGGCTCGCTCCACCGTCCATGCTCGGACCATGGCGCAGGCCTGAAGCACATATTCATCGGATACGACTCACGGGCACAAAAAACGATGGGCTTATGCGTCCTCAAAAGAGGTCTGTTTTGCCGTGTGCTGTCCGTTATCGACTCTGACTTCCGAGCAAGAGTGACTCTCTCGAATAACCTGCGGGACGAACAATAGGCGCGGATCGCATCCTAACTGACCAGCACAGGACACATGGCGTCCGGTCGCAGTCTGAAAGACAGTTCGGCCCCCTCCACGACATGGCTTCGAGCCCGATCATCTCGCGGCACATCCACCCATAGCTCACTATCGCCATACCTGACCTGAAGACGAAGGCTGCGTCCATGAAACGTGATGGACGCCACTCTGCCCATGAACGTATCGGGGCTGTTCTTCTCGCTCATCACGATATCTTCCGGACGCATCGCCAAAGTGACTTCCGTCCCCGGCATGAGGGAGAGTTCACCCGGCACATTCATAACGGGATGCCAGTCCGATCCAACCGCAAATCGCAACCGCGTGTCCTCACGATTTTGAAAAATGGCTGAAATAAGATTGGTGGTTCCGATAAAACTTGCGACAAACCGGGATGCCGGTCGGTCGTACAAAGTTGCCGGAGTGGCCACCTGTTCAATCCGCCCCTTATTCATAACGGCAATCCGATCGGAGATCGACAGAGCTTCCGTCTGATCATGCGTGACCATGACGAACGCCGTTCCAAGCTCTTTTTGCAAACGTTTAAGTTCGCTCTGCATATGTTCGCGCAGACTGGCGTCAAGCGCCGATAATGGCTCATCAAGCAAAAGAAGCTGCGGTTCACAGACAAGCGCACGCGCCAATGCCACACGCTGTCGTTGTCCACCGGAAAGACTTGTCACGCGCGCTTTGGCCTTGTCTGGCAAGCCAACCAGTTCCAGTGCCTGCTTTGCTTTCCGTTCACGCTCAACCGATGCCATACGACGCAGCGACAAGCCAAATTCTATATTCTCCTGCACATTCATATTCGGAAACAGCGCGTAGTCCTGAAAGACCGTGTTGACAGGGCGCTCAAAAGCACGCCGTGCGGTGATATCCTCACCATCCAAAAGAACACGCCCCGATGTCGGTGCTTCAAATCCCGCTATGATACGAAGAGTTGTGGTTTTCCCGCAGCCAGACGGTCCAAGCAGGCTAAGAAACTCTCCATGCCCAACCTCCAGCCCTATCCCATCCAGGCCAATGCCACCTCCGGGAAATATTTTCCCAATCCCGTCGAGCTTGAGAAGGGCACCTGTCATTATCATTCTTTCTCTGGTTTACTGGTGTTGACCCACAGAATTTTGGCCACTTCCGTACCGCAATTACGAAAGGAGTGTTCAAGATTGCTTCGAAACGCAAAACTGTCGCCAGAAGAGAGGCGGTAAGACGCTCCCTCTATCCACAGCATGAGGTCTCCAGAAAGAACGTATCCAAATTCATTCCCAGAATGGGCGTACATGCCGGAAGCACCACCAACTTCCACACACACCAACATGCCCGTCAAAGCGGCCGCATGCGGCGACAGAAGACTCTTTATGATGCCATCGGAATGGACGGGGAGCGTCTTTCTGGTCGATGCCGGAACACAATACACATCCCTTTGCGGCTCTTTTCCTTCCGCAACCAGATCTTGTGGGTCCACGCAAAGCGCGGTCGCGAGCGGCCAGATTGTTCTGATCCGCAAAGAAGAAAGGCCGCGTTCGATTTGACTGAGCGCCCCCACCGATATTCCCGCACGTGCGGACAAGGTAGAAAGAGACAGACCTTTTTCCAAGCGCAGTGCTCTGATCCTGCGGCCGACAAGAATGTCGGCCACAGAAACGTCCGTCTTTTTACGCACAGAATGCGCCAAAGACTCTGTCATCCACCAGCCTTGATCTTCTCAAACATTTTGGCCAGTTCATCCGCCTGCTTCATGGGCGCGGTAAAGACAGTGGTTTTGAACATATCGTCGGGGTTGGAAGGCAGTTCCAGTTCCTTGAGTTTTTCAGGCCCGACGGCTGCAAATGCTGTGGAAGTGGAAGCACCATAACCATCATTTTCGATCAGATGCTGTCCTGAGGATACATCCAGACGGCTGTTCATGAACTCATACGCCAAATCGGCATTTTTCGTTCCTTTGAGCATCACGAAGCCACATGCCCATGTCAGCATTCCCTCTTTGGGTTTCATGAACGCCACGGGCACACCCTGCTTGCGCAATGCCACAACCGCCTCATTCCATCCCATGGATGCCACAAGTTCGCCGCTGGCAAGCGATTGCTCAATGGAGGTCATATCCGTTGTATAGGATGCCATCAGTGGGCGCTGTTCACGCAACTTGGCCGCCACTTTTTCCATATCGGACGGACTCAGATCGAACGGATTTACGCCTGCCACCAAAGCGGCCACGACGGGAGTGTCATGCACGGCGTCAATTGTGGCCATGCGTCCCGCATACTGTTTATCCCACAGCAAATTCCAGCTCATTTCCGGATTGGGCAGGAGATCCGTGCGATATATGATCGATGTATTTCCCCAATCCCATGGCACCATCCAGACTTTTCCATCCCCGGCCTGAAGGGCCGGCAGGCTTTTCAAGCTTGGAAAAACATTTTTCCAGTTACTGAGCCTCTTGGTATCAATGGGCTCGATCAGACCCGCATCTTTCCAACGGATGATCTTGTCATAACAGGGATGAGCGATATCAGGACGGAACCCGGCTTTCAGCTTGGTGAAGGCGTCATCGTCATCGCCAAAGACCGAGGCACTGATGGTTCCCGGATGCGATTTCAGATAAACTTCGTCATATTCAGGACGTTCATATCCTGACCATGTAAAGTAGGTCAGCTTTCCGTCTTCTGCGCGAGCGGCCCCAGACACCGTCAAGGCTGCAGCAAAAGCAGAGAACGCCACCGCACCGAGAACTTTGGAAAACGTCTTTTTCGTCATTGAATATTCTCCATAAAGACATGACATCACGTTGCCTGACCTCGTCGACGCAATGCCTCAGAGAGGATGGAAACCACGACACTCACCGCCAGAATGAGGCTTCCCAGTGCCATGACGATTGGCAAAGACCTTGGGAAACGAAGCTGCCCCCAAATATAGACGGGCAATGTCGGATGTGGACCGGACAGGAAAAAAGCGATGATGAATTCATCAAAGCTTGTCAGAAAAGCCAGCATGAAGGCAGAGCCAACCGCTGGAACCGCCATGGGCAGAAGTACACGCCGGACAAGTGTCCATTCCCGCGCTCCCAGATCTTCTGCCGCTTCTGCGATGGAACGTGGAAACGAAGCGAAACGCCCCTGCATCACCATGACGGTCGCAGGAAGGCCCACCAATGTGTGGCCAGCGATAATCGCAGGCACCGAAGGACCGATTCCCACAAGATTGGCCATAATCAGCATGGCGATTCCGATAATGACGCCCGGAATAAGGATAGGAAGTCGTGCAACATAGGACAGAAGATTTGCAAAACGGCTTTTCATAAACACACTGGCATAGGACACCGTCACCCCACACAATGTCGCCAGCGCTGCCGAGAAAACCCCCACCTCCAGACTTGTCCACAAAGCGCTGTGGATGCCTTCTTCCTGAAAAAGCGTGCGATACCAACCAAGTGTCACGCCTTTGAGTGGAAAGGCCGCCTGCACCGAATCATTGAACGAAAACAGAGGGATGAGACAGATCGGCAGATAGAGAAAGATCAGATACAGCGCGACATAAATCCATAACGCCGCCCCAGATGAGGAGCCACGCAGGACGGGAGGAACCGGAATTTTCATCCCTGCCTCCCCACGCTCAGCTTCCGCCCCAAAACCATTCCACCCGCCACGACCAGCATGACGGCGACGGCCAGCGCAGCACCAAAAGGCCAGTCATTGGCGCGTCCGAACTGCATCTGGATCAATGAACCAATCATGATGCTGCGCGGACCGCCGACAAGGGCCGGCGTCACGTAATCTCCAAGTGTTGGAATGAACACAACCATACTTGCCGTCAGCACGCCCGGCACAGAAGCCGGCAGAACGACGCGTCGAAAGGTCGTCCATGGCCGTGCGCCAAGATCAGAAGCCGCTTCCAGCAGGGAACGCGGCAATCCCTCCAGCGCAGTATAAATGGGTAGAATGGCAAAGGGCGCGTAAGCGTGTGCCAATGTTACAACCACGGCAGCCGGCGTGTTCAGGAACGCAAGTGAGGGCGCATGGAGGATGCCTGACCCGACAAGGACGGAATTGAAAACACCGTTATAGGCCAGCACGATTTTCCATGCGAAGACGCGCAGCAGGTAGCTGGTCCAAAATGGCAACGTCACCAGAAACAGCAAAAGCGAACGCCACCGCCCTCCCCGAAGCGCTATGCAATAGGCTACCGGATAAGCGGCTAAAACCGTTGCTGCGGTTGCAGTCCCCGCAATCATGACAGAGCGCAACGCCACTTGTGCATAAAGCGGGTCCGTAAGAATTGTCTGGAAGTTCGACCACGTCCAGCCAGCCCCCAAGACAGAGCCGTCATTGTGGCGGAACGCCAAGAAGACCACGAGCCCGAGAGAAAAGACTATGAGGCCAAGCCCCATCACAGCGCCGGGAAGCAGCATGAGACAGCGAAACACAAGCGATCGCACATCTGGAACAACTGTCCTGGCAGGGATCATCCGGTACATTCCTCAGACGTGAAATCCGACTTCACGATTTCACAGACGAAGAAACGCCGTCAATATGTTTTTATATCGAAATGACTTGGCTAATTTTTTATAGATTCCAAATGCAGAAGCTGTTTCAAAAGTCAGCGATCAAAGATGATAGGAAGGGCTCCATGTCCAAAAGGCAAATTTGATGATCCCACACAACAAAACCGACAAAAAAACCAATGTATTCATACACAAAAAGCTCCACAAAGCCAGATTTAGAGAATTTTAAACATTTTCATACCCGAATATCTTACGATTGTCTGCCACACCATACATTCTCTTCTCTCCATCACTTTCGGAGCCATTGTTCATTTCGGTATAGGTGGTTCGAACCTTCCGCAACGATGCATCGTAGAGCGTCAATGTAGGGATTACATATTCCCGATTTGCGAAGACAAAAGTTGCCGCTAGGCTTCAGAAAAGCGGCCACCGTTCGCCCACATCGTTTCGATATAGCAACACACAGTTCATCTCATAGGGCCCTTGGCCCTGTAACCACGAGGCTCCGGACATGCATCTCGATATTTTTCGGAGTCTCTGGGGCGATCATCGCTCATGGGATGTAGCACTGCCAACCGGGCCAGATTCCGATTTCGACGGCATTGAGGCCCGCATCCCTTCCACCATGGCGCAGGCCGAAATGGGGGCGCAGTTGCTGCATGACCGCAACATCCCTTGGATCGGCATCGCCATCACCGGGGGTGATGTGGTCCCGCATCAGGCCGCAACACCTGAAGACCACCTTGTCGATCTCTCCAATGCCATAGAGCGCGCGCGCATCATGCCCGTCCGCTTTATTTCTGTTCTGGGCGGCAATGACCGCTGGCCAGCTACAGTGCAAGCTGATTTCATCGCTCGCGCACAAGATATCTGCATGCGCGCCGGGATGACGTGCTGCTTCGAGACACATCGTTCGCGTATCCTCGCCACGCCATGGATCACGCTCGATGTCATCCGCCTACGACCTGACGCGCTCTTCACAGCAGATATCAGCCACTGGGTCGTCTGCTGCGAACGTCTGCTGAATGACCCTCTCGACGATTTTTCGCCTTTCGTGGAACGGGTGCATCACATTCAGGCGCGCGTGGGGCAACCGCAGGCCCCACAGGTGACACATCCGGCGGCCCCCGAACATGCGGCTGCTCTGCATTTCCATCAGGAAGTGTGGGAGCAGATCTGGGCGTCCCAGCGCGCACGCGCCTATGCCACGACCACGCTCACTTCGGAATTCGGCCCGGACGGCTATCTGCCCTCACTGCCTTTCACCGATGCCCCTGTGGCCGATCTCGCGCAACTCAATCGGTGGATGGCCCACACCGAACGAGAGCATTTCATGCGCCTCCACACGACGTCTTTATAGATAAGGAGTTCCGGCATGACTGTTGCAAACGCCCAACCTGACATCCCGATCGAAACCTTCAACACCATTCCGCTCGTCGATATCAGCGGACTGTTCAGCGAGAATCTGGCCCAGCGACAGAAGGTCGCCGCCGAATTGGGTCGCGCCGCGCGCGAGGTCGGCTTCCTCTACATCACCGGCCACGGTCTGGCCCCGGCTTTGGTGAATGGGCTGAAAAACGCCGCACATGCCTTTTTCGCGATGCCGTTCGAGAAGAAAATGGACTCCTATATCGGCACTTCTACCTCTCACAAGGGGTTCGTCCCGGAAGGAGAAGAGGCCTATGGCACCGAGCTTCCCGACCATAAGGAAGCCTTCGATATCGGCTATGAGCTACCGTCGAATCACCCGCTCTTCCTTGCACGCACGCCGCTTCTCGGTCCCAATGAATGGCCCGATCTGCCCGGGTTTCGTGCTGCGGCGGAAGCCTATTACAAGGCGGTCTTTGCGCTGGGACGTACGCTGTTTCGCGGCTTTGCACTGGCTCTGGGCCAGCCGGAAGACGCTTTCGACACCATAGCAAACTTCCCGCCATCCAAGCTGCGGATGATCCATTACCCCTTCGATGAAGGCGCACGGGATGCTCAGGGCATCGGCGCACACACCGATTACGAGTGCTTTACCATCCTGCTGGCCGATCGCCCCGGCCTGGAGGTGATGAACGGACGCGGCGAATGGATCGACGCGCCGCCGATCGAGGGTGCCTTCGTCGTAAACATAGGCGATATGCTCGAAGTGATGACCGGCGGCACCTTCATCGCAACGGCTCATCGGGTCCGCAAGGTTTCTGAAGAACGCTATTCCTTTCCGTTCTTCTATGCCTGCGACTATCACACACGCATCGCGCCGCTCCCGGCCTTTGCCCGCCCGGATGACGATTACGGCACGATCACCATTGGCGAGCACATGTGGTCGCAGGCTCTGCAAACCTACACCTACCTGCGCCGCAAGGTCGAAAAAGGAGAACTGGCATTGCCCGAAGGCGCCAGAACAACCGCCTCTTTCGGTCATCTGAAACACGCCCCCTGACACCACTTTGGAGACGCCCACATGACACGTTGCCGGCCCAGTCTGCGCGCCCTTCTGGCAAGCTCTCTCTTCATCCTCACCCCTATGGCGGCCCATGCCGCAGACGCCACACTCAACGTCCTGACATGGTGCGATCATGAAGACCCGTCCCTTCTGGCTCCTTTTGAAAAAGCGCACAATGTGAAGGTACATTTCAAGGATATTGACAGCACCGGCGCAGCTCTTGCCGTCATCGGGCAATCCCAACCCGGCGACTGGGATGTGCTGGTCCTCGATGAAACCGACACACCACGTCTGGCGGAAATGGGGCTACTCGCCCCGCTCGATCCGACAGCCTTTCCCACGGCCGATTTCTTCCCCGGCATCGACAGCCCGAAGCTCAGCAGTTTCAACGGCAAGACTTATGCCGTTCCTGAAAAATTCGGCTACAACACGGTAGCTTACAACAGCACCGTCCTTTCTGCCGCCGCGATGAGCGATATTCAGGCGCCATGGAAAGCTGAATACAAGGACCGCATCGCCATCTACGACTACTACGTACCAATCGTTGCCTATACCGCGCTGGCGCTGGGCAAGAATCCCGCCACGTTAAGCGATGCCGACCTGCCGGCAATCCGCACGAAGCTTTCAGAACTGCGTCACAACGCAGCCCTCGTCGGGGATGTCACCACCACGCAGCAGGCTCTCGCCACCGGACAGGTCGATATTCTCGTGGGTGGTGGCGAATGGGTGACGGCCGGCATGGCCAAGGACCGCCCCAACCTGACTTATCTCATCCCCACGCAGGGAGGCGTGCGCTGGCAACAGGGGCTGGCGGTGTTTGCCGGTTCACAGAAGAAAGATCTTGCGGTCGCGTTTGCCCAGTACATTCTCACGCCGGAAGCACAGGGCAAGCTGGCCACTTCAAGCTGCTACTGGGGCATGCCTGCCAACAGCAAGGCCGTGCTGAAAGATGAGGATAAGAAACTTCTCCAGTGGGATATGCAGCCTTCCTATATCGCCCGCACGGCTACCTACCTCCAGATGACCCCGGCCTTCGACAAGACGCTGCAGAAGCTCTGGACGGAAGTCATGCAGAATGAGTGAGGTGACTGTACGCAAGACCCCTGACGGAATGAAGGGATTTCTCTTCACCCTGCCCGCATTGGCGTGGCTTGCGACATTCTTCGCGGCCCCGCTTCTGGCGATGATCGTCATCAGCCTTCGCGATAGCGCGACCGGACAGATCGGGATTGGTAACTTTACGCGCATATTCATGGAGAAATCCTATGAATCCGCTCTGCTGAACTCGGTGGCCCTGACAGCAACCGTCACTGTCGCGAGCCTGCTTCTGGCCTATCCTCTGGCCTACTCCATCGTGACGGTTCTATCGCGACGCATGCAGCGTGTGGCATTGACGTTTGCCGTCCTGCCATTCTGGACCTCCTACGTCGTGCGCTCCTATGCGTGGCTGCTTGTGCTGGCACCGACAGGGTTTCTCAACCGGCTGCTTCTTGCTCTCGGTCTGATCCACACACACCTGCGCCTCGCGTACACTCCTACGGCCACGGAAATCGGTTTCGTCCATTTCTTCATCATGCTCGATACTCTCACGATCTATGCGTCTCTCGTGCAGATCAACCCGCGCCTCGCCCTCGCCGCACGCGATCTCGGCGCCTCTTCGTTGCGCACTTTCCTCACTGTAACGCTGCCCCTGAGCGTGCCCGGTATCGCTGTGGGGGCTTTTCTCACTATCGTCCTATGCCTCGGCGATTACGTGACGCCCCAGATTCTTGGCGGCATGCGGGCCATTGTCCTGCCGCAGACGGTGATGATGCAGATCCAGAAGCATCTCGACCTTCCCATGGCGTCCGCCATGTCGCTTGTCCTGACTCTGATCATGGCATTGGCCTATCTCGGACTGAGGCGTTTTCTGGATGCCGGGGAACGCAGCCGATGAACATTCTCAGCCTTCGTCGCGCGCTGTCGTGGAAAGGGCTTGGCCTGCTCTACATGCTGGCCTGCTACGGCTTTATTTTCCTGCCCGTCATCGTGCTGGTGCTTTTCTCCTTTCAGGACGGCCGCCTGCCTGTTCCCCCTTTCCACGGTCCGACCCTGTTCTGGTATGGCGAAGTTCTGGCCAACAGCCGCCTGGTCGCGGCCATGGGTAATTCGTTTCTGGTCGGGGTGGGATCGAGCCTGCTCTCGCTGGTGCTGGGCTTTCTGGCCGCCTACGGCCTTGCCCGCTACCGCTTGCGGGGCCGCAGTTTGATCCGTGGCTTTCTGGTGCTGCCCATGGCGGTGTCCTATCTCATTGTTGGAATGGGGCTGCTGGTCATGGCGTCATGGGCGCATATCGCGCCATCGCTATGGCTGGTTGGAATCTCGCATGTCGTCATCAACATGCCACTGGCATTCGCGCTCTGTGCCGCCCAGTTCAGTGAAACGCAGGCCCGGATCGAAATGGCGGCAGGAGATCTTGGGGCTTCGCTTCCCCGAATCCTGCTGCAAGTCACCGTGCCAATGATGGCCCCAACTCTGATTGCCGCCTTCATTCTGTGCTTCACGCTGTCGTGGGATGAATTTCTCAGCGCGTTCCTGCTCAGCCGATTCGAGATCACGTTGCCTGTGGCCATATGGGGCATTTTGCGTGGTGGCCTGAATCCACAGACGAACGCCATCGGCTCTCTCGTCTTCTTCGGTGTGGTCGCCCTCGCCCTGATTGCCGAGGCGCTCCTGTTCAGAAAAAAGAAGAATTCCGCATGACGGTTACGCCCCTTCCCCATCTCTGTATTGAGAAGATCGTCAAGCGTTATCCCGGACAAATGGCGCTCGATCACGTTTCCCTTTCGGTGGAACGCGGTAGTTACGTCGTGCTGCTCGGCCCGTCGGGCAGCGGCAAGACGACATTGCTCTCGATCATCGGTGGCTTCACCATGCCCGAGGGCGGAGCAATCCGTATCGGTGGTGAAGATGTAACAGCATTTCCTCCTTCACGGCGTCCCACCACGACGGTCTTTCAGGACTACGCACTGTTTCCCCACATGACAGTCGCGACCAATGTCGGCTTCGGGCTGAAAATGAAGCCCATGTCCCCACAGGAACGAAAGCAGCGCGTACAGGACATGCTGCGTCTCGTAGGATTGGAGCAGCAGAGGGACCGCGCGATCCAGGCGCTCTCAGGTGGCCAGCGGCAACGTGTCGCGCTGGCGCGTGCATTAGCGGTCGATCCGGAAATCCTGTTGCTTGATGAGCCGCTCGGGGCACTCGACCTGGCCTTACGACGGCAGGTGCAGGAAGAATTGCGACGACTGCAACGTCAGATGAACCGCACCTTCATCCACGTGACCCACGACCAGGAAGAAGCCATGGCGCTGGCCGATCTTGTCGTGGTCATGAGCCACGGTCGCATCGAGGATGTCGGCACCCCACGACGTGTCTATCTACGACCAGCCTCACGTTTCACAGCCACTTTTATGGGCGAGAGTACTCAGATCACTGGGCGCGTGGCCCACCGTGCGGGAGATGTCCTGACACTGGAGACCGCATTTGGGACGATTGAGGGAATTGCCGCTCCCAATCCAGGCGCTGTTGGCGACATGCCGAGTAGTTCGACGGTCCTGCAAAAGGATGACGAAGCCGTCGCGATCATCAGGCCGGAAAATTTCACATTCAATCCTGAGAATAAACAATCTCTGCCCACAGCCACAGTGATGGAAATGATTTTTCAGGGCAATTATGTCCGTATACTCGCGCTTACCGATGCGGGGCAGGAACTCGTATTGTGTCTGCCACCCCAGCAGGCTCCCACAGTTGGCACACGCATCGTGCCCTGTTGCTCGGTGGATGACGTTGTCATCGTTCCTGCATAAAACACGAAAGATCAGCACATGCAGGGTAAGCGTTTCATCGCGCCACAGGACTGGTACGAAACTATTCCTCAATCTCATGGCATTACATTGATTCACGAGCCGTGGATCAAACCGTTTTACCGTTGCAATATGTGGTTCGTTCAAGGGCGAGATCGGGATCTGCTTTTCGACAGCGGTCTGGGCGCGGTTCCTCTGCGCCAGTACGTCGCTCTACTGCGCGAGCGCCCTATCCTGTGCGTTGCAAGCCATACCCATTTTGACCACATCGGCAGTCATCATGAGTTCTGTGACTGTGGCGTCCATGCACTCGAAGCCTCGATTTTGGAGCGTCCGTCACCTCACACAACGCTGGCCGATCTTTACGCGAATGACGACATGTTCGACGGTCGTCCCCTTGGTTGGGATCCCGAGCGTTACCGCACCCCGGGCGTCGTCCCTACGCACATTCTGCAGCATGGCGATATTATTGACCTTGGAGACAGGGCTTTCGAGGTCATCCATACACCAGGGCACTCCCCCGGCGGCATTGCTCTATGGGAAAGCGCCACAGGCGTCCTGCTCTCGGGCGACACCATCTACGATGGCCCCCTTCTGGACGACACGTATCATTCCTCGCCTGCCGACTATCGTGTAAGCCTTGAAACGTTGCGTTCTTTACCCGTTTCCATCGTCCACGGTGGACACTTCCCAAGCTTCGGCCGTGTCCGTTTCGGGCAGTTGATAACGGATTATTGCAAGGGACGGCGAAAACCCGGCTGTCCTACTGAAGGGCTATGAAAACGGATTTCTGGAAAGAAGAAATCCGGACACATTATTATTCTGAAAAAGCGATGATCTGAAAACTTACGAAGGGTGAAGGCATAACGCTCGCCATACGTGTGCCCCATCTGCGGCCAGCGCATCAGAAAGATCGCCCCAAATGACTGGCATATGCAGCTTTGCTCCCGCCCTCATCATATCCTGTGTAGAAGCCACTCCAGCGTTGAGCGCAAAATCCGGCTCTCAAGCCTGACTGAAATCGATAAACTGCGCACCCCAGACAACGATCATGACAACCATCAGGAAGAAAATCCGCCACCTCCGACAGCAGCAATCGGTGAGATCATGCCTTCCATTTCCTGATGCCAGTGCGGCAATGACGCCCGCACAAGCGCCTCAACCCGATCCGGTGTCTGGGGGCGACCGAAATAAAAACCCTGCCCTTCCTCACAGCGATGGGCGGCCAGCCACCGCGCTTGCTCGGGACGCTCTATTCCTTCAGCCGTCATCCGTATGCCCAGATTGCGGCACAACATGATCATCGAACGCAGGATCGTCTGATCGGTCTCGCTGCTTTCCAGTCGATCCATGAAGGATTTGTCAAACTTGATACGATCAATCACCAGACGACTCAGATACCCCAGTGAAGCATATCCCGTTCCAAAATCATCCACCGCAATCGCCGTGCCCAGTTCCCGCAAAGCCTTGAACTGCCGGTTGACGATATCGGCGTTGTGGATCAGCACAGACTCCGTCAACTCCAGTTCCAGTTGCGCGGGCTGCGCCCCTGTTGTCGTAATCGCTTCCGTCAGCATGTGCTGCATATCCACACGGTGGAACAGAACCCCCGACAGATTCACAGCCATACGAAGCGTCAAGCCCTCTTTCGACCAGCGAACAAGCTGACCGCAGGCTTCATGCAGAACCCACTCCGTAATCGGCACGATAAGGCCTGTTTCCTCCGCTACCGGCAGAAAATGTCCGGGCGCCATAAGACTACCATCGGGCCGCCGCCATCGCAGCAGCGCCTCCACACCCGTAATCTGCCCTGAACGCAGATCAACCTGCGGCTGATAGTGCAAAACCAGTTCATCATTGCGCACGGCGTCATGCAGATCGAGTTCGATTCGCCTGATGACGGCCTCGGCCTTTTCCATCTCGGGCTCAAAGAGGCGATATCCGTTTCCACCCCGCTGCTTGGCCCGGTACATCGCCAAATCTGCCCGCTTGAGCAGCGCATCAAACGTCTCTTCTCCACCGGCATGGATCACAACCCCCATGCTGATGGTGGTGCTTATGACATTGCCCGTTTTCAGATCGTCCTCGTCCTCGGCAATGCTAAAAGGCTGTTTGAAAAGCTGTAGGATGACCTCCGCTTTCCGATGCGCGTCCGCGTCCAGACACGCCCCATCCAGCTTGTACACTATGGCGAATTCATCTCCCCCCAGACGACCGATCACCTCGGCGTCGGGCAGACTGTCCGTCAGCCGGATCGTGACACTTTTCAGGAGACGATCACCCACGCGGTGCCCAAGCGTATCGTTGATCCCCTTGAACCGATCGAGATCGATAAGGAAAAGACCGAATACGTCGTCCCCCTCCTCCTGCGTAAGAAGTTTTTCCATTTCCTGCGCAATGAGAAAACGGTTCGGAGCACCTGTCAGAGGATCATGATAGGCTAAGAAAAGGAGTTTTCGTTCGGCCTCTTTAAGCTCGGTAATATCAAGCGCCGTCATCAGTGTCAGCGGCTTGTCCCGTCCACCGCCATGAAGGGGCGTGCGCGTGGTCAGAAACACACGTTCCCGCCCCTCCCTGTCCTGCACCACCTTTTCACGCTGACGCCGAAAAGGGCCACTTTCCATAAGCGCGCGACCCATGCCGCTCGCCTGCGTGCCCACAAGTTGCCCCGGCGTGGTTCCGAGAGCCTGCGCCATGCAGCGATTGGCAAACACGTAGTGTCCCGTTTCGTCCGTGGCCCCAATCATGGCCGGAACCGTGTCGATCACCTCGAGAAGACGATGATGCGTATCGCGCAAAAGGGTCTCGCGCGCCCTGTGGCTGTCAGCCAGTTCACGCTCAAGCACACGTGCACGTCGCGGAAATCTCACAGAAGGGTTGTACATCGGGTTAGATTATGAAAAAGTCTGTTTTGTAGAAAAGAAATTTCCATAATCATCAAGAAAACCCGATGCAGACAGAGTGTAG